>CANQNK010000033.1 GCA_947625195.1 uncultured Clostridia bacterium | reverse complement strand
GAGGTGACAGTGGGAAACGAAACGGAAACCGTAAAGCTATCGGCAGACGATACATTTAAAAAGTCGATAGAAAAGTTTTTAAAATGTGTAAGTGACGAAGAACAAAGAGAAGAAAATTACAAGGCTATATTAAGACAGGCTGAACTTGTCGAAGAGGTGAAAGGAGAATAAAAATGGCTAACTTAAAAATAACGGAGCTTGAGCTTCCTGGAGTAAAGATAATTGAACCTGTTGTTTTTATTGATAATAGAGGACATAGTGGTGAAATGTACTCGGCTCGGGACTATAAAAATATCGGAATACCATATGATTTTGTGCTGGATTATCAGGCGTATAACGCAAAAAAGGGTACATTGCGAGGTATACATTTTCAGAATAATCCACATCCTCAGACCAAGCTGGTACGGGTGTTGCATGGTTCGATTTTGGATTTTGTAGTGGATTTAAGAAAGAATTCACCTACATACAAGCAATGGCTGAGCCATGAGTTATCGGCGGAGAACAACAAGCAAATTTTGATTCCGAATGGCTTTGGACATGCATTTATTACACTGGAGAACGACACAAGTGTGTTGTATAAATTTGATGACTATTATGATGGTGGACTTGTTCGTACTATTCGATGGGACGACCCGGAAATAGCAATTGACTGGGGTGAAAAAGATTTTATTATGTCAGAGGGAGACCGCAAGGCTGTTTGTCTTAATGATAGTGATGTGAATTTTACTGTGGAGGAAAACGGATAATGAAAAAGGTAGTAGTAACCGGAGCGGGAGGATTTATTGGCGGGGCGCTGACAAAAGTGCTCTCTGAAGATAATCTTGTTTATGCGATTGTATACAGTGATCAGGAGAAGTCGATGCTATTTAAATCTCCGAACATAATTCCGATAGTAGGGGATTTAAACGATTGGGAAATGATTGCAAGACAGATAGATGCAAGCGAAGAAATAGATGTTTTTTATCATCTTGCGTGGGGAGGTATTTCCTCTGCGGCATATAAAGATATAGAGATTCAAAAAGAAAATATCACTATGTCTATCAACAGCGCAAAGCTTGCAAAATCACTTGGATGTAAAAAGTTTGTGTTTGCGGGAACGAATCAGGAATATCTGATGTCACAATCATTACTTGATAATACTGTTACTAATGCAAGTGTTTACGGTATATGTAAAATGTGTGCAAGAAACATTTGTCAGGTTATGTTAAAGGATGTAATGAAGTTTAATTCAACTGCTTTCACAAATGTATTTGGAGTTGGAGATTTTTCAAAAAGGACGGCGAATTTTTTCATAAGCAAACTAATGTCAGGAGAATCGCTAAACCTTATAGAAGGAAATAACAAATATGACTGGATATATATTGATGATGCTGTAGAAGGACTGATAGAGGTTGGAAATAAAGGAATAAACGGTAAGCAGTATTATATAGGGTCAAGGGTAATTCCAACATTCAAGGAAATACTTATTAAAGTAAGGGACATAATTTTTCCTGAAGCGATACTTAATTTTGGTGCATATAACGATAATACATATACTGATTATTCAAAATTTGACCTTGACGCCCTTTACAACGACACAGGCTTTGAATGCAAAGCAGACTTTAAGGAAAGTATTTTAAAGACAGCAAAGTGGGTAAAAGAGAACTTATGAAATGAGGAATAACATGGGCAGAATTATTGTAGTCGGAACAGGCTTTTCAGGAAGTATTTTAGCCAGAAAAATAGCTGAGGAGTGCAATAGAAGGGTTGAAGTAATTGAAAAGCGTCCGCACATCGGCGGAAATATGTATGATGAGTATGATGAAAACGGAATACTTATCCAAAAATACGGACCGCATTTTCTGAACACAAATAAATATTTTATCATTGAGTTTTTAAAGCAGTACGGAGAACTCTTTCCGCACTGCACAAAGCTTTTAAGCTATCTGGACGGAGAATATATACGGCTGCCGTTTAACTTTGAGTCGGTTCAGCAGTTGCTTGGAGCAAAAGCATCTGAAAGCCTTATAAATAAGCTGCGTGCTGCTTTTTACGGGCGGGATAGAGTGCCGGTTTTGGAGCTTGTTGATCATGAAGACAAAGAGATAAGCGAATTTGGCACACTTCTTTTTGAAAAAGCTTTCAAAACCTATACTTCAAAGATGTGGGGCATAGGTGTTGACGAAATCGACAAATACGTTCTTGACCGGGTTCCGATGGCAATGAATTATGACGAACGGTACTTGAATAAGGATTTTCAGTATCTGCCGGTAAATGGATTTACAGAGATATTTAAAAATATGCTTGATCATCAGAATATAGATGTTAGTCTGAATACCGATGCGCTTGAACATATACAGTTTGATAATGAAACTCACACGGTAATGTATGATGGAAAAAAGGTTGATCTGTTGGTGTTCACCGGACCAATTGATGAGTTATTCAGCTACAAATACGGTAGCCTTCCTTATAGGTCACTTGAGATTCGTTACGAGTATTTTAACAACGACAGCGTGCTTCCTGCTGAGATAATTTCTTTTCCTCAGGCAAATGGCAAAACTCGCAGCACTGAATATCGTAAGCTAATGTATAGTGATAAGAGTGTAAGCGGCAGCGTCGTAGCGACAGAATACCCTATGTGGTACGATAAAAGCGCTGAGACAGGCAATATTCCATATTATCCGGTTGTAACAGAGGAGAGCAGCGAGATATATGCCAAATATGTAAAAGAAGCGGAGCAATATGGCAATATTGTGTTGTGCGGGCGCTTGGCGGAATTTAAATATTACAATATGGACATTTGTATAGAGCACGCATTGGAAAAGTTTGAAGCGATAAGAGAGCGTCTGGAGGAACAAAAGTGAAGGGTATAATACTTGCAGGAGGAAAAGGGACAAGACTGTATCCGAATACAATAGCGGTATCCAAGCAGCTTTTGCCGATATACGATAAGCCGCTTATATATTATCCGTTATCGGTGCTTTTGCTTGCGAATATAAAGGAAATACTGCTTATATCAACACCTGATGACATAGGAAATTATGAGAAGCTTTTGGGAGACGGAAGCAGGATAGGTGTGCAGATAGAATACAAGGTACAGGACAAGCCCAGAGGGCTGGCCGACGCTTTTATTCTTGGCGCTGATTTTATCGGTTCAGACAGTGTGTGCCTTGTTCTTGGAGACAATGTATT
>CANQNK010000032.1 GCA_947625195.1 uncultured Clostridia bacterium | reverse complement strand
GCCTCTGTAGCTCAGTCGGTAGAGCAGGGGACTGAAAATCCCCGTGTCGATGGTTCGATTCCGTCCGGAGGCACCAATACGAATATATTTTTCATATTTACATATACATTATATTAAGGCGCTATAGCCAAGTGGTAAGGCGTAGGTCTGCAACACCTTGATCCCCGGTTCAAATCCGGGTG
Organism: uncultured Clostridia bacterium; assembly: GCA_947625195.1. Classification (GTDB taxonomy): domain Bacteria; phylum Bacillota; class Clostridia; order Oscillospirales; family Ruminococcaceae; genus UMGS1601. Next base: position 3,069 of record CANQNK010000032.1, on the reverse strand, counting down.
GCGCCTCCATCACCGCCGCGAAGTCATCGCGGCGGTTTTTTTATGCAAAAACTAATCCTCACGAATAATCGGCGAAAAAAATATAAATATAATAGTATATTAAAAGGAGGTCATTGTATGTTTGGAATTACACCGTTTGAAAGAAACGATATCTGGAATCCCATAAGAGATTTTGAAAGGGATTTCTTCAGAAGCTTTTCGCCGGTAACTCACTGCCGCACCGATATCAAAGACGAGGGTGATAAGTTTTTGCTTGAGTGTGAAATGCCGGGCTTTGAAAAGGAGGACATCAAAATAAGCGTTGATGGAAGTACGCTTAGTCTTTGCGCGGAAAGGAAATATGAAAACGATCAGGAAAACTCCGGCGGCGAGTATATACGCAGGGAGAGAAGCTATGGCTCATATTGCAGAAGCTTTGATATCTCCAACGTCGATGAAAGCGCGATAGACGCGTCCTATAATAACGGAGTGTTAAAGCTCACGCTTCCCAAAAAGGCAAATGAGAAATCACAGTCAAGGCAAATAGAAATCAGATAGCAGCAGGTAAAAATTCTTCGTATAAGTCCCTTTTGAATTGGTTCTCAAAGGGGACTTTAATTTTTGAACGGCTTGATGTTTATACGGTTACAAAATTAACGCTATCATGCGTTTATAAAGCTGCTTGTAAATAATTATCTGGGGTAGGTATAATTATCAAAAATATATTTACTTTTTATGTTATGTCTGTTATACTGTATTTATTAGAATTAAATAATTTGGAAGTGAGACAATGAAGCTTGAATTTAAAAACATTCAAAAAAGTTTTGGTGACAACCACGTTTTAAAGGGAATAAGCTTTACGGCTGAAAGCGGAAATGCGTTTGGACTTTTGGGAAGAAACGGCGCAGGCAAAACCACTTCTATAAGAATACTTATGGGAGTGTTTGAGGCCGACGTTGGTGAAGTTCTGCTTGACGGTGAGCCTATTGAAAGAAGCAAGATCAAGTTCGGCTATCTGCCGGAGGAAAGAGGTCTTTATCCCAAAAGGGTGATAGCAGAGCAGCTTTCGTATTTTGGGCAGCTTAGAGGGCTTTCTAAAAAGGAAGCTTCGGCTGCGGCGGACAAGTGGCTTGAGCGTCTGTCTATGAGTGAGTACAAAGACAAAAAGCTTGATACGCTTTCCAAGGGAAACCAGCAGAAGATACAGCTTATTGCCGCTCTTATATCAGACCCCGATATTGTTGTGCTTGACGAGCCATTCTCCGGACTTGATCCGGTCAACGCAATGCTTTTAAAGGACGTTATCAAGGAGATTATCGCACAGGGCAAGATCGTTTTGTTTTCATCACATCAGATGAATTACATAGAGGAGTTTTGCGATAATATCGCCATATTGAGTGGCGGAGAAATAGTGCTTTCTGGACATATTGACGAAATAAAAAGAAGCTATGACAGAACGCTTATATTGGTAGAATCTGAGGACGCTTCAAAGATATCCGGGTACCTTAAGGAGCAATGCGAGCTTGACGGAAATACGGTAAGAGTGCGCATTGAATCTGAGGACAAAAAGAATCAGCTTTTAAGCGAGCTTTCTTCAGGCGGATTTAATATAGACAGCATCAGGGTCTATGAGCCGTCGCTCAGCGATATATTCGTTCAATACACAAGTAAGAACGTAAGATAAGGAGAATATAAAATGAAACAGTTTTTTACGGTCTTTAAGTTTGAAATCAGAGCGTACTTAAAAAATAAAGCGTACATAGGTCTTACCGCAGCATTAGTTATTGTTATTGCAGGAGTCATTTTCTTCCCGCAGATAAAGGGATTGTTTTCTGGAGACGAAAGTACGGAAAATGATAAGAGTAAAGTGGTTTTTTCAGGGGTTTCACAAGAGGAACAAAGTTATATGAACTCGATTTTAGGGGAAATGTTTCCGGATAACGAAATAGCTTTTGAAGATGCTGATGAATCCGAGTTAAAAGAAATGGTTTTAAATGAAGAATGTGATTTTGCGGTTCTGATTGAAAGTGAGACATCATATAAATATATAGTTAACAATATGGGACTATACGATGTCAATTCCCAGATGCTTGATGAAATGATGCAGACAAAGCTTATGTATTCCAAAATGACAGAACTGGGGCTTTCTCCCGATAAGGCAGAGGAAATAATGTCCACTAGTATAGAGTCGGATATTGTACAGACAGGTAAGAACCAAAGCGAATCTTATTTGTTTACATACATTTTTGTATTTGCTCTGTATATCGCGATAATTTTGTACGGTCAGTTTGTCGCATCAAGTGTTGCACAGGAAAAGAGCACCCGCGCAATGGAGCTTCTGATAACAAGTGCGAAGACAAAAAATCTTATGTTCGGAAAAATTTTGGGAGTAGGCTGCGCGGGACTGATACAGATAGCGGTAATATTCGGCTCGGCGTTTTTGCTGTTTAACATAAACAAGGGAGAATGGCAGGATAACGAAGTCATAAATTCGATATTCAATATGCCTATTTCAATTATCCTGTTTATGCTGCTGTTTTTTATACTGGGATTTTTTATGTACGCATTTCTGTTCGGAGCGGCAGGCTCGCTTGTTTCAAAAATAGAAGATCTGAATGCCGCTATCTCTCCGGTAATGTGGATATTTATAATTACGTTTATATTAGCTATGTATTCAATGAACAGCGGTGCTACCGATTCTGCGTTGTCGATAGCGGCTTCATATATACCGTTGACATCTCCTATGTCTATGTTTATAAGGATAACTATGGGTGATGTTGCACCGATAGAAATTATAGTATCCGTTGTGACCCTGATACTGTCAACACTTGGAATAGGATTTCTTTCTGCGAAGATTTATAAGACGGGAATTTTGATGTACGGAAAAGCGCCTAATTTATTCACTGCAATAAAATCCGCAGTGAAAAAGCAGTAGTGCTTGCATAACATCAAGTCTTAAAGTGCCGGTTTTTCCGACACTTTTCACTTTTTTGGGACTTAAAAAAATTTTTAAAAAAAACTCAAAAAAGTACTTGACAAGGTAAAAGGAAGTGTGATATAATAGTCAAGCACTCGAAAAAAGCGGGTGGC
>CANQNK010000031.1 GCA_947625195.1 uncultured Clostridia bacterium | reverse complement strand
GCAGTTGTGCTTGTTTCGCTTATCATATCCTTCTTTACCCTCTTTTTTGTAACAACTAAGGTCGCTAGCGAACATCTGGAGTCTACAGCATTGGAAAACAGATATTATAATGATTTGTATGTACTTGATGACCAAGCCAATTCGTTTTTGTTGAACGATGATTTTTATAATGGGTATTTTAAATTAACATTACCCAAAGCGACTTCATCTACTAATATTATGTCATTTTTAAAATATTCAAAGCTTAACGATAAAAAACTACCCGGTACGGATTTTGTTGAAGTTAATGTTCATCCGCTTTTTTCAAAGTCTGAACAAGACAAGTATGAAGCTTTTGAATTTTCTTTACGATATGAATATGATGTCATTGACGGCAGGGATATTACAGAAAAAGATCTATCTGAACATAAAAATGTAGCTCTAGCGCCGGAGGGCTGGGCGGTAAAGGTCGGCGATACTCTTGACTGCTTCGGTCACAAGCTTAAAATAGTAGGACTTATAAGACCAAAAGAAGGTTTTGTTTATGAAGAAGTATACAATCCTTATCGGGAGCGCTTTTTAGTTCCTTATGATTTTCTGCTTGAATGTATGAACGACCCCCTTGATCTTGATATAAAAAATGGAGAAGATTTTAATTACAATCCCGGTTATCACGACAAGCCAGTAGACAATAAATATGTTCTTATTGACCCTCCTCCTAATACAACTTTCCGAGATGTAGGTCAAACTGTTTATAAAGATAAAATATACCCGGCTATCATTAGAATAGATTTAGATTATATAGTATTTTCCGAAAAAATAACTGAAAAACAAAAGAACGATTTTGCAAAACTTATCGGAGTATCTCCTGATAAGTTAAGAAGCTCGTATGAGTATTACTATAAAGACAGCGTAAAAGAATTTAATAATCAGGCTTTGCTTGAGTGTGCCATATCGGGTGCTTTCTGTGTGCTTAACGCAGTGATGATAGTTTTGTTTATCTGTCGGAAAAATGTAGGTACATATAAGCTGTTCAGAGTATACGGAAGCAGCAGAAAAAACATATTTATGTTTAATCTTATTAGTATGCTGGCAGTAATTTTGCTTGCGCTCATTATATCAGCTATGATGTCAATGCCTGTGATGAATGCATTTCACAGGATAAACCAAAAGTATGAATTCAGAGAAAGCTGTCTTATTATAACAAGCGCTGTATTTGTGACGGTATCGGTTCTGGCGTGCATACCTGCGGCTATATCCGCAGTAAGAAAATCTCCGGTTGTGTGATTAAGGGGGAATAAACATGATCAGTCTAAAAAACATTGTTAAAATCTACAATAAAAAATCTTCTCAGCCAACAAGGGCTCTAGACGGTGTTGATCTTATTATAAACAATGGTGAAATGCTGGCGATAATGGGAGTTTCAGGATCTGGAAAATCGACGCTTTTAAACATCATCGGCTGTCTTGACAAAGCGACCGACGGAGAATACATTCTTGATAACAAAAATATAAACGAATATAAATCTAAAGAGATTTATGCGTTAAGAAACAAAAAGTTTGGTTTTATTTTGCAAAATTACGGACTTGTTGAGGACAAAAGCGTTTTAACAAATGTTATGTATCCCCTCGCCTTTTCTAAAGAAGTCGGATATTTCAAGATGAAAGGTCTTGCAAAAAAGGCTATTGAAAGTGCGGGGATCAAAGAGCTTACGCGAAAGAAGATAAGTAAAATTTCCGGCGGACAAAAGCAGCGTGCAGCCATCGCACGAGCGATAGTAAATTCACCCGAGGTAATACTGGCCGACGAGCCGACGGCAGCTCTCGATCGAAAAACCGCCGATGAAATAATGTCTTTGTTAAATAAGCTTAACAAAGGCGGCACCACAGTAATCATTGTTACTCACGACAAACGTATTGCGGACATGTGTGAACGTATAGTATACATATCGGATGGCCGTATATCGGAGGACAGCAAATGAAATTTTTGTGGCAATTAAAAGAAGACGTAAAATCTAACCTGCTTGCGGTAATCCTGATCGTTCTTGAATTGGTATTTGCAATAGTATGCTTTTCGGTGTGCTTTGAGCTTTCAGGAAGCTTTATTACGTCTGTGGGTTTTTTCGCAAAAGACTACAACGATAATTCACTTACGGCTAAACTCTCCGAAATAAACGACAGTGTTGTAGAGGATGTAACTGAAAATGAAAATGTAAAAAGTATTTTCACCGCAGGCTTTTACACGGGTTCATATGAAGATCAGAATACTTATATAGGAAGCTTTTCAGAAAATGTTTTTAACGATCTCGATCTTTCCTATAAAGGCGAAATGATCGACACTAAAAAAGACTACGGAAACGCAGTTCCCTGTCTGGTTTCAAATATTCTTTCAAAAGCCTTTGATATAGGAAAAACATATAATGTAAGCGGAACGGATTTTTATGTCTCGGGAAGCCTTAATGATGACAATATCTATTATATGCTGGGAGATTTGACTAGCGATGCCTTTTTTATGTGTTACGACAAGAACAACATTCTTCCCTCATCCGGTCTTAATAAATCAAACACCAATAATGCTTTTATCACCGCTAAGGACGGAATAAGTGATACGATACTTTCCAAAAGTCTTGATGAAATTTCTGCGATTGAATCAAAGAATTATTTTGATTGGCGCGAGAAGCTTTCGGATGACTTTGACAAGATGTCCGGAAATCTTATGATCGGTTTTTTGGTGCTTTTGCTTTCAACAGTAGGATTTTTGGCGAACAACATTTTAAGTTTCAACCAAAATGAAAGATCTTACACTCATCAGCTTATAGTCGGTCAAAAAAAGAGCCGCATAACGCTTCTTTTTGCAACCAGACTTTTTATTTGTACAGCAATATCATCTGCTGTTGTGATTATTTTTAAAGACAAAATCTCAGCTCTTATTGAAAGCGAAGTAATGACTTATAACAATCTAATTTACTCAATACTAACCTGTCTTATACTTTGCCTGATATGCATATTCGTTATAGGCCTAAGGATCAACAGAGCTGATGTTGTTGAGTGATAATAAACAAAATATTCGCCCCTAAAACTTGACACACACTGAAAAATCTGTTATTCTAAAATTTGCGGACTGTCTAAAAATGGCGGTCCGCAATTTACGAAGAGAAGGAACAGTTATGCTTAAGCAGTTTTCAAGAACAGAGCTAATGTTTGGCAAGGAAGCAATGGATAAGCTTGCAGCTTCACGTGTGGCCGTTTTCGGAGTCGGCGGAGTGGGCGGATATGCTGTAGAAGCCCTTGTGCGTTCCGGCATCGGAGCGATCGATTTGATAGACAACGACAAAGTTTGTCTGACAAATATCAACCGTCAGATTTTTGCGACACTCAAAACCGTGGGAGAATTTAAGGTTGATGTTGCAGCAAGTCGCATTTCCGAGATCAATCCTTATGTAAAAGTACGCACCTATAAAACCTTTTTTACTACCGAAACAGCCGGGCAGTTTGACTTTACTGAATATGATTACATCGTAGATGCAATAGACACGGTCACCGGAAAGCTTGCTTTGGCAGAGAACGCCGACAATGCAAAAGTTCCTATAATCAGCTCAATGGGTGCCGGTAATAAAGTCGATCCAACAGCCTTTGAGGTTACGGACATATATAAAACCTCGGTATGCCCTCTTGCTAAGGTTATGCGTTACGAACTTAAACGCAGAGGAATAAAAAAACTTAAGGTAGTTTACTCAAAGGAACCCCCAATCGCTACTGCCGGCGTTTCACAATACAGCGAAACGATTGAAAAACCCTCCCACCGCAGACAGGTACCTGCAAGCAACGCTTTTGTGCCGTCAGTTGCAGGTCTTATAATCGCAGGAGAGGTTATAAAGGATCTGATACAGTACGGCAAAAACGTATGATTTGTTACTACCACACTCACAAAGCTGTGAGTGTTTTTTATTTTCACAATGTAAGTTGGTGTAAAAATTAAAATGGAAAATGTGTTTGAGCAGCTGCTATCACGTAGCTGTTTGAGTGTTATTGTAGCTTTAACACACCGAAAAAGCGGCAAACTTCACAAAGAAGCCTGCCGCTTTTTCATATACAACTTATGCGGAAATATCTTATCTGTTTCTCTTCTTAAGCGCTACAAGACCGATTGCCGCCGCTGCCAGAAATGCTG
>CANQNK010000030.1 GCA_947625195.1 uncultured Clostridia bacterium | reverse complement strand
TTCAAGGTTGATGAAACAAAGCACTTCCAGATTGACGAAAACACCGCGCCCGTAGTCCGTGAAATATTCGAGATGTATGCCGGCGGAAAGACTGTCGCGGAGATAATAACGATGATGAACGAACGGCACGTTGTGACCTCAAGAGGATCAGCTTTCAACAAGAACTCTCTGCGGAAAATGCTTCAAAACAAGCGTTATATCGGCGTTTATACCTACAAAGACACTGAAATTCCTGACGGTATGCCCCGCATAATTGACGACGATCTCTTTTACAAGGTTCAGGAGATTATGGAAAAGAACAGAAAAGCCCCCGCCAGAGCAAGGGCAAAAGAAGAGTATTTACTTACAACAAAGCTTTTCTGCGGGCATTGCAAAGAAATGATGACAGGTTACGGCGGTACGTCACACACTGGAGCGGTACATAATTACTACATTTGCAACAACCGAAAAAAGAAGCTCTGCAACAAAAAGAACGTCCGAAAAGACTTCATTGAAAAGCTTGTCGTTGATGAATGCCGCAAGCTCCTGACGGCTGAGAACATAGACCGCATAGCGCGGGAAGTCGTGGCGATTTCTGAGAGCGAACGAGACACGGCGACCCTGAAGCACCTGAACAAGCAGCTGAAGGATAACGAGCGAAAGAAAAACAACCTGATGTCCGCTATTATGGAATGTGACAGCGACGTGATACGCAAAACGCTTTACGAGCAAATACCGACGCTTGAAAGCGAACGGAAAGAGCTTGAGCTTCAGGTACTAATGGAGGAAGCAAAGCAAGTCAAGCTGACTGTCCCCGAAGTCAAATTCTTTCTGAACGCCTTGAAGAAAGGCAACCCCGACAGCGTGAAGCACCAGAAAACCCTTATTGCTATTTTTGTAAATGCAATATACCTGTATGACGATAAAGTAACGTTGATCTTCAATTCAGGCGACAAGCCCGTGACCGTTGACACTGATCTTCTGAGCAAGATTGAAGCGGCTGCGGATAGCACCCCGAAAGCTGAAAGGTTCGTTTATGAACAACTAAGCTCCACCAAACGGTACTCAGACGAACACCTATTTTTTCAGCGGCGGATTTGCCGTAAAGTGTCTACTCTGATACCAAAGCAGAAAACGCCGTCTTGGATTTTTCCAAGGCGGCGTTTTGTTATATTTGCAAACGGAAGATTCGTATTTATTTCTGGCCTCTTGTAAAATTAAAGCGCAATAAAAATAGGAAAATAAACACATGAAAAAGTCATTATTTGAACAGATAGGCGGGACATACCGTAGAGCCGGAGATTATCTACTTCCGAACATCACTCTGCCTGAAGAAACCATGTATATCATCGCCGTCATTAAGAAACAGCCATTCCAAACGCTGATACATAGTTCTGCCATTGCCTCTGCGGCGATACTCCGGTTTCACATAGAATTCCATAATGTATCCGTAGCTCGGCTTGATAAATCCTTTGTGATCCTCGTGGTCGATCTTTCCGTAAAGGAAGCCGATCAGCGTTTCGCCATCATAGCACAGCTCCAAATGACGGTCAGACGGGCCCTACATGGATATGATACTCTTTATCCATTTTTGCAGGAACCCCTCCGGCCTTGGATCGTCTCCATGCTCGTCCAATTCTTTGGCATGGGCATACATCAAAATTGGTGCTGATACTTGTCTGCCCAAATCTGTTTTTTTTACTTTTGCAGCGATCATACGGTTTTCTCGTAATATGCCGGGATCTTAAGCTTGTTCGCACATTGAGTCACAAGACTCGCTATATCCGTAAAAATACCCGGCAGAAGAGCACAGCTTTTTAACGGAACTACCTCGTGCGAACGCTTTGATTTAAAGCCGACAGCCACTTTGCCGTCTTTGCGGAAAACTGTCCAACTGCGGCAATATCCTCAACTTTAAAAAGCGGCTGCAATATTCCCGTAAAGGCAAGCGGCACAGTGCATTATAATATTTTATCTCCGAGCGTTCCGCTCGTCATATCCATCTATTTACTCATACATTTCACCCATTCATAATATGTATCAGTTTGTATGTCAAGACAAGTAAGCATTTGTTAAACTTTGTTATATTTATTATAGCATAAAATCTGATTTTTGGCAATCAGCAGTATTATTTACATTAAATTTTACGCTAGAAATGCAACATTTTAACATACTTATACACTAGTCAACTAAATTGTAGATAGATGTGACAAATTTAACAAAACAAGCATATTATACAATAAAAACAAAGGAGATAAAAATGAATAAACAAAACTGTAATGAAAATCAAAACCAATGTAATAACTCCCCTTGCACATCTGAAAGAATTGGTCCGCGTGGATATAGAGGCTTAAGAGGTCCCGCAGGTGCTGTCGGACCTAGAGGTCCAAGAGGATTCGCAGGTCCTGCCGGTCCTCAGGGTCCTGCCGGTGAAACCGGACCAGCCGGTCCTCAGGGTCCTGCCGGCGAGATCGGACCAGCCGGTCCTCAGGGCATTGCTGGTGAAGTCGGACCAGCCGGCCCTCAAGGTCTGCAGGGTACACCGGGAGTAGTGCTGAGTTTTGCGGACTTTTATGCACTAATGCCGCCTGATAACTCAGCAACAGTTGCAGCCGGAACAGATGTAAGTTTTCCAGAGAATGGACCTAACAGTGGTACTGATATTGTGAGATCAGGCCCAAGCACTTTTACACTTGGACCTATAGGAACTTATCAAGTACTGTTTCAAGTCAGCGTTACTGAACCCGGACAGCTAGTTCTCACATTAAATGGAACAGAGCTTGATTACACTGTTGTAGGCCGCGCAACGGGAACTTCTCAGATAATAGGTATGGCCATCGTTGCTACTACATCAGCAAATTCTACTCTCACCGTGAGAAATCCTACCGGGAACTCGACGGCTCTTACAATAACACCTCTTGCATCAGGAACCCAGCCGGTTTCTGCCCATCTTATAATCACTCAGATACAGTAAAAAAGATAATTAAGGGGCGGTTTGGTGCCGTCCCCTTCCAACTTATCGAAGGACCCCTGATTTCACAACAAATCAGGGGTTCATTTTTAAGCGCAAGCAAAATTTCGTACAAAAAAATGCGGTGTCTGCCGTTATCGGGCCAGTACGGTTCTTTCACCGAGTCATAAATGTGTGTAAAATCTATCGCTGAGTCTATTTTTCTCAGTTGTGCTCCTGCGGTACCATGTATTCTTGCAGGTCATTTTGCACTGACATCTTTCTTCTTTTTTGTTTTCAGCATTTCATCACAGCCTCTTTATTTATCAGAAAAAGCCAAGCTTTTGCTTGACTTTTTTCGACAGGCTGAGTGTAGGTTTACAATAGAAGTGTTACAATAAAAGAAAAATAATAGCAAATAGTATTCCAATGTGTTATAGTTATTTGTGAAGACAAACTCAACAACAAATAAGACTATTTGCTATAAATACTATGTAGGTTTTATAGCATTACTGATTTTTTATGCGTCGGGTTGCATTTTGTAAATTTATGTGGTATTATATTATAAGGATTTGAGTGCTTAAAGGTGGTATTTACTTGGAGATTTTAAATAAATCGGACAAGGCTATTTGCGAAGAATATGAAAACTTTGCAAAAAGTCACATAAACGGCAATTTTTTACAGTCGTTAAACTGGCCTAAGGTAAAGACTCAGTGGGGCTGGGACGCAGTAATTTCACGGGATAATGACGGCAAAATTGCAGGTGTGTGTCTTGTTTTGGTTCGGAAAATTCCGCTGTTTGGATGTTCGTTTTTATACGCACCTCACGGGCCGGTCTGCGACTGGCGTAACAAATCGGTAATGGATGATCTTTTCAGCGGAATAAAGGTTTTGGCTAAAAAGTACAAATGCTATGATTTTATGTGGGACCCCTGTTGCGAGGAAAAGGATACGGATATAATTGAGCTTATAAAAAGTATGGGCTTTACCTATACGGAAAACGCGCCGGAGCTTTCTACCATTCAGGCAAGAAATAACTATATGCTCAGGAACATTGCCGGAAAAACCGAGGACGAGGTTATGATGACCTTTAAGCCCGATTGGAGAAACAGAATCAGAAAGGCTTCAAGAAAGGGAGTTGTCTGCAAGGCGTGTGGAAAGGAGGCTCTTGGCGATTTCTATCCGCTTATGCAGGAAACGGGAGTCCGTGACGGCTTTGCAATAAGACCAAGGGAGTACTTTGAGAAAATGCTTGACGCTATGGGAGAGGAGCATTGCAGGCTTTTCATCTGCTATGTGAATAACGAGGAAACCGGCGGAAAGGATGTTCCCGTTTCGGGTGCGATAACAACTCAGTATGCGGGAAAAACCTGCTACGTTTATGGAGCGTCTTCCAATAAATTCAGAAATACCATGCCTAACTATCTTATGCAGTGGACTATGATCAAGTGGGCGCTTGAGAACGATAACTTTATTTACGACTTTCAAGGAATACCTTTTTATAAGGACGAAAATCATCCCAACTACGGTGTTTATAAATTTAAAAAGGGCTTTAACGGAGAGGTCGTTACCTATGCGGGAGAGTTTTATTACTGCTTTTCTCCGTTTAAGAAACGGCTGGTAGCTGTTTTTGAAAAAATCTACAGAGGCATTCACGAGATTCAGCGAAGGTTGAAGGTTAAATTCAGACACAAATAAAACAAATGTTTTGGCGAATTTTTAAAAGCTGAAATACTACGGCGATTTTTAGATAGCATATTAAACTTTATATGTAGGCATATTGAATTTATATTTCACGTTTGTCGAAATATTTGGTATAATTACTGTGTTAAAGGATTTATAACTAACCCCACCATATATAGAAAAACTCCGAAGGAAGCATCTTTCGGGGTTTTTCATTTATAATTGGTAAAAATTAGCATAGTATCTTGAAAGGTGTTTTACAATGAGGATTATTTTTTCACGGCACGGGCTGACCGATTATAACATTAAGAACAGAATTTGCGGAGTAAGCAGTGCTATGCTTACGAATACGGGAAAACAGCAGGCAATAGAGCTTGGGCTTAAATTAAAAAACGAAAATATTGACGTCATAATATCCTCACCGCTGCAAAGAGCGATAGATACCGCAAGGCTTGCCAATGAGTCGATAGGTGCGGAAATTATCATTGACGAGCGCTTTACCGAGTGGAATTACGGCTCTTACGAGGGAGCCGTTTTTGATGATGTTTACGGCGACTTTCAGCGGGCCAAGTGCGAATTTGGAGTGCGCCTTGGCGGAGGTGAATCTGTTTTACAGCTTGCTCACAGAGTGTTTGGTGCGATAGATGATATAAGAGAAAAATATAAAGAAAAAACGGTGCTGGTGGTATGCCACGGAGGAATTTGCAGGGTGGCGAAAATGTATTTTGAGGATATGACTATGAAAGAGTTTGCTGAGTTCTTCATGGGAAACGGTCAGGTAAACGAGTATACGATATGACCAGAGTCAAGAGGTTAACTAACTTCTTAAAGCCCTGATTTAATAAGTATATTTACTCGCGTCCGTAAGATGCAATGTCAGGTGTGCAGGAGTATAGCCATATGAAGAGCGGGCAAAAGAAAATCATCTTACGGGAGTAAGATTTTTGACATATAATGAATCAAATATCAGAATGAAAAGAAAAAAACCGCTTCTGGCTTTGACCAAAAGCGGTTTTTGGTGCCTCCGGACGGAATCGAACCATCGACACGGGGATTTTCAGTCCCCTGCTCTACCGACTGAGCTACAGAGGC
>CANQNK010000029.1 GCA_947625195.1 uncultured Clostridia bacterium | reverse complement strand
AGACAGCCTACCACATTTTTCATAGGCTCATTGTCAACAGACAGTGGAATAAATGCAGTGCCATTTTTGTGCAGTTTCACGTTTTTTTCACTTTAAGTTGTCCGGAATCTTGACAGAGGAGCAACCAACCGGCAGACGGCATAAACAAAGAGCAGGCACCCGCCTGCTCATACATAGGTAAAAAAATCGAGTGTTCATAAAGTGAAATCCCTTATGAACACTCGCCATGGTGCGGATAACAGGACTTGAACCTGCACGAATTAACACTAGAACCTAAATCTAGCGCGTCTGCCAATTCCGCCATATCCGCATAATTTTCCTGCCGAGGTCGTCGGCAATTCAGCGTAAATGAATAAAGAGCGCACAAGCGCAAACACATTTACACAACGAAAAATATTTTATCATAAGTGTTGCGGTTTGTCAAGCATTTTGCTAAAAGCCATCACTCGGTTTTTAAAAGTCTTATCTGCTTTGCGTGCGAAGCAATTATTCCTTCTTCGCGCATATTTTTCATTTCTCTCAGCATTGCGCTGCGATCAACACAGAGAAAGTCGGCAAGACTCGAAAGTGAAAAGGGGAGCGTAAAGCTTCGCTTACCCTGTTTTTTTGCCTCCATGGTAAAGTACGCAATAAGCTTTCTTTTCAGGGTGCGCTGACTTAGAATGTCTATGCGCGTGCTCTGCTGTATTGAGCGCTCTGAGAGTATATCAAGCAGATTGCTTATGAATATAGAGTGGTATTCGCAGGCGTTTTCGCATCTTTTAATAATGCTCTGACGGTCGATGAAAACAACATCGCAGCTTTGCGTACAGATAACGCTGATTTCGCCGTCCTCAGAGAGATAGGTAAAAAGTCTGCCGAACATCCCGCCGTCTGAAAGCCTTTCTAGGATCGTTTTGTTGCCGTCAATGTCGTATTTTATTACTTCTGCCTCGCCGCTTATGATAATTCCCATGCGCTCGTTTTGACCAAAATAGCTCATTATGGTCTCACCCGATTTAAAATTGCGGCTGGTTGCGTCGAAACATTTGAGCATTTTAATAAGCTCTGTTTTGCCGATTCCGTCAAAAATTTTTTTCATATATAAATTGCTCCTTTTTTAATGTATATGTTACAAAAGCTCGTATTATAGGGCTTTTTAAGGTTTACTGTACAATTTTTTGTATACCGTATATATGTTTTAGATAGATGTGCAATCACTATATATTGTATTTTATCATATTTTTGTTGCAAATGCAACTGCTTTTTGCAAAAAAATGACATATACTAGTGTAAGTCTCCAAAAATGCGGATGTATCAGCAATAGATATCCGCAGAAAATAAAAGAGGTAATTTCAAAAAGGGAAGAACACTGGTACGACAAAATTTTAGGGAGGCAGCTATGAAGGTTGTAAAAAGAGACGGAAGCTTGGTCGATTTTGACCGCAGCAAAATTGTTATTGCGATTCAGAAGGCAAATGCCGAGGTAGAGGAGAAGGAAAGAGCAACTTCTCAGCAAATTGAGAGTATTCTCACATTTATTGAAAGCAAAAACAGAAAGAGAATGCTCGTTGAGGACATACAGGATATTATTGAAGAAAAGCTTATGGAGTTTGGCTTGTACGTCCTTGCAAAAACGTATATTATTTACCGATATCAGAGGGCGTTGGTAAGAAAGGCGAACACCACAGACGATTCCATACTGAGCCTTATTAGAAACGAAAATAAAGAGCTTGCGGAGGAAAACTCCAACAAGAACACTATACTTGCGTCCACACAGCGCGATTACATTGCAGGAGAGGTGTCACGCGACCTCACAAGCAGAGTTTTGCTACCGGAAAAGCTGTCAAAGGCTCATGCGGAGGGAGTGTTCCATTTTCATGATGCCGATTATTTTCTTCAGCCGATCTTTAACTGCTGTCTTATAAATATCGGGGATATGCTGGACAACGGCACAGTTATGCACGGCAAGCTTATCGAGTCTCCAAAGAGTTTTCAGGTGGCCTGCACAATAACAACGCAGATAATCGCGGCGGTTGCGTCGTCACAGTACGGCGGACAGTCGGTTGACTTGAAGCATCTCGGAAAGTACCTCAGAAAGTCAAAGGAGAAGTTTGAAAAGGCGATAAGAGAGGCAGTGGGAGACAGTATTTCCCAGGAAAAGATCGACGCATTGGTTGCAGAGCGTCTTAACAGCGAGCTTAAGTCTGGCATACAGACCATTCAGTATCAGATAAACACACTTATGACAACAAACGGTCAGTCGCCTTTTGTGACCCTCTTTTTAAATCTTGAGGAGGGTGACGAGTATATTGAAGAAAACGCAATGATCATTGAGGAGATCCTCCGTCAGAGATACGAGGGTATCAAGAATGAAAAGGGCGTTTATATAACACCTGCTTTCCCGAAGCTTGTCTATGTTCTTGATGAACATAACTGCTTAAAGGGCGGAAAGTACGACTACTTAACAAAGCTTGCGGTAAAGTGCTCGGCAAAGAGAATGTATCCTGATTATATCTCAGCAAAGAAGATGAGAGAGAATTATGCAGGAAATGTATTTTCACCCATGGGCTGCCGTTCGTTCTTAGCGCCTTGGAAGGACGAAAACGGAGAGTACAAGTTTGAGGGAAGATTCAATCAGGGAGTAGTTTCTATAAATCTTCCGCAGATAGGAATTATAGCAAAGGGAGACGAGAGCAAGTTTTGGGAGCTTTTGGACGAGCGACTTGAGCTTTGCTATGAGGCTCTTATGTGCCGCCACAATGCGCTTATGGGAACAAAGAGCGATGTTTCACCTATCCACTGGCAGTACGGCGCTATAGCAAGGCTTAAAAAGGGAGAAAAGATCGACAAGTATCTTATGAACGGATACTCTTCAATATCGCTTGGATATATAGGACTTTACGAGGTCACAAAGCTTATGAAGGGCGTTTCGCAGACAGATCCTGAGGGTCTTGACTTTGCTCTTAGACTTATGCACAAGCTGAGGGATACCTGTGACAAGTGGAAGGCTGATACGGGTATCGGCTTTGCGCTTTACGGAACGCCGGCAGAAAGTCTCTGCTATCGCTTTGCAAGAATAGATAAGGAGCGCTTCGGAACCATTGAGGACGTTACCGACAAGGGTTACTACACCAATTCCTATCACGTTGATGTAAGAGAGAATATAGACGCTTTTGAAAAGTTTAAGTTTGAAAGCCAGTTCCAGAAGATTTCTTCGGGAGGAGCTATCTCGTACGTTGAGATACCGAATCTTCGCAATAATCTTCCTGCGCTTGAAACGCTGGTTAAATATATTTACGATAACATTCAGTATGCGGAGTTTAATACCAAGTCGGATTACTGCCATGAGTGCGGCTATGACGGTGAAATCATCATTAACGATGATAACGAGTGGGAGTGTCCTCAGTGTCACAACAAGGATCACGCTAAGATGAATGTTACAAGAAGAACCTGCGGCTATCTCGGTGAGAATTTCTGGAACGTAGGAAAGACTAAGGAAATTAAGTCCAGAGTACTTCATCTTTAATTCACAAGAAAATTTGGTGAAGATATGAACTACGGTACGATTAAAAAGTGCGATGTCGCAAACGGCCCGGGAGTAAGGGTATCGTTGTTTGTAAGCGGCTGCACTCATCACTGTAAGGGATGCTTTAATCCTGAAACGTGGGATTTTGGCTACGGGAAAGAGTTTTCAAGTGAGACGGAGGACGAGATCTTAAAGCTTATGTCGCCCGATTATATCAAGGGGTTTTCGATTCTGGGCGGAGAGCCTTTTGAGCCGCAGAATCAGCCGGCAATAACCAAGCTTTTGCGAAAGGTAAAGCACAGTTTTCCAGAGAAAACCGTGTGGTGCTATTCCGGCTATACGATAGACGGGGACATTATGAATCCCGAAAGCAGGATAAGAACCGGATACACGGACGAAATGCTCGGTTATATAGACGTTTTGGTTGACGGTGAATTTATTGAGGAGCGGAAAAATCTGAACCTCAAGTTCAGAGGCAGTGAGAACCAGCGGCTTATTGATGTGAAGAAAACGCTTACCGGGGAAAATATTGTACAGTTAGACGATAAGAGTATCACATGACGAGGATCAACTATGGCAAAGATTAAGATAAAAAAACTGGATGAAAGGGCAACAATTCCGACAAGGGGAAGCGAGTATTCAGCAGGAAGCGATTTGTATGCGGTGCTGGACAGTGATCTTACTATCGAACCTGCTGCTACCGTCCTTGTGCACACGGGACTTGCTATTGAGATCCCCGAGGGGTATGCAGGTCTTATCTACGCAAGGAGCGGTCTCGCGTCTAAGCGAGGACTTGCTCCCGCTAATAAGGTCGGAGTAGTTGATGCCGATTATCGGGGAGAAGTAATGGTCGCTCTGCATAATCATTCAGGCGCGCCGCAGACTATCTCACACGGTGAGAGAATAGCACAGCTGGTGGTGGCTCCGTTTTTGAAAGTCGACTTTGAGGAGGCTGACGAGCTTTCTGATACGGTGAGAGGTGCAGGAGGTTTTGGTTCAACGGGAACTAAGTGACAAATATTGAGTTTAAATTGAGGGCGGATTTTCTGCCCTTTTTTGCTTTAGAAAGCTTTCTGGTCAAAAACCTGCGAAAACAGGAGTATTATGTAAAGCTTTCATGCGTGATTTGACAACCGAATGTATTAGTGTTATTATAAGTTAAAAATATTAAGGAAGCGATTTTTTGAGAATTGAAATCAACTCCAAATACAAGGGAATATTATATATAGTTTTATCAGCGTTCTGTTTTACATTTATGAACGCTTTTGTGCGGCTTTCCGGAGATCTGCCAAGCGTTCAGAAAAGCTTTTTCAGAAACTTTGTAGCGTTTTTCTTTGCACTGATCCTGTTGATTCGCTCAAAAGAAAAGGTTAGCATAACTAAGGAAAGCGTGCCTTTTTTGCTTATTCGTTCAATTTTCGGCACGCTGGGGATATTGTGTAATTTCTATGCGGTGGATCACCTGGTATTAAGCGATGCGTCCATGCTTAATAAAATGTCGCCTTTTTTCGCGGTTTTGTTTTCATCGATATTTTTAAAGGAGAAGCTTAGCTTGGTTCAGGCACTTGGCGTATTTGCGGCATTCGGGGGCAGTCTTTTTATAATAAAGCCGACACTAAGCAATATGGCTCTTATTCCGTCGCTTCTCGGACTGCTAGGCGGAATTGGTGCGGGCGCTGCTTATTCGGCTGTCAGAAAGCTTGGGCTTTTGGGTGTTAAGGGACCTTTTGTTGTATTCTTTTTCTCGGGATTTTCTTGTCTTGTAACATTGCCGTTTCTGATTGCCGACTTTGTGCCTATGACGCTTATTCAGATATTGACTCTTCTCGGAGCCGGTCTTGCTGCTGCGGGCGGGCAGTTTTCAATAACTGCTGCTTATTATTACGCCCCGGCAAGAGAAATATCCGTATACGATTATTCTCAGATAATCTTTGCGGCCATTCTCGGCTATATACTGTTTGCACAAATACCGGACGCATACAGCTTTTTAGGATACTTTATTATTATAGGCGTGGCGGTCATAATGTTTTTCTATAACAACAGAAAAAAGAAATAATATTTATTCAGATAAGCAAAAGCGTTCCATTCATAAAATGAATGGAGCGCCTTTTTCATCCATACTATTTTTTCCAGCGTTTTAGATTCGGGATCTGATTTAAAAGTATCTTTCTTGCTTCCTCCTCGGTTTTACATTCTCCGTCTTCAAGCATAAAAGGAATACAGCTTTCTATCATTTCCTCCATTGTCATCTGCCTGCTGAATTTTTCGTCAGGAAAGCAGTATTTGCAGTATTCTGAGTTTTGACTTCCGTCGGCGTTTTTGCCGTAAAGCCCGTCGTTAAGCGGCATACCGCAGCTTTGGCAGATTAGATACCGCCTCCTTTGACCTAATTATACATAATTGCCGTTTGTAAATCAACCAACTTTAATTGGAACTTTTGCAACTGACGGTTGCTTTTTTCTCTAAGTCGTATGAAATCGTTTTAGTATTTGTGAAAAGGGAATAGAAGTAAAAACGCTTTTTCGCAAAGTAAGATACTTTGCGAAAAGCG
>CANQNK010000028.1 GCA_947625195.1 uncultured Clostridia bacterium | reverse complement strand
AGGAACCTTCGGACGGTGGCGATGCAACAAAGGCACCTTCAGATGGTGGTTCGACAGCTAAGCCGACAGAAAAGCCGACAGAAAAGCCGGCAGATAATAACAATAACAACAACAGCAACAACGGCAACAATGGCGGCAACAACAATAGCAACAACGGTGGAGCAAACGGCACAGGCACATCTGCGACAGATAAGCCTGTAAACACAGGAGCACAGGCAGCAGTAGGACTGTCGGCATTCCTGGCAGCGGCAGCAATAGGCTTAGTAGCGTTAAAGAAGAGAAACAAGTAAACAAGACATCTTCCAGATAATGTTACACATACGGAAAAGCGGCAGGTCTTTTATGAGGCATGCTGCTTTTTCGTACAGGATATATCAATTAAACAAAAAGATCAAGGAGGTTTATATGAAACTAGCAAAAAAATTAACAGCAATTGCAGCAGCTATGGCAATATCAGTAACAGCGTTTACATCGATGATAAGCGCGTTGGCATTGGAAGGAGCAGGTACGTATACCGGAAACGCGGCATACATCGGAACGTATTTAAAGTCCAATTATTACGGAAACACTGCGTTTAAGATCAGCTACAAGTACGATAAGTTTGATCCGAACGGTACGTACGAAGATCCCGACACAGGAGAGACAGTGACTATTGATTATAATGACACTTTTCAGTTTCTTGTGTTTGACTCGCAGTGGCTCGGTTGGGACAAGACGTCTGTAGGACCGAACGGAGTTAACGTTACTGAACCGGTACTTACGGCAGAGGATTTGAACACAACTGAGATTTATACGGCTACTGTACCGATTGCAGCGATTGAAAGCCAACTTAGTACTGTAGACCCGGTACAGGGAATCAATCTTCAGCTCGGTGGAGTAGGAGACACAACTGTAACGCTTGAGTCGATCGAGTATGTACAGGGTGAAATACCTGGTGAGGAAGTAACCATTGTCGGTGAATGGGAAAAGCTTCCTGATGGATCAGAAGAACCGGTCGGAGAAATGAAGGTTACAGAAGGCTCGGCATATGTAACGACAAATCAGTGGAACATTCAGGTATCACAGTTCTCAACAAGTGGTTTTGTAAATCCGACAGTCGATGTAACAGTAACGTATGATACGGCGCCGAATGAGTATATTCAGGCAGAGCTTTTGAATACCAGCTGGGAGCCGATTGTTGCAAACTGGCCATATGTAGATGTAACGGGAACATATACCTACACTACAGAGCTTCCCAGCGGCACAAATGCGTTTATAGCTTGTTATGATCTGTGTACAGTCAAGGAGATTCACATTTATGACAACCACGAAGGCAAAGCGCTTAATGTTTCCGGTAAAACAGCAAGCGAAGTAAACACAGAACTCCAGCCATGTTTTGCACTGGGTTGCGAACTCGATGCTGTAGATGTTCAAGGTGATGTTGATGAAACAGCATGGGGTAACCCTGTTGTAACAGAAGCGTTGTTCCAGACAGTAAAGGAAGCAGGCTTTAAGAGTGTAAGAATTCCTGTAAGCTATCTTAATATGATAGATGAAAATGGTAATATTAGCGATGATTACCTTGATAGGGTTCAGAAGGTAATAGATGATGCACTTGATACTGGTCTTTATGTGATTACAAGTATTGCGAATGACGGTAGTGAAGGCGTACCTGGTAAATGGATTGATATAAGCCTTGATCACGAGAGTGACGCATTTGCTAAAGTTGTAGCAAAGTTCTCGGCAGCATGGACACAGATAGCAACCAGGTTTACAAACTACAATGAAGCTCTTATCTTTGAAGATATGTGTGAGGTTATGGTCAGCGGTAAATACACATTGAATTCCTTTACAGGCGATGAGCTTGAAAACGCATATGCAAATATCAATGAACTCAATCAGGTATTTGTAGATGCAGTACGCGGAACTGGTTATGACGCAAATGATGACCGTTGCCTGATAGTACCCGGGTACAATACAAATATAGATATAACAGCATATGGATTTGATGAAGGAATTTTCTATATGCCTTCTGATAATATTAATGATAGGTTAATGCTTCGTATCGGGTATTTTGATCCTTATAATTTCACTTTAGATGAAAACGGAACAGCAACGTGGAACATTGATAGCAATACTGATGGTAAGCCCTATATGGTTTCACAGCTAAAAAAGATAGCAGAATACGGATATCCTGTATCTATCGGAGAGTACAGTGCAATATTTAAAAATAACATACCTGAAGTTGCAGAATATGTAGGTGCATTTAATGCAGCAATCACTGAAGTTGTGGCAGAGACAGGAGTGAGCATCTCAGCGGCATACTGGGATAACGGTGTAATTGGCGATGATAGCAATGGCTCAGGTCTTATTGACAGAAGGTTTAATATTGTAACTGCAACAGGAACAATTATTATTGATGCGATTTTTAATAATATTCCTCCAGAATATTCTCCGTTACCTTATGTACCGCCGGAGACCCGTGATGACATAATCTTAATTGAGCACGCCGGTCCTTTTACGGGAGACGCTACTCCTATCAGTACATATTACAGAAGCCTTTATTCAAACAGAAATAAGCTGGAGATTAAGTTTGAGTACAGCGTATTGTATTCAATGCGCACTGACTCAAACGGTGAAAAAGTATCAGTAGATTTTAATGATACTTTTGAGTTTGAGGCGTTTGACGCCGCACTCAGCGAGCGGAAAACACTAAAAGTCGGTCCTAATGGTGTTGGAGGGAAAGCTTATATAACTCCTGACTTTAACAGGACGTATACGGTGACGATACCTATCGCAAATATTGAAAATATGCTTAACGGTACACCATATGGCATAATGCTTAAGACAGGTGATATAGGCAATTCTGAGGTTTCAATTGTTTCACTTAAGTTGATTGATTGAAAAAAGTTTGATATAATTTAAGCAAAAAACGGAGTATAACAATTTTAGCTTTATTAGCTTGATAGTTATGCTCTGTTTTTTCTTTTATTTTTGCTCTGTTTTTTGTCTTACGACAAGAGACGGAGCATTTTTTATTATTTTGTTTTTTTAACAAAAAATTTCTTTCGTAAAATATGGTTCTTTGCGAAAGGACTTATAAACTAAGAATTGTAACAGTTTTATAAAAATGATTTGTTTTTGACGGTTAAAAGTTGCAAAAATACGTTTTTTAGCTACAGCATTTTCTTTATGTTTTAAACAAAATTATATTTTTTTCTTAGCAAAAATTTGTAAAAATTTTAATTCACAAATTTACAAAACAGCTTAGATTTTTACTGCACAAAACCAAACTATGAGCATATAAAATCACAAAACTTAAAATTTCTGCTTTACAAATAAAAAATCTTGTGCTATACTGTTCTCATTATTCTATCAAATCGTTTAAAATTATACACCATTCTACATAAATCGCCTTTCGCAAAGAACCATAATTTGCGAAAAAATTTCAGGAGATATGTATTTGGTTATGTATTCGGAGGTTTGAATTATGATTAAAATTGCGGTTGCGGATGATGAGGAAAAGGCTTTGGATGAGATTGAATCGGCTATAAATAGGTTCGCTTACAGTTACGACATTTCAGTCAAGATATATAAATTTTCTGACGGCGATGCTCTGATTCATTCTTCACAAAAATTTGATTTGTTGTTTCTTGACATTGAAATGAAAATTTTAAACGGAATCGAAACCGCAAAAATGATTCGTGAGTCGGATATGAGCGTCCCTATCGTGTATATTACAAATTACAGCAAGTATTGGAGAAACGCATATAAAGTTCACGCTTTCGATTTTATTTCAAAGCCGTTTGAAACTGCAGATATTTTTAGGGTTATGAATGATTTTATTACATCCGTAAAAGCTTCACAATCTGAAACGATATCTTTATTCACAGATAAAGGATTGATAATGCAGAGGCTTGACGAGATTTGCTATCTTATCGTTAAGAATAAAAAAAGTGTTCTGGTCGGCACAATTTACAGCGAATATATTGTTAAAGAGTATTTATCGGGAATTCAGAAGAAATTAACAGGAGATCAGTTTTACCTGGTTCATAAGTCGTGTATCGTAAATATGAAATACGTTCAGAACGTTTCAAAGGATAACGGCATCATTATGAAGGACGGCACCTGGCTGCCGTTGTCTCAACGAAAACAACGCGATTTCTTTTATAGGCTTTCAAGACAGATAAGAAATTAAATTCAGTAGTATGTGTAACTTTATTACGGAAAGTTGGTTTTTATCTTGAGGAGGAAGATGTATGGAAACAACTTTTTATTTAGTGATGAACGTTTTGAGAATTTACGCTATTTACCTTCTTGTAGATGTTTTTATCGACAAGAAGCATATAAGCAGTAAGCTTTTCTTTTTAGCCTACGCTGCTTTTTACGTCGTAAATTCATTTTTGTATCTGATTTACCATTCGACAGTGCTGAACATTGCTACTAACGTGATCCCGATTTTTTTGATCACATTTATGTATAAGGCTAAAATCTGCAAAAGAATATTTGTTACAGTTTTGATATATGCTATCGCTATGTTTTCGGAGAGTTCTCTTTTTGCTCTGTGTAAGCTCTTAAATTTTAATCGAATTATCGTGTACAGCGGATTTGCTTCGGACATAATGATGTTTTTTATAGCTATGCTTGCACAGGCTATTCTTAAAGGTAAATTTAAAACTTTATCGTCTGTAAGAGCAATTTATTACATAGTTATAGTTTTTGTTCCGTTGGGAAGTATCGTTATCGGACATTTTACTTTGGGGGAATGGGATTTGCAAACACTGGTAGTTGCGGCGATTCTGCTTTTAATAAACTTTTTGGTGTTTTATTTCTTCGATGAAATATCTACTGCCTATAAATACAAGTATGAGGCTTCGCTTTTGCAACGGCAAAACGAAATTCAACTTTCTAACTATACCGAAATAAGCAAAAATTATCAGGAATCACAAAAAATTATTCACGATATCAAAAAGCACCTTTATACCCTTAGCCAGCTTTCAAACATAGATCATGAAAAAGCCGATAACTATCGAAAAATTATTGAGAAGGATATGGATTCACTTATCGTCGGGTTTAACTGCACTAACCCAATCCTAAGTATCGTTATGAGTCAGAAAATTTCTGTTGCGGAAAGAGAGAATATTCGGGTCGAAACAGACGTTGAGGATCTGAGCCTAGACTTTATTGATGATCTTGATATCACCGCTATTTTCGCTAACCTCTGGGATAACGCCATTGAAGCCTGCACTTTGACAGATGTCAATCAGCGATGTATCGACTTCTCTATGAGACAGGTAAACGGATTCGTCATTGTCAATATACGAAATTCGTGCGCCGACGATCCAGTCTCTAAAAACGGCAGATTCGTTTCTACTAAGAAAAATCATAAGGGAATTGGCCTGTCTATCGTAAGCACCGCTATCGAAAAATATAATGGCCTGTTTGTTACAGATTATCAGAATAATACCTTTACGGTTGAGATCACTATTCCTGTGCCGGTTAAGTAATTGTGCAGTTTCTACAAAATTCGAGCCTTTTTAGGCTCTTTTTTTGTGCGCTAACTGCGCTTAGGGCGATATATCTGCGTTTGTCGAAAGTATATTGACTTCCTCACTGCGGGCATATAAAATCATATTATCAATTTGTTTTAAGGTGATGTGATGACTATGTTTAAGAAATTACTGACTTTTGTTACTGCCACTGCTTTGGCCGCGGGCGCTGCTGCTATACCTGTTTTTGCAGAAACCACTTCGACCTCCGGCAATTGTGGTGAAAACGCAACCTGGAGCTTTGATGAAGCAACGGGAGTGTTGACAATTTCAGGCACAGGGGATATGGCTAAAAGCTATACGCCTGTTGATCAGTGGGGTTATTATCTATTTAGAAATGAAATAAAAGAGGTAGTCGTAGAAAAAGGTATAACATCAATTGCCAGTTCGGCATTTGGACAGCGTGAATATTCTCAACCGTCTGCATATCCGAATCTATCTAAGCTTTCACTTCCTTCGTCAGTTAAAAGTATTGGAAAGTTTGCTTTTGAAAAAGCAGGGCTAACAAGTATTGAATTTTCTGAGGGGCTTGAAACCATAGATAAGGAGGCATTTAGCGGTACTTCATTATCAGGTGATTTAATTTTGCCGAGAACACTTAATACTATCGGTCAATCTGCATTCTCAAATACCAATATTACATTGGTTAATCTGAATGAG
>CANQNK010000027.1 GCA_947625195.1 uncultured Clostridia bacterium | reverse complement strand
GTGAAAGAAGTGAAACAGGAAATCGGAAACGATTTAAGTGCGGCTCAGAAAATGACCAGCCAGATCGCGCAGAAGATGTTTTCAGAGATGACAAAGGGGCAAGACGTAGAAAGGGCGCAGATCACGCCGGAGGGGATTACTGAGCCGTTCTCGGAATGACCGCTATCATGGATGGCACCACGCCAGAGTCATTGGATAAATTCGGGCAGTCATTGACAGAGTTTATCCGTGAGACAATGGAGAACGCAAAAGCCCGGCAGGAGAAAGACCATGCAGAGCATGAGCAATGAGCAGCTCTGCCTCCGCGCACAGAAAGGGGACGATGCCGCCCGCGATCTCCTGCTGGAAAACAATCTCGGCTTCATCCGAAAAACGGCAAATGAGCTGTATCAGAGTATGACACTGGCAGAGACGGAGCTTGCCATTGACCGGGACGATCTGGAGCAGGAGGGCTGCATCGACCTCTTAAATGCAATTGAGTCTTTTGACGCGAACGGAGGAAGTAAATTTCTCACTTATGCCGCCCCGTCCATCCGCAATGCCATGATGATTTGATACGGGCGGGTTTCTCGCAATTTGAACAGCAAGTAGCCTATGATAAGAACGGTCTGGGTTTTCGTTTTGTCCGGCTGGACGAGATACTATCCGACGAAGATCGGTTACAGCGCATCGAGGCGATTGCCAACCCGCTTGCCAAATCGCCGGAGCGGATCGTTTATGGGTTATATGTATTGTTTAATTCAACCCTTTATGACTGTTATTATAGGATTCTAAACGGTTCCACTCAAGTCAATTCGACGGAGATAAATTCTATGCCTGTGCCGCCTTTGGAAAGCATAGAGCAAATGGGAAAAGCGTTGATAAAATCTCGTGATATGACAGAATCAGGATGCGACCAAATTTTAAGGAGTTTCATTTATGAGCAAAATCGAGGAAGCAAGAGAGATACTGAAAGAATTGAAAGTGCAAGCTAAACAGCAGGCAGATTTGTGCTGTTATGTTCTTTTAGCTATGGCAGATATAAAAGAAATGATGAATGGTCGAGCGCCGTAAATAGTTGGATTCGTATTCACGATGTTATTGCGTATACAAAGGAAAACTATGGTGTTGTCTATGCGGAAAATAGCCGAGAGACTTTCCGAAAACAAGCTATGCACCATTTTCGAAATGCTGCAATTATTGAGGACAACGGAAAAGCAACCAATAGTCCAAACTATCGTTATCGTCTAACAGATGAAATGCTCATACTTATTTGTTGCTTTGGAACTGGACGTTGGGAAGCAGAAAAGCAGAAATTTCTCAAATCTCATGAAACCTTGATTGATCTATATGCGTCTAAGCGCACAATGAGAAAAATGCCTGTGCGGATTAATGATGAGGACTTTACTTTTTCACCCGGAAAGCATAATCAATTGCAAAAGGCTATCATAGAGGAGTTTGCACCTCGATTTGCACCTAATACCGAGTGCCTTTATGTAGGAGATACCACAGAAAAGGATTTGGTCAAGAATGTTGAGAAGCTGCAGAAACTCGGATTTACAATTACACTTCACGATAAAATGCCAGATGTAATCCTTTACTCCGAAGAAAAGAATTGGCTGTATTTTATCGAGTCTGCTACTTCCGTCGGGCCTATGGAGCCCAAGAGAATTAAAGAAATTGAAGAAATGACAGAAGGCGTTACAGCAGGTAAAATATGTGTAATGCGTTTCTTGATTTTAAGACTTTTAAGAAGTTTTCCGAAACTCTTGCTTGGGAAACAGAGGTTTGGATTGCGGATATGCCGGATCACATGATTCATTTGAATGGGGACAAGTTTTTAGGACCAAGAAAATAATTTTAGAAAGGATTAAAATAAATGGCACTTACAAACGCATACTTACAAACAACCAAGAATTTACAGAGCATTATAAACTCTGTTGTTAGTGCAAAAGCACCAGAAAGATTTACAAATAGGTTTTTAGAAGATTTAGGTTTCAAAAGTTCGAATGATAGATTATATATTGGCCTTTTTAAAGCATTGGGGTTGCTTGATGAAAACAGTTCCCCAACTTCAAGATATCACCAATTATTAGATCAAGCCGAAACAGGCAAGGTTTTAGCTATTGGAATTCAAGAAGCTTATGAAGATTTATTCGCTTTAAGAAAAGATGCGTATAAGCTAACCATTGATGAAGTAAAAGGAAAACTCAAGACATTAACACAGGGGCAAAAAAGCGATAATATAATTCAATTGATGTCTAATACTTTTAAAGCATTATGCGATATTGCTGATTGGAACTCTTCTGTTTCGATGCAAGCTAATACAACTACAAATGATACAGTTACTGCTGCCACATCAACCGTTGATGCGTCACGAGAGCAAACCGCTGAAGCATATCCCAATTCTTCTGACAGAATGAACTTACACTATAATATCCAAATTCATTTGCCTGAGACCACTAATATGGCTGTGTATGATGCGATATTTCAAAGTCTTAAAAAGCATTTAATGTAGGTGATGTAATGGATGATAAATTGTACGCATATGTTATGCGCGGTGAATTAACCAAAATTGCATTAGAAAAGACTCCGGTAGTTAGCAAACATTCATCTTCTGAAATGCTGGCTAAAGAATATGTAGATTGTCTATCCTTGGATTTACTTGATGATGATAATGTAAATGCAGCAAAACTAATGGCAACTGTATATACGGCGATTGCCGCTTTTGAGAATACAGTTAGACAATTTATAGTAAAAGTTTTATTAGAGTATAAAGGGGAAAATTGGTGGGAAGAATGTGTCTCCGAAAAAATCAGAAAAACTGCCGAAAGTAGAAAACGAGAAGAGGAAAAAATCCGGTGGCATACTCCCCGTGGAGATTCGATGATTAACTATACAGAATTCGGAGATTTAGCTTCAATAATGAGTCAGAATTATGATTTGTTTGAAGTACATATTGTTTCGATTGATTGGGCAAGACAAATTTTTCAAACAATTGAACGGTCCCGAAATGTAATAATGCATAGCGGAGAATTGGGCAGGAGAGACATAGAAAGAATTGGAACCAATATACGAGACTGGATAAATCAAGTAGGATAATCTATAATAGCGATATGATTCTAAGCAAAATCGCTAATAATAATATATGGCATCATTGATGACATATCCACAGCGCAACGACTCCTGTTATCAACTCTGATAACAAACTGATAACATTAGTCAATATAGGCAGGATAATATGGATATATCAAATAATCAAAATCACCACGAATACGACAGGAAATAATCTTTAAACATAATTGTTTAGTCCTCGTCGATTGGAATGATTGCGGAAGCCCGAAAAAGCTAGTAAAATGAGGCTTTTTGCCGATTTGATGCCCTTCATGGCAACAAAATGACAACATTATTTGAATAACCGTAAAAGTAAAGAGCTATCAGATTTTTGAGGTCTGATAGCTCTTTTTGTTTTACCTATATTGTAGTATTCCTTTCACTACCATATTAATCAATCCTTAGGTTCAAACAGTCCGGCAAAATCATCGGGATCAATACACCCGTCAACGCGCTGATTAGACTCTCCTGAAGTGGTCGTCTGAACAGTTTCGGGAGGTGCTTCTGCGGTAATTGTAGGCTGTGTCTGCGGCTCGGTTGAAGGAGTAATTGCATTGCTGTAATCGGTCGGCTGTGAAGTCTCCTGCTGTGCTTGTTGCTGCTCAAGTAAAAGCCTTTCAGCCTCCTGTCGCTCTTTTTCCTCACGAAGCCTATCTTCCTCGGCTTTCCTCTCCGCATCAAGTCTTTCCTGTTCTTCTAATTGCTCCTTCTGCTGATTTACAGCATCCTGCCACTTTTTCTTCTGCTGTTGATCGGTGTTTAAATACTGTGCATTACTGATACTCAAATATTCAGAATACAAATAATCATTTGCGTCAAAGACACTTATGCTTCCCATATCAAATATCTCGGTATCGTATAATACCTTTTGATCAGAATCTGAAAAAACAAACTTTATGTCGTATGTGCTTTTGCTTTCACGACCAAACCCTGCATAAATCTCAGCCTTTTCATTTTTTGCTATTTTTTCACCCTTGTTAAAAATATATTTTCTCCATTCGGTTTCTCCGGATTTTTTTATGCAGATATTTGTAATATCTTTACCGGTCTTATTATATATGAACAACGGCTCGCCTTTATCGACACTTCCAAGCTTTTTAAACTCATTTTCGCTGTTTAGCTTTATTGATATATTTCCCGAATACGAATCAGTATCAGAATACTTTGTTATACCGTTATCATCTTTAAACCTCTTGTTTACAGACTTTATTGATAAAAGGTCTTTACCGTTTTTAATTATAATCTCAGCCTTAAGCTCACCCTTTGGCATATTCTCCTGCCTGATGTATGCCTCAAATCCAAAATCAGTATCATCATATGAAATATTAAATGTATTATATGTTTTCACTTTACCGTTGACATCGGTAAGCCTTAGATATATCTCACAGTTATCATCTACATATTTTTCGTCAGCTTTTCCGGATATAAGATACATTCCGTTCATTAGCTGACATTTGATCTCAGAACTGCTGTCTGCGCTTGATGTGACCTTAAAATTGTCAAGGAGCGGCGATTCTAAAACAGGCGCCTGTTTGGCAAGATTTATCAAGTTTCGCTCTACAAGCTCTATTACAACCGTTTCCGGGTCGTAAAGCTCAAGATCCCGCTCAAGAAAATATGGAACATACTTTGTGAAATGTGCGTAAGCAAATTCCCCCGCCATCAGAGGAATAAGCGTATTTGAAAACGAATCTCTGTACATAAGCAGCGAGCCGCTTCCGCTTGCGCTTGCGGTTGTAACGGAAAAATCCTCTACGCTTTTTCCTTCACCTATGTACTCATAAGAAAAGATAGGTAAATAGCTTTGATTTTCTTCACCTTTAGCCAGCTCGGGATATATCATCTTTGAAAGATCCCCTATATAGCTTCTGTTAACAGATTTCTCTCCGGTAGCATATGTATTGTGGGGATGATTAAGCTCATCCATAATACTGTTATAGGACAAAAGTGCACCTTCGCCGTTCCAGTGGGAATCTCTTTTTAAGTACAGAGTCTCATCCTGTTGCTTGAACAGTTCTTTAAGATCAACATAGTTTACATTTTTTTCGATTAGCTTATTTTTAAGATTATCTAAATTAGAGCTGTTACCGTATGGTTTATAATAATACGGCATATTATCGCCGTATATTGTATTTTTGTTTACAGGAGATGTAAATACAAACCTTCTGTTTCCGGACTCAACTCTTTTTTGGATCAAATACAAATTATGAGCTATATTGTTAAGCTTTCTTTCGCTGAAAACATTTCTTCCAAGATAATCGTCAAGCGTGACGGTAGCGTAAAGCCAACCGTCTTTTCCGACGATTATCTTATCCTCAGGAGAAACGCCGAATATATCGGACATAAGCCTTCCATTCAGGGAAACAAGCTCGTTTCTGAAAGCAAAATTTTCTTCGAACCACGCTCCAAGTTCAGAAAGATATTTTGTGTTCAAGCCGTCTGTATCAACGATTTCGGGCACAGGCATTTTAGTTTTGTTTTCAGCACTGTCTTGCATACCGAAAAGCTTGATAAGAGCCAACGGAGCAATGCAAATAAGTATAAACAAACAAATATAAAAGAGTTTTATTATTTTACTGTTCATTGTCTATCCTCTGATTTTAAAATCTGAAATAAATAAACGGGTTATATGTTCCTGACGCAAGGCTTAAAATACATATTCCAAGCAAAAAAATACTTATAATATATATTGAAACAACACTGACAGCCACACAGCTTGAGCTTCTCTGTAATTTAGCTTTCAAAGACTTAGTGATTGGGAATGAGAATATCGCCCCGATAATTAGAGTTACTATGAACAGTGGCGTCAACTGTTCAAGGAATACGCTGAGAGTGTGTGAGTTTACATTAAATCCTGTAAACATATTTTTGATTATTTCAAAGCCCTGTGAAAGAGTATCCGCTCTAAAAATCACAAATCCCACGCACACGACTACTACTGTATATAAATGCTTCAGCAATTTCGGAGCCCTTAGCTTTGGCGCTAATTCCTCTATCATCAAAAATAATCCATTATAAAGTCCCCATATAATAAAGGTCCAATTAGCTCCGTGCCATAAGCCGGTACAGAAGAACACTATAATTTTGTTAAAGCTTGCTCTTAACTTGCCCTTTCGATTTCCGCCGAGAGGAATGTATAGATACTCCTTAAACCAGGTTGACAGTGATATATGCCACCTTCTCCAAAAATCTCTTATGCTGACAGCGCTATAAGGATAATTGAAGTTTTCCTTAAAGGTAAATCCGAACATCATTCCAAGACCTATTGCCATATCGCTGTACCCGCTAAAGTCATAATATATCTGTATAAGGTAAGCTAACGCTCCGAGCCATGCCGACAGTATATTTATCTCACCTGTATCAAGAGAAAAAATATAATCAGCCGCCACAGCTACCGTATTTGAAATCAAGACTTTTTTTGACAATCCGAAAATAAATCTTCTTATTCCAAGCGTCATATTTTCAAGGCTGAGGCTTCTGTTTTCGATCTGCTGTGAAATATCGTGATACTTTACAATAGGACCCGCAATAAGCTGTGGGAAAAGGGTTATGTATAAAGCGACCCTTGCGAGATTTTTCTGACAGTGAACATCGTTTCTGAACACATCTATAATATATGACATAGCTTGAAATGTAAAGAAAGAGATCCCTATCGGAAGTCTAATATCCGGGGTATGGATATTAAGCCCAAATAAATCGTTTATATTTGAAATTATAAAGCCTGAGTATTTAAAAACTCCGAGAAGTCCAAGATTTACGACGATCGCAAGAACTAAAAAGACTTTTTTAGCCCTGTTTTCCTGCCCGATAGCAAGACCCATAATATAGTTAAAGAGAATGCTTCCCATCATAAGGAATACATATACAGGCTCACCGTATGCGTAAAACAACAGGCTTGCACAAATCAAGAAAATGTTTTTTGTGCGTATCCCGGGGACAAGCATATAGCATAACAAAACTATCGGAAGAAATACGCACAAAAATATAAGAGAACTAAAAACCATTTTTATACCTTTCGAAGCTTATTTTCTGTAAGTAACAGGACTTGACGCATAAGTTATTTTGAAGAAATTAACATTATAGTATCTGCCAAGCTCCATTTGCAGATCGGGGTCGTAAACATATACATTTTTATTTACCTTTATTTCGACCCAACCGTGAGGGGTAAATCCGCCGCTGGCAGATGTCACCTGACCCACGATAACACTTGCGTCATATCCCAGCTCTCTTGCAATAAACGCAAAAGCAGATGCAAATTTATAACAGTTTCCCTTACCGGTTGAAAGTATCGTATAAGCGTAATCTATCTGCCAACCGTCATAAAATGCTGAATCATCCCTTAAGTAGCTGAAGTTGTTTGAAAGATAATCAAAGCAAGCCTTCAGCTTCTTTTCATTATCTGTTATTCCCTTTGTTTTTTCAGAGATAACAGCTCTTACCTTTTTGTATAATTTATACGATTTATCGGTCATAGCTCCGTTTGAGGACAACTTATAACCGTCCACATATTGATTTTTTAAAAGGTCGCCGTTTTTGTCATAATAGTATCTTTTACCGTTGATAGTAAGCCAGCCTATAGCTTTTTTTGTTTTATATGTAAAACTCAATGTATCGGAATAATAATATTTGTCGCCTATCTTTTTGTAAGTATAGGCCTTGAGATAGTAGGTTGTGTTCGGAGTCAGATAATCATATCTTAAAGAAGAACCGCCCTTTACAGACTTTGCATTGGTAAAATTCCTGTTATCAGAAATTAGCATCTTATATCCGCTTACGCCAGATACTTTGTTAAATTCAATTCTCAGCGCGCTTTCTACGCTGTTTGAGGCGCTGTAGTTTACTTTCGGCTTCGGCAAGGCCTTGGTGCTGTATGTAAAGCTTAAAGTATCTGAATAATAGTATTTATTTCCTATCTTTTTGTAGGTGTAAGCTTTAAGGTAGTAAGCGGTATGTGGCTTTAGATAATCAAATCTTAAAGAAGAACCGCCCTTTACAGACTTTGCATTTGTAAAATTCCTGTTATCGGAAATTAGCATCTTATATCCGCTTACGCCTGAAGCTTTGTTAAATTCAATTCTCAGCGCGCTTTCAACGCTGTTTGAGGCGCTGTAGTTTACTTTCGGCATCGGCAA
>CANQNK010000026.1 GCA_947625195.1 uncultured Clostridia bacterium | reverse complement strand
CTTTCAGATAGGCGATAACATCCGCCTTTTTGATTTTATAGCAGCGGGTTCGTTTGCCCGTGTACTCGCACGGGATCTTGCCGCTTTTCAGCAGGTACAGCGCCGTGGATTTGCTGATGTGGCAGATCCGATAGAACTGATCCTTTGTGATGACGTCCGGGATGGAATCCCAGTTCACTGCGTTCTCTTTCATTTGCAATACACCTCAAAATTACAGAATTGTCGGTGTGCTGTCCGTGTATTGCCGTTCTGCCTTTGTTCTGCCCCGTCTGCCCCCAGTTCTGCCCAAAATCGCAATTTTTCGTGATTCGAGCCCATTTTGAGAAAACGCCGAAACAGGGCGATTCTTTGGATGCGACTGCCGAAAAATCCAGTCGCCATGCGGGTTTTCGCCGATCCATATCTGACCGCTTCTGACACAAAATTTCCGAAAAGCGGTCGGAGAGCATCGCACTCGAAATCAGTTAGGGAGCAATCCCCCGCGAGTTCGAATCTCGCCGTCTCCGCCATCGTCGCGGCAAGTCCTTGTGGCTTGCCGCGATTTGTTTTTACAAATCACGGCGGCGCTTTTCGGACTGCCGCTCCTCTTCCCAAAAAGCCTTACGGCTTTTCGGGGACCCCTTCACCAGTAACTATGCCGGTTTCTGGACTTTCCCTTTTCCGGCAAAGTAATCGCAGTATACAGGATTTTTATCGGCCTTTCTGGCGCCTGATATGAAGAATTTCTGTTGAGCAGGTTCATTCATTCAGGTAATTTCCTCCTTATATGTTCAACAGATTTTCTCCCATAAATTCGGAAAATGCACCTGCAAAAACAGGCTCATGGGGTGCTGAAGGTTCGATTTCAAATCGTGCTTTTCCGCATCATTTTGCAGTTCATCAAGGATATAACTCATTTCCTTTTCGGAAATTTCGCTGCGCGGTTTGACACGAAACTTGTCCTTATCTGCCTGTTCCTGATAAAAAGCGTATAAGTCAGGAATAACGGTTAGCCTATCCACCTTGACCGCCCCGGTACAGACATATGCGCAATTGATAACGGTCGGATTTTCGGTACTTTCGATGTTCTCACACTGATACAGGTAGCCCGTTTTACCGTGATAAAGCTCATAAAATGCGTTTTCAAAGTATTCGGAGTAAACGACACATCCGTCTTTGTCAAAGCCGTAAGGATAAAAGCTGAAAGGCTTAGGGACCGGCTTAACCGCATACAACAGCGCAACCAGCGGTTCAGTAGAAAAATAAATATATGGCTTATCGTGTTCGGATAAAAAGGGCTTTAACTCGCTTAAGCCGCCTACCGGGCTTCCGTGATAAAGAGTCATACTTTAAGCCTCCGTTCAATATAAGCGTTGGATCTCATACCGTGTTTTTTGGCTGTAATATAAAGCTCGTTTGCCTCTTTAATTCGTCCTATGTCTATCAGAGAATTGATTACAGCATTAAGTCCTACACTTGCCTCGTTTTGCTTCCCTCTTTTCCCGTTTATGGCATCCCACTCGCCTGCTGCAAATACTCTCGGCGAAGCATTTTCTTTTAATCGAAGTAACATATTACGGCATAAATCTTCTATACAGACATCTGTTTCTCCGAAATTCCGAAGACATAGAGCCGCAAAAATAAGCCTGTAAAAATCAATGCTTTCACTAAGCTGAGCCATATCGAGAAAGTCTTTAAAGCTCTGTGCTGCAAATTCAACTGTACTCTCTGACACTTTTATAGCCGGACTAACCGAAAATGCGGCACGGTGCGATTCAAACGCCACAGCTTCACAATCTGTTATTTCTGTATTTTCTCTCACAGCGTTTTGATAAAGCTGCCGCCAAAATTCTCCGTACCCGCCGCTTTCAAGAGTAAAACGCTGAGTTGCATCACAGACGCACCAGAACTGATATTGTTTTGGCATACCCTCAATAAAATCGGCAAACTGCCGATGATTTTGATATTCCTCTTGTGCCATTCGTCGCATAGCATAGCAGTCCGATAAATTCCAATAACAAAA
This sequence comes from uncultured Clostridia bacterium, assembly GCA_947625195.1. Classification (GTDB taxonomy): domain Bacteria; phylum Bacillota; class Clostridia; order Oscillospirales; family Ruminococcaceae; genus UMGS1601. Next base: position 10,075 of record CANQNK010000026.1, on the reverse strand, counting down.
TCCGGTCAACATATCATCCGCTGGATTACTCTTTAATATCTGATTCAACTCACAAATCATCGCAATGAGATCGCCGTTTTTTTGTAACGCCATAAATTTGGAGCGAAGTTCAGCGGTCATTTGTTGCATACTAATTTACTCCTATCCCGTGCTTTTAGCAGAACACTGTTGATAAAATCCCACTTGCCGCTTGTGTATTTTTCCCGACCGCTGTCAATCGGCGCTGCGGCGGCAAGTGACAGCTTTAAGTCCTCATATGCTTTCGCTGCTGACGGCGTACTGTTGAGATAATCTCGAAAATTGATATAATTGTGCCAGTCAGCGCTGTCGGTCAGAACCACATGAATAAAATGGGTCTGCTTTTCTCCTGTGCCGTCGTAATAGCTCCCGCAGGCAAACAGCAGCTGATTCGGAATATTCTCCTGCTTACCCTGACGGTAATGAAATCCAGCGCCTTTCAGTTCCTTTTCATATGCCAAAATATCGTTAAAATCATCAACTGCGAGCGCGATGTCGATGATCGGCTTTGCCTTGATAGAGGGAACGGACGTGCTGCCGACATGCTGAATGTTTTTAATGACATCTCCGAGAATTTTCTTTAAGCGAGCGATCGTTTGCTGTGCCTCCGTTTCCCACGCCGGTTCGTGGTCATACAGTTTCACCGTTCCGCGTTTTAATCCGAGCATCTATTGCACATCTCCTTTGCATATGTCAATTCGTTCTCAGCACACCGGCAAAGCACTGAATCGGCTCTGCAAGTGTTTGGGCATAATTGAGCGTTTCCTTTTCGTACTTATATATCCATGGATTTCTGCGAACCTTTACAGCGAGTCTTAGAGCATCTGGGGTAGGACAAAGATTGTTTTCCAAAGCCCATTCGCCCGCGGCGGTCTTTGCAATAATCCTCCCGGTGCGAAGCGTGTATATGCATCGCGCAATGTCCAATAGCCATCCGAAGGAATATAAGCTGCGGTCCGTCTTCTGCACATATTTCCTTATGGTTTCGTAATGGCGTTTCACATCGGCATACAAATCGCTGAAGCTTGGTGCCTTCAACCGGCTGCGAACATCGCGACCGTTCAATAAAATACTGCTTTCAATCAACTCAGCCATACTGAAATTGTCAAATACATATGTATCAGTAATTCTTTCACCTCTGCTGCCCCAGCAGACCACTCTGTCAGAGGATTTTAACATAAAAGCGTCCAATGTCATCATACCGCCCTCAAACGAACGGTAATAAAGATTACCGGGTTCCTTTTCAAGCATTGTCTGGCGAAGTTTCACAAGCTTGTGAGCCTGCTCTTTGGACATCTGTTTATCTGTCAATACAAGAATGTCAATATCACTCCACCCAAAACGAAAATCATCCAAAGTAATTGAGCCATAAAGGTAAACTGACGGAGAACATTCGGAAAGAATATTGCAGATCTCAAAGGTCATTTTCTCAATCGCATTCTTTCGACCATTATATTTTTTTAGCGTTTCGTAACAATCGCCGCGAAAATGATAAATGTTTGCGTTTTTGTTCTCACCTATGGTTTGCAATCCCAAGTGTTTTAATATGCTTTGAGATTTTTGATTTGATTTATATGCGTATGCTTCGACATAAAGCGTTTCATTCGGAATGATCTCAAAAATATAGGAGTACAACTGACGGAACAGTCCCGTGCCGTGATACTCTTTCTTAAACTGAATTTCTTCCATCATAAAGGTTGTTTCGTTGACATAATACTGAAAATACCCAATAATTTCAGTATCATCATAGATCAAAATAATCTGTCTTGCATCCTTTTCAATCGCCGGAGCAACAGCATCAATCCATAATCTGTAGTCATCTTCATAAGTGTTCGCGGTTGGCGCAATCACACTCATATTAGAGTGTAAGATTTTGAAAAGAATCGGTAAGATATCGTTTGCTTCTTTTTTCTGAAGAATACGAAATGAAATCATATAATTTATTCCTCCGTTTGACTGCTGTTGACCAATTAGTCGATTTCGCAAACCTTGAATTTCCACTTCTTGCCGACCTTATGCGCCGGCATATTTTTTGCCGCGATCCACCACAGGGCGGTATCGCGGCTGATTCCTAAATATTTCATGATCTTTGGCATGGAGAATTCCGATCCGGCACCGTTTTCCGCATTTGTGACGCCTCTTTTTATATTTGCTTTATTATACCAACAAAAGTGATGAAAAGTAAATATACGGTCTTTTATCGTACGATTTTATTTTATCTTTTTCATCATAAATGCCTTGTCAAAAAGCGTATATGAAAAACAATTTACTCACGGGAACTTCCCGGGTATTGCCATGCAGTTTTTTACAGGCACATTCTGTAAATATTCTCTACGTCTTCAGGGGTAAGATCTTTAGGACCGGTTATCACAGATCCCGTGCAGGCGTGTTCAGCCATTGATTTAAAATGCTCGTCGTTTATGCCAAGTTCCGTGAGAGTGCTCTTAAGCCCCAGAGTTTCAAAACAGAATTTTGAGAGAGCGTCAATTGCACCCTTTGCGCCTTCTTTATCTGACAAACCTTCTTTTATTCCGAAGACTTTAACGCCAAGGCGGTAAATAGCCGGTGCGGTTTCATCATTTAGAATATAGGTAAGCCAGCGCGGCGTGATGATAGCAAGGCCGTGACCGTGAGTTATGTCATAATATGCTGAAAGCTCGTGCTCCATTGCGTGGCAGGCGCAGCCGTGAACCGTTCCTGCATCAAGCACGGTGTTCAGAGCCATCGAGGAAGCCCACATAAGATTTGCTCTTGCTTCATAATTTTCCGGTTCTTTCATTGCAATAGGAGCCCATTTTACAACAGCGCGCATAACCGCTTCCTGCATATCAAGGATCATATCAAAGGTTGCGTCTCCCGCAAGATAATAGTTATCCAGAACGTGGTTGAAGATATCAAATGCGCCACAGGCGGTCTGATAAGTTGGCAGCGTATAGCTGTACTCCGGATTTTCAAAAGCAACCTTCGGAATAAGTGCGCTGCCGCCCAGACCGATTTTTTCATTGGTATCCATATTGGAGATTACCGCCCATGCATCCATTTCCGAACCTGTCGCAGCATTTGTTAGAACCGCAATAATGGGCAGCGCTTCAGTGATCCATTTCCCGCCGGATACCAGAGGCCACACATCCCCGTCATAAGTAACTGCTGCTGCAGCAACTCCCTTTGCACAGTCGATCGTTGAGCCTCCGCCTACGGCGAGGATAACATCGATTTTTTCTTTCTTGCAGATTTCAGCCCCCTTATTTGCGGTGGTATGGCGAGGGTTTGGCTCAACTCCGCTCAGTTCAAAGAGTTCCATACCGTTTTTATGAATCAGCTCCGTTACGGTATCATACAGACCGTTTTTCTTAATCGATCCTCCGCCATAAACAAGAAGCACCTTTTTGCCGAACTTCAAAAGCTCATTCGGCAGATTTTCGATCTGGTTTCGACCGAAATAAACCTTGCCTGGATTGTGAAAAATAAAATCATTCATTAAAGTACACTCCTTTCCATAATTTATTATATCACCAATAATATAAAAAATCAAATAAGGTAAGCTTATTATCAGATTATTCATGGAGTTTTGACAATGTAAATATCAAACAGACAAAACTTGAAAAACATATACAAATGTGGTAAAATAATTCTGTGCTCAATAGTACCTGCATTAAAACCATCAGAGCGGATAAAAAGTACAAGCAAGGGCTGTATTAAAAAGGCTTTTCTCTCATAAGATTACATAAGATATGAAATCAAAAAGGGGAAAAGCAATATGAGGAGTAACTTAAAAAAGATAACCGAAGCAGGACTTACCCTTGTAGTAGTAAGTGTTTTTGTATTATGCTATTACGTTGCTAAGGACATAAATACAGTGGTAAGCGACAATGCAGCCGTGGCGGTTTCTTCAGCGTCCAGCACTCTTCCGGAAATTTTATTAGACGCAGGACACGGCGGCTTTGACGGCGGATGTGTAGGCGTAGGCGGAGAGCTTGAAAAGGATATAAACTTAAGCATCACGAAAAGTCTGTATTATCTTTGCGAAATATTCGGCTACGAAACGAGAGCCACACGGCTTAAGGATATTGCCATAAATGACAGCGGAATTGAGGGCATTTACGATATGAAGCAATCCGATATGAAAAACCGCCTTGAGTTTTTTAAATCAAGCGATAACGCCGTGTGCATTTCTATTCACCAGAATCAGTTTACAGATGAGAAATATTCCGGAGCCCAGATGTTTTTCAGCAACAAAAATCCTCTTAACGAAAGGCTGGCAACTCAGATCCAACAGAGTATAGTGAGTCTTACGCAAAAGGAAAATACCAGAGAGATAAAGCACGCTGATGATATGTTTTTGCTTACAACGGAAAATCCTTCGGTTATGGTAGAGTGCGGATTTTTATCAAATTCAGAAGAATGCAAAAAGCTAAGTGATAAGGGCTATCAGAAAAAAATGGCTGTGTCTGTGTTTTTGGGCCTTAATAAATTTGTAAGAGAAAACTACAGCGCATAGAATTATAAAAAACATCAGTAAATAAAAGGATCGTAAAAGGAGTTAAGATGTCAAAGGTTTCAAGAGTTTATGTGTGCTCGCAGTGCGGATATGAAAGTGCAAAGTGGAACGGAAGATGTCCGGGCTGCGGTGAATGGAATACGCTTGAGGAGAGTGCAGCCGTCGGCAAAACGCAGGCGGCTTCAAGAACAGTCAGAGCTTCAGTTGACATAACAGGCGCAATCTCTTCGCTTTCGTCTGTGGATACAAAATCAAACGAGATCAGGTATAAAACCGGACTTAAGGAACTTGACCGTGTACTCGGAGGAGGACTCGTCAAAGGCTCGCTTGTATTGCTGGGCGGAGAGCCGGGCATAGGAAAGTCAACTATACTTTTGCAGATTTGTGAGTATCTGGGTCAGGATAAAACAATACTTTATGTTTCGGGAGAGGAATCTCAAAGGCAGATAAAACTCAGGGCAGACAGACTCAGGGTATTTACAGAGAACCTGTATCTTTTAGCATCTACCGATGCAGAGGCGGTGTGCGATGCAGTAGTTCGTGAAAAGCCGGATGTAGTCATAATCGACTCTATTCAGACTATGAGCATTTCAGCGCTTTCCTCTGCGCAGGGAAGTGTGACGCAGGTGAGAGAATGCTCCAACCTTTTTATGAGGACCGCAAAGAGCGAGGAGATACCCTTCATAATCGTAGGTCATGTAAACAAGGACGGCGCAATCGCAGGGCCAAAGGTTATGGAGCATATTGTAGACGCTGTTCTTTACTTTGAGGGGCAGAGAAATATGTCCTACCGGCTTTTGCACGCGGCTAAAAACCGTTTTGGGCGAGCCACCGAGATAGGTGTTTTTGAGATGACAGATAAGGGATTGCTCGAGGTAGAAAACCCGTCTATGATGCTTCTTTCGGGAAGACCGCTCGATGTTTCGGGCTGCTGCGTCGCCTGCTGTATGGAGGGAAGCCGCCCTATCCTTGCTGAGGTTCAGGCACTAACTGCCAAAAGCGGGCTTGCCGTCGGCAGAAGGACTTCCACGGGATTTGATTACAACCGTCTGGCTATAATCATAGCGGTCTTGGAAAAACGCATAGGACTTCACCTTACAAGCTTAGATGTTTACGTAAGCGTTGTCGGAGGACTTAGGCTTGACGAGCCTGCGGCGGATCTGTCTATTGCGCTTGCGATATATTCATCCGTTACTGACAAGATAGTTTCGGACAAGCTGCTCGCATTCGGAGAAATAGGCCTAGGCGGTGAGATACGAAATGTATCGTACGTGACCCAAAGGCTTGAGGAAGCGCAGCGATTAGGCTTTGAAAAATGTATAGTGCCAAAGGCCTCTTTAAAGGGGATTGACAAGACAAGATTTTCAATGAAGATAGTCGGGATAACAAATTTAAGACAAGCTTTTTCGGAAATGTCAGAATAATTGTAAATTTTCTGTTAATTGTTGTTGACTTAATATATTATATATGGTATAATGCTTAAGCCGCTTATTGACGGTAATTAAAAAGTTGATTAAATTGGGCATATATGTTCTTTTTAGTCACACCGGACAGTAGCGAGATCATGTAAAAAGAGAGGTGCATTTTACGATGTACGCAGTAATCGAGACCGGCGGAAAGCAGTATCAGGTAAACGAAGGAGATGTTATCTTCGTAGAAAAGCTTAACGCTGAGGCTGACGAAACGGTAACTTTTGACAAGGTTGTAGCGGTCAGCGCGGACAGCCTTACGGTAGGCACTCCGTATGTAGAGGGCGCATCCGTTTCGGCAAAGGTTTTGAAAAACGGTAAGGGCAAGAAGATCAATGTGTTCACTTATAAGCCTAAGAAGGGCGAAAAGAGAGCGATGGGACACAGACAGCCCTATACACAGGTAAGAATCGAATCTATCAAGGCATAATGATAAAGGCTGATTTTTACAAAAATTCAGACAACAAGCTTTTGGGCTTTTCTATTTCGGGTCATGCCGATTATGGTGAAGAAGGCTTTGACATAGCTTGTGCAAGCGTATCAAGCGCAGTTATGCTTACTGTGAACTCTATGACCGAGGTGTTTAAAATCAGCGCTAAGGTAAGGGTTTTGCAGAATGAAATTTTATTAAAGCTCCCTAAGGAAGACGATGAGGCGGATAAGCTTTTACTTTCGCTTTTGACTCATCTTTATGAGATCAGTTCACAGTTTCCGGGGAGTATGAAGATCACGGTTTACGACCGATAAGCCGTGAAACGAAAGACGAATCAGAAAGGAATGGTAACCAGTTATGATTAGAATCAGTATGCAGTTCTTTGCTCATAAAAAGGGAATGGGTTCGACCAAGAACGGCCGTGACTCAGAGTCCAAGCGTCTTGGCGTTAAGAGAGCTGACGGACAGTTCGTACTTTCCGGAAACATTCTTGTTCGCCAGCGGGGAACTAAGATTCATCCGGGAAATAATGTAGGAAGAGGCTCGGATGACACACTTTTTGCAATGGTAGACGGCGTTGTAAAGTTTGAGAGAATGGGAAGAGACAGAAAAAAGGTTTCTGTTTATCCGGAGAACTAGTTTAAAAGCGCTAATTGACCCCGAGAATTATAACTCGGGGTTTTATTTATGTCTCTATACTTAAATTTGGATAACCGAGTATATACGAAGAAAATAGGAAGTTAAGCATATTGTAATAAGAAAGTTAAAATACAGAAACTATACGATAGTTCGTTCATTTGACATAAAAAACACTCTATGGTAAAATGTTCATAGGGTGTTTTTGTTGGATTTTACATAACCTACCGATAGAACGGAGGAGTTTTATGTTTGTAGATATAGCGAGAATTTTTGTAAAAGCGGGCGACGGAGGGGACGGCGCCGTTTCATTTCATCGGGAAAAATACGTAGCTGCGGGAGGTCCTGACGGCGGCGACGGCGGAAAGGGCGGAGACATTGTTTTTGTCGCCGACAGCAATATGTCAAATCTGATAGACTTTAAATACAAGAAAAAGTTTATCGCCGAAAAGGGCGAAAACGGAAGCAAAAACAGATGCTTTGGAAAAAACGCTCCCGACCTTATTGTAAAGGTTCCGATAGGTACCGTGGTTTTTGATGATGATACAGGAAGAATACTTGCGGATATTTCCGACGATGAGCCAAAGGTCATCGCGATAGGCGGAAAGGGCGGAAAGGGAAACGCTCATTTTGCTACATCAACGAGGCAGGTGCCGAAGTTTGCGAAGCCTGGCTTTAAAGGGGATTCTTATAACATTCGTTTGGAGCTTAAGCTTATTGCAGATGTAGGACTTGTCGGCTTCCCGAATGTCGGAAAAAGCACGCTTATTTCCGTTGTTTCTGCGGCAAAGCCAAGGATCGCAAACTATCATTTCACGACATTGACGCCTGTCTTGGGAGTTGTAAAGGCAAAGGGCGAGTCTTTTGTTATGGCGGATATTCCGGGACTTATAGAGGGAGCAAGCGAAGGAGTAGGACTGGGACACGAGTTTTTGCGCCATGTTGAAAGATGCAGGCTTATCGTGCACATAGTTGATGTTTCCGGCTCGGAGGGTAGAGACCCTAAGGAGGATTTTGACATAATATCCCGGGAGCTTAAGAATTTTAACGAGGAGCTTGCGGATGCGCCGACTATTGTTGCCGCAAATAAATGCGATATGGCGACCGATGAACAAATAAAGGAATTTAAGGAATATATAAGCAAAAAGGGCTTAGAGGTGTTGGAGATTTCTGCGGCTACCACGAAAGGAACTGACATACTCGTTGATAAAATCGCAGAGGCTTTATCTAAGCTTCCGCCGGTAAAAAGGTACGAGGCGCAGCCGCTCACAAAAGAGGAGCTTGAGAGCAAGCTTACTTCTAACCGTGAGTTCAGCGTTACCGAAGAGGACGGAATTTTCTTTGTCGAGGCTGACTGGCTTTACGATATTCTTAGGGTAGTCAATATGGATGATTACTCCTCGCTTCAGTATTTTCAACGCGTTTTACAGACAAGCGGAATTATAGACAAGCTTGAGGAGATGGGAATAAACGAGGGCGATGCGGTTGCGATTTTTGATTTTGAGTTTGAATATATGAGATGACAAAAGCTTTGGAGGAGTTAAAACAGTCTATGGACAAAAGAGAAGCAAAACAATACAGCCCATTAGCTCTTGCGTATCTTGGAGATGCAGTGTATGAGAGACTTGTGCGAAAGATGCTGGTGCAAAGCGCCAATATGTCTGCGGGAAAGCTTCACAAAAAGGGAGTTCATCTCGTAAACGCACATTATCAGGCGAACTGTGCCAAAGTCTTAGAGAGCTGCCTGACCGAGGAAGAATCGGATATTTTAAGAAGGGGAAGAAACGCAAAAAGTCTCACTGTTCCAAAAAATGCGGATGTGATCGAGTACAAGCTTGCGACCGGTCTTGAGGCGCTTTTCGGATATTTAGAGCTTATCGGTGACAAGTATAGGATAGATGAGATTTTTAAAATGTGTATGGACATAGCTGACAGCGGAGGAAACGAAAATGCTTAAAAAATACAAAATAGGATTTGATGTATGGGCGCTGTGGATTTTAGCAGTGATAATGCTTCCCAATATTATCTGGATGATATATTCAGGCCCTGATGACCTATTTTACAAAGAAACCGTTACGCCTACAGTTGATGTAGTGATGAACATATTTAGATGCCTGATGCTGGCGGCGCTTTGCTTTATAAGAAATAAGACGGCAACCCGTTCAATCAAAAGCTCTCTTCCGGCTGTTTCGGGAGCGTGCTGTATGTTTTACTACTCTGCGTGGATATTTTATTACTGCGGACAATCAAACAACCTTATTATAATATCGCTTTGTATTTTTCCGTGCCTTGCGTTTATAGTTTATGCATTCTTTAAAAAGAATCCGTTTGCATTTGTATTCGCGATAATATTTACTTTGCTGCACATAGTATCCACAGCGGTAAACTACATAATTTAAAAAAAGTCCGCCGAAGAAAGATCCTCGGCGGATGTTTGTTTACAGATCCTGCAAATCAGCAAAGGGAATGTCGTTTTCAACATTATCCCTGGCAAGATCATTGTCTATTACGGGGTATACGTCTGACACCGGCTTTTCGGTTTTCTGCTTATGTGGAGTATCATGAAAAACCTTCTGCGCCGGAGCGTGAGTCCCTGAAATAATAGGTCTGGCGTGCTCTTTTGTGTGTTTGGCTTTTCCCTGAATCTCAGGTACGGGGGCAGTATCGTTGTGCTTATGCGTGTGCGTCCAATCAGGACGCTTCATACCTTGCTTTGCCATAAAATAATCCTTTCTACAATTAAATTTTGTTTTCGTTTTATACTTAGTTTTCCCTTAAAACAACAGCATATCCACCGGCTTATCAAATGATATGTAGTCAGGTATAATGCAAAAAAGCATTTTCGTGACATCTTTACATAAAAGGAAAAAGCGGTGTTTCAGCAGCAAATATCATTCAGAATATTTCTCATTATTGTATAATAAGTAAACTTTTTATAAACTTAATCGTTTTACATTGCCCAGTTGGTTTTTTATATGATATTATAAGTTATCGACATTTTTCGACAAGAGGTGACGGTGA
>CANQNK010000025.1 GCA_947625195.1 uncultured Clostridia bacterium | reverse complement strand
AATTCGGCGCATTGCCGGATACCATCATAACAGCCATTGCTTCTCCGATTGCCTGTCCAACACCCAGCACCACCGCTGCGGCGATACCGCTTTTCGCTGCGGGAACCGAAACCTTGAAATAAGTTTCCACCGGCGTCGCGCCGAGGGCGAGCGACGCATCTTCATACTCCTTTGGCACAGCCTCCAAAGCTGTGATCGACACATTGATAATAGAGGGCAGGATCATAATTGCCAACACAATGATTGCGGCTAATAGGCTCGCTCCGTCCGGGATATGGAACAGATTGCGGATGCCGGGAACAAGCACCATCATTCCCACAAGACCATAGACAACAGACGGGATACCGGCCAAAAGGCTGACAGCGCCTGATACAACCGTCCTGATTTTTGCAGGAGCGAGCTTTGCCAGATAGACCGAGGTTAAAAATCCAATCGGTACGCCGATCAGAATTGCGCCCGCCGTACCATAAACACTTGTCAGAATAAACGGCAATATCCCATAGGACGGTTCTTTTGCGGTAGATGCCCACTCCTTTCCAAAAAGGAAATTCCAAAGCCCGATTTTCTGTATAGCCGGTATGCCCGAAATGATAAGGTATACCGTTATGAGTAGTACGCAGCCAACCGTTATTAAGCCGAGGATCAGAAATATACCATGAATGAAATTCTCAAATACTTTTTGCTTTTTCATCCTTGCACTCCTTGCTTTTGGAAAGGCCGGTGGTGATTGAACGCCACCGGTCGATGCCACATTATCCATTATTTTACGGGTACTGCGCCCGCCTGCGAGATAAACGGGGCTGCCTCGTCTGATGTCACAAAGTCAAAGAATTTCTGCGCCGCATCGGAAAGCTCCACGCCGTCCTTTGTTACCAGCACGAATGGGCGCTGAATAACATAGCTGCCATCTTTGACTGTCGCTTCACTGGGCGAAACACCACCCACGGAAAGAGCCTTTATCTGATCGCTGACAGCGGCGAGAGAGGCATATCCGATTGCGTCCGGGTTTTGGGAAACAGTGGTAATCACGTCGCCGGTCGATGTAAGCTCCTGACGGTACTTGCAGGCGTCCTCCGTACCCGTAATGGATTCAAAGCCGTCTCTTGTTCCGCTGCCTGCTTCACGCCCGATCGTAACAATTTCAGCGTCATTTCCGCCGACCTCAGACCAATTTGTAATTTCCCCTGTATAGATTTTGGCAATCGTCTCTATATCGAGGTCATTTACTTCGTTTTTCGGATTCACAATAACGGCAATTCCGTCATTGGCAAGAACGGTTTCCGAAAGACCGTCTGCCTTTTCTTCTTCTTTAAGGCTGCGGCTGGAAAGACCAATATCACAGCGTCCTTCCTTGACGGCTTGAATCCCGGAGCCGGAACCTGTGGGATTATAAGTAAAAGTCATACCGCTGTACTTTTCCTGAAATGCTTCTCCCAGAACACCGATCACTTCCTCCATCGAGGTAGAGCCGTCGGTGGAAACCGTTCCGCCCTTTTGCTGCGTCGAGCAGCCTGCAAGCGCCGATACCGTGAGGACTGCGGCAAGGGCTAATGTCATAAATTTCTTCATCTTAAAATTCTCCTTTGTTTTTATTTCCCTTTTGGGTACAGCTATATGATAGCCTCGCAAAATCAAATCCGTTATCGTGCTTTTGTAAAATGGATGTAAAGTTTCAAAAAAGAAGCGGCAAGGAGCGATCCTTGCCGCCGTTCTGCTTAACTGTAAATCAAATCATAATTAACGATTTCTGTTGTCCTGCTTCGGATGTTGTTCATCCGACCGGTCTCGCCTGCCGGCTCGGTCGGTGCTTCTGCCTTCGGCAGAGATGTCCACTGGACACCCGCACCCCCCATATTCCAATAGGCCGTCCTTCCTCAGTGGGTAATGCAAGATCAGGCAGATAGTATGCGCCTTGCTGGGTGTAGCGGATGTCCGTCTTTTCGTCGATGTTTTGTCTATTCATCGTGTAATCCTCCAAAATAAGTTTTCACTTCAAAACCCATTCCGCCGCCATAAAACACGATTGTTTTCTTTTTCGTCCCTATCTGGTATATCTCATCTATTGTAAACCTACAGACAAAAAGGTAATTTTTTAAAAAAACCCCTTTTAAAAACTTTAAAAATATGGTACAATATAATTAACTATACTGAAAGGAGCCAAGCGGCAATGAAGAGAATACTTTCTTTTATACTTATTTCAGCCGTATGCCTGTTTATTACAGGCTGCTCCTTTGAGGATGAGCTTGATGCGGGAGGGCTTCTTTCGGCTCCGATGATGACCGCAGAGCAGAGAGAGATACACGAGGCTCTTAAAAACGCAATAGGCAGCGAGATAACGCTTAAATACCCCAAAAACGGAGACAACCGCAGCGCCTTTGTTATAGAAAATATAGATGAAGAGCCCACCAAAGAAGCAATAGTTTTTTATCAGCATAAGTCTGCCGATCTTGACGAGGGAACGGTTCACGTTCACATTCTGGATCAGAACGACAGTGGAGAATGGAGATCTGCTATAGACTTTGCCGGCTCCGGAGCAGAGGTGGACAGGATATTTATTTCTCCGCTCAGGGAGGGCCGATCTCCAAGCATTATCATAGGGTACTCCACTCTCAGCCCATCGCTCAATCAATTTCAGATATATTCATACGACAGCGAGGATATAAATACGGTGTATACCGATACTTATTCGCTCCTCAGCGTTGTTGATCTTGAGGGCGACGGCTATTACGACATTTTCAAATCAAGCATAGATCCCGAAACCGGCGAAACGCATGGCGTTATTATAGGGCAGGAGGGAAACAAGTTTGTCACTCTTGCCACGGTGAAAATGTCCGACTATATTTCCTCATACGTTCAGTGCAGACAGGGAAAGACCGAGGACGGAGATCAGGCAATCTTTGTCGATTCCCTGAACGCAGACGGAGTCTTGCAGACGGATATCATTTCAAAAAGCGGAAGGACCTATCAGAATCTTTCACTGGTGTTTGCGGACAAGGCTCTTGAAAAAACTGTCAGAGATACGGGGTATCTTACTCAGGACGTTGGACGTGACGGAACTTTAGAGATCCCTACAAACGAAATAATGGCGGGCTATAAACCGGAGGACAACGTAAAGAATATGATCACTGTTTTTTCCGGGTTTGCGTCTGACTTCACTCTTGTGCAGAAGTACAAGGGCTTTTATATGATAAACGACGGGTATTTTTTCAATATGCCGCCGGATATGCTAAAGAGCGCTACTGTTAAGCTTGATGAAACTACGGGAGAATCGGTTTTTTACAGGCTTGAGGGAACAGCTGAGCAGAGCGACAAGGAGCTTTTTAGGATAAATGTCGTAAACAGCTCGGAGTATGAAAATTACAGAGCGCTTGGGTATATGCTTGTCACTCAGCAGGGACAGCTTAAATACATTGTAAAGCGGTCGAATACCGACGATAAGCTTTGCCTGAAGCTCGATGACATAAAAAGCAACTTTTATTTGATACCGTAAAGTTAAAACTTAAAACATCACGGAGGGTTATAAGAATGAGAAGAATTTTGGTGTGTGAAGACGAGGATTCGATAAGAGAGTTTGTCGTTATCAATCTGCAGCGCGTCGGATATGAGGTAGTAGACGTAAACTGCGGCGAGGACGCAATAAAGGTCTTTGATGAGCAGGAGGGAAAGTTTGACGTTGCGCTGCTTGACATTATGATGCCCGGTATAGACGGCTTTCAGGTGTGTAAAAAGCTGAGGGAAAAAACGCAGGCGCTTGGCATAATTATGCTCTCGGCTAAAAGTCAGGAGATGGACAAGGTTTCGTCTTTAATGATAGGCGCAGACGACTATATCACAAAGCCGTTTTCCATATCTGAGCTTATCGCAAGAGTGGACGCCGTTTGCAGAAGAGTAGATATGGCTCAGCCTAAGCAGGAGGAATCCGTATCGTCTATAAGCTCCGGTCCGTTTACGATAAACCTCAAGAGCAGAACCGTTTACAAAAACGGCGAACAGATCGATCTAACGCAGGTGGAGTATCAGATAATGGAGTACTTTTTCAGAAATCAAAATACCGCTCTTGACCGGACCAGCATTTTAAACCAGATATGGGGAGACAGCTACTTCGGTGAGGATAAGATAGTTGATGTCAATATCCGCAGAATAAGAATGAAGATAGAGGACGAGCCTTCAAATCCGCAGTATATACAGACTATCTGGGGCTTTGGATATAAGTGGGTGTCGAACAATACGTAACCCAATTATTTCGCGTGCGGCTAAAAGCGGAAGAAAAATCCCGGTGCGACGCATTTTTTCAGCGTTAAAGAAAGGAGGCCTTGTTTATGCAGCTAAAAAAGGCGGTGGAGTTTTTTTCTTGCATACCTTCAAAGCTTAAAAGTTCGTTTAAAAAGCTTGTAAATAAAACCCGCCAAGAGGCTTTTTGGTCAGAAGGCATAAAGGGCTTCTTTAAACATATGAGCATAACAAAGCGCTGGTTTTTGAATATCTTCAGCGTTATTGCACTTATCATAACGGCAGTGTGCGTAGCCGCTATCGTGATTTTTTACAGCTATTATAAAACCTCGGTGCAGCAGTATCTCACAAACAGAATGAATATTCTCACAGCGGAGGTTTCAAGGCTTTCATACGATACTTCGTCTAATCACAACGCAGAGATCAGGTCTATTGTTGAAACCTTTGAGGAAAAGGACAGAATAGAGCTTATGGCAATAGACAGACGTGGAGAGGTCTCGGTCACATCTTCGGGGTTTTCCTTTAACGAGGGCACAAGCCTTGAGGATCAGTATACAAACGACGGAGTTATAGATACGCTTGAGCTTTCCACGGGCGAGGAAATAATGCTGCTTACGACCTCTATTGACGAATCGTCTTCTGAATTTGTGGCCCTCAGAATGGCGACATCTCTTGAGGGAGTGAACAGCCGGTGTCTGTTTTTTTCGATAGTAATAGTGCTTATTTCCGCAGCACTTTTGGGACTTATTTTTGCGCTGGGCTTTTATTTTGTAAGAACTATAAAAAAGCCGGTGGACGAGATAGCAACGGTGGCAAGACAGTACGCAACCGGGGATTTCTCAAAGCGGCTTGAGCCGGAGCGGGACGACGAACTCGGAAAGCTCTGCGAGAGCGTAAACTATATGGCGGGAGAGCTGTCAAGCGCCGAGACGATGAAAAACGAGTTTATATCTCAGGTGTCACACGAACTGAGAACTCCGCTTACGGCGATCAAAGGCTGGAGCGAAACGCTTACTGCCATAAACGACAAAGATACGTTTATAAAAGGAATGAGAGTAATCTCCTCTGAAAGCGAGAGGCTTTCTCAGATGGTGGAGGAACTTCTGGACTTTTCACGTATTCAGGACGGACGGCTTTTGCTTAATATGGATAACCTTGATATTTTGGCGGAGCTTGGTGAAACTATACTTATATATCAGGAAAGGGCAAAGGCATTGAACATAACGCTAAATTACTATGAGCCTGAGATGCTTCCCATAGTATACGGAGACAAGAACCGTTTAAGACAAGTGTTTATAAATATCGTAGACAACGCTATAAAGTACTGCGACAACGGAGATATGGTAAATGTCGAGGCGTATGAAGAAAAGGGCTTTGCGGTCATTTCCGTTTCCGATACCGGAATAGGTATAAGCGAGGCGGATCTTCCCAAGGTCAAGATGAAATTCTTTAAGGCAGATAACACACGCCGAGGCTCCGGAATAGGCCTTGCTGTGGCGGATGAGATCATATCGCTTCACGGAGGTACCCTTGACATAAACAGCAAAAAGGGCGTGGGAACTACAGTTATAATACGGCTTCCCTGCCGAGATGCCAAGAAAACCGCAGTCGAAAAAAGCGTAAATGTCGAGGTTATTTCAACAGTAGAGGAAAGGAACGAATTTGCAAATGGCGAATAATTCAAAGGAAAAATTCAAGTCAAGAATAGGCGGACAGGCTCTTATTGAGGGCGTTATGATGAGAGGAATAGAAACCTCGGCAATGGCTCTTAGGCTTCCGACGGGAGAGATAGAAACCGAAACGTGGCCGATAAAAAACGGCAAAAATCCTCCGTGGTACAGAAAATGTCCTTTTGTAAGGGGGCCGTTTAACTTTGTGACTTCGTTGGTGGACGGCTATAGGTGCCTTTCAAAGTCTGCTGACAGAGCTATGGACTTTGAGGACGATCAGCCACAGACAAAATTTGAGATATGGCTTGACGAGCATATCGGGGAAAAACTTATGCCGATAATTACCGCGATAGGAGTTGTTGTGGGAGTTGCGCTGGCGGTGGTTTTGTTTATGTGGCTGCCGGCGCTTGTTTCCAGTCTTATCGGAAAGGTGATAACGCTTAACTCTGTTGCAAAGACGATAATAGAGGGTGCTATTAAGATAGTTATATTTATCATCTATATGGCGCTGACCGCACTTTTAAAGGATATAAGGCGAACGTATGAGTATCACGGAGCGGAACATAAAACAATAGCCTGTTATGAGGCTGAGGAAGAGCTTACGGTTGAAAACGTAAAAAAACACTGCCGTTTTCACCCGAGATGCGGAACAAGCTTTATAATTCTCACTTTAATTGTAAGCATAATAATAACCTCGGTTTTGCAGATTCCGTGGAATAATATTGTTTTGAGAATGGTTATTAAGCTATTACTTATACCCGTTTACGTCGGAATTACTTATGAGGTGATACGTCTTGCGGGAAAATACACAAATCCCGTTACCAGAATAATATCTGCACCCGGTCTGTGGCTTCAGAGAATTACCACACGGGAGCCCGACGATAGCGAGATAGAGGTTGCCATTGCGGCGCTTAAGCCGTGTATTCCGGAAGATATGGCAGATGATAAATGGTAGGGCTTGACAAACCGAAGAAAATCTGTTATACTTAATTTTAAAGAACTAATGTTCTAAAGATGGTGGAAAAATGAAATTAAAGGAAGCAAGGGATATAATCTGTCAAAAGTTTTCTGAGGGCGGTATAAACAACCCCAAAGAAGCAGATGAGCTCGTTTTGTATGCAACCGGAAAGAGCGCTGCAAAAACACCCGACTACACGCTAAAGGAGTCGGAGCAGATGGTTTTAAATGAGCTTATGAAAAGGCGGCTTGACCGCGAGCCGCTTCAGTATATAATAGGAGAATGGGACTTTTTCGGCAAGACGTTTTGCATTGGAAACGGAGTTTTAATACCCAGACAGGATACCGAAACGCTTGTTGAAAAATGTATAGACGACAACAGGCAAAAAAGCGGTATGACCGTGATAGACCTGTGTGCTGGAAGCGGCTGTATAGGGCTGACGCTTGAGGAAAGGCTGCCTGTTTCACAGCTTGTGATGATAGAAAAGAGCGAGGCTGCATTTAAGTATCTTGAAAAGAATACGGACAATTTTGAATCAGATGCGAAGCTTATTCTCGGCGATATTTTTGACGGTAGCGTTATAAAAGGGTTACCTAAGGCGGATATTATTACCTGCAATCCTCCGTATTTAAGCGTTGAGGATATGCTGCCGCAGAATTTGCAGCGGGAGATTTCCTTTGAACCGTTTGAGGCGCTTTACGGCGGGCAGAACGGGCTTGATTACTACGCTGAAATTGCAAGATTATACAAAGGTGTTTTAAAAAAGAACGGAAAAATCTATCTTGAAATAGGCAAGGGGCAAGATCAGGAGGTTATGACCGCGCTTATTCAAAACGGCTATACAAATGTGAGAAAGCATAAGGACTTAGCCGGAATATATCGGGTAGTTACGGCGGGAGTGTCAGATGAGTATGCTGACTGATTTTCTCAACTCTCACCCGCTGGCTGTTGCACTGACGGTTCTTGCTATGTGCGTTATAACCTTTGCGGCTTTCGCGGCGGATAAGCTGAAGGCGATAAACGGCGGCAGGAGAATATCTGAAAAAACGCTTCTTACGCTGTGCTTTTTCTTCGGTGCGCTTGGCGGAATTCTTGCTATGTATTGTGTGCATCACAAAACAAGAAAGGCAAAGTTTTACTGCCTTGTGCCGCTGTTTCTGGCTATACAGGTAATACTGGGTTGTATAGTTTATTTATAAAATCAGTACAGACTTTTGGACAGATGATGTGTTACAATGGATAAAACCACTTTTGGGAGGAAATAAAATGGCAATCAAAAAGAACGAGAAAAAGAAGCCTGTAACTGTCGTTACGGGAGAGGAAAAGAAAAAGGCTTTGGAAACGGCCATTGCACAGATAGAAAAAATTTACGGTGCGGGGGCTGTAATGAAGCTGGGACAGGCCAAGGCTCTTGACATTGCGGCTATACCCACAGGCTCTATGACCCTTGATCTGGCTCTAGGAATAGGCGGCGTACCGCGGGGAAGAATAGTTGAGATATACGGTCCGGAAAGCTCGGGTAAGACTACCGTTGCCTTACATATAGTCGCAGAGGCGCAGAAGCTTGGAGGAGAGGTGGCTTTTATAGACGTTGAGCATGCTCTTGATCCGGTGTACGCCCAGAATCTGGGTGTGGATATTGAATCCATGCTGGTATCTCAGCCGGACAGCGGCGAGCAGGCGCTTGAAATAGCGGAGGCTTTGGCGCGTTCCGGAGCTATCGACTGCATAGTTCTTGACTCGGTTGCGGCAATGGTAACAAAGGCTGAAATAGACGGCAGTATGGGAGAAACGCACGTCGGACAGCTTGCAAGACTTATGTCTCAGGCTATGAGAAAGCTCACCAGTGTTATTTCAAAGAGCAACTGCGTTGCCATTTTCATAAACCAGATAAGAGAAAAAATAGGCACTGTATACGGAAGTCCGGAAACCACACCCGGAGGACGTGCGCTTAAGTTTTACTCTTCCGTCAGGATCGATGTCCGCAGGGCTGAACAGATAAGGCAGGGCAGCGAGGTTATCGGAAACAGAACAAAGTGCAAGGTTGTAAAAAATAAGGTTGCGCCGCCGTTTAAGGAGTGCGAGTTTGACATTATGTACGGTAAGGGTATTTCACGTGTCGGTGAGGTGCTTGATATGGCGGTCGAACTGGGACTTGTTAAAAAGAGCGGAGCGTGGTTCAGCTATAACGACATAAAGCTCGGACAGGGCAGAGATAATTCAAAGGACTTTATACAGCATAACCCGGAGCTTATGAAAGAGCTGGAGGACCTTATCAAGGAAAAGGCCGCAAACGGAGAGGTTACGATGAGCTCTAAAAAGAGCAAAAAGGAAGCGGCTTTAAAAGAAGCCAGTGAAGCTGCGGCGGAAAGGTCGGGGCAGTCGTCATCTGCGGCAAGCTCTGTTATAGTAAACGCCGACGATGACTTTGAGGAGTTCGCTCCCGTTGATACCGAATAATGAAAATCACGAAAATAGAAAAATACAAGGGTAAAACCTACGGAGTTTATTTTGATGAGGAAGAGCCTGTTTTTATAAACTCTGAGATAGTTGATGAGTTTCACTTAAAGGAGGGGATAAATATCCCCGAGAGCGCCGTGGATCAGATAGTAAGAGCAAACGACACACGGCGTGCAAGAGAGCGTGCTTTGTATCTTCTTGATGCAAGAGAGTATTCGTACACAGGCCTTTTTAAAAAGCTTGAGGTAAATTACGATGACGAGATCTGCTATGAGGTATTAAACAATTTAACAGAGCTAGGGCTCATAAACGACAGGCGATACGCCGAAAGGCTTGGTGAATACCTTATAAAAACCAAATGCTTCGGCCGATATCGTGCAAGTCAGGAAATGTACCGGAGGGGACTTTCGCGCGAAATAATAAACGAAACGCTTGACAGGTATGACGAGGATTCGACGGTAAGACTTTATGAGCTTGTAAAGGATAAGTACGAGCAGTATATGACCGACGAAAAGGGAGTTAATAAGGTTAGAAACGCTCTTGTGAGAAGGGGCTTTTCTTATGACGACATAAACGCTGTGATAAAAACGATTCTTGAGGAGGAATAGCTTTTGTCGCGTCAGGGAGAGAACTAAGATGACAAGAATAGGAATGGTATCACTGGGGTGTCCTAAAAACCAGGTGGACGCAGAGAGAATGCTGGCCCTTTTGAAGGAAGAGGGCTATGAGATTGCATATGACGCGGCGTTGAGCGATGTCGTTATTGTGAATACCTGCGGTTTTATTCAGTCGGCAAAGGAGGAGGCAATAGAAACAATACTTGAGTTCTGCGCTTTAAAGAAAGAGGGCAGAATAAAGGCTGTTGTGGTTACGGGTTGCCTTGCGGAAAGATATCGCGATGAGATTTTACATGAAATGCCGGAGGTGGACGCTGTTGTCGGAATAGGCAAAAATGATGAGCTTGCGGATATTATAAGAAAAATATACGCTGGCGAAAAGGTTTTGACTTTCGGCGATAAGAAAGACCTTTGCTTTGACGAGCACAGGATACTTTCTACTCCACCGAATCTGGCGTATATAAAAATTGCCGAGGGCTGCAATAATTGCTGCTCCTACTGTGCAATTCCACAAATAAGGGGCGGATTCAGAAGCCGAAGCTTTGAAAGCATTGTAAACGAAGCAAAGAGTTTGGCTCAAAGGGGCGTAAAGGAGATAGTTTTAATAGCGCAGGATACCACACGATACGGAGAGGACATATACGGAGAGCCGAGGCTGGCAGAGCTTCTTGAAGAGCTTGATAATATAGAAGGACTTAAGTGGATAAGAACTTTATATATGTATCCCGAGAGGATAACAGATAAGTTGATAGATGTTTTTGCCGGCGGAAAAAGGATCGTTGCGTATATGGATATTCCTATACAGCACTGCGACAGGGAAATCTTACGAAAAATGAACCGTCCGGGAGACGAAAGCAAGCTTTTACAGCTTATTTGTAAGATACGCCAAAGAGTGCCGGGGGTTATTTTGCGGACAACTCTTATTGCTGGATTCCCCGGAGAAAGCGAGGAGCAGTTTAATTCACTATGTGAGTTTGTGAAAAAGGCAGGGTTCGACAGGTTGGGCTGCTTTGCATATTCGCCCGAGGAGGGAACACCCGCAGCAGAATTTGACGGGCAGCTTGACGACGATGTAAGAGAACATAGGGCGCAGTTGGTTTACGACGAGCAGGCAAGGGTTATGTTTAGAAAAAATGAAACCCGGATAGGAAAAACCTTAGAGGTCGTATGCGAGGGATTTGACAGGTACGCAGAGTGCTTTTTCGGAAGGAGCTATATGGATGCGCCCGAAATAGACGGAAAGATTTTCTTTACCGCCGATGAAAAGCCCTGCGCGGGGGAATTTGTTAATGTGAAGATAACTGATACCCTTGACTTCGACCTGTTGGGTGAAAGAGTATGACGCTAGGTATTTTATATAATTGTCAGGCGGATTTTACAAAAAACGCTTTACATTTTTTTGCATAAATGGTACAATATTCATATATCACTGATTTTAACGGCGCCACAGGGTGCAAATCCGAGAAAGGATAAAGCCTTTATGAATTTAAATTTACCTAATAAGTTGACCGTTATCAGAATGGTGCTTATTCCGTTTTTTATCGCAGGGATGATTTTAAGTGAGTATTTCGGAAGCAAAAGCGGCAATGGCATAAACGTTTTCGTTTTGTTATCTTTATTGGTATTCATCATAGCATCAGTCACAGACTGGTTTGACGGTATGATCGCCAGAAAGAAAAACCTCATCACCACCTTTGGGAAATTTCTTGATCCGCTTGCGGATAAGATGTTAGTTATGAGCGCGCTTGTCCTGTTTGCCGCAAGAGGACCCAAGTGGGTGGACGCAGTTGCGGTGCTGCTGATCCTTGCGAGAGAGTTTATGGTATCAGCTGTAAGGCTGGTGGTCGCAAATGAGGGAGTTGTAGTTCCTGCGGGGATTCTCGGCAAAATCAAGACTGCATTTACAATGCTTGTCATTGTCGTTATAATGCTTCTTGAGGGCCTTGGAATAGACATCTTCATCCTGAACGAGATCCTGATATGGATAGCCGCTGTGCTTACGGTCGTTTCCGGAATACAGTATGTTGCGGCGTATTGGGATGTAATAGATTCAAATAAGTAAGCTTATAAAATTGCAAGATCAAGCAATGGCGTATAATTCCTTTTTAGGCTGATATGCCTATTTATTTAATGTATATATTGCATTACAGGGTGAACAAAAAGAGAAAATTAAAGCTACCGCCGCACAGGGCAGTTTCCCTGCCTGGCGGGATTACATATATTTACAGATAGAGAAATACCCCACAAGTTTCCATTGTGCTTGAATTGGAGCATTTTCTCTCAAACTCCTTGACAGCTGAAATAAAAAAGAGTATAATAATTGAAATTCTTCAGGAGGTAAGGCAATGTTGAATCGTATCGACCGTTTTAATAATGTAGTCGTTATGCAGTCCGCAGTCCCTGCTTATCATTGGCAGAACAACGGGCTTACATTGCTATACCCTTATTCAAGTAATTAGAGTACTTTTCTAATCTGATTAAGCTAAACGCAGTGCAAGCTATGAGTAAATCTTAGCCTGCACTGTTTTTTTATACTTTTTTATAGGGGGTTTCAAGATGGAAACAAAAGACTATTTAGCAAGCTATTATGAGAATTACGATGAGAACGGTCGCTTTATCTCAAGGCACGGAATGGTAGAATATATCACTACTATGAAATATGTAGATAAGTATCTCAAGCCAAACATGAGAGTCTTAGAGATCGGTGCAGCAACAGGTAGATATAGTCACGCATTGGCACAAAAAGGCTATCGTGTTGATGCAGTCGAATTGGTTGAGCATAATATCGAAATCTTCAAGCAGAACACCGCCCAAGGTGAACGCGTTACAATCACACAAGGCAATGCTATGGATTTGTCTGCTTTCGAGAGCGATGCTTATGACATTACTCTGCTGCTCGGTCCGATGTATCATCTGTTCACAACTGAAGATAAGCTAAAAGCCTTATCGGAAGCAATACGAGTTACAAAGAAAGGCGGTATAGTTTTTGCAGCATATTGTATGGGTGATGCAAGTGTTTTGACATACGGTTTTATTCGTGGTGAGATCTACAACATTATTGAAAAATGTATGCTCAACACAGAAACATTTGACACTTTTTCAAATCCGTGGGACATTTTCGAACTATATAGAAAGGAAGATATTGATAAGCTCCGTTCAGAGTTCAATGTTACTCAACTGCACTTTGTTGCTTCAGATGGCTACACAAATCATATGAGAGAAACCGTTGACCAAATGGATGATCGAATGTACGAACTGTATCTAAAGTACCATCTTGCTATTTGCGAAAGACAAGATATGGTTGGCTACTCCCATCACACACTTGATATATTCAGAAAGGAATAGAAAAAATGAACATAAACATACGAACTGCTGTTATAGATGATTGCGAGCGTATCCGCCCGCTTCAGAAAGAAATTGCAGACCTGCACCATAAAGGCAGACCTGACTTATTCAGAACCGAAGCTCGCTACTTTACAAAGGAAGCGTTTGCAGAAAGGCTAAATGATCCGCAACACACTATCTACATTGCCGAAACTGATGACGGCGAGGTAGTAGGATATGCTTTTGCTTGGATTGTTTCTTACAGAAATCACTCTACATACATTGATTTTGACTGCTTTTACATTGATGATATTTGTGTCTTAAAATCTCATCGGAGAAACGGAATAGGAAAAAGACTTTTTAATTGCTGTAAGCAAAAAGCTCAAGAGCAGAAGTGCAAAATGCTTGAACTTGGCGTCTGGGAATTTAACAAGGATGCGATTGCATTTTATGAAAATTGCGGAATGGCCGACCGTATCCGCAGAATGGAATATAGGCTGGAGGATTAAAAAATGATTACACATAAAGGAACACAAACGATATATACTGAAAGACTTATACTACGAAAATTTACTGTTGACGATGCTCAAGCAATGTTTGAAAATTGGGCAAACGATGAAAGAGTTACACGCTACCTAACTTGGTGTCCTCACGGGTCACCTGAAGCAACAAAACAACTTTTAAAACTTTGGTGTGCCGCCTATGAGGACCCGAACACATATAATTGGGTTATGGAATATGAAGGGACTCCTATTGGTAGCATCAGCGTTGCTCGGTTAAGCGAAAAAAGCGAATATGCAGAGCTTGGCTACTGTATGGGTTACGCTTATTGGAATAAAGGTTTTATGCCTGAAGCCGCAAGTGCGGTTATTGACTTTTTATTTTCCGAAGTT
The DNA here is from genome assembly GCA_947625195.1 of uncultured Clostridia bacterium. Lineage (GTDB taxonomy): Bacteria > Bacillota > Clostridia > Oscillospirales > Ruminococcaceae > UMGS1601. Next base: position 1,061 of record CANQNK010000025.1, on the reverse strand, counting down.
GGTGTGAACCGTGTTAGCATATCTCACGCCGCTAAAAATCCTGCTTCGGGCAGAGTTGCTCAAAAATGCGGTCTTACCTTTGAAGGTACAAAGCGTGAATACTTCAAAACATCGACCGGAGAATTTCTTGATATATCCGATTACGGTATCATTAGGAGTGAATGGGAAAAACTTAAGGCACGATAGAGATTGCATAAAAAAATTATGTCGGCAAGAAAACATCTTTCTTGCCGACATAATGCTATTTGCTGATTTTCACCATAACCTCATCAACTGCATCCGTATTTGGCTGTGCCAAAAGCGATTTCCTCTTTATTTCTACGAACAGAAGCGGTGTGATCCTATCGTGACAATAATTGGGCGGGAGTGCATAAATGCATTCGAGGTCTTTGCGGGGTTATAGTAATATATAGCTCCGCCTGTCGGGTCCCAGCCGTTTAAGCAGTCACGTGCGGCATTGTATGCCGAATCGGAAATGGGCTGATTGAACTGCCCGTCAACTATTGCAGTAAACGCACCCTCCTGATAGATAACTCCCGAAAGGCTGTCCGGAAACGACGGATGCTTTATTCTGTTGAGAATGACCGCGCCGACTGCGACCTGTCCCGTGTACGGCTCGCCTCTTGCCTCGGCGGAAATGATTCTCGCCAGAAGATAGATGTTGGATTCTGTCGCAGACGGTATTGATCCCGTTCCCTGAGCCGTGTAAACCGAATCTTTCGCAGAAGCCTGCGGAATAAACGACACGGTTGCCAAAATCGCAAAGGTGATAACCAAGGCGCTTAAAAGAGAGACTATTCGAGTTTTCATAGATTAACCTCCAAATAATTTGAATGACAAAAATATTGTCGCACATATTTCTAAAAATATACATACAATATATAATGATGATTAAAACAAAGCGTTTTACGCTCCTTTTATATGCAATGTAACCAATAAACAAAGAAAAAGCAGCAAAGCAAATGCATAAAATACACAAAAATCAAAAAACTCAAAAAAGTACTTGACAAGGTAAAAGGAAGTGTGATATAATAGTCAAGCACTCGAAAAAAGCGGGTGGC
>CANQNK010000024.1 GCA_947625195.1 uncultured Clostridia bacterium | reverse complement strand
CATTTCAATCCAGCCGATGTAATAAGCGCGGCAGTACCTGGAGTTGTAACAGTAGGAGAGGATCCGAATCCTACAGATGAACCGACAGATGAGCCGACGAAGGAACCTTCGGACGGTGGCGATGCAACAAAGGCACCTTCAGATGGTGGTTCGACAGCTAAGCCGACAGAGAAGCCGGCAGATAACAACAACAGCAACAACGGCAACAATGGCGGCAACAACAATAATAGCAACAACGGTGGAGCAAACGGCACAGGCACATCTGCAACGGACAAGCCTGTAAATACCGGAGCGCAGACAGCTGTAGGACTTTCAGCATTTCTGGCAGCGGCGGCAATCGGTCTTGTAGCGCTTAAGAAGAGAAACAGATAAGATATTTCCGCATAAGTTATATATGAAAAAGCGGCAGGCTTCTTTGTGAAGTTTGCCGCTTTTTCGGTGCAAAAATATAATGTCAGTGCAAAAGAGATTATATATTACAAAAAGTTAAAATCCGATGTATAATATGCTTGTAGGGTTGTAGGTGAAAGCAATCCTCGTAATACATATACCTGGGAGGAATTTAAGTGAGTATTTCAAAACGCATTTCGCTGTCATGAAACACGATTGTTTGCTTTTCGTCCCTATCTGGTATAACTCATCATTAACAAATCTACAGTTTTTCATTGCTGACATTTTCGCAAAATACTCAAACCATAAAAATATGTCTTGAAAAATGCCATACATTGTGGTATACTTAATTTGTATATTTATGTGCAAAGGAAGCTAAACTCACTACATCGTTTAAAAATCAACTGAAAGGCGGAAACCTTAAAGTGAAGGATAAGGAACAGTTTAAGCGGATGATAATGTTTTTGTTCGCTTTGGTTATCGTGACGGTAATGGGATTTGCATTTAATGCGGTTTGGCAGAATTATTACAACTATTCTCCAGAGCTTCAGACCGACACCTTCTGGAGAAGAGGTAACATTCTGCTTATGCTCATATATATGCTTATATATGTTATTTATTCAAGGCTTGTAAACGCCTATAAGGTTGGCTCTTTGAAGATTTCCGGTCTTATTCTTTCTCAGGTACTGGCGATCTTAATGACAAATTTCACCTCTTATTTTCTCATAAGCCTTATACGCCGGGGATTTTTAAGTCTTACGCCGCTTATAGGCCTGACTCTTTTTGATGTTGCCGCCGCAATAATATGGTGCATAGCCTCCAAAAAGTTTTACGCATACATTTATCCACCAAAACGAATGATAATTGTTTACGGCAGCACTGCGGCAAGGGATCTTGTTGAGAAAATAAGCCTGAGAGTAGACAAATACCTTATATGCTCGTCCATAAGCATAAGCGAACCGCTTGAAACCATCAAGGAAAAGATTCTGGGCTACGACGGCGTAATAATCTGCGATCTTCCCGCCGAAATAAGGAATAAGCTTTTAAAATATACTTATGAAAAATCCCTCAGGACATATATAAGTCCTAAGATATCTGATGTGATTTTAAAGGGGTGCGATGAAATTCACATATTCGACACTCCGCTTTACCTTTCAAGAAATATCGGCTTTACATTTGAAGAAAAAATCATAAAGCGAACTGTAGACATAGTACTAAGCCTTATATGCGTTATCATCACTTCCCCGATAATACTTGTTTTTGCACTGCTTATCAAGCTTTACGATCACGGTCCTGTTTTTTATAAGCAGGTTCGCCTTACCAGAGACGGCAAGGAGTTCTATGTTTATAAATTCAGGAGTATGATAGAAAACGCCGAAAGTGACGGAAAAGCAAGACTTGCTTCTGAGGACGACAATCGTATTACCCCGATAGGAAAGGTAATGCGAAAGGTTAGAATAGATGAGCTGCCCCAGTTTTTAAACGTGCTTAAAGGTGATATGTCGTTTGTAGGGCCTCGACCCGAGCGTCCTGAGATCGCCGCCGAGTATGAAAAGCATATGCCGGAGTTTAAATTTCGGCTCAAGGTAAAAGCGGGACTTACCGGCTATGCGCAGATTCTTGGCAAGTACAATACTACTCCATACGATAAACTGAAGCTTGACCTGATGTATATCGAACAGTATTCTCCTCTGCTTGATTTGAGAATACTTCTTCAGACGATAAAAACACTGTTCACTCCCGAGAGCACAGAGGGAATATCCTCGGATCAGTTTACCCCTACGGCAAAGGCCCCCGAAAAGATAAAAGAATCCGAGGAAAACAACTAACCGTTATACAACACTTGCAGATCTTTTATCTGCGAATTATATTATATTTTGTTTGCAAAACTAAAGAAAGGACTGGATACAATGAAAAATTTTCTAGCAAAAATGCAAAAGCACGAAAGGTCGATCGCAGCTGTAGTATTCTTGATCGGAATACTGATGATTTTCTTTTACGTCTATGCCGCGGTACAGTATATCGACTCTGAAACCGCAGAGCTGGAGCAGAAGCTTTCTGCTGCTTCATATGAGGGAAGCGGAGAAATATATACAGCCGACTATTCACTTGATATAAGAGTTGACGACAAGACAAATGAGGAATATCTCGCGTCTTTTAATCTTGACCTTGCTACAAGAGTTGAGTACAAGGACGGCAAGTATACAATTTATTCAAGTACCGATGATACCATTGAGCAGTATGATTTTATCGACGATGAAGGTAACAGAATCACCGCAAAAACTACCGACGGCAAGTTAAGCTTTACAAATACTGCCGGTCAGAGCGTAACTGAATTCATTGTAAACACACACACTGCATCTTTAAAGAATAACAAGCTTTCTGTGGATGGATATATTCTACATATCCCGGAAGGCTCTACGGCTTCATCCACAACAAAGACTACTACTACTCAAAAAATAACCACAAAGCCAAAAACAACTTCAAAGTCTACTACAAAAACAACTCATAAGACCCAAAATCAGACTCAGCCGGCTCAGACACAACCGCCTCAGACTCAGCCGCCACAGACTCAACCGGCTCAGACACAACCGCCGCAAACTCAACCTACAACAACAAAAGCGACTTATCAGACATATACTCCCACGGGAGACGCCGCTGAAGTTTTAAGGCTTGTAAACGAAGAGAGGGCCAAAAACGGGCTAAATCCTCTTAAAGCCATAGTAACGCTGGATCAGGCATGCCTTGCACGCGCAAATGAAGCAACCAGAGTATTTGCTCACAACCGTCCTGACGGAAGCTATTTCTCAACTGTCTTTGCCAACTACGGACTTTCATTCTCGACAGTAGGTGAAAACCTGGCGGCAGGACAACAGACTCCTAAGGATGTCGTTGATGCTTGGATGAATTCTCCTGAGCACAGAAAGAATATATTAAAAGCCGAATACGAATATATGGGAGTTGCCCGCGTATATGTAGAGAACGACCCTAACAACTGCTACGACTACTGGGCGCAGCTGTTCTTCACTCCGCTATAATCAGGCAAGACCATATTATGATTGTCAAACTTAAAGCCCGCCGCCTAAAAAGGCGGGTTTTATTTAATCTTTAATCAAGTAAAACCCGCACACGGAATATGTTGACCGGAGTAAGTCCGTTATTTGATAAAAAATTTAAGCATTAAAAACCAAGGAGGTATGATAAATGAAAAAGCTCAAAAAAGGCGAGGCTTTTATCGCTGCTGTGCTTATTCTGATCATAGCCGCCGCAGCTTTGATTTTTGTATTCCGCTCAGATAAGGAAAGTGTAAAATCTGACATATCTCAAAAAAACATATCTGCGATATCGCTTACCGGCAGCGAAAAGTTTGACAAGCCGGAGATTGCCAAAAAGGTTTCCGTGAACAAAGAGAACAAAGAGAAGGAATTTATTACAAGCTTTATGTTAGATGCGGCAACCTACCTTAAAGTTGACGAAAGCGGCAGATATTATTTTGAGAATACCTTAAACGAACGTCTTGATAAAACGGAGTTTTTAGACGATCTCGGAAATCGCCTAAGCGTTTACGTTGAAAACGGTGTTCCGCATTTTATGACCGATGCCGGAGAGGTAAAGACATTTTTGGTAAACAGTCACACTGTCGAGATTTTGAACAATACGGTTTACATCAACCTATGTCAAATGAAACAGCCTGACGCGGAAGCTGCCTCTGAAAAAGCTTCTGAAAAAACAACCGGAACCGCAGGGGAGAAAACAGAAAAAAGTACCGAAACAAAGGCTGAAAAGAAACCTGAAGAAAAGGAAAAAGAAACCAAAGCTGAAGCACAGGCGCTTCTTTTAGAAAGCGAAGCTGACGTTGTTTTATTGGCGGAAGAAAGTGCCGAGACTAAAACTAAAGATTCTAAGAAAACGGAGGAGACAGACAAAAAACAAATACAAGATAATAAAAAGACAACTACAAAAAAGACAAAAAAAACTACTACCACCACGTCTCCCAGAACTCTGCCCACAACAACTACTACACTGCCAAAGTACAATCCTATAGACAGCTATTCGGCAGAACTTTTGCGTCTGATAAATCTTGAGCGCACAAACAGGGGATTAAGCGAGCTTACCGCAAAAAACACGCTTGATCAGGCAGCTCTTGCCAGAGCCAAGGAAATTTCCGAGAACTTTTCTCATACCCGTCTTGACGGCAGAGAAACTAAAACCATAATGAGCGATTACGGACTATCATTTAAGCTGTACGGAGAAAACATCGCCGCAGGACAAAAGAGCGCGATCGACGTAGTATCAGACTGGATGAGCAGTGATGCGACCAGAAAAAATATTTTAAACCCCGCTTACAAATACTTCGGCAGCTCACATTACTATCTTGGGGACGATGATAATTACCGCTTTGAATACTGGACCGCCTGCTTTTACACGCCTATCTCGGAGGAAGCAACCGAAGAGCGTGAAAACCCGGTTCCTAAAGACGCTCAAAAGAAGACAACCACAGCAGTGCCAAAGCAATCAAAGAATGATGAGAATGCCGCTCAAAAGGCTGGCAAAAAGACAACCGAAAAGGCTTGAGGCAAATCTTAATAAGACATGGATATCTCCCGCAGAAGCCCTCTGCGGGATTTTTAATATCTCACAACGAAAAAATCCCTCTTTCGGAAAGAATCCAAAAGAGGGATTTATTATTTGTTTAATTACTTATCAGATTCATTATAAAGCTTTGCAAGGCGCTTCAAATAATCATATCTGTCAGCCGCATTCTTTACAGCATTTGAGAAAAGTTTTTCTGCTCTTTCAGGATTCTGACGAGCAAGAGCATTGTATCTGACCTCTCCCATAATGAACTCCTTGTAGTCCTTTGTAGGAGCCTTGGAATCAAGAATGAACGGATCCTTGCCCTCTGCCTTAAGACGGGGATCAAATCTGAACAGATGCCAGTAGCCTGACTCAACAGCCTTCTTCTCCTCGGTCTGAGCAATAGACATACCGCCCTTTATGCCGTGGTTGATACACGGAGCGTAAGCTATGATAAGTGACGGACCGTTGTAGGATTCAGCCTCTGTAATAGCCTTGATGCACTGGTTATAATCTGCGCCCATAGCGATGTGTGCAACGTAAACATAACCGTATGTCATAGCAATGCCCGCAAGATCCTTCTTCTTTACTTCCTTACCTGCTGCAGCAAACTGCGCAATAGCTCCCGTCGGGGTAGCCTTTGAGGACTGTCCGCCTGTGTTTGAGTAAACCTCCGTATCAAAAACGAAAATGTTTACGTCCTCACCCTGTGCGATAACGTGGTCGAGCCCTGAGAAGCCGATGTCATATGCCCAACCGTCTCCTCCGAATACCCACATGGACTTCTTTCTGAGGAAGTCTGCGTCCTTGAGTATCTCGTCTGCTGCCTTGGTCTTGCTCTTCTTAAGAGCCTCAATAAGTTCATCTGTTGCAGAAGCATTCTTAGCTCCGTCGTCTATCGTTGAGAGATATCCCTCAATAGCCTTCTTGAGAGAAGCCGTCTTTGTAGATTTCTGTAGCTCAAGAACCTTGGCAACGGTTCTCTGTCTAATGGTGTTCTGTGCAAGGAACATTCCGTAGCCGTACTCCGCGTTGTCCTCAAACAGTGAGTTCGCCCAAGCCGGGCCCTTGCCGTCCTTGTTTACAGTATACGGAGTAGTCGGTGCGCTGCCGCCCCAGATTGATGAGCAGCCCGTAGCATTCGCGATATACATTCTGTCTCCGAAAAGCTGCGTGATAAGCTTTGCGTACGGAGTCTCACCGCATCCTGCGCACGCACCGGAGAATTCGAGAAGCGGCTGCTTGAACTGTGAACCCTTAACGGTAGTTTGTTTAAACTTCTCCAAAACATCCTTCTTCTCAGGAAGAGTAAGAGCGTAGTTGAATACCTCCTGCTCTGCAAGCTGAGATTCGAGCGGCATCATGTTAAGAGCCTTGTTGCCCTTTTTGCCCGGACAAACGTTTACACAAGAGCCGCATCCCGTACAGTCGAGAGCAGACATAGTTACAACAAAGTTGTAGCCCGGCATACCCGTCATGGGAACTGCCTTTTCCTGAGCAAGCTTCGGTGCAGCCTTGAGCTCCTCATCCGTCATTACAGCCGGTCTGATAACCGCGTGAGGACAAACATACGAACAGAAGTTACACTGAATGCAGTTTTCATTTATCCAGCAAGGAACGTCAACCGCGATTCCTCTCTTTTCAAATGCAGCCGAGCCCTGCGGAAATGTTCCGTCCGCCATATCCTTAAAGGCGGAAACCGGAAGCTTATCTCCCTCCTGAGCGTTGCACGGAATGAGAATGTCGTTTACGAATTTCTGAAGCTTCTTGTCAGCAACCTTAACAGCCTTCTGACCCATCTTGGTGTCCTTAGCGTTCTTCCAAGCCTCAGGAACCTTTACCTCAACAACCTGCTCACATCCTGCGTCAATAGCGTCGTGGTTCATCTTTACGATAGCCTCGCCCTTCTTTGAGTAAGATGCGGTAGCAGCGTCCTTCATATACTTGATGGCGTCCTTAAGCGGAATGATGTTTGCAAGCTTGAAAAACGCCGACTGCAAAACGGTGTTTATCCTGTTTCCGAGACCGATCTCCTTACCGATCTTTACGCCGTTTATAATATAGAATTTGATATTGTTCTCAGCAATATATCTCTTTACCTGTCCGGGAAGGTGTTTTTCAAGTGCCTTTTCATCCCACTGAGTGTTAAGCAGAAAGGTTCCGCCCGGCTTGATGTCGTTTACGATATTGTACTTTGTGATATAAGACTCGTTGTGACAAGCCACAAAGTCAGCCTGATTGATAAGGTAGGTAGACTTGATAGGAGTCTTGCCGAATCTCAAGTGAGAAACCGTTACGCCGCCCGACTTTTTGGAGTCGTATGCAAAATATGCCTGAGCATAAAGGTCGGTGTGGTCTCCGATGATCTTGATGGAATTTTTGTTTGCTCCAACAGTACCGTCTGCGCCAAGTCCCCAGAACTTACAGGAGGTCGTTCCCTTAGGAGCGGTGTCCAACTTTTCCTCACAGTCAAGAGAAAGATTTGTAACATCATCTTCAATACCGATAGTAAATCTCGGCTTAAAGGTGTCCTTCCAGTCAGCATTCCAAAATACTGCCTTAATCTGTGCAGGGGTAGTATCCTTTGATCCGAGTCCGTATCTTCCGCTTGCTATCGTTACATCGTGGAACTGTGTTCCCTTAAGAGCAGCGACAACATCAAGATAAAGCGGTTCACCGAGCGAGCCCGGCTCCTTGGTTCTGTCGAGGACCGAGATCTGAGTAACGCTGTCAGGGATAACCTCAACCAGCTTTGAAGCAACAAACGGTCTGTAAAGTCTTACCTTGACAAGACCGAGCTCCGCACCCTCAGCGTTCAGGTAATCAATAGTCTCCTCAATAGTGTCGCAAACAGAGCCCATAGCGATGATAATGTGCTTTGCCTGCGGATGGCCGTAATAGTTGAACAGCTTGTAATCGGTTCCTATCTTCTTGTTAACCTTGTCCATATATTCCTCTACTACTGAGGGAATCTCATCGTAGTACTTGTTGCAAGCCTCTCTCGCCTGGAAGAATATGTCCGGATTCTGAGCCGTACCGCGAAGCGACGGATGCTCAGGATTGATAGCTCTGTTTCTAAACTCCTGAATCGCCTTCTTGTCAACAAGCGCTTCAACGTCAGCCTTGTCCCATGTCTCGATCTTCTGAATCTCGTGAGAGGTTCTGAAACCGTCGAAGAAATGAAGGAAAGGAACTCTTCCCTTAATGGTCGACAGATGTGCGATCGTACCGAGATCCATAACCTCCTGCGGGTTTGTCGAACAAAGCATTGCAAAGCCCGTCTGTCGGCACGCATAAACGTCTGAATGATCTCCGAAAATGTTGAGTGCGTGTGAAGCTACGCATCTTGCAGACACGTGTATTACGCAGGGGAGCAGCTCGCCGGCGATCTTGTACATATTCGGGATCATAAGCAAAAGTCCCTGAGAAGCGGTATACGTTGTGGTAAGCGCACCTGCTGCCAGAGATCCGTGAACAGTACCAGATGCTCCTGCTTCAGACTGCATTTCAGCAACCTTTACAGGCGTTCCGAAGATGTTCGTCTGTCCCTTTGCAGACCATTGGTCGGTCACCTCCGCCATAACAGACGACGGTGTGATAGGATAGATAGCAGCCACTTCCGTAAACGGGTATGACGCCCAAGCGGCAGCATTGTTTCCATCCATGGTTTTCATTTTTCTAGCCATTTTTATCCTCCTCTGAAAATGAATATAAATACATAAAAATAAGGCTTAACCTTTTTAAAACAGGGCATTGCCCCAATTATGTCCAGTTTTTATTTTATCATAAGTTGTTTGATTTGTAAAGTTAAAATTTTAGTTTTTACTAAGTTTTTGTCTGCGTTGTAAATAGATGTGCCCCATTTTTGATAAAAAATAAATCAAAGATAGGTATAATGTTTTTGAACGCCTTTGAAGTGGAGGGTGGCGGAACGGAAAAGGCGTTCAAAAACGGCGGCTCAAACAGAGAGCTTCTCTGACAAGAGCTGTTTGACATTTTTTCCTCCAAGCGTTCTCATGGGTTTGTTATTGCTCCATATCAGATGTTTTACAAGCTTTTCGTTTAATTCCTCTACGCTTCGAAAAGTTTCCCAATTATAGAAATATCTTTGGTCATTCCTGTGACTTCTCTCTACTTTTCCGTTATGCCTTGGAGTATATGGTTTGATAAGCTTGTGATTAGTACCTAATTCCTTTAATCTTACCTCAAAAAGCGTCATATCTTTTTCTTTCTTACTCCCGCCAAACTTCTTTGTGTTATAGTATTCATAGCAAATAGTCTCCTTTGTTGTTGAGTTGGTGTTGGTAAATTAACTATAACACATCAGGAAACTATTTGCTATTATTTTTTCTTCTCTGTTACACATCTATTGTAAACCTACATAAATTTCTTGTCTCTATCCACACCTCTGCCGAGTTTTTCAGGTCTTGCGATTTTTATGGGCACAACAACAGCACCTAGTCATAGTTGATACAGGTACTTTTATAAATAGATACCGCAAAAGCAGAGGGGCATATCAGACGATAAAATACGCTCAAAAGTGCAAAAAAGAAATAATAGATCTGGCGAACACGGCGCAGGAGGAAAGCCGTTCTATTTCCGAGAATGTTGCATGGGGAAAACGGAAATTGTTCCAAGATGGAAAGTTGCTCTTCCATATTCCGGTTTTCTTGGATACGATAAGGGAGAGAACGGAGAACTTGTTGTCAATGATAAGGAAGCACTTGTTATCCGTAGGATATACAGACAGGTGTTGCAAGGGTTGTCCTCCGGCTCAATTGCACGATTGTTAACCGCTGACGGTATTGCTACACCACGCGGTCTTACAAAATGGAGTAATTCGGTGGTTAAGAGCATTCGGATCACTGTGGACTTCGGCAGCTTCGCCATCTCCGCCTTTCGGTTCAGCTCGGCACTTTCTTTTTCGTTGAGCCACACTCGGAGTTGAATGTCTCTCGTTCGTTTTGCTTCCTTCATGTTCATCATTCCTTTCTAAAATTTGTTTCGTTTTTTGCAGAGGGTTTGGGATTCATCCCAACGAGTTTACCGTTTGTCACCCTTCTGGGGGGCACAAATGGTCTGCTCGCTAAGATCGCGCAGGCTCTTGTATCTCGCTTTGAATGACTGTCATAAAACCGTCATTGACAGGGAAAATCGCTTCGCAAGGTAATGATTTTTTTCGGCCGATACGGGAAAAACAAGTTTTGATACCGTGTTCTTCATGTAATTTCAGACTGTATTTACGGAGTAGCTTCGCAGCGGTATTGGGCGGGGTATAGACATCCCTCAGCGCCCATAACAGTTCCGTTGCCGTTCCGTTCCACTCGACTTTTGATTTCATAAAGGCAGTCACTTTCCGAAGAAAAGGATGCTGTTCGATCAACACGGGATACCCGTATGCCGGAATATCTCCCATCATTTCCGCAACCAATCGCTCGCCCTGGGTCATGTTTATTCCGATTCCCTCCTTTCAACATTTACTCCATTCAAGTTTGATTTGTGCCGTTTCACCCGACTGTTGTTTTTACATTCCTGCCCCGGAGTCTCACCGCAGCGTCGCTGCGCTCGTTTCCTTTCGGAAGGTCATCGCACGGTCATATATCAATCGGACGGTCATTAGATTTTCAAAGGTCAAGGGAGAAACTTCCCCTCACAGATTTGGAAAAGGAATCGGTTTTGCACCCCCCTGTTAGGAAAAAGTCCTTTCATTATGTCTGGACAAAGGACAGCGCTTTTTAAGTCTATCGACGAATGATTTTCTGGATTTGGGCAAAAAAATAAAGCGTCCGATGTTACTCGAACGCTCTGCAAAAAGCAGTTTTTCGGGGCGGTTTTCGCCGCTTTTTTGCTGTGTTATTCATTTCAAACAGAAAAATTAAGTTCCTCTATTTGGAACGACAGAAGCTAAACTGGTCGTGACTTATGGTTTAATAAGCCTCTTCAAATAAAGAAAAAACTCCGCCCGAAATGCAGAAATTTTGCAAATCAAGCGGAGCAATTTTTAATCATTTTTCTCCGGGAAAACCACCGTAATTGTTGTGCCTTCGCCCTCTGCACTTTGTAGTTCTATTTTTGCATGATGCAAGCGGGCTGCGTGTTTGACGATAGACAATCCCAAGCCAGTACCGCCAAGCTCTTTTGACCGACTCTTGTCTACTCGGTAGAAACGCTCGAAAATGCGCTCCCGATGCTCCGGCGGAATACCGATTCCCGTATCGGCTACCGAAAGACGGATGCCATCCGAAAGGCGTTCTACTGATACCTTTACCGTTCCACCCTGCCGGTTATACTTGATCGCATTGTCCGTAAGGTTATAAACAATGCTTTCAAGAAGCTGCGGGATACCATATACAACAGCACTTTCACCCTCAATGCTGACGAAAACACCGGCGCTTTCTGCCTCACGGGAAAGTGACTTCACTGTTTCGGCAGTCAGATCATAAAGATCGACGCGCTCCCGCTTCATGTCCTCCGCCCCCTCGTCCAAATGGGAAAGGCGAATAATATCTTCCACCAAAGCGATCATGCGTCCAGCCTCTCCACGAATTTGAGAATAGAACCTCGCCGTATCTTCGGGGCGCACCATGCCGTTTTCCAAAAGTTCCGCACACCCCGCAATAGTATGCAGCGGCGTTTTGAGTTCATGGGACACATTCGCCGTAAATTCCCGACGCATTTGTTCCGCCTGCTCTTTCTCCGTAACATCAAGCATGAGCAGCACAGCGCCGGAGACATTGCCGCTCTCTCTGACCGGGTTCAGCGCAAGCTGGTATTTTCCGCCGTTCAAGTCTATGATTTTTTCTTTCCGCACACCGCTTTCTATTCCCGAAAGAAGCTCCGATATTTCAAGATTGCGATTGATCGATAAAATGTATTTGCCTATGGAATTACGGGTTGTTCCGAAAAGGGTACTTGCGGCTCGATTGATTCCTAAAATCACGCCCTTTGTGTTCAGAAGAATAATGCCCTCTGCCATATTTTCGGTAACGGCTTCAAATTCCTCCTGTTTTTGACGAAGCTCCTTTTCCTGTCCTCGGATTTGGCGCTGCTGGGCGTCGATACGCCGAAGCAGCGGAGATAACTCGTCGTATCCCTCATTATTCAGCGGATCGTCTAAATTGAGCTGATTTAAGGGAGCGGTGATCTTTTTTGAAAGACGGTGTGCCAGCCAGAAAGATATTACGACGGCAATCACAATGATAATGATGATGGGCTGCGTCATCCCAAGAAGCAGCGTCAAAAGTGTACTTTGTGCAACGGAAAGCCTAATCACTGTTCCGTCGGTCAGTCTTTTTGCGCTGTAAAGTGTGCGTTCCATCAGCGTTGCAGAATATCTGGAACTCTCTCCGTAGCCGGATTCAAGCGCCTCCTTGATTTCCTCACGGGCAAGGTGATTTTCCATTTCAGAGGAATCCGCTTCGCTGTCGTAAAGCACTTTACCATCCGCACTGATCCATGAGACACGGTATCCTTTGGGGGAAAGTCCCTCAAAATATTCTGCCCCCACAGTCTCGACGCCCTGCGCTGCCAGCTCCGTCTGCGTCTTTAACCCCCTTTGTTGGACATTTCCAAAATAATCATAAAGCACAAAGAGAAAGAGCGTCACACAAGCAAGAAAAACTGCGATTGCAACAAGACAGATGGATCTGAAAATTCGTTTTGTCATTTCTCCGCCCCCAGTCGATAGCCAACACCTCGCACGGTTTCAATGCAGTCACCACAGCGCCCCAGCTTTGTTCGCAGCGTACCAATATGAACATCCACCGTGCGGGTTTCCCCTATGTAAGAGTCGCCCCATATGCTTGTGAGAAGCTGGTCGCGTGTAAACACCCGGCCGGGATTTTCCATAAATTTTCGGAGCAATTCGTATTCCTTAAAGGTAAGCTCAACTTGAGTACCGTCCACTGTTACAATGTGCTGTGCCGTGTCCATCTGTATCCCACTGTGCAATAATACTTCGCTTTGAGAAACAGGAGAAATGCGGCGGAGTACCGCTTTTACACGAGAAACCATCTCCATCATGCCGAATGGCTTTGCAAGATAGTCGTCCGCGCCGAGGTCAAGCCCGATCACTTTGTCGTACTCGGTTCCTTTGGCAGTAGCCATGATGACCGGCACTTGATTGCCGTCCGACCGCAACCTTTTCAAGATACTAATACCGTCCTCGCCGGGAAGCATAATATCAAGAAGCACCAACTCCGGGGTATCCTCACGAAGCGCCTCCCAAAAGGACGTTCCGTCCGAAAAACCTTTTGCCTCAAAGCCTGCGGCGTTTAAGGTATATATCATTAAATCACGGATTCCGTTATCATCTTCTACACAGAAAATCAAGAAATTCACCTTCCTTTGGGCAGGAAATGCAGGGCAGTCAGGTAAAGGGTTGCCTACAAAACCCCATGATATTATAACACATTTTCGTCCTTCTTTCAATCTGTCGGCGGCTGTATGCTTTTCTCGCCGGTAACAGAAAACAACACCCAACCGGCAATATTCGTGGCATGATCTCCGATCCGCTCAAAATACTTCGCCACCATCAAAAGGTCAAGGGCATATTCTCCGTCGTTAGGATTTTGCGCAATCAGGGAAATCAGACTGCTTTTAATGCTGGTGAAGTAATCGTCTACGATGTCGTCAGAAGCAATGACCGCTTCGGCTATGGAAGTATCCTGCTTCACATAGGCGTCCACGCTGTCCGTTACCATTTTGATGGTCGCCTTTGCCATTTCCCGAATTTTGATATGTTCGGGCAGCGTTCTGTCATTCAGAAACGGCAGAATTTCCGCAACATCCTCCGCCTGATCTCCGATCCGTTCCATATCTGTTACCATTTTTAAGGCGGCTGATATTTGCCGCAAGTCCCGCGCTACCGGCTGCCTACGGAGCAGCAGCCGCAGGCACATAGATTCAATCTGCCGTTCCTTTTCGTCTATCTCATGGTCGAGCGGGGCGATCTTCGCCGCCAGAGAATCGTCCTTTTGAATGAGAGCAGAAGCCGCCAGAGAAATCACTTCTTCGCACAGCGCCCCCATCTTGATAAGCTCCTGCCCCAATGTATTAAGCTGCTCGTCAAATCGCGTCCTCATTATCCAAACCTCCCTGTGATGTAATCCTCTGTACGTTTGTCCTCCGGCTGGGAGAACATTTTTTCCGTATCCCCGTACTCTACCAGTTCACCCAAAAGGAAAAATGCCGTCCGATCTGAAATGCGTACCGCCTGCTGCATATTGTGGGTGACAATGATGATTGTGTATTTTTCTTTCAGCGTCATTGCCAGTTCTTCGATTTTTGAGGTCGAGATAGGATCAAGCGCCGAGGTCGGCTCGTCCATTAAAAGGACTTCCGGCTCCACAGCCAGTGCGCGAGCGATACAAAGGCGCTGCTGCTGTCCGCCGGAGAGGCCCAGCGCGTTTTTCTTTAGCCGGTCCTTTACCTCGTCCCAAATGGCGGCATCCCGCAGGGATCGCTCCACAATATCGTCCAGCTTTGCTTTGGCTCGGATTCCATGCGTGCGGGGACCATAAGCGATATTGTCGTAGACCGACATAGGAAACGGGTTCGGCTTTTGGAACACCATACCGATTTCCTTGCGTAGTGTATTGACATCCACGCCGGGAGCGAAAATATCCTTTCCCTTGTAGGAAACCTCTCCTGTTATTTTGACATTTGGGATTAGGTCATTCATTCGATCCAGCGTTTTCAAAAAAGTGGATTTCCCACAGCCGGATGGCCCAATCAGCGCCGTGATCGTCTTTTCCGGGATATTCAAACCCACATGATGGAGCGCCTGTACGCTGCCATACCAAAGATTTAAGTCTCGTACTGTAATTATATCATTCATAGTTTCTGCCTCCTTTTGAACCAGCGCCCTACAAGCATAGCGAGGAGATTTACTAAAAGCGTGAGTATCATCAAAATGGCTGCAATCGCAAAAGCCACACCAAATTCGCCCTGTTCCTTTGCATAAACATAAAGGGAAACCGTCAGCGTTGCTCCGGCGCTATGGAGCCCTTCAAAGAATCCATTTAATGCGTGGGCAAATCCGGCAGTAAACAGAAGCGCCGCCGATTCTCCAAGAATACGCCCCACAGATAGGATACATCCCGTGATAACCCCATCAATGCAACCGGGCAGAACAACCGTGCGTATCACACGCCATTTACCGGCTCCAAGCCCGAATGCTCCCTCCCGGTAAGACTGAGGCACCGTTTTCAAACTTTCCTGCGTTGTACGCATAACAGTCGGCAGGTTCATAATCACAAGCGTCAATGCTCCCGCCAAAAGAGAGGTCTGCATATTCAAGAACTGGCAAAAGAACAGCATACCCACCAAGCCGTAAATGATGGACGGAATCCCGGAAAGCGTTTCGGCGGCATATTCGATCACAGCGACAATTCTCTTGTTTTTCGCATACTCCGTGAGATAGACCGCTGCTCCCACGCCAAGCGGCAGCACAAAGACAAGCGTTGCGACAATTATAAAAACCGTATTCAGAATGTCCGGCAGGATACCGATTTTCCCAGAAAGATAACTCGGCTTTGTGGACAGCAGTTCCCATGAGATATTCGGGATGCCCTTTGCGAGTATGTAGACCAAAAGAAACAGCACGAGGGCGCAAGTTAAAGCCGCACTGATTCCGCACAAAGCCCGAAGTAATAGAGTCTTGATTTTTCGTTTTGCGTTTATTTGACTGTTCACAGTTTTCATCACTCCTTACTGCGTTTCAAAAAGAAATTCAGCGCCGCATTGATTAGCATAATGAAAAGGAACAGCACAAGAGCGATCGAGAAAAGCGCCTGCCTTTGCAAGCCGCTGGAATAGGACATTTCGCTTGCTACCGC
>CANQNK010000023.1 GCA_947625195.1 uncultured Clostridia bacterium | reverse complement strand
GGTGGGAACAACAGGGCTCGAACCTGTGACCCTCTGCTTGTAAGGCAGATGCTCTCCCAGCTGAGCTATGCTCCCACGCTTTGTCACCTTTAAGCGACGAAATTTATTATACACTATCGCTTGTTATTTGTCAAGAGATTTTATAAGATTTTTTATATCCTCTCTTGAAAAATTGTATTCCTCAGTACAGAAATGACATTTTACATTGGTATTTTCATCCTGCAAAAGCTCTGAAAGCTGCTCTTTTCCAAGCGATATAAGCGCTCTTTCCACCCTTTCTTTAGAGCAATCGCACTTATAGCTGACCTCAAAATCGTCCAGCACATTCGGCTCAAGCCCGTCAAGTGCCATAAGCGAGATTTCCTCGGCAGTCAAACCATCGCACAGCATCTCGGTCACAGATTTCATAGAGTTTATGTTTCGTTCTATTTTATCCGTTGCCTCGTCGGGAGCAAACGGCAAAAGCTGAAGCAGAAATCCTCCTGCCTTTTTAACGGTAAGATCTGGATTTACAAGCACTCCAAGCGCACACACGGTGGGGGTCTGCTCACTTATAGCAAAATAGCTCGTTATGTCCTCGGCTATTTCACCGCTTACTATCGGAACCTGCCCGCAGTACGGCTCTTTCAATCCCAGATCCTTAACAACGCTTAAAACGCCGTCTTTACCAACAGCGTTGCCTACATCGAGCTTACCTCTTGAATTAAGAGGTATCTCGACCACGGAATTCTGAACATAAGCCTTCACATTTCCGTAGCTGTCCGCAACGGCAATCATATTTCCCGCAGGACCTTTTCCGTTTATTCTGAGCGTTATCGTGTCGCTCTTGCCCTTGAGACCAAATCCCATAAGCGAAGCGCCCATAGCAAGTCTTCCCAGTGCCGCCGTAATAACAGCGCTGGACGAATTTATTCTTTCTATTTCAGAAACGATGTCAGTACCGTCTAATGCCGAGCATACAACAGACGCATCGCGGCTGATTGATCTTACAATTCTTCCCAAATTCATTCTGCCTTTCTAGCTATAATAAAATACCTCTCGGTGTATTCGTCAATATCCTCCATATCAAATCCGCCTGATACGCAGATAAGCTCAAATCCAGACTCAAAAAGCATATCTGTGATCTGCTCAGACGTGTAGTCATACTCAAAAAAGCTCTCGCATGACCTTTCATAAAGATCACCCGTTTTTTCAAATATGTCTAAAGATATTTTAACTCTGCTATTGTCTTCGTCATACTCATTTTGCCAGATAATATATGCTTCATCATCTTCGTATACAAAAGTATTGTCTGCCAGTATCTCTCTGTGCTTGTACTGCGAGTTTACATCAAATATAAAAACGCCTCCGCTTTCAAGCAAACGGGATACACATCTTAAAAAACTTTTAACGGAATCAGCACTGTCAAGATGATTTACAGAGTCCAGAGTACATACTGCCGCTGAAAACTTATCATCAAACGAAAAATTTGTCATATCACCTTTTATAAACTCAGCGCCACATTTTTCCCTTGCTTTCTCAAGCATTTTGTCAGAAATATCAAGTCCGACCATATCAAACTTCAAATCATGCAGGCGCTTTGTGAGCTCACCGGTTCCGCAGGCGATATCAAGTACCTTTCCTTTGATATCAAACGATTTGAGCACCGACGCAATAAGCACCGACAGATCGTCATAGCACACACCGACAAAACGGTCGTAGTATTTGTAAAGCCGTTCGTACGACATTACTGCTTATCCTTTTGACACAAACGCTTAAAGACCACGCTGTAACCGTCGCTGCCGTAATTTATAGACCTGTTTACCCTGCTTATTGTAGCGGTAGACGCACCCGTCTCCTTAACGATGTCGCTGTACACCCTCTTGTCATTCAACAGCTTTGCAACCTGAAATCTCTGTGCCAAGGACTTAAGCTCCGGGATCGTACATAAATCGTCAAAAAACTTGTAGCACTCCTCCCGCGTTTCAAGACAGAGAATAGCGTCGAACAGATCATCCATACTTTTATCAACAAGCTTGCTGTTCATAATATCACCTCGGCAAAAATTCATTATGTATATTTTAACACACTAAATTGTGAAAGTAAAGAGGTTTTGATGAATTTTCCTCAAAAATTCCAGAAAACACAAAAAGAGGGCGGTTGCCGCCCTCTCATATTCTCACATATCACCCGCCGAAAACTCGTCCTGAGCAACGTCTTCGATTATAGCCTTAATCTTTTCAACTCCCTCACCAGTAACAGCGGAAAACTCAACAACCGTGATATCCGCAAGGTAAGGTATCTCCGTTTCAAATGCCGAGAGTCTCTTTGCACGATTTGTTTTATTCAGCTTATCTGCCTTTGTAAGAACGATAACAAACGGTATCTCACTCTCAATAAGAAAGTTTATCATAAGTATATCGTCCTTTGTGGGGGAGTGCCGCATATCGATAAGCTGAAACACAAGCCCCAGATGGCGTTTGATATCGCTTAAGTACCCTTCGATAAGCTCCGCCCATCTTAACTTTTCGCTATGAGACACCTTTGCGTACCCGTAGCCCGGCAGATCCGCTATGTAAATGTTTTCAAAATCAAAAAAGTTTATCGTAGCGGTCTTTCCCGGAGTCGAGCTTACCTTTGCAAGGCTTTTTCGGTTAAAAATCCTGTTTATCAGCGAAGACTTACCTACGTTTGAGTGGCCTGAAAAGGCTATCTCTATGCGCTCAGGTTCAGGTATTTGTGAAAGTCTGCCGTATGAGGATAAAAACCTTACGTTGTTAAAATTCATCTGTCACCTCATAATTTTAAACTGTGGCAAACGTTTTCTCAATATGCTTACTTTCCGGGAAGATCGGCAAAGCCTCCTCGCACTTTCCTTCGCTTATAAGCGCCTCGTCAAGCACCTCGCATATCTCCTTGGCAAACACAAATCTCAGCGATTCTTTTACTGTGTCGTCAACCTCAGCAAGATCTGCTTTGTTGTCAAACGGCACTATTATCGTTTTAATTCCCGCCTTATATGCCGCCATAGTCTTTTCTCTTAGGCCTCCTATAGGAAGCACCTTTCCGCGCAGAGTTATCTCACCGGTCATGGCAACATCGCTTCTGACCGGAATACCCGAAAGCGCCGAAATCATAGCGGTGATCATAGTTACGCCGGCACTTGGACCGTCCTTCGGAACCGCGCCCTCAGGAGCGTGAATATGTATGTCTCTGGTTTTGTAGAAGTCCTTATCAATGCCGTATTTGTCGCACACGCTTCTTGAATAGCTTATAGCGATCCTTGCGCTTTCCTTCATAACGTCGCCGAGAGAACCTGTAAGCTGAATCTCGCCCTTGCCTTCAAGACACAAAACCTCAAGCGGCATCATAACTCCGCCAACGGAGGTCCACGCCAGACCGTTTACAACGCCTACCTGTGATTCGTTTGAAACAAGGTCCGGCAGATACTTTCTGGGGCCGAGATAATTCTCTATATTCGTAGCGGTAAACACTACTCTCTTTGCCTTTCCCTCAACTATCTCCTTAGCCGCTTTTCTGCACAGCGATGCTATTTTTCTTTCAAGCTTTCTTACGCCTGCTTCCTTAGTATAACCGTCGATAATCTCGTACAGAACGTCGTTTGCAAATCTCACCTGAGAAGCTTTCAGTCCGTTTTGCTTTATCTGCTTTGGAGCAAGATGCTTTTTAGCGATGTTAAACTTTTCTTCTCTTGTATATGATGAAAGTTCAATAACCTCCATTCTGTCAAGTAGCGGAGCCTGAACGGTATCAAGCGTATTAGCGGTAGTTATAAACATAGCCTCAGATAAATCGAACGGCAGCTCTATATAATGGTCTCTGAAATCCTTATTCTGCTCTGCGTCCAGAACCTCGAGCATTGCAGACGAGGGATCTCCTCTGAAATCGTTGCTCATCTTATCTATCTCATCAAGCAGTATAACCGGATTTTTAGTTCCCACCTGCTTGATTGCATTGATAATCCTTCCCGGCATTGAGCCGACATAGGTCTTTCTGTGACCTCTTATGTCGGATTCGTCCTTGACTCCGCCGAGAGAAACTCTCACATACTTTCTTCCAAGCGCCTCTGCAACTGATTTTACAACGCTGGTCTTTCCTACACCCGGAGGGCCGTAAAGACAAATGATCTGCCCCTTTATATCGGGTGAAAGCGCGCGTACGGAAAGGTTTTCAAGTATCCTCTCTTTAACACGCTTCATTCCGTAATGGTCTCTGTCAAGAATAGTCCTTGCTCTTTCAATGTCTGTCGTATCCTCCGTCCTAGTGTTCCACGGAAGCTCAAGACAGGTGTCAAGATACCCTCTTATAACGGACGCCTCCTGAGAGGAAACAGGCATTTTCTCAAGCCGTTTCACCTCTGAAACAAGCTTTTCGCTTACCTCGTCAGACAGCTCAAGACTTTGAATCTTTTCGTAATAATTATGTATCTCGTCCTCTGCTTCCTCGTCCTCGCCAAGCTCACGGTGAATAGCTCTCAGCTGCTCGCGAAGAAAATACTCCCGCTGGTTCTGATCAATCTGCTCATTTACCTGACGTTGTATCTGATTTTCGATCATAATAACTTCAAGCTCGCTCGACAGAATCAAAACAAGCTCCTTAAGCTTTTCCCCGACCGTTTTAAGCTCCAGAAGTCTCTGCTTATCCTCTACGGGCATAGTAATGTTAAACATTATCCCCTCAAGCATATCAACAGGAGACTGCGATCCGATTATGGAAGTATAAATTTCCTTAGGCATTTTAGGGGTTGCCTCTGCATATTGCACAAACAGCCTTTTAAGCTCACGCATCAGAGCCGTAAGCTCAACGTCCTCCAGCTTTTCTCTGGAGTAGTTCGGCAAAATCTTTACTTCTGCTTCAAGATATTTTTCTCTTGCCAAAAACAATGAGACAAGTTTTGCTTTCTGCATTCCCTCAGCAACTACGCGGGATCTTCCGTCAGGAGTTCTCACGATCTGCTTTATCTCAGCGATAACTCCCGTTTGATAAACATCGTTTGCTCGCGGCTCTTCAACAGTTATATCCTTTTGAGCAGTAAGAAAAATCTCCTGACCTCTGTCAAGTGCCTTTTTAAGAGCGTTTATCGATATAGCTCTTGAGCAGTCGAAGTGCAAAAGCATTCCGGGAAATATCACAATATCCCTCATTGCCACACACGGAAACGACATTATACTTCTACTTTTTAAATTATTGATTTTTTCGTTCATCATTTCACCTACCGATATATTCAAAGCAATTACACATATGCCGTGTTGCTATATAGTATAACATATTTTTAAAAAAAAGCAACAGGTTATTAAAGTCAAAATAAATGTCTAATTTAATCAATCTGCTTATTTTTGCAGAAAATCCGAAAAACAAAGGCACAGAACATTGCTCTGTGCCAAAAATCTTCGTTATTCAGCTGTATACGGAAGAAGTGCAATATGTCTTGCTCTCTTGATTGCAGATGTAAGCTCTCTCTGATGAGCAGCACAGGTTCCCGTAACACGACGAGGAAGTATCTTTCCTCTTTCAGTCATACATTTTTTCAGCTTTGCAACGTCTTTATAATCGATTTTCTCAGCTCTGTCTACACAGAACATACAAACCTTCTTACGAGGTCTCTTGGCTGGTCTGCCGTTTCTCTCCATGACATTTTCCTCACTTTCTTAAAATTCAAAATAAATGATTTTTAAAACGGTACGCCGTCGTCACTTAATATTTCCTCAAAATCGCCGATATCTCCGATAGCGACAGTTTCGGTATTAGGCTCTGACTGCGCATAGCTTGGCTGGGCAGCAGGAGCGCTTTGTGCGGGCGCAGAATAAGTGGTCTGCGAACCCGACTGCTTCGGCTCTCCGGTGAAAGAAGTATTGTCAACGTAAACCTCCGTCACATAATGGCGAGAACCGTTCTTGTCATCGTACGTTCTGGTTCTTAAAGATCCCTCAATGGCGATCATTCTGCCCTTTGAGAAGTAGTTGTTAATAAATTCCGCTCTCTGATTCCACGCAACGCAGGTGATAAAGTCAGTCTGCCTTTCCTCACCCTGCTTCACATATCCTCTGTCAACGGCAACATTGAACGTAAGAACACTGTTTCCGCCAGGAGTCTGTCTAAGCTCCAGATCCTGAGTGATTCTTCCCATTATAATAACTTTGTTCAACATAACAATTTGTCCTCTCTTACATACCTACTTAACTGTTACTAAGAATCTCAAAATGCCGTCCTGAATTCCAAGAACACGCTCGAGCTCTGCCGGATAATCAGGTTTTGAAGTAAAGCTCCAAAGCACATAATACCCCTCAGTTTCGTAGTTAATAGCATAAGCAAGCTTTCTTTTGCCCCATTCGTCAACAGAAACGTTTTCGGCATTTGCCTTAATCATTCCGGTAAACTTCTCTACAAGGCTCTTTATATCGTCCTCAGCAAGCTTTGCGCTGAAAACAACTACAGCCTCGTAATTATCAATGAGTTTTGCCATTACAATACACCTCCTTCTGGATTTCGCCTGCAATAAATACAAGCAAGGATAACTTAAACAATATACCACATACTTTAAAATTTGTCAAGCCCTACATAATTAAATTCATCAAAATGGAAACTCCGCTGTTCGCAGCAATGTACGCCAGAAGTGCATACATCATACTCGTTCCGCCCTTTTGCATAAGAAGCTCGTCTCGTGTCATATTCTCCATAGGCTCGGTCATTATCTGATTTACTTCTCTGGTTACCTTTTTATAATACCAGTAATTAGCGAAAATCCCGCTGATTATCCGTGAAACCAATGTGACGACTGAGATACCTAAAACCCCGTAAAACATCAGAGGATCACTCATCTTGCCGGCAATCGCAGTATAAATCTGCTCATAACTTGTCACGGAAGACATGTCAATCGATGAAGTAAAAAGCCAAGTCATAAAAATCGACGTGATTATTGAAATTGTAAGATAGGTTATAGCCTGAGCATACATCTTTCTGAAAAAGAAATACACATGCGGAAATAAAAGCGCAGGAAAGTTAATGGAGCGTTTTATTCCTTCCTTTGAAAAGCGCAGAAACTTCATTATGAAGTACATAGCGTTTCCACGAACATATTTATAATACTCTTTTATGCCTATCCCCTCTACCTGCTCTGACGGATCAACTCCGTATGAACGGCAAAAATAATCAAACGGATCCGCGCTTTGCCCAAACATACCCGTGCCAAACGGAGTAGGGCCGAATCCACCGGGACCGTAATATCCCCCTCCACGATTTTGATATCCTCCGCCGTAGTTTTGATAACCGCCGCTTCTCTGCCCGTTAAACGGCCTGTCGGCCTCCTCCTGCTTGAGAGGATACCCGCAGTGAGAGCAATATTCAAAATTGCTTTTGTTAAGTCCGCCGCAGCGCTGACATTTTACATCATCCCCGGTATCTCCCTGAGGGGACCACGACTTTCCCTCCTCGTGAAGAGTGGTATTTATGCAAGTGCCCTCTTTGTTATAGCACTCCCTGTGATAGGGCGTTCCGCAGTCCGGACAAACGACAATGTCGTCACCGGCTTTAAACTCAACACCACAGGACAGGCATTTTTGACCTTTATAATCCAGCATCTCTGCCTCCTTAAACTGTTTTTGTGATTTTAGTATATCATACTAAAATAAAAAAATAAAGCCTTTTCACAAAAAAATCACATTTGTTTTATAAAAAGCTTTACAAAATCTCAAAAAGATTATATAATGTTTTCAGTAAAAAACAGGAGTAGATGAGATGATAATTATAAACGAGCTTAAAACCGAGCTTAAAAGCTACAAGCCAAAAATAGACGAGCTTTATGAGGTCTTGGGAATAGATAAGTCAAAAGAGGAGATCAAGGCTCTTCAGCAAAAGACTAATGATATAGATTTCTGGAATGATCAGGCAAACTCACAGAAGGTTTTAAAGCAAATAAGCTCACTTGAGAGCAAAGTAAAAAAATACGATTGCCTTACAGAAAAATATGACGATATTGAAGCTTTGCTTGATCTCGCAGAGGAAATGGACGATGAGGAATCCGCAAAAGAGGCAAAGGACGAACTAAGCGCCCTGGTAAAAGAGCTTGACGATTTAACGCTGTCCACACTGCTTACAGGAGAGTATGATAAGCAAAACGCGATTTTGTCATTTCACGCAGGTGCCGGAGGAACAGAGGCTCAGGACTGGACGGAAATGCTCTTGCGTATGTACAATCACTGGGCGGAGTCACACGGGTATAAGGTTACTACGCTTGATATTCTTGACGGAAACGACGCGGGGATAAAAAGCGCAACTATAATGATAGAAGGAGAAAACTGCTACGGATATTTAAAGAGCGAAGCGGGAATACATCGGCTTGTCCGCATATCTCCATTTGACAGCTCCGGAAGCAGGCACACCTCCTTTGCGGCAGTAGACGTAATGCCCGAAATAGACGACACAATAGAAGTGAACATTCGCCCGGAGGATATTGAGGTTGCAACCTACCGCGCAAGCGGAGCGGGCGGTCAGCACATCAACAAAACAGATTCTGCGGTCAGAATAACCCACAAGCCGACCGGTATAGTATGTGCCTGTCAAACGCAGCGCAGCCAGCATCAGAATAAAGACTACGCTATGAAAATGCTAAAAGCAAAGCTCATTGAAATAAAAGAACGTGAGCACCTTGAGAAGATCGAGGATATAAAGGGCGTCCACAAGGAAATCGCCTGGGGTGCGCAGATAAGAAGCTACGTTTTTATGCCGTACACCCTTGTAAAGGACCACCGTACAAATTACGAACAGGGAAATGTAGGCGGCGTTATGGACGGCGATTTGGACGGCTTTATAAATGCCTATTTAAAAGCGCTGTCTCAGGGAGAAATCGAAAAGTAAATAAATTATAAAAATAAAGCCAGCCGCAAAGCTGGCTTTATTTTATACAGGCATAACCTTTTTCTGTATGTCAGAGTGTTTAGAATCTATGCCGTACTTTTTGTCTCTTCTCATTTCAAAAAACTTCGGCGCAACCTGCGGGAACTGAGCATAGCTTAAAACGTCCTCCTCCTGCTCTATCCACTCTGCGCACTCGGCCTTAAGCCTTTCAAGCTCCGGCTCAAGCAGATCCGCAGGACGGCAGGTAATAGGCTCTTCGCCCTTGCAGATTTTCTTTTGAAACTCAGGGTCAATCTCAACGGGAGTTTTTCCGTATTCTCCTCTTACAAGGCCTTTAAACTCTTTGGTTACGGTCTTGTAGCGCTCACCCATTATTACGTTGAACACCGCCTGCGTTCCGACTATCTGAGATGTAGGCGTAACCAACGGCGGGAAGCCCGCGTCCTTTCTAACCCTCGGCACTTCTTTTAATACCTCGGTAAGCTGATCCTCCTTTCCCGCCTGCTTAAGCTGAGAAAGAAGATTTGAAAGCATTCCGCCGGGTACCTGATATATAAGCGCGTTTGCATCCGTTGCAAGCATCTTCGGGTCCAGAAGACCGTTCTTTATATACTTTTCTCTTAGGGTCATAAAGTAGTCTCTTATTTCGGTAAGAGCAACAAGGTCAAGTCCCGTGTCGTATTCCGTTCCCTGCAAAGCGGCAACCATCGACTCTGTGGGAGCGTGAGAGGTTCCCAGCGCAAGCGGCGACATAGCTGTGTCTATAACGTCGGCTCCGGCCTCAATCCCCTTAAGCAGACACATTGAAGCCAGCCCCGAGGTATAGTGTGTGTGAAGCTGCACAGGAATTTTCACATTTGCCTTTATCTTTTTTACAAGCCGCTCTGTCTCATACGGAGTAAGCAGTGCCGCCATATCCTTAATACATATTGAATCAGCACCGATAGACTCTATCCTCTTTGCATAGTCAACATAGTATTCGTCCGTGAACACCTCACCAAGAGTATATGAAATTGCAATCTGTGCGTGCGCTCCCTCTTTTTTTGCGGAAGCAACCGCCGTTTCAAGATTTCTTATATCGTTAAGGGCATCAAAAATTCTTATAATGTCAATGCCGTTTGCGACAGTCTTCTCAACGAAATACTTAAGAACATCGTCCGCGTAATGACGGTAGCCGAGCATATTCTGTCCTCTGAAAAGCATCTGAAGCTTGGTGTTTGGCATAGCCTTTCTTATGGCTCTTAATCTGTCCCACGGGTCTTCGTTAAGAAATCTTAAACACGAATCAAAGGTAGCGCCTCCCCAAACCTCGCAGGAATAAAAGCCTATCTTGTCCATGGCTGGCAGAATAGGCATCATCTCATCAAGCGACATTCTCGTTGCGATAAGCGACTGATGAGCATCTCTTAAGACCGTTTCAGTAATTTTAACCTTAGCCATTTGTCGTAATTCCTTTCAAAAAAGCTTACTTGATAACCGCCAGAACCGTTCCGGTCTCAACACTTGCCTGCTTGGAAACATTGATGCTTGCAATCGTTCCCGCGCAGGGAGCGTTTACGTCGTTTTCCATCTTCATAGCCTCAAGCACGAAAAGCGCCTGACCCTCATTAACGGTATCGCCCACGTTCACCTTAACGTCAAGTATAACTCCCGGCATAGGAGCCTCAACATTCGTTCCGCCTGTAACTGCCGCTGTATCAGTCTTGGGCGCGGGCGCAGCCGCCGGAGCCGGAGCCGCCATAGATGCTGCCGGCGCAGGAGCGTCCGCTGCATCTGCCTCCTCAACCACAACGTCGTACGGTGTGCCGTTTACGGTAATATTATATCTCTTCATATTAAATCTTTCCTTTCTTGAATGTAAGTATCAGTTAAAACGGGCTGTTTGAATGCTTTTTTGGAAGTCCGGAAACTCTTTTGCCAGCCATAATTTCAACGGCATTTATAAGAGATGATCTTATATCTTCCTTTGCAATAACAGCGTCTACGCACATTTTTTCAGCAGCAATCTCTGCCGATGCTTCTGTCTTTGAGTAATTATCCGCAAGCGCTTCTCTTTCACTCCTTACGTCCTTTACACCCTTCAGCTTATCGTGATACAAAAACTCAACCGCAGTCAAGGGCTCTACCGAAGAAATAACCGCCGTATCCAGAGCGTAAATGAGATCAGCATTTGCATTTTTTCCCGCAAGAGCAATAAACGCAGAGCCGTATGCCTTTCCTAATATCACCGCAAGCTTAATTGTGGTAGCCTCGGCGTATGCGGAAGCGACCTTAGCCAGTTGCCTTACCGCGCCTGATTTCTGTGCGTTCTCACACATACAAAAGCCTTTAGTATCCACAAGGGTTATCACCGGAAGCGAAAAAGCGTCGCAAGTTCTTACAAACCTTGCTATCTTTGAAGCATCGTCAACGCTTATCTTTTCCTCGCTCTTGTTTGTTGCAACAACTCCTACTGACGCGCCGTTAAGCGTTGCAAGAGCCGTATAGGAAGATCGTCCGAAATCCGCGTAAAGCTCCAAAACACTGCCCTCGTCGAAAATGCTTTTTGCAGTACTGTCTGCGTCTGACAGGTCCAACGACTCCGGAGCGGAAAACTCAAATATAGGCACCTCTGAAATGTTATTCTGAGGAAGACGCGAAACAAGCTCCTTGACCTTTAAAACGCTCTGTTCATAGTCCTCGCACACAAGCGCCGCCGTTCCGTTTGCGGCAGCCGTGCCGGAAAGCTCCTTATCCTCGCTGTTAGGGGTTATGAATAATTCGGCGTCCTTTGTCATAACAACAAAATCGGCGGATACAGCTATCATTGCTGCCGTTAAAGCGCACGCTCCCGCAACAAGAGATATCTGAGGCACCACGCCCGAAAGGGTATTTACCCTGTTAAGCCACTCTCCATAGCTTTCAAGAGCGCTTACCGTATCGCTTATGTCAGCGCCAAAAGAATCGTAAATACCGACAACCGGTACTCCGGTTTTTGCCGCCATATCATATATCCTTACAATCTTTGCCGCCTGCTCTTTTGTCAAGGCGCCGTTTTTAATTCCCGAGTCCTGCGCAAACGCATACACCGGGGTGTCGTTTACGTAACCGAAAGCAGTTGTAACTCCGCTCAGGTCATCTCCCGACTTAGCCGCAGACGCAATTTCAGTGAAAGGTCCGCCGTCAAAAAGCGCCGACAGTCTTTCTCCCGCAGACAAAACAGTCTGAGTGCTCATCGCATTTCCTCCAATCATATAAAGCCTACCAAGGCAATTTCAATCATAGCTTTATTATACTACTAAAATCTGGGATTGACAAGATTTTGCCAATCATTTTCCGCAACTTTTACATTTAGACAGAAAATCATGTATTGAGTCTATGGTTTTATAATTATTTTGCACAAAACCAAGCATTTTGTATTTATCTATCTGATTTTGGGAAAGCTCAGCCTTATCGATTCCGGAAAGCATAGCTTTAAAAAGAACCGTTCTTGCTATGCCGTCAAAAAGGAGGATATCTCCCCCGTCTTCTATGTAATCGAGAAAAACGCATTCCGAGTCTGAGTGATACAGCCCGTATCCGTTGACTACTCCTTTGTCAAACGACTCGACCGCAAGCGTTGTGTTTGTATCAAGGCCAAGGCTTATAATCTTTTCACAATACTTAGAAATATCCTTTGCCGCTTTGATTTCAAGCATAAAATCATCCTCTGCGTTTTTTATTTAGATTTAGATATTGCCGACCTCAGCGCTCTGAGCTCTTCATTTGTGAGCTCTCTGTAAGCGCCCGGCTTTAACATTCCGAGCTTAACGGGCCCTATAGCCGTTCTTTTTAGCCTTGCAACCTCAAGGCCTACGGCCTCGCACATCTTTCTTATCTGGCGGTTTCTGCCCTCTCTTATAACCATCTGCAAGACCACTCTTCCATTTTCGTTTGTCAAAACGTTAATAACACAAGGAAGCGTTTTCCTGCCGTCTATTTCTATTCCCTCAGACATTCTTACGAGCTGCTCGTCCGTTATTTTCGGACGCACCGTAACGCGGTATATCTTTGCTATGTGTCCTGAAGGATGCATGATGTCGTTTGCAAACTTACCGTCGTTGGTAAAAAGCAAAAGCCCTTCTGAATTTTTGTCAAGCCTGCCTATCGGATAGACCCGCTCTGAAACGTCTTTTACAAGCTCACTCACGCTTTTTCTGTTAAGCTCATCGCTCATAGTCGTGACATACCCTCTCGGCTTGTTTAGCATTATATAGTAAAACCGCTTTTTTCTAGAAATCATCAGGTTCTCGCCGTCAATGCTTATAATATCTTTTGCTCCCGCCTTGTCTCCCAACTTGCACGGTCTGCCGTTTATCTTCACTCGCCCCGCTGAGATAAGCTCCTCCGCTTTTCTTCGCGAGCAATATCCCGTCTCGGCAATAATTTTTTGAAGTCTTAGTCTCTCCATAAACTCTCCTATGTAGCGACGGATTTTATCCGTCAGAATAAGTTTTTAAAAAACAGCTCTATTTTATCGAGCAGCCCCAGTTCCTCGTCATTTTCCAAAGCGTCCCTGCTCGCCGTTATCGGTGATACTGCAATTATTTCTGAGTTCTTGATAAACTGCACTTCTCCCATAAGTTCTCCCTTTTTAACAGGTGCGTAGTAAAAAGGTTTCATAACGATGCACTCCGAAATGCCATCGGTGCTGCCGTCGAAAACGCTCCTTTTTACGCTTTCACAGCCTGCGCTTACATACTCAGTCTTTGCGCCGACCACAGGCAGTTTAAAGGAATCAACCGACGGCGTGAGCGTTACGCTCTTATATTTTTGAAAGTACTGATTATAAAGCGATGTGTGGTCGTTCCAGTCGTCCGGAGCGTTAAGCGTTACGCAGACAAGCGTTGCTCCGTCCCGCTCGCACGCAGACACAAGACATCTTTTCGCCTTATCGGTAAAGCCGGTTTTTCCTCCTATTATACCTTTGCAATACGATAAAAGCTTATTCGAGTTTCCTATGGTGTTTGAGTTTCCTCCGCCGAAATCAACAGTTATAGTTTTGGTTGAAATAATCTCCCTAAAGGTTTTGTTTTTAAGAGCCTCTTTCATCAACATTGCCATATCATATGCGGTTGAATAATGATCGTCCGTGTAGTCGTCAAGCCCCGAAGGTGTTACAAAATGCGTGTTTTTAAGTCCTAATTCCTTCGCCTTTTGGTTCATCATCTCAACAAAGCTGTCGATATCTCCTGCGATCCTGACAGCTGTCGCGTTCGCGGCATCGTTTCCGCTGGGAAGCATCATTCCGTAGCAAAGCTTGCGCAAAGTGACCTTATACCCCTCTTTCAGCCCCATGGACGATCCCTCTACCACTATGGCGTCGGGATCAACCGTAAACTCCTCGTCGAGGTCATAGTCAAGAGCTATCAGCGTAGACATTATCTTAGTTGTAGAAGCCATAGGAAGCCGCTCGCTCTCGTTTTTGCCGTAAACGATCTCACCCGTGTCAGCATCGATTACAATGCAGGCCTTTGCCGATACGCCCACCGCAGAAACGTCAAGCGAAAGCGACGCCGGCGTTAAAGACGTAACGGCAACAGTCAAAGCAACCGCAAAAATTCTTAAAAACCTTTTCATAGCACACATCCTTTTTTAAGAATATAGTGCGCTGAAATTTTGGTTTCTATTCGTTTCCTTTTTTGTTAATAACTGCGGTAATTTTATCCACAACGTCCGGAACCATATTTATAATTGCGTTTCCCTTACTCTGATTCACCGTCATCTGCAAAAGCTTTACCTCTCCGTTTGTGATAGTTATAAACGCAACCGGTTCAACGGTCAACCCGCCTCCGGTCCCGCCGCCGAACTGCTCCTTCGGACTCTTTGTGGGAAGATCCGAGCCGCCAGTTGCAAATCCCACCTTAACAGATGATATGGGGATGATAGTAGTGTTACCCACGGTTATCGGATTCCCCACCACTGTTTCTCCGTCGGCAATGCTTTTAAGCTTTTGCATAGCGGTATCAACCAATCCCTCAAGCTTTTTTTCGCTGCTCATTTGAACACACTCCTTTAAAATTTATGTTTACTTTTTTTACTTTTCTGGCTTAAATATATTTTAAGTATCTTGGCAAAAAAGCATATGACTATCGCCAGAACCGTGCTTACCCTTACATATATATCTCCGCTCACCTTAAGCTCAAACCGTTTTATAATAAACTCGGTGTTTATATCGCAGGTTTTAATTTTTACGGAAAAAACCATGCACAAAAAGGCAAGTGTCTGATAAAAAGCCGTGTTAAAATATCCGTAGTTAAGAGCCGCCTTGTACGGATCTTCATTCCCGAGCATAATATCTATCTCGGTATTGTAAAAGCGGATTTTTTTAAGAAGCTTTTTAAGCGTTCGCCACACAAGCGGAACGTAAGGCTTTACCAGATTCCACTGTTGTTTCAGCTTACTTAACTTACTCTCTTTTTTCTTTAAAAGCTTTTTTCGCTTTTTCTCTTCTTTTTTAAGCCCTGACAGCTCTCTCTTTTCCCGCTTTGATAGATTTTTTTGCTCCTTGCTTTCAGTTCTGCCGGATAAATCTCGCTTTGACAATTCAATTTCAGTTTGCAAAAGCGTTTGTCGCTGCTCTTCAATCTCACGTTCAAGCGCTTTTATTTTTTCCTTTGTCTCATCATTGCTTAAAGAATTTATTTCGTCAACGATATCGGGCTCTTTTTCACGCTTCTCCCCTTTGTTCTCAGACCTTTTCTTTTTCTCTGATACCTTAGTCTTATGCGCTTTTTTCTCTTTTTTCTTTTCTTTTTTTTCTTTCTTTCGTTTTCGTTTTTCACTTTCCGGATTTTCATAAATCGTAAAGAAAAAATATTTTACCTTTACTTTAAATTTGGTTTTAGCGGTTGTATCAAACGAATAGCTTACCCGCACCGAAAAGCGCAAAAAAATATATATGACAGCAATAAGCCCCAGTATTATATAAAGCGCTAAAATAGCCATCATCTCCTTCAAAAAGCGGATTTTTTACTCAGCAGCGGATTCCTCTTCAGACAAAACCTCATCAAGCGTTATCTGCGTTTCTCTGTCGGAAATCGGCGGAAGCTCTGACAAGTCTGAAATCTGAAACGCCCTTAAAAATCCCTTTGTCGTTCTGTACGCAACCGGTCTCCCCGGAACGTCTATTCTACCGGCCTCCTCCAAAAGTCCCTTTTCAACAAGCGAATTCACAACGCTTGAGGAATCGACGCCCCTAACATTTTCTATAAAGCTTTTGGTAACCGGCTGATTATAAGCAACTATGGTAAGCACCTCAAACGCCGCCTGAGAAAGCGTTGCGTTTCTCTTCTCCTCTAAAACAGCCTTTATATGCGGAGCAAACTCACGTCTTGCGGCTATCTGATAGCTATTATCAAGCTTTAATATCTCAAGCGAGCTTGAAATACTTAGATATCTTTCCCTAAGTATATCAACAAGCTTGTCCATATCATGATCATCGACATCCAAAAGCTCGCAAAGCGTCTTTTGACTCACAGGCTCTCCGCTTGCAAAAAGCACCGCTTCTACTATTGAAATTTTTTCATCTGTCAGCATCTATTCACTTACCTGCCTTACTTTCTTTTTGTCTCGGTTAAAGGTTATCTGTGTATTGTCGTCGTTAAGCCAAATCCTTCCCGACTTGGTAAGCTCTAATACAGCAAGAAACGTAGCTATGCGTTCCGATTTATCTGTCATATTGTCAAACAGCCCGGACATACTGCATTTCCCGTCAGTGTACAGCTTTTTTAAAACGTATATTATTTTTGAGGTTACGGAAACTATTTTTCTTGAAACGATAGGCGTAAAGACCGATGTGCTTAACAGCTCTTTACTGTCTGCCCTTATCTCAAGAGCGATATATGTTTCAAGAAGTATCTCCTTATCGTGAGTTTTGCGATATGTTTTGTCAACGGGAATCTTAAGCGGCTCTCTTACATAAATCTCTCCGTATGCGCACATATTCTTAAAAAGCTTTGCGGTCTGCTTGCATAAAGAGTATTCGATAAGACGACCCTCAAGCTCTTTTTTAAGCTCCTCTGACTCGTTCGGCTTTGGCAGAAGCGAAACTGTTTTAATGTAAATAAGCCTTGCCGCCATTTCCAAAAACTCTCCGGCGGCTTCAAAATCCTGCTCGTCAATACCGTTTATATATTCTAAGTATTGCTCTAAAAGCAAAGAAATTTCAATATCCTCAATATTTAGCTTGTGCTTTGCAATCAAATGCAACAAAAGATCAAGCGGTCCTTCAAAAGCATCAAGCTTAAACGAAATAGCATTCATAAATTATATAACCTCTGCTTACCTGAAAATCAGATCCACCCATAAAGTAAGAAAATCTATACATTTGTACAAAAGATTCATTAAAAATTTAAGCGGCGTGTCAAGAATTCCCGAAAAAATGATAACTATAAACGCAATGCTTATATACATCTGATATTCCTGTATCTTCCACTGATACTTAAGCGGCAGAAAAGTCGTCAGTATTCTTGATCCGTCAAGCGGCGGAATAGGCAAAAGGTTAAACACCGCAAGAGAAAGGTTTATTATAATGAAATAAAAAAGTATTGTCTGAACGTAATCCCAGGCCACAGATAATCCATTAGTTGTCGAAAATATAATTATCTTATAGATAACAAATCCTATATAACCAACAATTACATTTGAAAGGGGTCCTGCCAATGCTGTGATAACTGAGCCGAGCTTGTAGTTTTTGAACCTGTTAGGATTGACAGGTACCGGCTTTGCCCATCCAAACCCCGTCAGCACAAGGCATATTGCTCCGAAAATGTCAATATGCGAAATCGGATTGAGCGTAAGCCTGCCCATATTCTCGGCGGTTCTGTCTCCGAATTTCTTTGCCGCAAATGCGTGAGCAAACTCATGCACAGGCAATATCATAAATATTATAAGGACTCTTACGCCGTATTTCAAAATATTATCAACAGTCATTTTATAAATCCACCTTCATAGCGATGATATTTAAAATATTGTACCATATATTTGAAAAAATTACAAGCAAAAGTTAGCATTCGGTGAAATGTTGTTTATAGATTTACTTTTAAAATTTGAAAGCATTTATTGTAAACCTCGATGACGCAAAAATATTTAGAACAAAAGCTTGACAAACAAAGCTTTATACTATATAATTAAAAAGCTGTTTAGTCAAATATTTTTCGGGGCGTAACTCAGTTTGGTAGAGTGCTTGGTTTGGGACCAAGATGCCGCAGGTTCAAGTCCTGTCGCCCCGACCAAATTGAACACCGATTTTGATATAGATAATATCAAGGTCGGTGTTCAGCTTATTTGTTTAATAATTTAAGAAATGCAACCTTGCTGAAAGTAATGTTCTATTACGACATAGATAACCAGTTATTGAAATTTGCAGTTATTATATCTAAGACAAAAAGCACAAAAAAATATAAAAAAAGACTTGACAACTTAATACAGCCGTGATATAATAATTCTTGCTTGTCAAGCTGGTGTAGCTCAGTTGGTAGAGCAGCTGATTTGTAATCAGCAGGTCGGGGGTTCGAGTCCGTCCACCAGCTCCACTTATGTTATCGTCATAAGTTTAAGTATTCGTTAACAACCACAAATTTATTGCACAAGTTAATATTTATGGGAGTGTTCCCGAGCGGCCAAAGGGGGCAGACTGTAAATCTGTTGCTTTTCAGCTACGATGGTTCGAATCCATCCGCTCCCACCAAAGGTGAATAATGAATAGTGATCAGCGTTTGGTTTTGTACATTCACTATTCATTATTTATTTTAGTTTATTATTGGAGAGGTGTCCGAGTGGTTTAAGGAGCTGGTCTTGAAAACCAGTGATACGGAAACGTACCACGAGCTTGAATTTCCTTTTCTCTTATATCAATTACTGATAGCTGTGTTTGCTAAAAAGCAGACGCAGCTATTTTTCTTTTGGATGTTTCTAGATATATCCGGTCAAATAGCGGTCAACGCAGTTTGACAATAGAATAACAGACTAAAACCGGAGAACTTCTGAGCGTTTCAAAAGCTCTGACTAACAGAACCCATTGGATAACTGTTTGCTGTATAATTTAATCTTTGATCAACTAAAACCGGCAAGGCAACCGTGATTGAGCGAGTCATCTTTTGAAAACTTACGAGAGTATATACACCCACGAAGGACGGCAACCCGTGGACGAGAATACCTGCAAGCAGTCTTGCAAACACAGCGGCTAAAAGAAGTCAACAACTCCCCTGTTACCACAGATGTCACTGCAACATTTAAAGTTGCATACACGCAGGCATAACATAGTTTTGGTCTATAAATAAAATAAGTATAAAGGTGGGATTTTTAGTCCCATATCATTTTACTCTCCCGTGTATGAAAATGCACGGGAGAGATTTATCAGACAAATGACTTAACGTGTCAAATGTCTGTCCATTTAGTTGCAATTAGTAAAATAACGTGTGTATAATAAATATTACCCTCTGCCGTAATTGACATAAGGAGGTAATAATTATGATGGACACAAAATCAGTTGAATACTACAAGGATATGTGTATTCAGCTTGCATCAGAAAATTTAAAATTAAGGCAAGAATTAGAAAAACACAAAGATAAAACACCGATTATTGAATTTTTAGACGATTGGTTAAGTATAATTAAGAATAAGGTAAAACCCACAACCTACAGTGGGTATGAAATTCAGATAAAGAAACACTTTAAGCCGTATTTTAAAGGTTATTTTTTAGAGACAACAACAAGTAGCGATATTGAAAAGTATTTTTCATACAAGTTAGATCAAGGTCTTTCTGCGCAAACCGTTAAGTCTCATCGTTCTACCTTAAGAGCGGCTTTTTCTTATGCGTATAAACATGATTTAATTGATGAGAACATTATTAAAAAAACAGATTCCATTAAACCTGACAAATTTGAATATCATATTTTATCATTCAACGAAATATCAAGACTTTTGATAATTACCAGAGATATGAATGACTATCCGGCTATTTTACTGTCGGCTCTGTTAGGACTTAGACGCTCAGAAGCTTTGGGGTTAAAATGGAGCGATATTGATTTTGAAAAAAAGATAGTAAGTATAAATTCAACTTGTCTTCGTGTGTATAATTCTAATGAACACACATACGAAACAATTTTATTGAACTCAACAAAAAACAAAACTTCCAGAAGACAAATTTCTCTTTCTGACTTTATGATTTCGGAACTTAGACATATTAAATCAAAACAACAAGATAGAGCAAAATCGCCGAGATACAAAAGAGAATATATGGACTATATTTGTCTGGGTAAAAACGGAGCACTGTTAAATCCGCAGAACGTTTCCCGACATTTTAAAAAGATTTTGGCAGATAACGGTTTTGATACTAATGTAAGATTTCATGATCTCAGACATTCCTGTGCAACCTATCTTCATAACGAGTTAGGCTTTGATATAAAAGATATATCAGTCTATCTCGGACATTCAAACATTCAAACGACAGGTAATATTTATATGCACGAAAGTGTTAATACAAACATTGCAACAAGCATAAACAATAAGCTGAAGAATTGCTACGAAAACGACCTTGACATTTCTTTGGCGGTAAGTTGATCCGAGTGGGACTTTTAGTCCCACTCTTTTTTATTTTAAGGAGGTTTTCAAATGAAAAAAACAAAAACAATTGCTGTAGTCAGCGAAAAGGGCGGTGTCGGTAAGACCGCCACACTCTTAAATCTTGCCGGTTCACTCGTAATCAATCAAAAGAAAAAAGTCCTCGTGGTAGACTTAAATCCACAGCAGGATCTATCAACAAACCTCGGCTATGTACCGCCTACGGTCAAGTCAAAAACAATAAGCGAATACATATACGATCAGTTGGAAGGTGTTGACTTTCCGATCGTTGCTGAAAGTGACAAAGCCGGATTCATTAAACATACTGATTATGGTCTCGACTATATGCCGGCAAACAGAAACACTCTTGAGATTTTACCTAGAAACCTTTCGGATTCTGAAGAAGATAATATGTGTATAGCAAATGTGCTTAAAGACAAAATGTTTGCAGACTATGACTATGTGTTTATTGACTGTAAGGACAGTTTGGTGGCACATCTGGTTCCGCAGGTTTTGATAGCTGCGGATTATGCTATGCCAATAACCGAAGTAGGAATTAACAGCCTGTTTGATGTTTCTGAGGTTATCAAGAAAATATCTCACAGATACCCGGTGTCAATTATAGGTGTAGTACTCAACAAGGTGACAGAACAATCGAACATTACCAAAAATCTTCTGTCAGCCGCAAGAGAGGAATACGGCGAATATCTTTTTAAAACACAGATACCTGACAGAAAAGCACAGATCGAACAGGCAAACGATCTTCATCTCCCCTGCGTTATAGCACGGAACAAACACAGAAAACAAAACACACTTGCCGGATACTATACAGACTTGGCAACCGAATTCCTTGAAAAGGTAAAGGAAATGGAGGAGTCAATATGAGTATTATAGAAGCTATGAGAGCAACAAAACAAGCTGAAGATATACAAGATTTTGACTTGCCTGCAATAAAGACCAAAACACAGAAAGATAAAATTATTGAGATCCCTGTAGGTAATATTTCGCCGTACATTGACGAGGACGGCGAAAATCAACCGTTTGATATTGACGGTGAGGATTTAAATAGACTTGTGATGTCAATTTCTTCTAACGGTCAGCTAGAACCTATCAAAGTAAAGCAAATATCAGCCGATAAATATATGGTACTATCCGGTCACAGGCGGCTTGAAGCTATCAAAAAGCTTAAAAAGCCTACTATAAAAGCTGAGATAGTAAATATACCAACAGAAAAAGAGTTTGAGTATGTTTGTAACAGCAATATATACAGGCTGAAAAAATCGCCCTCTTCCCTAGCCAAAATTCTTTTTGGATTTAAAAAGCGAGGAAAGAATGTAACCGACATAGCTGAGATGTTTGGGGTAAACAGAAAAACTTGTCATAGGTACCTTAATATAGTAAATTGCATTACCGACCTTCAAGAACTTGGTGATAAAGGCATAATCACAGTTGAAGCTTTTACGGCTTTACAAAACCTATCGCCTGATGATCAGATCACTTTTTCGAGATTTCTTAAAAATATCACTCAGACTGCAAAGTTGACAATAAACCTAAAAATCGCCGATATGGTTGAAGATTGTGCATTTACCTGTAGTGAAAAAGGTATTCCGTTTACTGAAGACACCTTGTTTGACCTGTTTTTTCCTCAGAAAATTGATAAGGAGAACAAAGACGAGGACGAGGACAAAGACGAAGAGATAAATATAACCATTGAACAACTTATAGCAATTATCCGTGACAAAAACAAAAAGCTATGTGAGGTTTCAGCAATGGATATAATTGAAAAGATTATTGACGCTGCTGAAAGCTTTAAATAGTATCTTGTGTGGGACTTTTAGTCCCACATTAAATGGGTGCGAGAGCATCAAGGTTTTTGTTTTTTCCTTTTGCGGTGCAACTCCGCAAGCACCTAGACCTCTTTGATAGTACCGGGCTTTATGCCCGGGTATGAAGCGAATAGATATAGATGAGGTGCAAATCCTCACCGCTTCACCAGAGCGGAAACGCTCACAAGCATATCTGATGTTCTCAGATAATTTTACCTTTCCTTTTGTGCAGATGATATCATCTGCACAACACAAGATCAGCCAATAGTTGGCTTATCATATACATACACCTGCGCAAAATCTTAGTGATTATCTTGTGCAAAATCACAAAAAGTTAATTTTTATGTACAAATTATTTCGCACA
>CANQNK010000022.1 GCA_947625195.1 uncultured Clostridia bacterium | reverse complement strand
TGGCGATGCAACAAAGGCACCTTCAGATGGTGGTTCGACAGCTAAGCCGACAGAAAAGCCGGCAGATAACAACAATAGCAACAACAACAGCAACAACAGCAACAACGGCAACAATGGCGGCAACAACAATAGCAACAACGGTGGAGCAAACGGCACAGGCACATCTGCGACAGATAAGCCTGTAAACACAGGAGCACAGGCAGCAGTAGGACTGTCGGCATTCCTGGCAGCGGCAGCAATAGGCTTAGTAGCGTTAAAGAAGAGAAACAAGTAAACAAGACATCTTCCAGATAATGTTACACATACGGAAAAGCGGCAGGAAAAAAATCCTGCCAAGTAAAACCGACTGTTACTGAACTGACAGAAAAGTGATCTGTCAGTCAGCGACAAGGTCAATGATATCAAGCTATCTTCCAGATAATGTTACACATCCGAAAAAGCGGCTAACTTCTTTTTGAAGTGTGCCGCTTTTTTGGGAAAAAATGAAATTATTTAAGTGTTGCTGTAATTAAAGTGTGTCAGAATTGAAGCAGTTAAAACTTTATCAATGAAGCCTTTTAGGAAGGAAAACGGACCGACGGAAAAGCATCGGTCCTGTTAGATATATACAGTGTTTTAAAAAGCAGTGTATAATTGTTTGTTATACATAAAAGAGCTTACCCAAAAGGATAAGCTCTAATATGCTTTTTAAGAGAAATTACTTTTCAGCAAAGTATTTGATAGTTCTTACCATCTGGCTTGTGTAAGAGTTTTCGTTGTCGTACCACGAAACAACCTGTACCTCATATAGTCCATTGCCGATCTCAGCAACCATTGTTTGAGTAGCGTCAAAGAGCGAGCCGTACTTCATTCCGATAACGTCTGAAGAAACGATAGGATCTTCATTGTAACCAAACGACTCGGAAGCTGCTGCTTTCATTGCAGCATTGATGCCTTCCTTTGTAACGTTTTCGCCCTTAACAACTGCTGTGAGAATTGTTGTAGAACCGGTGGGAACAGGAACTCTCTGAGCTGAACCGATAAGCTTTCCGTTGAGCTCAGGAATTACAAGACCGATAGCTTTTGCGGCACCCGTTGAGTTAGGAACTATGTTAGCGGCACCTGCTCTTGCTCTTCTGAGGTCGCCCTTTCTGTGAGGACCGTCAAGTATCATCTGGTCGCCTGTATAAGCGTGGATAGTTGACATGATTCCGCTCTGGATAGGAGCGTATTTGTTAAGTGTATCAGCCATAGGAGCAAGACAGTTTGTTGTGCATGAAGCAGCCGAAATGATCTGATCCTCTGCTGTGAGTGTATCCTCGTTTACCGAGTAAACGATAGTTTTAAGGTCGTTTCCTGCCGGAGCCGATATTACGACTTTCTTAGCACCTGCGTTGATGTGAGCCATGCTTTTTTCCTTTGAGCAGTAGAAACCTGTGCACTCAAGTACAACGTCTACTCCGATCTCGCCCCACGGAAGCTCTGCTGCGTTTGCCTCTTTATAAATGGTAAGTGTCTTACCGTCTACAGTGATAGTGTTAGCCTCATCGTCAGCCTCAACTGTGTGGAGCCCCTCGCCGATTGTTCCGCAGTATCCGCCCTGAGCGGTATCATACTTTAAAAGATTTGCGAGCATTGAAGGCTTTGTAAGATCGTTTATTGCAACAACCTCATAACCCTCGGCACCAAACATCTGTCTGAACGCGAGACGGCCTATACGGCCAAAACCATTAATTGCGACTTTAACTGCCATAATCAATATACCTCCTAAAAAATATCATATTGTTATTTTACACCATTTGCCTCAAAATTTCAAGTACTTTGGTAAAAATTGATTGCATTTTAAAATTATTTTACAATTGTTAGATATTTTTGATACAATTACCAAGTTTTCTATCATTCGCAAAAAATAATTATTAAAAACAGAAAATATAGTGTTAGTAACTTGAAAAATTGCGGCCAAAACCTTTTTGTAATACT
This sequence comes from uncultured Clostridia bacterium, assembly GCA_947625195.1. Lineage (GTDB taxonomy): Bacteria > Bacillota > Clostridia > Oscillospirales > Ruminococcaceae > UMGS1601. Next base: position 23,581 of record CANQNK010000022.1, on the reverse strand, counting down.
AAAACTTTACGCTGCTTTTCCGAATATGTATTGACAAAAGTTAAAAGCCAGTATATAATATATATCACATTATACATATAGGCATTATAGATTTTCTTATATGCTGAAACAAAAGAAAGGGTGATCTTAATGTCAAAACCAAAAAATTCTTTGCATGAAAGCTCAAATTCAACAAACAAAATCCGTATGCTGTCAGCATCGGGGCTGTTTGCCGCAATTATTTTTGTTCTTACGGCATATCTTCATATACCTACCGGCGCCGGTTACACTCACGCAGGGGACGGGGTAATTTATCTTGCTGCCTGCATTTTGCCGACTCCGTATGCCGTATGCGCTTCGGCAATAGGAGGAGCGCTTGCGGACGGCCTTACGGGATTTGTCACATGGATGCCCGCAACGATTGTCATAAAGGCAGTAACTGCTTTGTTTTTCACAAATAAAAGCGAGAAAATTATTACTGTCAGAAATGTTCTAGGCATAATACCTTCTCTTGTAGTATGCGTTTGCTGTTACAGTCTTTATGAGGGAATAGTAATGACAGATAACTTTTCGTGGGCGACCATAATCGCCGCTTTCGGCCAGACTCCGGCATACTGCATTCAGGTGCTTGCAAGCTCGATTTTGTTTCTGATATGCGGAGTTGCTTTTGACAAAATCAAATTGAAGCGTCGGCTTGATTTCTGAAAAAATGTACATAAAAAACAGGCGGTTTATTACGCCTGTTTTTTTTATACCAACTATCGTATTTTTACGTTTCTTTTTTTGTTTTACGGCTATCTCCCAGATTTTTCAATGCGTATTCACAGCATTGAACAACAAGTTGATTAAAGCTTATGTCATTTTTGTTTGCAAGTTTATCAAGTTTAGCTATGAGGTCTTCCGGCATTCTGATTGTCTTGTTAAAAGACTGCACTTTTTTTATTTCAAACATACTGTTTTACGCTCTTTTCAGAGCTTCCCTCCTTATTTAAAACTTTTTAAAATAATGTTACATATTAATTATAGCGTTTATTCTGAATTATTTATACACGGAAAATAATATTGCGAAACAACAATCAATTTATATGTAAAAATTACTTGCAATTTTAAATATTATATGCTATAATGTAGAAAAATATCAAATGGAGGAATAGTAATGTTTAATAACATGGGAAACAAAATCAAGAAACTTGCAAAGGTTATATGCTGGATTGGTATAATAGGATCTATTATTACTGGATTGATTCTTATTGCAATTGGGTGTGAGGGTTTAAGTCATTCCTATTACAGTAATGACGATGAAATCATTACTATTATAGCAGGTTTATTGATAGCAATCGTAGGCTCTATTATATCTTGGATTGGAAGCTTTAAGCTTTATGGATTTGGAGATTTGGTTAATAATGTGCAGGAGATTAGATATATAATTGCGCCAGTGCAAATTACACAGCAACCTGTATATCAAAATAACACCCAATGGTCATATCCTGTACAACAAAGTAATGCTCAAAATCCTCAGGAAATAAAAACACAGCAATAATTTGTATTGGAGAAGTTTTATGAAAAACAAGAATTTTTGTGAAAAGTGCGGCACAGAATTAAAACCTGGAGATAGTTTCTGTGCAGCGTGTGGATGTCAGGCAGATGTCATCTATAACATGGCTTACAGTGCGGCGTGAAATCTCAAATCTTTTTGCAAGACATGGCGCGGTCACCTGACCTTTTTGCTGAAGTGTCGTTATAATTCCTATCAAACGGTCAATTTTCACATAAGGTCATTCCTGAGTTTCGTGAATTACCTTGTAAAGCTCTTTCGCCGTTTCCTCACTTACTCCCGCAGCGGTTTTTATATCGTCAACAGATGCCGCTTTTAGCTCGCTTTGGGTCTTAAATGAAAGAATAAGTTTTTTTGCCTTTGCAGGACCTACGCCCTTAACGGTCGTAAGCTCGCTTGCAAAGGTTTTTTTCTTGTGTCTTGACGACTGAAACGCAACAGAGTATCTGTGCACCTCGTCCTGTATCTGTGTTATAAGATTAAACGCTTCTTTAAACCTTGTAACGCTTATTTCACCACCGCTTGTCGCTATTGCCCGCGTGCGGTGCTTCGAATCCTTTACAAGTCCGAACAGGGGAATATCAAGCTTAAGCTCTTTTAAGACCTCCTCAACGGATGAAACATGACCCTTTCCGCCGTCGAGAAAAATAAGGTCGGGAATTGTTCTAAAACCCTCGTCGTCAGGGTCGTCAAGGTGTGAAAGGCGACGGCGCAAAACCTCCTGCATACAGGCGTAGTCGTTTTGCTCCGATACGGTTTTTATGGCAAACTTTTTATACCTTTTCTTAAGCGGTCTGCCGTTTTTAAAAACGACCATTCCGCCTACCATATCATCGCTTGCAAGGTTAGAAATGTCGTAACACTCAATAAACTCCGGAGTTTTTGAAAGGCCAAGAAGATCTCTTAGCTGTTCAAGTGCTGTTATGTCTCTGCCTTTTATACCTATTTTCTGCGAAAGCTTTTCGCTGGAGTTCGCTTTTGCGAGGGTGGAAAGGCGCAGCATTTCTCCCCGCTGCGGAACGTTTATGTGAACCCTTCTGCCGCAAAGCCCAAAGAGATATTCCTCGATAAGCTTTTTATCGTCACAATCACTGTCAAGATAAATGTTTTTAGGAATGGTATGATCTGCGTAAAAGCGCAGCAAAAAGTCGCTTCTAAGCTTTTTTTCGTCCTCAGGCTCGCCTATAAAAAAGCTCTGCTTGTCATAAAGGCGTCCGGAGCGGTACATCATAATGCTTACGCAGCACTCGTCTCTGTTGGCTGCAAGTCCCAAAAAGTCGCAGTCATCTATCGAAAGGCCTACCACTCTTTGGTTTTCGGCGGCCTTCTGTATGGCGAATATCCTGTCTCTCAGCCTTGCAGCCAGTTCGTAATCAAGATTTGCGGACGCGTCCTCCATAGCTTTCTTAAGTCGTTCAACCGATTTGACCGAGCCGTTTTTGATATAGTTTACCGCTTCGGTTACAAATTCCTTGTACTCATCACTTGAAAATTCTCCGGTGCAGACGCCCATACAGCGCTTTATGTGATGATTAAGGCACGGGCGCGACTTTTTAAAATCTCTAGGGAACTTTTTTGAGCAGGTGTAAAGACCAAACACTTTGTTTGCCTCTTCAACTGCCTGCTTTACGGCAAACGAGCTTGTGTAAGGGCCTATATACTCGCAGTCATCTTCCTCCTTTTGCAAAACCGCTCTCAGCTTTGGGTACTCCTCGTTTGTTACCTTTATATAGCTGTAGCCCTTGTCGTCCTTTAAAAGAATGTTGTATTTAGGCTTGTACTGCTTTATAAGAGAGCATTCCAGCACAAGTGCTTCAAACTCTGAGTTTGTGACAATAAAATCGTAGTCGTTTACCTGAGAAACCATTTTGGCCACTTTCGGCAGGTGGTCGGCGTTTTCCCGGAAATAGCTGGTAACCCTCTTTTTCAGATTCTTTGCCTTGCCGATGTATATTATTTTTCCGTTTGCGTTTTTCATTATATAGCATCCCGGACTTTCGGTTAAAAGAGCCGTTTTCTCACGCAGTTGCTCAAGGCGTTTATTTATATTTACATCTATCATTTTAATCACCGATTCTGTGCTTTAATAAACATTTGTACGCGATTTGCAGCGCTTTTTGCATCAATAAACTGTTTATGTGTATCAACCATATTTTATCATAAAAAAGAATATTAGTAAAGCGATATTTTTATGGAAAGTGCTAAAAACGCAGCAGATAAGTTGATTTTGAAAAATAAAAGATTTATAATTAAATGGCAAAAATAGTACGAAGCGACCGTTGCGTCGTGTGAGGAGGAAAAGAATATGTTTGCAGGAATAATGGCTGTGATTATCTTTTTAGCAATGTTTATTCTGATTGTTATGGACAAAATCGAACGCCACATAGTCACTCTTGCTTGCGCTGTCCTTACCATCGTATTTGTGTTCGGCATAGGAATGCACAGCTTTACGGCTATTGACGAAACGCTCAACGTCAGAAACATCTTTACTTCGTCGTTCTGGTATCAGTCGGGCGAAGCGTCAGAATCCACAGGCGGAATAAACTGGGCTACCATTATATTTATAGCGGGAATGATGATAATGGTAGAGGGTATGGCGAGAGTAGGGTTCTTCAGGTGGCTCTGTATGAAGATAGCGAAATGGGTTCGATATAAGCCGATACCTATATTTATAACCTTTATGGTGCTGTCTTCGGTGCTTGCTATGTTTATAGACAGCATAACGGTAATTTTGTTCCTTGCTGCTGTCACTATCGAGCTTGCTCAGATGCTTAAATTCAATCCGGTACCTGTGATACTTACTGAAGTTTTCTGCGCGAATCTGGGAGGCTCTGCTACGATGTGCGGAGATCCGCCTAACATCATTATCGGAACATCCTTAGGATATACGTTTACCGATTTTATCACGAATACCGGAGCTATAGCAGCTATTTCTCTTATTGCGGTTATAATATACTTTTATGTTACGATGCACAAGAAAATCAAAACGGGTGAAGAGGTCGATGCCAGTGCGCTGAACATAGATCCATCGTCTGTAATCACTGATAAAAAAGGCTTCATACTCAGCAGTATGATATTTATTCTGGCGGTGGTTTTGCTTGTAACTCACGCACAGACAGGCTTGACCGTTGCAATAATAGGTGTGTTTATTGCTGTGCTTACGTTTATCGTATCCGGCAGACATATTTTAGAGGTATTGAAAAAAGTAGACTACAAAACGCTCTTGTTTTTTATCGGGCTTTTTGTCGTGGTAGGCGGACTTGAGCAGACAAAAATACTTGAGCTTCTTGCAAAGTTTATTGAAAACATCAGCGGCGGAAACGCAATGATTATGGTAGCGATAATTCTTTGGCTTTCGGCGATTGCAAGTGCGTTTATAGATAACATTCCCTTTGCAGCAACCATGATACCCGTTATACGGACGCTGTCGCTTACTTCGGGAGTTCCGCTTGATGTGATGGCATGGACGCTTGCTATCGGAACAGACATCGGAGGAAGCGCAACGCCGATAGGTGCGTCCGCAAACGTTGTGGGAATTGCGGTGGCCTCGAAAAACGGTTATCCGATAAGCTGGAAAAAATACTGTTTGTCGCTTGTTCCGGCAACGGTAATAGTTCTAGTTATTTCAATGACCTGCATATATTTGAGATACCTTTAATAAATGGGGAGGAAAAAAGTATGGATCAGTTGATTGTTTCTATCGGACGTGAATACGGAAGCGGCGGCCATGAGATCGCCGTTAAGCTTGCAAAAAAGCTTGGCCTTAAGCTTTACGACAGAAATATGCTTGAGGAAATAGCAAAGCACAAAAATGTGGATTACGAGGAGCTTGCAAAGTATGACGAGGCTCCTAAAAAAGAGATTTTGACACGAACGGTAAGAGGACTGAGCAATTCTCACGAGCACAATGTTGCAAATATGCAGTTTGAGTATCTTATTAAAAAGGCAAGTGAGGGAGAAAGCTTTGTGGTTGTCGGAAGATGCGCAGAATCTGTGCTTAAGGATTTTGAAGGGCTTATTTCTGTCTTTATTCTCGGTGATATCGAGTGCAGGATAAAGCGGATTTCTAGGGTGAGAAATATGTCTGAAAGCGAGGCGAAATCCGCCATAAGCCGTCACGACAAAACAAGAAAGGCTTATCACAACAGCCACAGCGGTATGAAGTGGGGAGACGCAAGAAACTACGACATAACTCTAAACTCAAGCAAGCTTGGCATCGACGAGGCGGTAGATTTGATCGCTGAGTATATAAAGAAGAGAACAGTGAAAAGATAAGTAAGCACGGGCGAACGTAATAAGTTCGCCTTTTTACTTTGAAAATATTGCAATGGGTGTAAATTAGTGATATAATATAACATATGTATATATGCAGATTCGGAATATATTACGGAGGTTTTAACATGCTTACAGACATTGAAATCGCACAGCAGGCAAAAATGCTTACAATCGGACAGGTTGCAGCACAGCTAGGAATAAGCGAGGAGGACATAGAGCCTTATGGTCACTATAAGGCAAAGCTTTCGGAGGAGCTGTTTAAGAAAACGGCTGATAACCCGGACGGCAAGCTAATTCTGGTTACGGCGATAAACCCCACTCCCGCAGGAGAGGGAAAAACGACGATCTCCGTCGGACTTGCACAGAGTATGGCAAAGATAGGTAAAAAAGCGGTACTCGCATTAAGAGAGCCGTCTTTGGGACCTGTATTCGGAATAAAAGGCGGAGCGGCAGGCGGCGGATATGCTCAGGTCGTGCCGATGGAGGATATAAACCTTCACTTTACCGGGGATATGCATGCTATTACGGCAGCTAACAATTTGTTGTGCGCTCTTATTGACAATCATCTTCAGCAGGGAAATACACTGAGAATAGATCAGAGAAGAATACTTTTTAAAAGATGTATGGATATGAACGACCGTGCGCTCAGACACATAAACGTGGGATTGGGCGGAAAGGTAAACGGCGTTCCGCGTGAGGACGGCTTCAACATAACAGTTGCTTCGGAGATAATGGCAATTCTGTGTCTTGCAAGTGACCTTGAAGACCTTAAAAAGCGTCTTGAGAGAATACTGGTGGCATACGATCTCGACGGAAACCCGGTTTATGCAAAGGACTTAAAGGGCTGCGGCGCAATGACGGCGCTCTTGAAGGACGCGTTAAAGCCGAACCTTGTTCAGACGCTTGAGAATACCCCTGCCATTATGCACGGAGGTCCGTTTGCAAACATCGCTCACGGCTGCAACTCAGTAAGAGCTACAAAGCTTGCTTTAAAGCTCGGGGATTACTGCATTACCGAGGCAGGTTTCGGAGCAGACCTCGGCGCTGAAAAGTTTTTGGATATTAAGTGCAGGTTTGCAGATATCAGTCCTGACTGCATAGTTTTGGTAGCTACTATACGCGCTTTAAAATACAACGGCGGCGTTGCCAGAGATAAGCTTACCGAGGAGAATTTAGACGCGCTTAAAAAGGGAATAGTAAATCTTAAGACGCATATAGAAAATATGCACAAGTACGGTGTTCCCGTGGTTGTTGCGATAAACAGATTTCACACTGATACCGAGGTTGAAATAGAATACATAAAGGATTTCTGCGCTGAAATGGGTGTAGAGGTGTCGTTAGCCGAAATATTTGCCAAGGGCGGAGACGGCGGAACAGACTTAGCGCAAAAGGTCTGCGACACTATAGACAAGTGCGAGGGTTGTGTAACTAATTTCCACACGCTTTATGATGAAAAGCTTCCAATCAAGGAGAAGCTTGATATTATCGCAAAGGAGATTTACCGTGCAAACGGAGTTGTTTATACGGCCCAGGCGGAAAAATCTTTAAAGGAAATTGAAAAGCTTGGCTTTTCGGATATTCCTGTGTGTGTTGCAAAAACGCAGTATTCACTTTCTGACGACCCGACAAAGCTCGGAAAGCCGGAGGGATTTAACATTACTGTGCGCGACTTAAAGCTCTCTGCGGGAGCGGGCTTTGTTGTGGCTCTTACGGGAGATATTATGACAATGCCGGGACTTCCTAAGGTGCCCGCCGCAGAAAAGATAGACTGCGATAACGACGGATATATCTCAGGGCTTTTCTAATTATCGTATCGGAGGAGATCGTTTGAAAATAACTACACATTCGACAGAAGAAACGATAGCTCTCGGCAGAAAAATAGGAGAGATGCTTAAAGGCGGCGATGTGGTTGCCTTTGAGGGGGATCTGGGCGCAGGAAAGACCACTATAACAAGGGGAATATGCCTTGGACTGGGGCTGCCCGACAATGTGACGAGCCCCACATTTTCTCTGGTTAACGAGTATAGGGGAGATAAAATTAGCCTTGCTCACTTTGATATGTACAGAATTCAAAGCCCGGAGGACCTGCTCCTTACAGGATTTTACGATTATATTGAAGAAGGCTGCGTGGCGGCGGTGGAGTGGAGCGAGAATATTAAGAACGCTCTGCCTGAGGGAACGATAATTGTAAGACTTGAGCGGCTTGACGACAACACAAGGACGATAGAAATTTTTGGAGATGAAAGATTTGACTTTACTTGGAATTGAAAGCTCTGGAAAAGCTGCTAGCGTTGCGGTTTTTAAGGACGGGGTATTTCTCTCATCCGAAACGGTCTGTACGAAGCTTACTCATTCGCAGACGCTTATACCCATGTGCGAAAGGGCCCTCTCAAACTCAGGCATATGCTTTGACGATATAAGCGGGATAGCCGTAAGCGCGGGTCCGGGAAGCTATACCGGACTGAGGATAGGAATAGCGGCGGCAAAGGGAATGAGTCTGAAGGATAAAATACCTGTTATGGGAGTTTCAACTCTTATGGCTATGGCGTATAATCTTCTGCCGTTTGAGGGACATATATTAAGCGTTATGAAAGCAAGAGAAAATATTGCATACTTTGCAGCATATCTGTCTTACGGCAAAAAACTTGAAACGGTATACGACGACTGCGTTGTAAATATAACTGCGATAAAAGAATTTGCCGCGGGCTTAAAGACAAGGATCATGCTTGTAGGCGACTGGGCGGAAAATATAAAGGATACGCTGTTTTCGGGTGAAAATATAGTCTCTGTTGCCCCTGTTGACAAGCGGCTTCAGGACGCAAAAGGCGTTTTGCTTGCCGCTTTGGAGCAAAATAATTTTAACAGCGCGGAAAAATTGAACGCAAGGTATCTTCAAATAACTAAAGCGGAAAAGGACAGAATAAGAATATGAATATGCAAGACAAAAAGAGGATCGTAATAAAACTGGGAACATCCACTCTTGCCCACAAAACGGGAAGGCTCAACATCAGAAGAGTAGAGCGCCTTGTAAAGATTATTTCCGACATAAAAAACTCCGGCAGAGACGTTTTGCTTGTCTCCTCCGGGGCGATAGGCCTGGGAATGGGAAAGCTGGGGCTTGTCGAGCGTCCGACCGATACACCTTCTAAGCAGGCGTGTGCCGCTGTGGGACAGTGCGAGCTTATGTATATGTACGACAAGCTTTTCGGAGAATATAATCTGGTGGTCGCACAGCTTTTGCTTACCAAGTACGTCCTTTTGGAGGAGAGAAGAAGAAATGTGGAAAACGCCGTTGAGGAGCTTCTTTCAAGGGGAGTTATACCGATTGTAAACGAGAACGACACGGTCGCAATCGATGAGCTGGAGCTTGAAATGGGTGAGAACGATTCTCTTGCCGCTACGGTTGCTTCCATTGCAAAGGCAGATCTTTTGATAATTTTAAGCGATATAGACGGGCTTTACGACAAAAACCCGAAGACCTGTCCCGACGCTAAGCTTATATCGGTAGTGAATGAGATAACCGATGAAATAAGACACAGCGCACAGGGCTCTTCAAGCGGATTGGGAAGCGGCGGAATGAAAACAAAATTAAACGCCGCGCAAATCGCAATGAACTCGGGAATAGATATGGTGATACTTAACGGAAGAGAGCCGGATGTTCTCTACGACCTTTTAGAGGGAAAGGAAACAGGTACGCTGTTTAAAGCATAAACAAAAGGGAGGATATTATTATGGACTTTATGATGAGTGGTGATTACATTGAAACTCTGGGAAAAAAGGCAAAAGCGGCAGCAAAGAGTATATGCTATGCTACTAGCGCTCAGAAAAACGACGCTCTTATTGAGATAGCCTATGCTCTAAGAAAGTGCAAAGACGCGGTTTTAGAGGCTAACAGCAAGGACCTTTATCATGCAAGATTAAATAATATGCGCGAGTCTCTTATTGACCGCCTTACCTTGAACGAGGCCCGGATCGATTCCATGGCAAACGCCTGTGAAAACCTTACAAAGCTTGGCGACCCGGTGGGTATGATAGAAGAAGGCTCCGTTCGTCCCAATGGAATGAGGATAACCAAGACGAGAGTTCCGATGGGAGTGATCGGCATAATTTACGAAAGCCGCCCGAATGTTACGGTAGATGCCGCTTCTCTGTGTTTAAAGAGCGGAAACGCAGTGATTCTTAGGGGCGGAAAGGAAGCAAGCGAAACCAACAAGTGTCTAGTAAGGATTATGCGGGCGGCGCTTGACAGAGTAGGCTTTGAACAGGACGTTATCCAGTATATAGAGGACTCTTCAAGAGACGCTGTGATGCGCCTTATGAAAGCAAATGATTATGTAGATGTTCTCATCCCCAGGGGAGGAGCAGGACTTATAAAAGCAGTAATACAAAACGCAACCGTTCCGGTGATTCAGACAGGGGTAGGCAACTGCCACGTATATGTTGATTCTACGGCTGATCTGAGAATGGCGGTGGATATTGTTGACAACGGAAAGACCTCCCGCCCGAGTGTTTGCAACGCAATCGAAACATGTCTTGTTCACAAAAGCGTTGCGGAGGAGTTCTTGCCAAAGCTCAAGTCGCGTCTTGATAAATCAAACGTTGAGATTCGCGGATGTGAGATCACGCAAATGATTCTGGGAGACGATGTAGTTCCCGCCACAAGTACGGACTGGGAAACGGAGTTTCTGGATTATATTCTTGCCGTACGTGTGGTTGATGACCTTGCAATGGCGATAGAGCATATTCAAACCTATTCCACAGGACACAGCGAATGTATCGTTACCCAGTCGATTTTTGCGGCGGAGACCTTTAAAAAGGAAATAGACGCAGCGGCAGTATACGTAAATTGCTCTACACGTTTTACAGATGGAGAGGAGTTCGGACTGGGCGCTGAGATAGGAATTTCTACACAAAAGTTGCATGCAAGAGGCCCTATGGGGCTTAAGGAACTGACTACCGTTAAGTATATAATCGAGGGCGATGGGCAGATAAGAGAATAGCTTTTGTCGTCAAGCGTCGGGCATTATAAATTTCCGGCGCTTGTAGTCCTTTCATATGTTTTGGTACAACCCATTGTTTTTTCTTTCAGCTTTCTAAAATTTTTTTTAAAAAAGTCTTGACAAATGTTAAAGACTGGTGTATTATATAAATCATACTAAACATATAGGTATTATAAAAATTGATATCGGAGGTATTTATTATGAAAAATATAATACTCAAATACTTAAGACACAATTTCAGAAACGGACGAATGTGCAGCTCAAGAAATTATCTTTATAATGAGTAAAGCACTAAACGTAAATTTAGGCTTTTGAGCAGGACTTGTATTAGAAAAAAATTTTTGAAAGTAAGAGGTATTTAACAATGAGCTATACATATGAAAACTATAAATTTGAAACTATTCAACTTCACGCAGGACAGGAGTCGCCGGATAGCGCGTCGGATGCAAGAGCTGTTCCTATCTATCAGACTACATCCTACGTATTTAAAAACTCTGCGCACGCGGCTGCACGCTTTAATCTGTCAGACGCGGGCAATATCTACGGCAGACTTACAAACTCCACAGTTGACGCTTTTGAGCAGAGGATCGCGGCGTTAGAGGGAGGAGTTGCCGCACTGGGAGTAGCCTCCGGAGCGGCGGCGATAACCTACACTTTTCTGAATTTAGCGGGAGCAGGCGACAACATAGTTTCTGCACGGACGATCTACGGCGGAACATATAATCTTTTTGCGCATACACTTCCGCAGTACGGAATTAAAACGACCTTTGTTGACGCAGATGAAGAGGATGCTTTTGAAAAAGCGATCGATGAAAATACAAAAGCGCTGTTCATTGAGACGATAGGAAATCCGAATGCAACTCTTATAGACATCGAAAAGGTTGCAGAAATAGCACACAGGAATAAGATCCCGCTGGTTGTGGATTCTACCTTTGCAACGCCGTTTTTAGTTCGTCCGTTTGAGTACGGAGCGGATATTGTAGTACATTCCGCAACAAAGTTTATAGGCGGACACGGAACGGCAATAGGAGGCGTTATAGTTGACAGCGGAAAGTTTGACTGGGAGGCAAGCGGAAAGTTTAAATCAATCACAGAGCCAAACCCAAGCTATCACGGAATAAGCTTTACAAAGGCGGTCGGACCGGCTGCGTTTGTCACAAAGATAAGAGCTATTCTTTTAAGAGATACCGGCGCAACGCTTGCTCCGCTGCACGCATTTTTGTTCTTGCAGGGACTTGAGACGCTTTCACTCAGAGTAGAAAGACACGTTGAAAACACAATTAAGGTAGTTGAATTTCTGAAAAACCACCCTAAGGTTGAAAGCGTTAACCATCCATCTTTGCCCGACAGTCCGTACAATGCGCTTTACAAAAAGTATTTCCCAAAGGGCGGTGCTTCAATATTTACGTTTGATATAAAGGGCGGCGCTAAGGATGCTCAGGAGTTTATCGACAGACTTAAGATATTCTCTCTTCTTGCAAATGTAGCAGATGTAAAATCTTTGGTAATACATCCGGCGTCAACCACACACTCTCAGCTTAATGAGCAGGAGCTTGCAGAACAGGGAATAAAGCCTAATACTATTCGTCTTTCGATAGGAACAGAGCATATAGACGATATTATTGCAGACCTTGCGCAGGCGTTTGGAAAATAAATGAGGTAATTTTTATAGTCGTGCAAATCATATATGCCGCACGGATTCAATTTTAAAAGGGTGATAAATTGTGAATATAGCAGAGCTTCAAAATGAAATTTTGGCGTTTAAGAAACAAAATGATGTCTGTATACTGGCGCACAGCTATCAGACCAAGGAAATAACCGAGATAGCCGATTTCACAGGGGATTCCTATCAGCTTAGCGTTATGGCTCAAAAGACAAAGCAAAAAAATGTTTTGATGTGCGGCGTTCGTTTTATGGCGGAAACGGTGAAAATGCTTTCTCCCCAAAAGCGAGTTATTCTGGCAAATCCGATTGCCGGCTGTCCCATGGCCGAGCAGATGGATAAGGAGCTTATTGAGGCGGTAAAATCGCAGTATCCGGACTACACAGTAGTTGCGTATATCAACACCACGGCAGAGCTTAAAACGGTGTGCGACGTATGCGTCACCTCATCTTCGGCGGTTAGGATAATTAGCAAAATACAAAACGATAAGATACTGTTTATCCCGGACTGCAATTTAGGAGATTACGTTTCAAGAATGCTTCCTGATAAAACCTTTAAGCTTTTGCAGGGAGGTTGTCCGATACATGCAAGGGTGTCTCTTGAAGACGTAAAAAAAGCAAAAGCCGCTCACCCCGAAGCACTGATGCTTGTGCATCCGGAGTGTTCTCCAGGCATTGTTAAAGAGGCTGATTTCGTCGGATCTACTTCAGCTATAATGGATTATGCAAAAAATTCAGACGCCAAGGAGTTTATCATAGGAACAGAAATAAGCATAGCGCAGCATTTGCAGTTTAGTTGTCCGGATAAGCGCTTTTATCCGCTTTCTAAAGACCTTATCTGCTCAAATATGAAGTCTACGACTTTGGTGGATGTATACAATGCACTCAAAGGTACTGGCGGAGAAGAGATCGTGATGAGCGATGAACTTATAGCAAGCGCTAGACGCTGCATAGATAAAATGATAGAGCTTGGAGGGTAAATAAGCGCCTTGATTGCTTTTAAAAAAATAGGTATAATATATTTTATATAAAGCTTTAAGGAGAGATGATATATGGGTTGCACACACGATTGTTCTTCATGCAGCAGCGGCTGCGGCAGTAAAGACCAGGAGAGCATGATAAAAGAGCCGCATGAGGGGACAAAGGTAAAAAAAATCATTGCGGTCGTTTCGGGAAAGGGTGGAGTAGGTAAAAGCCTGGTGACTTCCCTTATGTCGGTCCTTTCAAACCGAAAGGGGTATAAGACCGCTATCTTAGACGCGGACATCACAGGCCCGTCTATACCAAAAGCGTTCGGAGTAAATACAAAGGCACAGGCATCTGAAAGCGGGCTGTTTCCCGAAGTTACCAAAACGGGCATAAAGCTTATGTCGCTTAATCTTCTTGTTCAAAACGACACCGATCCCGTCATCTGGCGGGGCCCCGTTATAGCAGGAGCGGTAACACAGTTCTGGACGGACGTTATCTGGGACGAGGTAGACTATATGTTTGTAGATATGCCTCCGGGCACGGGAGATGTTCCGCTGACGGTGTTTCAGTCTATACCCATAGACGGAATAATTGTTGTCACAAGCCCGCAGGAGCTTGTTTCAATGATAGTTCAGAAGGCTGTGAAGATGGCAAATCTTATGGATATTCCGGTTATCGGAATAGTTGAGAATATGTCGTATTTTGTTTGTGATGAGTGCAAGAAGGAGCACAAGATTTTCGGTGACAGTCATATTGAAGAGATAGCGGACAGATACGGCATTAAAAACGTGGCCAAGATTCCAATTGACAAAAAGCTTTCCGCAGCAGTTGACAGGGGCATGACCGAGCTTTTTGAAGGAGACTGGCTTGATGACTTAAGCGATGCGCTTGATAAGATATAGAATTAAACTATAAAGCAGCACTTCAGCAAGGGGATTAAAGAAAATCCCCTTGCTTTTTTACAAGAAGCATTATTCTGAGTTATAACTGCCATTGACACTTTACAAATTGACCTTGTTGTTTTGATCTTGTTTTCTTGACACATAATTACATAAATGTTATAATAACTATGTATTTTTCAAATAAGGCAAGGCACTTTGGCTTATTATACAGAGTATGTTAGATGAAAGGATAATGAAAATTGAAAACACCGTTTGTTACAAAAGAAAAAATTGAAGAAGTAGTAAAGAATTATCCTACGCCATTTCACATTTACGATGAAAAGGGAATTAGAGAAAATGCGAGAAAAGTAAATAAGGCGTTTTCGTGGAACAAGGGATTTAAGGAGTACTTTGCGTTAAAGGCAACTCCAACGCCGAAAATCTTGCAGATTTTAAAGGAAGAGGGATGCGGAGTAGACTGCTCATCTTATACAGAGCTTTTGATGTCCGAAGCTTGTGGCTTTTTTGGCGATGACATTATGTTTTCTTCAAATGCCACACCGGATAAGGACTTCATAAAGGCTTATGAACTTGGCGCGCAGATAAATTTAGACGATTTTACGCATATTGAGGTGCTTGAAAAACTGACGGGAATACCCGAGACGATATGCTTGAGATACAATCCGGGCGGACAATTCAAGCTTCACAATCAGATAATGGACAACCCCGGAGACGCAAAGTACGGTCTTACAAAGGAGCAGATGATCGAAGGCTTTAAGCTGTTAAAGGAAAAGGGTGCAAAATATTTCGGAATACACTCGTTTTTAGCTTCCAACACCGTCACTAACGATTACTATCCTATGCTAGCTAAGATTTTGTTTGAGCTTGCGGTAGAGCTTTCTCAAAAGACCGGTGTCAAGATAAAGTTTATTGACCTTTCGGGTGGTATAGGAACTGCATATAAGCCACAGGACAAGCCCAACGATATCGATGCAATAGGCGAGGGAGTAAGAAAGGCTTATGAAGAGGTTTTGGTTCCGGCGGGAATGGGAGACGTTGCGATATACGCAGAGCTTGGCAGATTTATGCTTGCGCCTTACGGACATCTCATCGCGCAGGCTATAAGAGAAAAGCATATATATAAGGAATACATCGGACTTGACGCTTGCGCGGCAAATCTTATGCGTCCGGCTATGTACGGCGCTTATCATCATATAACCGTTTTGGGAAAAGAAAATGAGCCGTGCGATCACAGGTACGATATAACAGGAGGACTCTGCGAAAACAACGACAAGTTTGCAAAGGACAGAATGCTTCCAAAGATCGATATTGGCGATTACATCTGCATTCACGATACGGGAGCACACGGCTTTTCTATGGGATATAACTACAACGGAAAGCTGAGAAGTGCAGAGCTGCTGCTCAAAGAGGACGGCAGTGTTGAGTTGATAAGACGTGCCGAAACGCCAAAGGATTATTTTTCTACGTTTGATTTTACGGGACTGTTTGACTGATAAATTTTACACGGGGAGGCAGCGATATGGCAAATGAAAAGGTTTTGGTTCTTGACTTTGGCGGGCAGTATAATCAGCTTATTGCAAGAAGAGTAAGAGACTTAAGCGTTTATGCCGAAATAAAGCCTTACAGCACTTCGCTTGAGGAGATAAGGTCACAGGGATACAAGGGAATAATTTTTACCGGCGGTCCTAACTCCGTCTACGATGAAAGCTCACCTCATTACACCAGCGAGATACTATCGCTTGGTGTGCCTGTACTCGGAATATGCTACGGAAGCCAGCTTATATCATATATGCTCGGCGGAGAGGTATCCGCCTGCGAAAAAAGTGAATACGGAAAGATAAACGTAAGGCTTGTCAAAGAAAGCAAGCTTTTTAAGGATGTCCCCAAGAAAAGCGTTGTCTGGATGAGTCACACAGACTATATAAGCAAGGCGCCGGATGGCTTTTCGGTCACTGCTGAGTCTGACGATTGTCCCTGTGCCGCGATGGAGAACGAGCAGAAAAAAATATACGCCGTACAGTTTCACCCTGAGGTAACGCACAGCGAATACGGAATAAAAATGCTTCAAAACTTTCTTTATGAAGTCTGCGGTTGCAGCGGAGACTGGGTAATGGACGATTTTATTGACAGGACTGTTTCTAAGCTTAAGGAAAAGATCGGCGGAAAAAGGGTGGTTTTAGGCCTTTCGGGGGGAGTTGATTCTTCAGTTGCAGCGGCGCTTTTGAGCCGCGCGGTTGGAAATCAGCTGACCTGCGTCTTTGTAGACCAGGGGCTTATGAGAAAAGACGAGGGCGATTTTGTAGAAAAGACGTTCACTTCTCTTTTTGATATGCGGTTTGTCAGGGTAAACTGCGGCGATGAATTTCTGGTAAAACTCAAGGGAGTTACCGACCCCGAACAAAAGCGAAAGATCATCGGTACCGAGTTTTACAATGTGTTCTGGAACAAGATACGTGAAGAAGCAGACGGCGGATTCTTTGCGCAGGGAACAATATATCCCGACCGAATTGAGAGCGGAAAGGGTGATGCCGCAACAATAAAAACGCATCACAATCAGGTCAAGATGCCTGATGACATTAAATTTGAAGGCGTTATTGAGCCGCTTGGAGACCTCTTCAAGGACGAGGTAAGAAAGGTCGGCGAAAAGCTCGGCATTCCACACGAGCTTGTGTGGCGTCAGCCATTTCCCGGCCCCGGATTGGGCGTCAGAATTCTTGGAGAGATAACGAAAGAAAAAATAAAGATATTGCAGGAAGCGGATGCAGTTTTCCGTGACGAGATTAAAAAAAGCGGAGAAGAAGGGCGCCTAAGTCAATTTTTTGCAGTGCTTCCTGACGTGAGAACAGTGGGCGTTATGGGGGATCACAGAACCTATGATCATCTTATTGCGATAAGAGCGGTCACAACAGACGATTTTATGACTGCCGACTGGGCGAGGATTCCGTATGATGTGCTTGCTCGGGTATCAAACCGTCTCACAAACGAAGTGGAGCATGTTAACAGAGTAGTCTATGATATTACTTCTAAGCCACCCGGAACGGTGGAGTGGGAATAAATGCGGAAGTTCGAAAAAGCCAGTGTTTATGCGGGTTTGCGGCATTTTAACAGGTCTTTTGATAACAATTTGATAACAGTCATAGCAGGTGCAATTATTCTTGTTGTCCAGTGGTTTACGGGTAACAGAATGATTGAGAAGAGGCTTTTGTGACTGAATAAATCCATATTATAACGCCCTTAGCTGTGGGTAGTAACTCATAGCTAAGGGCTTTTTGTCGTTTGTCAGGGGGTGATTTTCTTTTTCTTCGGTTCGGGAAGCGAATCATATATGGTCTGGAAAAGCTCGCAGAGAAACTCTCTGTTGTCAATATCTTCGATGAGCAACATTTCCTTAGCACCCTCATACGGTAGTTCATAGACGGGTGTATCCATCAAGGAAACGGCGGAGGTTACAGGCTTTACAAGCAGACAGTCATCATAAATGCCGCCGATTATCTTACCTCGAAAATAGAGGATATATTCCCCCATCATCGCACGGTAAGAAATGTTGTCTAAGCCGCTTAACTGGTCTAACACAAAGTCCAGATAATTTTTACTGGAAGCCATATTACGCCTTCTTTCAATCGTCGGTTTTGGGTTTATCCTTAAATTGTTCCACCAAGGCGTCGCTAAGCTCCTGCGACGGAACGCCTGCCCAAGTCTGTGTATCGTCGTACTTCGGATAATGATAACGCCAGTTGTCGTAAACTTCCCGGCTGATCTCGCCGTTCTTTAGCTTTTTAGCATGTCATTTCCATTTTATGAGAATTTTTAGAATTTAGGTTTTGATATATTGTGATATAATTTCTTTTACGTATATTTCCACATACTATTCCGCGGAGTTGTTTAATTATTTCATAGATCCTTATTTTCTGTTTCCCTTAATTATTTATAATTTCTAGCAAATTACTAGCATTTATTATTTGCTTTTTCCTAACGCCCGATAGTCCACTTTGCCCGTTCCGTTCTTGGTAAATATGATCGAAATTCAATGCCTTTCAGAATCATATACTCCGGCAGCTGTTACTTGCATATTTCGACAGCAATTTTTTGGGTGTCCACCTCCACGCTGTATTCCTTATCGATCAGAAGTACCTTTTGCCGGTTGGCTTCGCACTGCTTCAAAACCTTTTGATTCTCCGCAATCAGTCGTTCCGGGGTGCAATCGCTGTACCCACGGTTCTCAATGACATTTGCATACTTTCGGATGCTGTCAAAATGGCTGCGTATATATCGGTCGGTTATCACAAGGAAGAACGCTTTGATTCCCGGCAGATAGTGCTTGTCAAAGTCATTCTGCCAATCGCAGGGGATATAACAGCCCTCCACGATCAAATTCTGACCGTTCTCAATGGCGGTCTTGATGATTTCGCAGACAATTGGCCACAAATACGCTGTCAGCTCCTCAACGTTTGATTCAGGCGTCAGGTGGGTATGTCCCGAACGGATCAGCCCCATCTTCAAATGGTCAATGGACAGATAGGGGTATTTATATTTTTCAAGAAGACCTTGTGCCAGCTTCGTTTTTCCCGTATGGGAGGCGCCCGCTATTAAAATAATCAATTTATCATTCCTTCTGTATCTGCTTGACGATTAACGAGATATTTTCCTCTATCGGTTTCGCCCCGTCAATTTGAAGGATAGGGCAGCTTAATGACCGTACCCATTTTTCAACCATAGATTCATCTCTTGAACAGACAAGATTAAAAATGCTTCTTCCTGTTCATATAAGTCTCCGCCCGGTAGCATCCGCTTCCCGAATTTTTTGTAGGAACGCTCTTTTACTCGTTGTATCCGAATATTTTTGGGGACTTCGATTAAAATAGCCAAGCGAAAAAGGGGATAGGCATTTTCTGCATAATCCTCTTTGACGGCAGCAAGTACAAAATTCTCATGCTCTGTCACTTCCTGAAGAAGCAGATTACAAACTTCCTCCCGGGTACGGGGAGATGCGTAGAGATAGGAAGAACTATCCTTTGGAAAGTATAAATCCTCAATGTCAATAAAATGAAAGTTCAAACATTCCGCCAAAGCTTTTCCCAGGGTGCTTTTTCCGACGCCGTTTAATCCGCATACAACAATTCCCGTTCCCATTGACTGTTCCTCCTAAGCTGTACATTTTTTCTGATTCATTTCATTGACAAAGGAAGCGTTCTTTGCAGTCAGCTCAACCCATGCAGGGCGAAAACCGCTTTTGATGGCATTGCGCACGGATTTAATGTTCGACCATGCGGCACAGTAAAACGGAACTTTTCCGCGCTCCAGAATTTCAAGAGCCAGACGGCTTGTAAGTGCAGAGGCAACACCTTGCCTGCGGTAGGTGGGCAGTACATCCACACCAATCTGCCACATGGATTCACAGTCGGCGGAGCATGCAGCAAGACCGATCAAAGCCCCGCCGTCATATGCGCCGACGCCTAAAATATCCAGTTCCCGGCGCTTTTCACACAGCGCGTTGCTCCATTCGGGCACGTAAAGCGCCGCGAAATCTTTCGGATGTAGCAGTTTTGTTGCGTAAGGGCAGTCCGAAGTTTTCAATTCTCTTAGATTGGGCAGAAAATACTCCGCCATAAAGCAAATCCGCAAATTGTCTTTCTGCAATTCGTCGTTCAGAACGTGCAGGTTGGGCGTTTCAAAGCAATGCTCAACCGGAAAACTGTTGATATAGTCTGATACGATGGCACGATATTTTTCGTTTATTGAAGCCACAATATTGTTTCCGTAGGAAATCAGATTGCAGTCAAACGGAAGAGATAGATATTTTCTTGCTCCCGGATTGACGGCAGACGGGACGACAACATTTTCTGTTCTCAGGAAATCTTCCGCGTGACAGTTTGCGTCAACTGCGGATTGCTGCATGGCAATTTGCAGAATCTCCTCATTTTTAAAGCGCATATATAACCTCGTTTTTGTGCTACGCACGGCTTTTTACAGGTATTGAGCAAATGCTCTTCGCCGGATTTACAAAGCAATTATAGCATAAAAATATGACTTTTTCAACTTGTTTTAAGCTCAAAAGCAGCGGCAAGAATTTCTCCCCACCGCCGCTTTTCTGCGTGTGGCGGTAGAAAAAGTCATAAATTCATGTTACAATAATATTATACGAGTATAAACAGGCTATCAACTCAACAAAAATTCGCAATTGTGTTGTTAAATTTCAATACTCTGCCTGCTATAATGTAGTTACAAAATCAAACGGAGGTATTGAACTATGAACACAGACAAGATTTATGCCGAGGCAATTGTAAACGAGTACTCGAAAAAGAGTGCGTCAAAGGTGGTGGCGCTCCGCAAGCTGGACAGTGCGCAAAAAGCGTCTATTCTCAAGGAGTGAAAATAGACGCTTATATGGGAATATTCGGTTTTATTTAGCGGTTAAACGGGAATTACCGTTCACAGCATTTGTTCCATTCTTCCATGAGAATGTTAAATATATCATTCAACTTCTTGATTATACTCTCATTTACTGGAATTTTTTCATCAAGGAACTGCATACCCCTTTCTCCCATAAAGTCAACACAATAAAGCAGACAATAGAATACAAACGCTTTGTGCTCTATCGTGTTCAGATGAATTTCATCTAACAGATAATCAATATATTGGGTATCCAAATCCATATTGAGCAATGCAACCTTCGTCAGTGCAACAAAGGTAAGCATATCGCCCAAACCTATCCAATCAATATCTATAATTCCAGATACTTTTCCATCATAAATCAATAAATTTTTTGTGCTGATATCATCCAAATATGGTATTGGCCGAACCGCATCCAAATATTCCTTTATTTCTTGTTGCAATTTTTTTATGATTTGTATTTTGTCGGTGTCAAAGTAGTGTTTTCTTTTTATTCGCTCCTCTGCACGATTCAACAGATCATCAATAAAGCTGTTCCATGTCCACTCCGTATCTGTTGATATATTAATCCTTGATACCCTTTGCTGTATCTCAACGACCTCTTTGGCAATTAGTTTTTTCTCACTGTCATTTAATTCCTTGTAGATATTTCCAATATCGTCCCCAGGAATATATGAAAGAATCAAATATGAGTAGTCTCTGTAGGTTCCTTTCGATAACACAATAGGTATTGGAATTTCGCATACAGATAACTTGCTAAGCCAATAAACGGTGTCTTTATAGGCGTCCTTTTCTTTACTGCATCTGAGAATAAACTTTTCAGCAGCAGTAGAGACGGCGAAAACATAGTTAGCAATACCAACACTGCACCGCTCTATTTGAACGACGCTCTTTTTTGTAATGTTTTCAAATATTGTAGTTGCTTCTTCACAATTCATAAGGTATTTGTGCTCCACTCACTATAGTATAGACTAACGAAAAATCCCGATTTAATCGCCGAGTTGTTCCCTCAACGCAAAGTATTATAGCATACAAATGTGAAAAAATCTACCACAAGACTGTAATTCGCTTCGTCTCAGCCAACGACACATTCTGAGATATTACATCATTCATTGAAAGTGTCCGCAAAATCCGTCCGACATAGGAAGGTCGCCACGGACAGTCAAGGTCAGTGGAAGCGGCAAGTTTGTTCTTCACATTCGTGCCGACTCCCATCTTTGTGGTACTGCCAATTCGGAAATTTCGTCTTTATAGACACGGTAAGATAATGGCTGGTCCCGTCATGGTGGGTATCGTCACAGCGAAAGTCTTCGTTTTTATCAACATACCATGTAGTATAGTCATAACCCCCGTACAGGCAGTCACGGATATAGCCGCTTTCGATTTTCTTATAGTTTGTGCACCTTCCGTACCACAAGTCCAAGATCCGAAGCCAGCTTAAACGCCGCCTTTACGGTTTCGTAGATACTCATGCGCATCTTCCTCCTTGATTTTTCTTGACGGTTTTCCCCGTCTGCCTGAATATATGGGGAAAAAGGCTATAGGCCGAAAAATCCGGCAGGAGTGCAAGAAAACAAAATAGCCGCCCTGCAAAATTGCAAAAATGCAAGACCACAGAGCGGCAAACTTCCCGGCAGCCATTGATTTTATTCCTTAAATGGAATATAATATTGTCAGGCTTTCATGCCGTACAAATGGCGAAAGCCTGTAGATTACGAGCATTTGGATCAGCAAATTGAAGTTTGAAAGGAGATTCAATATGAAGTGCTATCCACAGGTATATGTTATGAATAGTTTTGAGGCGGCAAAAACATATTGTAAGGCGTTTGGCGCAGAAATAACGTTGGAAATGAAAAACAGCAGCGGAACTGCCTATGAGCATTGTGTCTTATCAGTGAATGGCGAAGGTATTTTGGCATTAGCGGAAGCGAAAAAAACTTACGATGTAGAAGCCATTCACAGAATGAGATTGGAAACAATGACTTTTAACGCTTTTGAGTTAGGAACTGTTGATGCAGTTAAGAATGCATTTGATATACTAAGTGACGGTGGCGTTGTTATTGAAGAAATTCATGAATATCCGTGGAGTTCATGCGGCGCTACTGTTATTGATAAGTATGGCGTGTGTTGGTGGATTTCTATTTAACGGTTGAAGTGTTTTCTATGTTTAGAAGAATTCGAACAATTCGTATTTGTTGATAAGAAACTTTCAGCGCAAGAAAAATAAGGGGGCAAACAAGAGATACCTTTCAACCTTTGAAGCAGCTGAGAAATGGGGGTTGTCTCCCCGGCGCGTGGGGGTTCTCTGCAACGAGAACAGGATACCGGGCGCACAGCGGGCAAGGAGCCGTTGGATCATCCCGGAGAACGCGGAGAAACCCGCCGACGCCAGAATCAAGAGCGGGAAATACATCAAAAACAAGACAAAATCGGAGGGAGGGCTGACCGATGGACAGTGAATTTCTTCCCGGCGATCTACGGGATTGCATACAAGATTTATTAAAGCACAATAACGTAACACAGGCAGACCTCGCGGCAAAAATCGGCTGCAATGAGAGTATGATCAGCCAGTTCATCAGCGGAAAAACGAACAAGCTCGGTGATAAATATATCATCCGCATCGCAAAGGCTTTTCATGTGTCCACCGACTTCCTGCCGGGTGAATCCAACATACCCGACCGCAAGAATTATGAGATTGAGGAGCTTGGGCTGTCGGTGCAGGCTGCAAAAAATCTTTACACCGGCAAGGCCAGCGCCGATGTGGTGGGCAGACTTCTGGAAAGCCCCCGTTTCTGTGAGCTTACATACATGATCGAGCAGTATTTCGACAATTCCCTGTCTGCCGGGTA
>CANQNK010000021.1 GCA_947625195.1 uncultured Clostridia bacterium | reverse complement strand
TTGCCTGCCAGCGCATCCGCCACCATGCGTTTGAAGCCCTCTCGGTGCTTCGTGTTGGTGCCGGTGATGCCCTCATCGGTGTAGACCTCCACGAACTCCCAATCGTCCCGCCCTTTGATGTAGGTGGTGTAGTAGTCCACCTGGGCGGCGTAACTGGTCTGCTGTTCCTCGCTGTCCGTGGAAACACGGGCATAGGCGGCGGTGCGGCGTTTTTTCTTCTCGTTTATCGGCGATGCCGTGTATCGGCTGATCGTCGCCGGAATGACTGTTACTGTGCTTGACCGAGCCATCTGCTCACCTCCCAAACGGGAATATCATCCGAAGATATGCCCTCCTTCAGAAAGTCGACCGTGACGCCGTTTTCTTTCAGCCTATTGATAAGCTGGAGCAGGCGCATATCCTGATGAGCTTGCAGCAGAGATGAACAAGCAGCTCGAGGAGGCTTGGCTTACAAAGCGAGGAATCGTTTTGACTTCGCTCGCTATCGAGCTTAATGTCGATGACGAGAGCAAGGATAAGATTTCTAAGTTCCAGGAGGCGGCAGCCGCACAGAACAACGGACTTTTATATGCTATGGACAGAATGAGCATAAACAAGGCAAGAGAGACCGCCGCAGGAAACGAAGGCGGCGCTATGGCAGGATTTATGGGAATGGGTATGGCAGGAGGAATGATGAGCCAGCCTATGAACGCACCCGATGGCACGCCGAACCCACAGGGCTCTATGGCGGCTGTTCAGAACGCACAGAATGCCGCCGCTGCATCTCCTGCTCCTGCTCCTTCTGCTGACGACGGCTGGACCTGCTCTTGCGGCAAGACGGGAAATACCGGAAAGTTTTGTGCCGAATGCGGTTCTCCAAAGCCTGCCGACGGCTGGGTATGCGAGTGCGGAGCGACAAACAAAGGCAAGTTCTGTACCGAATGCGGCAAGCCAAAGCCTGCCGGCGAGCCGCTTTACAGGTGCGATAAATGCGGATGGGAGCCCGAGGATCCTAAAAATCCTCCTAAATTCTGTCCGCAGTGCGGAGATCCTTTCAACGATGACGACAAAAAATAATCTGTGCATAAAAAACGAGGCTGCTGCTTTTAATAAGCGGCAGCCTTTTTTGATTAAACTATATTGGTTTTCCTGTTAGTATTCCCCTTGAGCCAGTTGCAACATAAACCCTGCCGAACTCTCTGGGGTCGCCTGAAATACTTGATACGGTTCCAAAGCACTGGTTGTCTGTGTTTATTCTCACAAAGCTGTCTGCGTAGTCTGTCGAGCGCCAAAAGCCGTATTCGCCGCTTATGACGCCCGTGGTGAATATTGTGGGATATTCACTTCCTTGTGCACCTTTGCCAAATCCAACTGAGCAGATCTTGTCTGCGCTTCCCGTGACTTTTTTTGATATTACCCTGCCGTCTGAAAACTCAAGCCTTAAAAGTCCGCTGTGCCTGAGAGCAATCCATAAAACGTGAGCCTTTGCGGGCTCCGCTCTTGCTTCAAAGCGATTGTCGCCGAAGCGCTCGGGAGGTTCACAGAATCTGTCTCCTGTGATTTCACGCTCGACAAAGGTTTCTCCCTTATCCTCGCTTATAAAAACAACTCCCTTGTCGTTTATCGCCCATATAAAATTCTCATCAACTCGGCAGGAATTTATTTTTATAGAGATCGGCTCGCTTTCGTAATTTCTGCCGCCTGTAAACCGGGATTTTTTCCAAGTTTCGCCCTCGTCGTCTGTGTACACAACGCAGTCTGACATAAACGATCTGCGCTTACCGCTTATCGCCCAGATAATTCTCTTTTCGTCGGCGGTAAGAGCTACCCAGCCGGAATCTGTGTTTGGCTTTTTAATGTTATCAATAAGGCAGTCTATCTTGTCAGTCAAGCCCAAAGGGTACTTTAAAAGCTTAAAGCTCTCTCCCTGGTTATGGGTTACTATAACGCCGCCCTTTGTTTCACCCGTCCAGTTTCCTCTGGGAGTGGCAACAAAGTATATTCCTCCCCGGTCTGAAAAATCGGCATTTAAGCAGGTTATGTATCTGTCGCCCGTGTCGTTTGCAAAGGTGTTTTCAGCACCGTTTTCAAGGTCTTTAAAAGCGTATCCGCCAAGGTCTCCGACAAGATCTAAGCATCTCACCTCACCGTTTGGCGGCGAGTAAACGTTCATATGAACAGTCTCCTCCATTCCGTTGCATTGCGAAGAAAACACAACCGTTTCTCCTCTTTTTGAGGCAGTGAGATTTCTCGTCATAAACACCCCGGTGCCGGTGTTAAAGAGCATCATATCGCTGTCAAAGGGATTTATCTTGACGTCGCTCATCCAGTGGATAAGCGAGCGGTTGCCGTTATATTCCGGCTTCATATACGGTACGGTAAAGTTCATTTTGCCGTGCCTTAGCCCCTGCAAAATTATCTGATAGCTGTCACCGCTATTTTCACTCATGTAAATAGCGTCCTCACCTCGCCTTGAGCCTATTTCCGAAACGGTGAGCATTCCGTCTTCAAAGCACACACCTGAAAGTCCTGAGCCAAGGGATATCTCAGTTGCATAATCCGGAGAAATACTCCGGTCATGGTTTAAAAACTCAATACTCTTGGGGGTTATATCCTTATCAAGATAAAGCTTTCCGCCGCTAACAGCGTATCTGTAAATTCTCCCGTCATAACAAGAGCTAGAATCGCAGGATATAGCATTAAATCCGCCAAAGCCATCCTCTATCTGTGTAAACGTGACAAACAGATATCTTTCGCTTACAGCAGCGCGCTGCGGCACAAAACCGGGGTGAATGCACTTGGGGTCGTCAATGCTTTTAGGAATGGGAAGTTTTTCAAAGGTTTTCAGATTGTCATACGATACAAAGAGGGTGTGACCACGCTTTTTGCCGTCGGCATTTTGCTCTCCGCTTGTTCCTGTGATAAAAAAATCCCTGCCGCCGATGGTTTCCTTGTACAAGAAAGTAAGATTTTTTTCTCCGTATGGCTTTATATTCTGCCAGCTGTCTCCCTCGTCTGAGGAAATAAACAGTCCGTCGGTTTGGGAAGCGAAATACAAAACACCGTCTTTTTTTATAAGCCTTTCTCCCGCGCTGCGTCCGACAAAGTTTCCGTGAATCCCGCACGGGATTTCTTTTTTTATATAGGTTTTTCCCATATCGTCACTTATGTAAAGGCTGCCGCTTTTGTGGGTCCCGCAGGCAATATAAAGCCGCTCGCGCATCTCGTCGTCAAGCGCTATACCCAAGGGATAGCATCTGTCAGGCTCAATAGCCGTTACATCGTCTATAAGAGATATCCACTCGTTTTTTGAAAAGTCAAAACGGTACACTCCGCCTATATCGGTTCTTGCATAAAGAATGTTTTTATACCTTTTGCTGAAAATAAATCCGGTGACAAATCCGCCGCCCTTTATCGGTATGTTTTTGTATTGGTAAGATATTCCCATAAAATAAAACCCGCTTTTTCTTTTTTCGCACTTATTATATCAGATAATTTTAACTTTTGCAATGTAACTGTAAAATAAATTTACTTGTATTTTCAATGTGTAAACAGTTTTTGTGTATTTTACATCAAAAGTAGAGTCTGAAAGACTATTTCTGCAAAAGTGAATTACAAATATTTAAGCGATAAAAACCTTTTAATTTTTGGCAGGTGCGGTTGCTGCGGTAATGCACTTGCCGGCTGCGCACACGTTTATATTGCTGGTTATGATGGTACCCACTCAGGCTTTGGCGACCTACTCTTTATGATACAGTATATGAAAAGCTCCCTGCCGCTTGAAATTATTGAAGCCGTCAGAATAGACAGCAGAGGGGAGTTTAAGACATTTAACCGAATAATAATTCCGATTATGAAGTCGGCTTTTGCTGTTCAGGCGATATTCCCGTTCGTTGCAAGCCGGAACAACTTCTTTATGCCGCAGATTATACTAAGCACAAAGGACAAGTACACGATCCTATGGTACTTGCGATGATGCGAAGCGAGACCAGAATCTATTACGGAGTAATAATATGTATATAGTAATTGCGGTAATTCCCGTGATCATCAAATATCTGTTATTGTCAAAGTTTATAATAACAAGTATTACTTTAGGAAGTGTAAAGAGGTAAAAGCCATACATTTAAACGGTTTTGCGCGCGTTTTATTTTACAGAATACCCACTTGAAAAATATCAAAAAGTGTGCTATACTGTTAGTGCAGCACATAACCGAAAGGCAGGTATTAAGACAATGGCGCTTCTTGAATCGGGAGAAATGTATCTTGAGACTATACTTGTTCTTACAAAACGAATGGGCAAAGGCTCGGTGCGGTCGATCGACATTGCAACACAAACCGGTTATTCAAAGCCCAGCGTCAGTCGGGCTGTGGGGATTTTAAAGGACGGCGGATTTATTGAGATTTCCGACGGCGGCTTCATAACGCTTACGGCAGAAGGCGAAAATATCGCCTCAACAATTTATGAACGCCACGTCACGCTGACGGACTTTTTCGTAAAGATTGGAGTCAGCAGGGAAACCGCAGCGGCTGATGCCTGTAAAATAGAGCATTGCTTAAGTAAAGAAACCTTTGCAAAGCTTAAAAAGCATATAAAGTCGCTTTAAAAAAACAGAAGTATAAATGCTTATGAGAGTACGACTACGTGCTCTCTTGTTTTTTAATTTTGAGGGAAAGAGGGGAAATGGATGGTTTTACCAGGAATTATTGGGAAGTTTTTTGTACAGTATTGTTGACATATGACCCACGATGTGGTATCATAACGATAATCGGTGTCTTTTGTCAGGTAAAATATTGTTTTATTTGTAAGTGACATCATCAGTAAGCACTTATGATAAGATGTCCTACCGCCTTATAAGTGACGGTTTTAGTTTTTAAATCAGCAGAGAAAATACAATTGTATGTTGATTTACGACATCAGATTTTATTGCGGCTTGATACGTTCATTGACGGGCAAGTCATTTATTTAGAAAATTATTGGGAGGAATGGGCTATTAATATTTTAAAAACAAAAGCGGTGTTGTTATCTGCTGTATTTTTTATTGCAGTGGCTGTTACAAGCGCATTTTCTTTTTTAGACGATATACCCGCATCGGCAATTGCTTATGAGTCTGAAGGCGATGAGCAGTACATTTTAAGCAGCGAAGTCAGTGACGAATGGCGACTTGCAAACGATCCGGAATACAGGAAATACTTAAATAAAAAAGGCGGAGTTGCCAGAATATCCTACGGAGTTTCAACGCCTGTGGTTCCGTCTAAGCTTAAAAACGTAAAAAAATATAACGTGGTCGACGTGTCGGAGTTTCAGGCGTGGCACACGCCGATAAACTGGGCATCTCTTAAAAAGGACGGCATAACCGGAGCAATAATCAGGGTAGGATACCGGGGATACGGTTCAACGGGAAAGATTGTCAAGGATCAGTATTTTGATCAGAATATTTCAGGAGCTTTAAACGCCGGTATTCAGGTGGGTGTGTATTTTTATACACAGGCGGTAAGTCCTGCTGAAGCAAGGGCGGAAGCAAACTTTGTTGCGGAAAACATAAAGAAATACGATATTACTCTTCCCGTGTTTTTCGATATCGAGCATGTGGATTACGACACAGGAAGGCTTGATGCGGCAAATCTTAGCAAAAGCGCACAGACTGATCTCTGCACGGCTTTCTGTGACAGGATACAGTCAGAAAACTACTGTGCGGGAGTTTATGCCAGCAAGTATTATTTTTATGATGAACTCAACTATAAAACGCTTGAGTCGAAATACGAGATATGGCTCGCGCATTACACAACTTCGACAGATTACAACGGCGACTTTGATGTGTGGCAGTATTCAAGCAGCGGTCAGCTTAACGGGATTTACGACTATGTAGACCTCAATCTATTGTTTGGAACCTCCCCGTCAAAAGTGTCGTCGGTGACAGCAAAGCAGATAGGCTCAAGCACAATTTTGTCGTGGTCAAGACCTAAAGGAGCATTTGCCTTTGCAGTAAAAAAATATAATTTTTCAACCGGAAAGTTTGAAAATATTGCTCATATAAGAGGCTGTTCATATACCGCACAGAACACAAGCGGCAACGACAGATTTCAGATAGTTCCTTATAAGAGGATGAACGGGGATTATTTCTTAGGAGCGGCGTACGAAATAACAGGAGACGGCACTTATACTGTGACATCTCCCGTGGTGGACTACATAAGCGTTGTTGAAACAGCTTTGAGAGTCGAATTTAAAAAAGATAACGTAACAGGCTTTTCTATGACTATCTCCGACAATGCAAATTTTACAAACTCAAAGACTGTTAGCGGAGGGTCTTCTTTGAGATTTGATTATCTCAGACCCAATACCACCTACTATCTAAAAGCGTATGCCTATATCACTGACGGGGGAAAAACGGTGAAATCAGATGAGATAAGATTTACTGCAAAGACAAAGGATCTTTCAAGTCCCACAGTAAATTACGCTTCGTCTAACAGCGTATCTGACGCCATAAGAATAGAGCTTAACAAGGTTTCGTCTGCAAAAGGCTACAGAATATGGTTGTCTGATAATCCGTCATTTAATAATGCGGTTATGGCCGAGGGAGGTTCTTCGCTGAGGTTTGATAATTTAAAGCCCAACACCTCTTATTATTTAAGGGCGTACTCATATATGATGGTAGACGGAGAAAAGTATTTTTCAGATCCCACACAATTCAGATATACAACCTTTGATGCAAAAACGCTGCCTAAGCCTACCGTTAATTTCAGTGCGTCAAACGGAACATCGGATGCCATAAGGATAGAATTCAACAAACAGTCCGGGGTTAACTACCGTATGAGGATCTGTGCAGACCAAAGCTTTTCAGGATCCAAATCAAGGGTAGCAGAAGGCGGCTCATCGTTGAGGTTTGATAATCTTTCCATACCAAATCACACATATCATATTCGTGCGGTTACATATAAGACGGTCAACGGAAAAAGATATTATTCTGATTCAATTACATTTACCTACAATACCAAGGCTTTGTCCATGCCTACCGTAAATTACAAAACCTCAAACAGTGTTGAAAGCGCAGTAAGAATCGAATTTTACAAGTTAACGGGTATAACCGGCTATAAAATGCTGATTTGTGATAACAAAAGCTTTAAAAACGCAAAATCGGTAAAGGGCGGCTCTTCACTTAGATTTGATTATCTGAAACCGAATACCACATACTATTTTAAGGCGTATACCTATAAAACGGTTAGCGGTAATCACTACTATTCCGATACTGTAAGCTTTACATACAGCACGAAAGCCTTATCGGCGCCCATAGTAAACTATTCTGCATCAAACAGCACATCAAACGCCATAAGAATAGAATTCAATAAAATATCAGGCGTAAGCGGATACAAAATGCTGATCTCCGATAACAGAAGCTTTAACGGTTCAAAGTCGGTAAAGGGCGGCTCTTCACTTAGATTTGATTATCTAAAACCTAATACCACATATTATTTTAAGGCGTATACTTATAAGGCTCTAAACGGCAAATACTACTATTCCAAAACTATAAACTTCACATATAAAACAAAAGCATAGTGATATAAAAGAGCAGGACTTATTTTCAAGTCCTGCTCTTTCTTGCTTTGTTCATTCCGCTTTAGAGAACTGATCTTTGCCTACTCCGCAGAGAGGGCAAACCCAATCCTCCGGAAGGTCTTCAAACTTTACGCCCTCTGCTTCCTCGTCATAAACGTATCCGCAGACATCGCATACATACTTCATTTGCATTCACCTCTTATTAAAATCTTTTATTTAATTTACTATTATCACAAATTAACCCATTATTGCTGTTATTTCGTTTACGCCACTTTTTAGCTTGCCCGCAGGAATAAAATTGCCTTCAAGCTTTTCTCCGTTTAGTATCAGCTCCTTGATTCCGCTTTCAACGTGATCCTTGTTCTCAAATTTCATAGAAAGATGAGTTCCTCTGAAGTTCTTTTCAATCTCAAAGTGATCCCAATCCGAAGGAATAGCAGGGTCGATCACAAGTCCGTCTGCGTTGGGTCTCATTCCTAAGATTCCCTCAACACAGCCTACCATTACCGTAGAGCCCGTTCCCGTAAGCCAGTGTACGTGCGCGCGCCCCTCAAACGGAGAGCGTGAGCTTTCAACGAACTGACCGTGAACATACGGCTCAAGCACTCTTATCTCTGCCTGATCGTTCATGGCCGCCGGAGAGGATTCCATAAAATATTCAAATGCCCTGTTTCCGTGTCCCATAAGACTCTCGGCGAGAATTATCCAGCCCTGAGACTGAGAGAATATACCGCCGTTTTCCTTTGTATCGGGGTTAAATATGTGCATAATGGCACCGCCGAAGTAATGGTCAACGTATGGGGGCTCTAACAGCTTGACTCCGTATTTTGTGTTAAGAATGCTGTGAACGCTATCAAGAGCCTTTTCACTTTGCTCCTTTGTTGCAAAGCCTGAAATAACAGCCCAGCTCTGAGGATTAAGCCACATATTAGCCTCGGGGTCATTCTTTGCGCCTACAACCTCTCCGTCCTCGCGGATTCCGCGGATAAATCTGTCCTCGTCCCAGCAGTCTGACAGGGAAGCGCCGAGCTTTTCCTGAACCTCGTCGATGTATTTTACATACTCGGTGTCGTTTCTTTCTGCTGCAAGCTCTTTTATAACGCTCATAGCGTAGTAAAGCTGAAATGCAACAAAGGTCGATTCGCCTCTCTTGCCCATTCTTAAGCAGTCGTTCCAGTCAGCGTGAAGTCCGGCGGGCATATTGTGGTTGCCCAAGCGCTCCATAGAAAAGCGTATAGCGTTCTTTAAGTGGTCGTAAACCGTGTCTTCTCCGCCGTTTGCATAAACGATGACCTCATCCAGAAACGCCTTGTTACCACTTTCGCCGATATATTTGTAAATGGTCGGGAAGAGCCACAGAGCATCGTCCGCGCGGTAAGACGGATGACCTGTTTCTTTTGCGTAAACGGAATTCTCGTCGTTTTCGTCCGGACAGGTTTCGTGTCCGGCGTTGTGATTGAACTTTACAAGAGGTAGTCCGCCGCCGTTGTCAACCTGAGCCGAAAGCATAAAGCGTATTTTTTCAAGGGCGGTTTCGGGCTCTAAGTGTATGATGCCCTGAATGTCCTGAACGGTATCTCTGTAGCCGTAGCCGTTTCTCAGTCCGCAGTAGATATACGAAGCGGCTCTTGACCAGATAAACGTGATAAAGCACTGATAAGCGTTCCATACATTTATCATATTGTTAAACTCCTCGCTGGGAGTCTTAACCTGAAAGTTGTTTAAAATTCCGTGCCAGTAGCTTATAAGCTCATTGAGCTCGCTGTCCACTTTGCCCGGCTGCTCGTATTGAGATAAAATCTCATTTGCAGCGGCATTGTCTCGCTGACCGAGAACGTATATTAACTCCTTGGTTTCGCCTGGGGCAAGTTCAAAATCGCTCTGAAGCGCTCCGCAGGCGTTCAGGTTATAGTTCAGCGTTCCGTCGCATCTGCCCCTTTCCACCGCTATCGGGTTTGAGTATGTTCTGTAAGGTCCGATAAAGCTGTCAAGGTCTCCGTTATACCCGCAGACTTCTGCGCCGACAAGGCCGAAAAATCTCTCCCTGTGGTTAGAGCCCGTTTCGTCCTTTCCGCTGTTTTCGTTTATGTGCTGGAGTATCTTGTTGCCCTCAAAGGTCGTGTTTGTAATAAACAGCGTATACTGAAGGTTTACCTGATCCTGCTCGTAATTGTTGTCGTTTGTAAATTCTATAAAGCCGAAGGAGGAAAGCTTTCTTGCCTTATCGCCCTCGTTTGTAACTTTACATCTCCATACCTCATAGGTTTTGTCCTTGGGGACATAGTATGTTGTCTCAGACTTTATTCCCTTGTACTGAGCGGTAATGGTTGTATAGGCGGTACCGTGGCGGCATTCGCTTTTGTACTCATCAAGCGGCTTGCCGACCGGCTGCCACGATGCCGACCAGTAATCCGCCGTGTCGTTATCTCTTAAGTAAATGTATCTTCCGGGAAGCGCCATATTGGAGTTAAAGCGGTATCTTGCGATTCTTCCGTTGGCTCCGCTTTGGACAAAGCTGTATCCGCCGGCGTTGTTAGAGATGATAGCTCCGTAAGCGGGAGAGCCGAGGTAGTTCACCCAGGGAGCGGGTGTGTCTGGTTTTGTGATAACGTATTCCTTGTTATCAAGGTCAAAGTAGCCGTACTTCATAACCTATAATTCTCCTCAATGTAATTTTTTATTGTCATCAGCAATCAAGGCTTGAAAGCTCGAAAGCTTAACTTATTTTAACATAACCGCCTTTCATTTACAAGGGGGTGAGATCAAGTTTTTGAGAAAAAATCCAATTTGTTTTTATAAGGTTTATATGGAGGTTTTGTAAAAATTCGGTGTTTAAGCGTAGTTTTTGGGAAAACATAAAAGCTCTGCCTTAAAAAGACAAAGCTTTTATCAATTGTAATTTAATAACTTACCGTATTAACACAGTTTTTTAGTGAATTTTTCAGTCTTGCGATTTGTAGCAGGCAAACGCCTCGTCTACCTTTTGCTTGTTCATTTTAGGCGTAATAAGGCTTACAAGCGGAACAACGATAAGCGAGAGCAGCATTACTATTGCTCCGCAGTTTATTGCTGTGTCCATCTCAATGCCCCAAAGCGTCCACTTGTTTCCAAGCAGAGTAAAATAAATCATATGCGCAACCACAAGTCCTACGCCGAGTATGAAAGAGGTCCATACAGCGGCTTTTGTGATCTTCTTTGAGAATAGCCCGTACAAAAACGGCGCAAGGAATGCTCCCGCAAGCGCTCCCCATGAGATCGACATAAGGGTAGATATTATCGTTTTAGGATTTGTTATTGTGAATATCGCGATGCCAACCGAGATAAGCAGGAAAACTGCTATAAATATTCTCATAATTATTACCTGCTTTTTGTCGGTCATCTTCTTTGCAAACGGCTTAATAAGATCGATCGTGAGCGTTGAAGATGATGTAAGCACCAGCGACGAAAGCGTAGACATCGAGGCGGAAAGCACAAGAACTATTACTATGCCGATAAGAATATCCGGCATAGTTTCTATTATTGTCGGTACTATGTAGTCTGTGCCGTTTTGATCAACCTGATCTTGTGTTGCGAAAATTCTTCCGAAGCCTCCGAGGAAGTAACAGCCGCCTGCAACAATAACGGCAAATACGGTGGAAATTATCGTTCCTTTTTTAACAGCGCTTTTATCCTTGATAGCGTAAAATTTCTGAACCATCTGCGGAAGTCCCCATGTGCCCAACGAGGTGAGTATTACTACGCCGATGAGGTTTATCGGGTCAGGTCCGAAAAGGGTGTTGAACTTACCCTGCTCGCCAAGCCCCTTAAGAGCGGTAACAATTCCTCCCTTTCCGCTTACCGCGGTGATAATTACCGCTGTTATTCCTACTATCATAAATATTCCCTGCAAAAAGTCGTTCATGGCCGTTGCACGGTAGCCGCCTACTATAACGTAAACTGCGGTAAACACAGCCATTCCTACAATGCACCACTCGTATGGAATGTCAAACGCCATTTTGAAAAGCCTTGATAATCCGTTATAAACGGAGGCCGTGTAAGGGATCAGAAAAACAAATATGATAAGCGCAGAGAATATTTTAAGCCCTTTAGAGTCATATCGCTTTTCAAAAAATTCGGGCATGGTTTTCGCGTCAAGGTGCTTGGTCATTATTCTGGTTCGGTTTCCCAGAATAAGCCACGGTAAAAGCGAGCCTATTACCGCATTTCCGATTCCTATCCATGTTGCAGCTACTCCATATTTCCATCCGAAGGTTCCCGCATAGCCGACAAAGACAACTGCCGAGAAATAGCTTGTTCCGTAAGCAAACGCGGTCATCCAAGGACCTAAAGTCCTCCCTCCCAAAACAAAATCGGACACGCTGTTTGAAAGGTGCTTGCAGTAAAATCCTATACCAAGCATTACGGCAAGGTATACAAAAAGTACTATCCACATTGTCATACTGATTTTCTCCCCTAAAATAAATTTCTTTAACGCTTTAAAGCTTTTATGATTTTATCCGCTAAAGCGATGATATTATTATACAGTGAAACTGCTTTATTGTCAATAGCCCGTCTTGCAAAAAACAAAAAAAGAGGTTATACTTATAGACATAAAGCAGATTTTTAAGGAGTTTTAAATGAAAAGCTTGGATTATGAGGTAAAGGGTAAGGACATTGTACTTATCCAGAATGATTTTGACCTTGATG
The DNA here is from genome assembly GCA_947625195.1 of uncultured Clostridia bacterium. Taxonomy (GTDB): domain Bacteria; phylum Bacillota; class Clostridia; order Oscillospirales; family Ruminococcaceae; genus UMGS1601. The sequence continues at coordinate 13,604 of CANQNK010000021.1, read as the reverse complement.
AGACGCTTGACTGCGGACAGGCATTCAGATGGGAGAAGGTTTGCGGCGGTGCTTACAAAGGTTATGCTCTTAACACTCCGCTTTACATAACAGCAGAGGGAAATGAGTTTACCTTTCACGACACCGACGAACAGACATTTCTTGCGCTGTGGGCGGATTATCTTGACCTCTACACTGATTATGGAGAAATAAAACGACGCTTATCCTGCGATAAGACACTTGCGGCGGCATGCAGCTATGCGCCCGGGATAAGGCTTATAAAACAGGATAAGTGGGAGGCTTTATGTTCGTTTATCATTTCACAGAACAACAACATTCCCCGTATAAAAGGCATAATATCGAGACTTGTTGAGCATTACGGCTGTTTTCCTGATTTTCGCACTCTTTCTTTAGAAACTGCTGAATCTCTCGGTTTTCTTAGGGCGGGCTTTCGTGCGAAGTATATTATTGACGCAGCAAAAAAGCTTGATACAAATACGCTTGACCTTGACGAGATCTGCGCTATGCCGATAGGTAAAGCAAGAGAAAAGCTTATGCAGATAAACGGAGTAGGACCAAAGGTCGCCGAATGTGCTCTGCTATACGGAATGTACCGGACCGAAGCGTTTCCTGTTGACGTCTGGATAAAGCGTGTAATGGAGAGGTACTATCCGAACGGCTTGCCGGAATGTACAAAAGGTATCGAGGGGATAGCACAGCAGTATTTGTTTCACTACATAAGAAACCTTGAAAAGTAATATTAAAGGATTGCGGAAAACGGACATAAATATAATTGATTCGTTGCGTAAAAATCCCCTGCGGAAAACCTATCTCAGCCGCAGGGGATTTTAATCGGAAAAAATGCCGATAATTAAAGTCATAATACATTTTCCCATTCTTTTTCCTTAAAGCCGACAAGCACTGTGCTGTCGGTGACGAGGATCGGGCGCTTCACAAGCATTCCGTCCGTTGCCAGAAGCTTTATCTTTTGAGCGTCGTCCATAGAGTCAAGCTTGTCCTTAAGTCCCATAGAACGGTATAAAAGTCCGCTTGTGTTAAAAAATCGCTTAACATCAAGGCCGCTTTTTTCTATCCAGCCTCTGAGCTCGTCCTCTGTTGGATTTTCCTCCTTAATATTTCTGTCCTCGTAGTTTATTGCGCGGTTGTCTAAAAAAGCCTTTGCCTTTTTACAGGTCGAACACTTAGGATAATTTACAAACAGCATTTTCTCACTCCTCCTATACCGGAATTATACCACTGTTTATTTGTTGTGTCAATCAAGTGGACAGAGTTAAAAAGCTGTGGTATACTTTTTATGAGGTGAGGTAAAATGCGCGTTATAATGCCAAATTACTACAAGAAGTTTGTCTGTAAAGCCGACAGGTGCAAGGATAACTGCTGCAAAACAGACTGGAGAATAGAGCTTGATGAGGGTACTTATAAAAAATATCAGGGTGTTTCGGGAGAACTTGGCGAAAAGCTTCGCTTGGCTGTCGGAAAGGACGGGGACGGATATTATATCATTCACCCATGCCCGATGCTTCGCCCCGACGGATTGTGCGAAGCGTACCTGTCGCTTGGCAACGAGGGGCTTGGACATATCTGCAAAATGCACCCGAGATATGTAAACACCTATTCTGATCGTGAAGAGTTAGGAATAGGTCTTGCCTGTGAGGAGGCGGCAAGGCTTATTATGACCGATCCGTTAACCGATGAGTTTGAAGAGACAGCCGATGACAGGATAGCTTTTAAGGATGACCATGCAGAGGCGATTCTTAAGATAAGAAGTAAAATTATAGATTTTATTATAGCTTCAGACGATATCGGTAAGATCATAGCGGGAATATTAAGATATACTCAGAGCATTGAAGCGGAGGTTTTAGGCGGACAGTATAAGACGGCGTTTGAGAAGAGCATATTGCCGTATGCCGGCCATAGAAAAAGAAGCTGTGAAAACATTTCAGAGATAATTGAAAAGCTTTTTGATATGGAGATTCTTGATAAAAGCTGGACGGAGGTTTTAAGGGGCGGCAAGGAAAATATTAAAGAGCCCGATGGAGATTTTGACAGAGAACTTAAGAGGATTTTCTATTACTTTATATATCGCTATTTTGCAGAGTATTCGCTTGACGGGCAGATGCTTTCATCTGTTAAGCTTGCGGCGGTAAGCGTTATTATACTAAGAGAGCTCTTTAAGGGCAAGTCGATAGATGATCGCATAAATCTTGCTCATATGTATTCTAAGGAAATAGAATACAGTGAAGAAAACCTTGAAAACCTGTGCTTTGACTTTTTTGTGGACGAGGTTTTCGAAGTGGATGAAATTATTAAAATGATTTAAAGCGGGACGTTATGACATCCCGCTTTATTGGTTATTGGATTATTAAAACATATCGCCATAGAAAGAAAACGGAGCAAGCATACTTTCGATCTTTAACAAACGGTTGTATTTTTCAACTCTTTCGGATCGGCAAGGCGCTCCTGTTTTTATCTGTCCGGCGTTAAGAGCAACAGCAAGGTCGGCGATAAACGTGTCGGAGGTCTCTCCCGAGCGATGTGAGATAATGGTTTTATATGCCGATTTTTTTGCGGTGTGAACGGTGTCTATCGCGTCAGTTAGAGTGCCGATCTGGTTTAACTTTATTAAAATTGCGTTTGCATAGCCGCCGGAAATTCCGTCCTGTAATCTTTGCTTGTTTGTAACGAACAGATCGTCCCCCACTATCTGCACACGGTCGCCTATCCTTTTCGTAAGCTTTTTAAAGCCTTCATAGTCCTCTTCCCCTAAGGGATCCTCTACCGAGATTATCGGATAATCTGCCGTAAGCTTTTCAACGTATTCTATGAGGCTGTCGGTCGTCATCTGCAATTTACTTTTCGGAAGAAAATATCCGTCGGCGGTTTTCCACTCGCTTGCAGCCATATCAAGTGCCAGTTTAAAATCCTTTTCACAGTTAAATCCCGCCTGCTTTATAGCGTCAAGAATGATTTCGATAGCCTCGCGTTCATTTTTCAAATCCGGTGCAAAACCGCCCTCATCGCCTACTGTAGAGGCAAGTCCCTTGCTCTTTAGAAGGTTACCCAGAGTGTGGTAAACTGTAACGCTTGCTTCAAGGGCTGTCTCAAACTTTGAAAAGCCTACAGGCATTATCATAAATTCCTGAATATCTAGGTTATTTGCTGCGTGCACTCCGCCGTTTAAAATGTTGAGCATCGGCACGGGTAGCTTTGCGCCTTTTCCGAGATGTTCAAACAGAGAAAGTTTGTTGGTCTTTGCCTCTGCTCTTGCAAAAGCAAGGGAAACAGACAGCACGGCGTTTGCTCCAAGGCTTTTTAAGTTCTGCGTGCCGTCCATCGCCTTAAGCGTGCTGTCAAGCTCCGTCTGAGTAAATTCGCAGCCGCATACCTGAGGGGATATGATCTCGTTTACGTTTTTTACAGCTTTTAAAACGCCCTTGCCTCCGTAGCGATTTTTATCTCCGTCCCTTAGCTCTGCCGCCTCGAATTTTCCGGTAGAAGCTCCCGAAGGAACGCTTGCGGAGGCAGTTGTTGAGTCATAAAGGGTTATTGTGGTTCGTACTGTGGGGTTTCCTCTTGAGTCTAGAATTTCACGGGCACTTAATTCTTTGATTCTCATAGTCTGCCTCCCGTTATACCGTTAAGGTTCCGTTGTCATTTTCAATAATAATCAGTATCTGCTCTTCTGCTCCTGTTTCGCAGTTGATATAAACCAGCACTTGGGCGTTATCCTCACCGGTTGCCTTAAACTCGTAGCAGAGCATTTCAGAGCCGGTGCCCGTGGGAATAAGCGCTTTCTGAGAGCTTTCGATATTAAGCTTTGGAGAGACCTTTTCCTTTGCTTCATCGAGGGTGATCTCCGGTTCTTTAAGCTGTCTGTCAAAATGATTGGAAATATATCCTCTTGCGTCAAAGCCAAGTATCTCACCGTTATCTAAAGCTACCGATACTTTTATCAGGTCCGGATAGTAGAGTACATCGCCGTCAGAGTAGGCAAAGTTTATGGTGAGAATATTTTTGTATGACTCAAAATAGGTCGTCTTCATATCTTCTATTCCAAGCTCTGACAGATAAGACTGTGCGTATCTGATTGCCTCTTCATTCAAAAGCTCGCTCTTGCTTACCTCCCGGTCTTTAAGCATATAAGAGCAGTAACCACCGTTTACGGTTATTGCGCATACCGTGTCTTCCGTTCTGAACAGATACGCAGGCATACTGCTCTGCTCTGTGGTGTAATATACAAGCTTATCCGTCTGAACCCTCGAGACCTCCGCAGCTCTAACCTTTGCCTTATCCTTTTCTATTATTGCCTTGCCCTTTATAAGCTCAGGTGATTTTATAAGCAGGTGGTCTGAATAAGGACCGTCGTAGATGAGCGTCGGGTAGTTGTCGAAAGTAGATTCAAGCTCCTCAAATCCGGGTGAGGGCTCCTCGCCGTTTTTAAAGGAATCGTCGTTTATTGCGGCGATCTTTTCATAGCTGAGCGCACCTCCGTCTTCAAGCCCCTGCTCAACCTTCCACAGCTTGTCCTTTAGTGAAACGGAGAAGTCGTAAAGCTTGTTAAGAGTGTTGTATTCCTCATCGGAAAGAGTTTTGCCGTCAGCAAGCTTGTTGGCCAGAGACGATGAGTAGTTTCCTACCTGTGAAAAGAACTTATAGGTGTCTTCAAGGTTTAGCTCTCCTACGGGAAGCTGAGAAAGACAGCTCTTTGCCGCAGCAGCGTCTCTTGACAGAGAGTTTGAGATTTCCTCAAGCATTGACGCGTCGTTTGAGTACATACTTTTTTCAAGGTTTACGCTTACGTTGTCGGCGCTCATAGAGAGATCTTCTATTGCTCTAAGATAGCCGTATTCCAGCGCAAGCTCGGCGTTGTGCGATCTGCTCATAAGACAGAAGTTCTGTATAATGAGGACTAAAGCGATTGCAATCGTGTAGGTAATAAGCCGTATTTTTGTTCTGTTGTTCATAATAATCTCCATTCTGCCGCTGATTTTTAACAAACAGGAACCGAAATCTCAAAAGCGGCAAACAGAGATTTGCAGTGTTTTGCTCAGACCGAAGTATATTCGTCGGGCAAGACGCCTGTCTGATATCTGCCGGCAGAGTTTTTATGTCGGCAGAATAAGGAAAATGAATTTGATTTTAGTATTAGCAATCTTTGTGATAATATGCAAAATTTCTGATATCAAACAGATTGAAAAAAAAAATTAAATATGCTACAATAAAATAAATTCATTATGGCAATGCCTTTTCTGCTGTGAAGCGGCAGGCGTAAAGTAGCCTGAAAGAACTTTAAAATTACGGCAGAATGTTTTAAGTGAAAAGAGGATAATAATCATTGATATATTTTGACAATTCTTCAACAACAAAGCCGTGCGAGCAGGCAATATCCGCAGCCAGCAAAGTCTTAAGCGGTACGTGGGGGAATCCTTCAAGCCTTCACAAAATGGGGCTTGAGGCGGAAAAGCTGATAATCAGCGCCAGGCAAGCAGTAGCCAAATCGATAAACGCCGATGAACGGGAGATATTTTTTACCTCCGGTGCTACCGAGAGCAACAACACAGCAATATTTTCTTCAGCATTGACAAAAGGTAAAAGAAGAAAAAAAATAATTACTACAGCAACAGAGCATCCAAGCGTTTCAGCTGCGATAAAACGGCTTGAGGATAAGGGCTTTGAGGTGGTCAGGATCATCCCCAGTGAAAACGGAGAGATAAGTACTTCCGAAGTTATAAGGCACGTTGACAAAAATACGCTTCTGGTCTCAATAATAATGGTAAATAACGAAACGGGAACGGTAAATGACATTTCAACATTATTTAAAGCTGTAAAAGCGACCGATACGGAGGTTTATACGCACACCGATGCCGTTCAGGGCTTTTTGAAAATCCCCGTCAATGCAAAGACGCTTTGTGCTGATATGATATCTCTGAGCGGGCATAAGGTGTATGCGCCTAAGGGCACAGGCGCGATCTATGTAAAAAAGGGGCTTAATTTAAAGCCTTTTATTGTTGGCGGCGGACAGGAAAGCGGCTTTCGCTCCGGAACCGAATCGGTGCCGCTTATCTGCGCTTTTGCTGAGGCAGCAAAAGCATATTCAAAAACACAGGATGAAAGGTATAAAAAGGCGGTTTTGCTTAGGCAGAGATTAAAGGAGCGCACCCTGGCGCTAGACGGTGTTTATCTTCACGAGTTCAAAAGCTGTCTGCCGTACATAAACAGTCTTACGGTCATGGGATACAAGAGCGAAACTCTTTTGCATTTTCTTGAGGAGAGGGAAATTTATGTATCCTCGGGCTCAGCTTGCTCAAAGGGAAAAAAGAGCGAGGTGCTTAAAGCGTTCGGCTACAGCGACAGTGAGCTTGACTCTACCCTGCGCATAAGCTTTTGCGCTGATAATACAGAGGACGAGGTAGACAGGCTTATGGACGAAATACAAAATGCAATGAACAGTCTTGTAAGAATAAAACGGTAGAGAACAGAAAGGACAGGAAGCTTTAAATGAATGAAATGCTGCTTTTAAAATACGGTGAAATTGCGCTTAAGGGGCTTAATAAAAAAAGCTTTGAGGATGTACTTATAAAGAATATAAAGCGAAGGCTAAGATATCTGGGAGGCTTTGAGTACACTCGCGCACAATCAACGCTTTATATAAAGCCAAAGGAAGATGCGGATATTGATGAAGCTGTCGATAAGCTTAAGAAAGTTTTCGGCGTAACCAAGATTTGCAGGGCTATTGTATGCACAAAGGATTTTTCGGACATTGCAAAAAACGCCGTTGAGTATTTAAAGGACACGCTGTTGAGATCAAAGACCTTTAAGGTAGAGGCAAAGAGAGCTGATAAGAACTTTTGCATGACCTCGCCTGAGCTGCAAAAGGAACTGGGCGCAAAAATACTTGAGGCGTACGGGCATCTTTCTGTAAACGTTCACGAGCCGCAGGTTACCGTAACGGTGGAAATAAGAGAGGAGAACGCTTTTGTTCACGCGCTTAAAATAGACGGAGCCGGAGGGATCCCTATAGGTACGTCAGGCAGAGCATTACTGCTGCTTTCCGGCGGAATAGACTCCCCGGTTGCAGGATACATGATGGCAAAAAGAGGTGTAATAGTTGACGCTATTCACTTTGAAGCGCCGCCGTATACGTCTGAGCGCGCAAGGATGAAGGTAGAAAAGCTTGCAAAGATAATGAGCGGTTACACAGGTGCTGTGAATTTTCACTGCGTACCGTTTACGAAAATTCAGGAAAAGATAAAGGAGCACTGCCCCGAGGAGCTGTTTACGGTAATAATGCGTCGAATTATGATGGAGATTGCTCAACAAATAGCTGACAGCGAGGGCGCAAGCTGTCTTGTAACGGGAGAGAGCATAGGTCAGGTGGCAAGTCAGACTATGTACGCAATGGTGTGCACCGATGCTGTTTGCACAATACCTGTTTTCCGTCCGCTTATAGGAATGGACAAGACCGAGATAGTAGAAATTTCAAGAAAAATTGGTACTTATGATACTTCGATCGAGCCATATGAGGATTGCTGTACCGTGTTTACACCAAGACACCCTAAAACGAGACCTCAGCTTCTAGATGTTCAAAGGGCACAGGCTCAGTTTGATTTTAAGCCGCTTATTGATCAGGCGGTTGAAGAAACAAGGGCGTATATAATAAACTAAGCAGTATGGACTCGCTTTGCAGGCGGTCTTACTTTAATTGACGGCGCCCGGTGATTTAATTGTTATCCTTGGGAATTATTTAACATATTTGTAATATTTTTGTGTAAAAGTATGTGCAAAATAAAAGAAAAAGGCGGTGAAACCGAGTGGAATATGACAAAAGTGACAAAGTGATTACAAATGGTATTGACATTATGTCTAAAGAAGTGGTAAAATATTTATCAGAGCATAAAAAAAAGATTGCTTTGGCCGAGAGCTGTACAGGCGGAATGATAAGCCAGTGCCTGACGGCCGTAAGCGGTGCGAGCGAGGTTTATGAGCTGGGGGTTTGTTCATATTCAAACCGTATAAAGAATAAGCTTTTAGGGGTGAAAACCGATACGCTTGCAAGCTATGGTGCGGTCAGCAGACAGACTGCCGAGGAAATGGCATTGGGTGTGCTTGAGCTCAGCGGCAGCGATATAGCCGCGGCGGTTACCGGAATAGCGGGGCCTACCGGCGGAACTCAGGAAAAGCCTGTAGGAACGGTTTGGGTTTCGGTTGCGGATAAAAACGGAGCAAGAGCAAAAAATCTTATGCTTTACAACAGGGGAGAAAGACTTGATAGGCAAAGGGTAAGGCGGCTTACGACTTATGAAGCGTTCAAAATGATTTTAAAAACGCTTTGTGAAGAAACATGAATCGAGGGATAAGTTATGTCAATAAAAAATGAGCTTGCAAGTCTTCCTGCAAAGGACAACACAAACTTTTTTATACGGGTGCTTAAATATTTTGTACCCTGGGTTGGAGATACGCTATCCGACTTATTCAGAAAGTTTATATTTGTTGCTTCCTTGGTGGTGTTTTCGATATGCGTTTCACAGCTTATTGATTTTTACTACGGAACCGAAGAAAGCAAACTGGCAAATGTTGCGCTTCAGGAGCTTGCTCCAAAGCCTGATAACGAGCCGGTTACTCTTCCTCCGGATGTTGAACCTCCCGAGGAGATGCTTCCGCAGTGGTATGAGCTTTACTCTCTCAATCAGGATGTTATCGGCTGGCTATCCATTGATACTTTCAGAGCTGATCCCGACGATGAGACAACCCGTTTCATAAACCACCCGGTAATGCAGGCGAAGGATAACGACTTTTATCTGTATAGGGACATATACAAAAATTACTGCGAATGGGGATCGCTTTTTGCGGATTATTTTTATCCTGTGACCGGCTATGAAAGAGCCGACAACATGGTTATATACGGTCACAATATGAGAAGCCTCGGAAATATGTTTACTCATCTGCTTGAATATAAGCGCGGGGTGGACTTCTTAAAAGCAAACCCGATCATAGATTTCAATACGATATACACAAAAAATGACAGGTATATAATAGTATCGGCGTTTATCGGAACAAGTGAGGAAAATCAGGATACAGCTCCGATGTTCGATTACTGGAGATACGGAAAGTTTGAAAAATACGACAAGAAAAAAGACAAGGAAGAGCCGCATTATTCTTTTCATAACTTCTATGAGGGAATAACCTCAAGAAGCTGGTATTCAAGCGATATAGACTTTAACGAGGATGATGAGTACATCACACTTTCTACCTGTTCTAACGAGGTAAAGGGCCTCCGATGGGTAATAACGGCTAGAAAGATCAGAGACGATGAAACACAAGATGACATAAATAAGATGATAAAGTCATATAAAAAGAAAGACGACAAAGATATAAAGCTCCCGTCGTCATGGGTCAATGTCTGGGGACAGGTTACCATGTACAAGGGCTGGGACTACTAAAAATACAGAGATATAAAAACAACAGAAAAAAGCTATAGCCCGATCTGCTAAAAATAAAGAAATATATGGGATACGGACAAAATTAAAACCGATTTCAAAATTCTTAAGGAGAGGACATTTTGAAAGAAAGACGGCGTTTTGGCGCTGTCGGAAAGGCAAAGTGATTGAAATGAAGCTGAAGGACTCAAACCCGGAGGTTTTATCGGCGCAGGCTGATAAGAAATCCCGAAAGGGTATCGGCACAAAGCTGTGCATCGGCGCGGCGATTATTCTGGCGGCCAGCGCGGCTGCTCTTACGCTGTTCACCGGAGAAATCGACACAGGAAATAGTTTGGCGACAAGCAGCAGTATTGACAAACAGGAGGGCACTGCTCAGATAGATATGTATCTTGCGCAGGCGCAGGCCCAGACTACGAAAAGGCAGACAGAAAAAACAACAACAAAGCAGACGACTACAACTGTAAAGTCAACTACGAAGAAAACCACCAAGGCGACCGAGAAGGCGACGCAGCCTTCAACAGAGGCGCCCACAACTGTAACCACACAGAAGCCCGTGGAAACGAAAGCGGCTGTAACATACAAATCAAAGGCAACGACTACCGCTGTCAAGTTTGCGGCATATACAATGTATACAAACGATACGCTTAATCTCAGAAGCGGTGCGGGAACGGAATATAAAAAAATCACTGAAATTCCTTTAGCGGCTCAGATTACCGTAACGGGAGAGGCAACAAACGGCTGGTATCCGATAAAGTACGGCGACAAATCGGGATATGTGTACGGAAAATACATACAAAAGGATAAGCCGCAGATAAAAAAGGCAGCTACTACCAAAACTTCAAATACGGCAGCACAAACCGGCAAAACCACTGCCGAGACCGCGGCTAAACCAAAGACCGAGTATTTAGGCTCATTTAAAATTACTGCGTATTGTGCTTGTGAGAAGTGCTGCGGAGCGGGAGCCTCAGGGTATACCGCGAGCGGTACTGTCGCCACACAGGGAAGAACGATTGCCGCTTCCTCTAAGTATCCGTTTGGCACAAAGCTGATGATAAACGGAACAGTATACACTGTCGAAGACAGGGGCGGATCTGTAAACGGTAACGTTATAGATATGTTCTTTGCAAATCATCAGGACGCCTGCAACTGGGGCGTGCAATACTGCGATGTTTACAAAGTAATATAAAGTAATTGACATAGGAGTATAGAAGAGGTTAAGAGGAAATGTTTTGCTTCTTGACTTTTTCTTTTAAAGGACAGGAGGCTTTGAAGCTTGAAGAAAATAAGTGAATTTTTAGGCAAAATCATCGGCTCTGAAAAAACAGAGGAGGTTATAAAGTCCAGAAGGAAATTTGCGATTATACTTACCGCAGCGCTTGTGGTGGCCTCCGGAGCGGTTCTGAGTGTATTACTTTTAAACAACTCTGATGACACGGTTAAAACAGCTTCGGTTTTAAGCGACAATATTGAGTTTGAAGAGATTACAGATGAAGCTCAAGACAATAATGGCGGAAAATCTGAGACTGCAACCGCCCCAGACAAATCGACTAAAAAGTCGGTAACAACGACAACGTCTGTTAAAAGCAAAAGAATTAAAGGTACTACGACTACATATAAAAAATACAACGAAGAGTTTTTGATAACTGCAGATACGAACGCAGACCCGTATATTGAAAAGATTGCGGCCGCAAGAAGCTATGAAACGAGGAAAATTTCCAAGGAGCGGCATACCGTTAAAAACATCGACACAGGAGAAATGGTTACATCAGACGGCTTTGATATTTTGTGTCAGGTTGTAAACGGAGAGATGGGGCCGTCGTTTTCGTCGGAGGCTCTTAAGGCTCAGGCTGTAGCGGCCTATACCACGATACTCTATTGCGAAAGTACAGGCCAGACCCCGGAGCTCGGACTTAATAAAAATTACGGCGAAAAGATAGAAAGTGCCGTAAAAGCCGTAGAGGGACTAGTGCTTACATACAACGGCAAGCCGATAAACGCCGTGTTCTCCGCATCCTCTGCGGGAGTTACTGCATCCAGCGTGAATGCTTGGGGCGGATATCTTCCGTATCTAAGAAGTGTTGAAAGCAAGTATGATAAGGACGACTCTAATTTCGGAATAAAGATGAGAAAAGCTCTTAAAGAAGTAGAGATGAAACTCAGATATCAGCTTGGAATAGATCTTACAAACGATCCTGCCGAATGGATGAGTATTACCAAAACCTATGACGGAAGGTACGTAAAAGAGGTTACCTTCTGCGATGGAAAAAAGGTAACGGGAGATTTTATAAAGGCGCTGTTTAATTTAAAATCAAATGCGTTTATAATAAGCTATAAGACGTCAACAGGATTTATCTTTACTACATACGGTTACGGACACGGAGTCGGAATGAGTCAGGAGGGTGCTAATCTTTACGCTATAAAAGACGGACTGAAATTTGATCAGATATTAAAGCATTACTATCCGGGCGCAAGCATTAACCTTTCCGATTCTGACGATGACCAGACTACAACAGAGGTCAGCAAGAAAAAAACTACCACTGCAAAAACTACAACTGCTAAAAAAGCGTCTAAAACCACAAAACGCAAAACAACAAAAGCTACAACAAAAAGTGTTGCCGAACCGACCAAAACAGTAACAAGAGCTACTTTGACCGAACCCCAACCGCAGGTAACAGAGCCGGAGTCGCCTGCGGAGAGTACAAGCGAATATGAGCCGACGGAAATACCGCCTCAGCAAAGCGAGCCTGTTACGGAGGAAATTTTGGAACAGCCGCCTGAAGAACTTGATCAGCAGGAGCAAGCAGAATAGATAAAATTAAAGCGTGAAACGCCGTTTTTCGGAGCTTCACGCTTATTTATTTAGGTTGTCTACACTAAAAATTGGGATAACCAAATATAGCTTCGACATACAAGCATCCACCTGATAGTAGCTGCTTAAATACATTTCCTATTTTAATTTTTGCCTCAATTGTTGACATTGAACCGCAAAAAGAAACTGGACACCAAACTTGATACCCATTGTATCAAAATCGGTGTCCAGTTTTGTCTGGAGACTATAAAAAAGATTTTCTCCTTATTCCATTTGAAAAGCCTTACAAATACTGCATTCACACGGGAGAAAAATCGTTTTCAAAGCAACTTTCCCTTAAATTTTCCCTTACGAGGATTCTAAGGGAAAGTTTTTCATTCATCTTCGTTTTCTAAGGCGTCGAGAAGTCTCACACAGTTGCGTTTGGTTTCCTTTGCAGCGTGGGCGTACACGTTCATGGTGAGGTTCACATCCGAATGCCCAAGCAATTCCTGAACATCCTTCGACGCGGCGCCTTTTGCAAGCAGATTACTCGTGAAAGTATGCCGTAAACTGTGAAAATGGAAGCCGTCCAATTACTCAATTTCTTTGCTCAAACGGCGACAAGTACTACTAACCAGCTGCGGACGAATAAACTTACCGTCGCTGTGTCGACATACAAACGACGCCGGTGTGTAATCATCGGGAATCGGTTGTGTTTCATCGAACGCGTATAAGTCATAATACGTTCGATTGTCTTCCTTTACCTGACGGTAATAATTCCGCTTATAGAGTTCCTTGTACCGTTTGGCGTCATTTTGCTGTTGCGCCTTTTCCTCTTTCAGGATATTCGTGAGGGTATCGCCGAAATCCACCGTGCGTATCTTGCTTCGTTTGGTCGGACCGATCTCTGACGTTTTTCGTTTCCCATCGTAGATCATACTGCGCCGAACGGTTAAACGCTGCTCGTCAAGGTCAATATCCTGCCATGTCAACGCACACACTTCTCCAAGCCGCTGACCTGTATAATAGGCGATTTTGATCGGAAGCAAGGCCGGACTTTTCTTGGCTTGCAGATGCTCGGTGATCTGTTTGAATTGCTCCGGTGTTATAACGGTGAACTTTTTATCTTCGTCCTCAAACAGCGCATAATCATTGTGCTTTGCCCGAATATTGACATACTGCATCGGATTGAAGGTAATGAGCTGCTTTGGGAATACCGCAAAACGGAAGGCTCCGCGCAATACCGCTGCATAGGAATAGATACGCATAGCCGATACGTTGGTAAGCGAATCAAAATACTTTTGCAGATGCTCCGCTTTTACTGTTCGCAGTTTTCGCTTGCCGAGAGGCAGCGCTTTCATGCAGTCAACAAT
>CANQNK010000020.1 GCA_947625195.1 uncultured Clostridia bacterium | reverse complement strand
GATCTCAGCTCGTCGTTTGTTGATTTTGACGAATTAGGCAATCCTGATAAATTTTCAGTAGTATGAAACTCTGCTTTCTCATCGAAAGTTTCCCCTGCTTCGGTTTCGTCTTCGACAAGGTGATTGTCATTAAAATATTCTTCGTTGAACTCTGTAACTAATTCATCATTAGATAACAGATTGCCGTCTGAGGGGACGGTTGGAGCAGGGACAGTATGAGTTTCAATATTGTCCGAAAAAAATCCGGCATAAACAAAGGAGCTTGTTATATTAAGAAATAAAATAATTATCACAGACTGAATTATTAAAAACTTCTTAAACATAGATAAGCTCCTTTTTATATTAGGGGACACTATTATGTGCCTGACATCGCTCAGGCACATTAACTGCCTCCTACTTGGAAAATTTCTTGAAAAGGCGAACCGCAATAGTAGCGCCTACAATAATAGCAGCCACCGGAAGCACTATAGGCAGAACTGCAGAAATAACTTCTTTTACCTCTGTAACCATAGAAGTAATAGCTGTAGTTATTGCAGAGGTGTCAGCGCCTTCTACCGCAAATAAACTTACCATAAAAAACTCCTTTCTAAATGAAACAAAAAACTACTTTATAAAAATGCATTTTTACCAGATTAAATTGTAAATAAACTTACCAAGGAAATAAGATATACAAAATATAAGAATTATGTAAAATACACCCTTGAAAAAACCAAAGAAATTAACTAGTAGGATGTATATCTTATTTAGAATTTCAATTGACTCTGAATCCATTTTTTACACCAACTATGCAAGGTCAATGCGATTAAGAACTACACTATTACCCACAGGAATATAATAAGGAATTATTTCCTTATTAATCATCTCAGAAGGCTTTATATCGCCGAGAATCTTTTTAATGTCTTTGCTTTTAATTTTAATTTCTGATGAATATAAGCCCTCAACTTCTTCTTTTAGATCACTAACATAATAAATTATAAGATTATCATAATCAATAACCTCACCTGTCTGCTGATTAGTGAAACTACCCTTTTTTGTTTCGAAACCTACAACTTTAATCATTCTTAAAACTCCTTTAATTAAATTTATTAAATCAGCATAAGCTGATGTTGACAAAAAAATAACAAAATTATATAATTATGTGGGGTGTTAAAATTGGAAATCATATTATCAGTGATAATAATAATTCTACTAATTTTAATTTTAGTTAAAATTGAAAAAAATCTGATTGTTAGAAAAAGAGAAAGAGAAAAACAAGTATATAAATCTTATAATTATCAACAAGTTGAGGAAATCGAATCAAAACGAGATTATGAAAGCAAATACATAAGAAAAGGCTTATTAAGCAAAAAAGAACTGATTTTCTATAAAAGCTTAAATGTAATATCTGAGAAGCTTAATCTTGTTGTACTATCAAAAGTAAGGCTTGCCGATTTAATAAAAATCCAAAACTATAAAGACAACAGCGAATATTATAGACTATTTGGAAGAATTAAATCTAAACATATTGATTTTGCTCTAGCAAGCAGAGAAGATTTAGAAGTAAAACTCATAATTGAGCTAGACGATTACACACACAATACGAGGAAAGCAATTGAAAGCGACAATTTTAAAAATGAAGTATTACAAAACACAGGATATAAGCTTCTGAGAGTAAGAAACTCAGATGAATTAGAAAACAAAATCCAAAATATCCTTAATCGCAAATCTGAAGAATAGCACATAAAAAATACTGATGTAAAGGGTAAAATATACGGCTTCGCCGCCCTTGACATCAGTATTTTTATGCGCAAGGGGCAATTAAGCGATTAAGCATAGCTGCGTTTTGCTACGCTTTTTCCTTTCGCATTTAATTATAAAACTTACCCGGTCACAAAAAATGGTAAAAAACTCTTGACAGAATTTATATTGGTGTGTTATACTTTTCTAAACGCGATGACTGAGAGAGTAGGCGGATATTTCTTCCTTTTCAGAGAGAAAAGCGCATGGTGAAAGCTTTTCAGGCCGAATTCGCTGAAGTTCACTCACGAGCGGCTTCGCCGAAGTTTTTGCTTGGCAAAAATTGTAAGCGCAGACGGCTGGTTTAAGACTCCGTTATTGGTCTTGAGGAGTGTTGGCTCTTTTACCTTAAGGTGGTTAAGCAAGATTACGTCTTGTCCTTATCAGGGCAGGACTTTTTATTTTGTAAACTATTTTTTACTTTTTTTATGAGAGGACGGTTACAATGAAAGAAGCACTTGAGAAAATTCAGAAAAGCGCAATGGCGGCTTTGGAAGACGCCAGGGATTCAAAGGTACTTGAGGAGATCAGGGTAAAGTATCTTGGAAAAAAGGGAGAGATCACCGCAATTTTGAAGCAGATGGGTAAGCTCTCAGCAGAGGAGCGCCCGAAGATGGGCCAGCTTGCAAACAAGGTAAGAGCCGATATTGAGGAGGCTCTTTCAACAGCTCAGGCAACGATCAAGGAAAAAATGAGAGAGCAGAGCTTAAAAAGTGAAACTCTTGACGTTACGCTTCCGGGAAAGAAAATAAGCCGGGGGCAGCTTCATCCGCTCAACATCGTTATGAGCGAAATTGAGGAAGTATTTATGGGCATGGGCTTTGACATTGTTGAAGGCCCGGAGGTTGAGACTGATCACTACTGCTTTGAAGCGCTTAATATGCCTAAGGATCACCCCGCAAGAGATACGCAGGACACCTTCTATATCGACGAAAACACGGTTTTAAGAACGCAGACATCTTCGGTTCAGATAAGAACGATGGAAAAAACCAGGCCGCCGATAAGAATTATTTCGCCGGGAAGAGTTTACCGCTCTGACACGGCGGATGCTACACATACGCCGATTTTTCACCAGATTGAGGGGCTTGTAATAGACAAGGACATTACTATGAGCGACCTTGTCGGAACGCTTGATATGCTTATGAAGCGCCTGTACGGCGAGGACTGCAAGATAAGACTTCGTCCGCACCATTTTCCGTATACAGAGCCGTCTGCCGAGGTTGATATTTTGTGCTTTAACTGCGGAGGAAAGGGTTGCAGTATGTGCAAGCAGGAGGGCTTTGTTGAGCTTCTTGGCGCAGGCATGGTTCACCCGAAGGTTTTAGAGGAATGCGGAATAGACCCAGAGGTGTACTCGGGCTTTGCGTTCGGTCTGGGTCTTGAAAGACTTACAATGGGAAGATTCAACATAAATGATTTGAGGCTGCTTTATGATAACGACCTCAGATTCTTACGTCAGTTTTAATTAAAGAGGCAGTTAAAATGAATTTATCTATGAAGTGGCTTAATGACTATATAGACGTTTCCGATATCGATATAAAAAAATTCTGTTACGATCTGACTATGACCGGCTCAAAGGTAGAAAGATATGATACCGAGGGCGCTGAGATATCAAAGGTGGTAGTAGGAAAGCTTTTGTCTGTTGTTCCCCACGAGGATTCAGACCATCTTGTGGTTTGTATGGTAGATGTAGGCGGAAATGAGCCTTTGCAGATCGTTACCGGTGCGCCGAATGTAAAGGCGGGAGATTATGTTCCCGTGGCGCTTGACGGTTCGACACTTCCCGGAGGAGTAAAAATCAAGAAGGGCAAGCTCAGAGGAAAAGAAAGCAACGGAATGCTTTGCTCGTTAGGAGAACTCGGATTAACTACACACGATTTTCCGTATGCGATAGAGGACGGAATTTTTCTTCTCGGCGACGACTGCGATCTGACTCTTGGAAAAGACATAAAGGAAGCTATCGGCTTAAACGATACAACGGTAGAATTTGAAATAACCTCAAACAGACCGGACTGTATGTCTGTAAGGGGACTTGTAAGGGAAGCGCACGCTACCTTCGGTCGTGAAAGCAAGCTTAAAGAGCCGACATATACGGGCGTTGACGGCAACATAAACGATTTTTTAAGCGTTGAAGTAAAAAATAAGGAGCTTTGCTCCAGGTACATCGGCGGAATCGTTAAAAACGTAAAAATCGGCCCGTCTCCGAGATGGATGAGAGAAAGACTTCGCGCAAGCGGAGTAAGACCGATAAACAACTTTGTAGATATTACCAACTATGTAATGCTGGAATACGGTCATCCTATGCACGCGTTTGATTTAAGATATGTTGACGGGGCAAAGATCATTGTAAGAAATGCTGCGGACGGTGAAAAGATCATAACTCTTGACGGCATTGAGAGAGAGCTTACAAGCGATATGCTTGTAATTGCCGATGAGAACAAGCCTGTCGCAGTTGCCGGAGTTATGGGCGGAGAGTTTAGCGGCATTATGGACGACACTGAAACGGTTGTTTTTGAGGCTGCCTGCTTTGACGGCCCTACCGTAAGGCGAGATGCCAAAAAGCTGGGTATGAGAACGGACGCTTCTTCCCGGTTTGAAAAGGGGCTTGATCCACGAAACTGTATGCCTGCGATATTAAGGGCGTTCGAGCTTGTGGAAGAGCTTGGCTGCGGTGAGGTTTTAAATACGGTAATAGATTGCGACTACGGAGAGAACAAGGAGCGCAGCGCTGAGTTTGATCACAACTGGATAAACAGATTTCTGGGAACTAATATTCCCGAGCAGGATATGATAAAATACCTTGAAAGTCTGGACTTTACCGTCAAGGACGGCAAGGTCATTGCTCCGTATGACAGGATAGACATAGAGTGCAAGGCGGATATTGCCGAGGAGGTTGCACGTATTTACGGATACAACAACATTCCTTCTACCATTATTACGGGAGTTGCAAACGCAAAGAAAACGCCTATGCAGAGGTTTAAGGCTAAAATAAAATCCGCTATGGTGGCACAGGGATTTTATGAAACTGCTACTTATTCTTTTGTTTCACCCAAAAGCTTAGATAAGCTCAATATTCCCGCTGACAGCAAACTCAGAGATCCTGTTGTAATCTCAAATCCGCTGGGTGAAGACACATCTGTTATGAGAACCTCCGCACTTCCTAGCATTTGCGAGGTTCTGGCAAGAAATTATAATTACAGAAATGCGTCAGCAGGAATTTTTGAGATAGCTACCGAATATATAAAGACTGACGATGTGCTTCCCGATGAGCTATCAAGGCTCGTTATAGGAATGTATGACACTGACGGCAAAGTGGATTTCTTTGCGCTTAAGGGCGTTGTGGAAACGGTTTTGGAAACAGCCGGAATAAGCGGCTATGAGGTTATAAGAGCGGTGGAGAGCAAGTGCTTTGATGAGTCAGCGGCTTTTCATCCGGGAAGAAGCGCTGTTATTGTAAAGAACGGCGAAGAGATCGCAATCTTCGGCGAGCTGCACCCGGACGTTTTGGAAAACTACGGTGTCGGAACAAGATGCTACTGCGCAAAAATCAACGTTGATGAGTCACTTAAGCTTTCAAACAGCCAAAAGGTGTATAAGCCGCTTCCAAAGTTCCCGGCTACCACCAGGGACATATCCTTTGTCTGCGATGAGGATATTCCTGCGGCAAAGCTTGAAAAGACAATAAGCGCGGCAGTGGGCAAAATTCTTGAAAGCGTAACATTGTTTGACGTGTATCAGGGGGAGCAGATAGAATCGGGCAAAAAGAGCATATCCTACTCGATAACTATGCGTTCTCACCACGAAACACTTACCGATGAGCAGGCTGATAATGCTATGAAAAAGGTGGTAAAAGCTCTCTCTGAGCTGGGTGCCGAGCTAAGAGGTTAAAACGGCAGCAGTTATGCCGTTAGGTACGGCGTATAGGTGATAAAGGAAGTGACTTGTTTGTGATAAAAGCCTCTAAAATAATTCATGGATTCGCCGCGTTTGCATTTTTCTCAGCAATAGTTTTATCAATAATGAGAGGATTCGTAAAGATAGCGGCGTGGGAGGTAATAGCGGTATTAGTAGTGGGAGCAGCGCTTTCGGTGCTTGCTGTGTGGTTTTACGGCTTTCTGAAAAAACATGTCGATATTCTGACGCCCACACAAATAAACAAGATATTCTGGATATTAGCTTTATTTGTACTTGCAATTCAGATAATTTGCGCCTTTATGCTCAAAGGCGACTCTGTGCACGATCTTAAGTATGTAGACAGCGCTGCCAGAGAGTTTTCTCAGTCTTGGGACAAGAATGACCTGTACAAAAATCTTCCCGAAAGGCACCAGGTTTATTTTGCAAGATACCCGAACAATCACGCTATTTTGATAATAGTCTCACTGATTTATTATGTGACCGATAAGCTGTTCGGTACAATGCCGGTAATTGCTCCGATACTTATAAACACGCTGGGGCTTAATCTGTCCTATATTCTGATGTACTTTATTTCAAAGAGGATTTTTTCTGATAAGGTAACTCCGCTTTACACGGCTGTTTTAGGCGCTTTGTTTTGTGTTTTTTACACTTATACGCCTTTTTATTACACCGATGCTATGAGTATGCCGTTTGTAATGGGCTCTGTACTGTTATTTCTGAAAGGAGTTTCTAGCGGCAAAACCGGATCTATGACGGCGTTTCTGGCAATAAGCAGCGTTTTGGCCATCATAGGATACAAAATAAAGGGCAGCGTTATTATACTGCCCATAGCGTATCTGGCATATATAATATACATTGTTAACAGGGCAGAAATTAAAAGGCGGCTTAAAGAAGCAGCAGTGATCATAATTACTTGTGTTTTGTCAGCGGGTATGCTGTCAGCGGGAATAAACGCCTTTCAGCTTGCCAGTGAGGAGGAAAAAAACGCATATGAATTTCCTATTACGCACTGGATAATGATGGGGCTTCACGACAGGGGAGGCTACTGCGACAAAGACTTCTGGTACACGGAAAATGCTGGAAATTATGAAGAAAAAAAGCAGGCGGATATTGAAATGATAAAGGAGAGAATATCCGATTATGGCATTTTCGGAATGATAAAGCATTTGGCAAAAAAGATAGGCTACACGTGGGACGACGGAACTTACTTTATCAGGCAGTACCTTGAAAAAGGTGAAGACAACTTTCTAAGAAGCTTTTTTACTGAAAGTAAGATATTTTATCTTTATGCGCTGGCTTATCATGTATTGCTGCTTGTGATGATCCTTATATCTTATATTGCCGGGATCAGACAGAGTGAAAAAAGCAAAATTACGCTTATAAGAATAATAGTATTAGGTGTATTTCTGTTCTTTTTGATATGGGAGGCAAGGTCAAGATATCTTGTCAATTTCACTCCGATGTTTATTATATTGGCGGCGTTTGGTATAAAGCAATTGTCTGATACTATCAGAAAAAGAAAAGAACGGCGCAAATCGACAATTTACGACAGTTAAGTGCGAAAAATATTATAAAAGCAGTAAAATCTTTTATAAAAAAATACAAAAAGGACTTGTTATTTTTGTAAAACTGCGTTATAATAACTTTAAGCGGTATTTATTTTTACTAAAATCTGAAAAGGAGGATTAGATTATGTACGACCAGACGATGACCTTTAAGGTAAAGGACGACAAGGAAACAGAGCTTAAGCACAATTTGCAGACAATCTATCAGGCTCTGAAAGAAAAAGGTTACAATCCGATCAATCAGATAGTAGGTTACATTCTGTCAGAAGATCCGACCTACATAACGACTTACAACAATGCAAGAAGTCTAATCCGTCATATAGATAGAGATGAGCTTTTGCAGGCGCTGGTCAAGTCTTATCTCGGAGAGTGACAAAATAAAATTCATTTCGGCTTTTGGGGTTATTCCTGAAAGCCGTTTTTTGTTGATCCGCGAAATATTTTCCAAGCATAAAAAAATCTCGCTTACAAAGGATATTTAAAAAGGAGATGTTTTTATGAAAAAGCTTGCATTGATACTGGCTCCGATATTGCTGTTTTGCGGTTGTAAGGCGAACAACGTAGATCCGGATGATGATTCTGCCGCGGCCAACAAGACAGTAGAGGAAATTCCGGATACGACTAAAACCGATATTGAGTCACTTGACAATACGCTTTGCGGCTACGGTCAGGGAACTGAGGTTGACGAAAACAATCTGCCGCTGGGAGCCAAGCAGTTTAATGAAAAATACGAAGAGCTTGACGCTTACGCTTACTCACCGAACGATAAAAAGATAACACTTACCTTTGATCAGGGCTATGAAAACGGATGCACCGCTCAGATACTTGATACTCTTAAAGAGAAAAATGTAAGTGCTGTATTTTTTGTGCTGCTTGATTATGCCGAGAAGAATCCTGATTTGATAAAAAGAATGATAGACGAGGGACATACAGTGGCAAACCATTCGACTTCTCATCCGTCGTTTCCTGAAATATCTGCCGAAGAGATGACAGAGGAAATAATGAACGTTCACAACTATATGAAGGACACATATAACTACGAAATGACTCTGTTTCGTTTTCCGAAAGGGGAGTACTCTCAAAAGGCTTTGGGTGTTGTGAAAAACTGCGGATATAAATCAATTTTCTGGAGCTTTGCGTATGAGGACTGGGACACCGAGAATCAGCCGGATGAAGCTTGGGCCGAAGAAAAGCTTGTAGGAGCTGCTCACGAGGGCGCAATATATCTGCTTCATTCCGTATCACAAACAAATGCAAATATATTAGGAAACGCAATAGACAAAATAAGAGAAGCCGGATATGAATTTAACTGATAAAAAACAAGGGGCACGGACGACATTTTTCGTGCTCCTTTTCTATTGACATCTTGCGGCAAAAGTGTTATACTTACTGGCGTCAAAGGAGGATATGGATATGAAAAAATCAATATATCGAATATTTGCCGGAGCAATGTCTCTTGTGATTGTGGCATCTGTACTGAGCGCGTGTGGCGAATCGTCAGAATCTGGAGCAAAGCAAATGCTTGTAGACATCGCTAAGACCAGTTCGGAAACCGTAAAGAACTATCTGAACCTGATAAGTGATTCCCCAAGCGAATTAAAAAGCGGCGGCAAGGCTAATGTTACGATCAAACCGGGCGATTATCTTGACGAGCTTATCGGCAGCGACATAAAGGAAATTTCGCTTGATGTGGACGCAAAGCTCAAGGGCAAAGTTGCAGGCGCGGGAATGTCTCTTAGCTACGACGGCGAAGGTATTGCTGATATAGATACGGTTTATGACGGTGAATCTGAGAATATGTACTACAAAATAGTGGGGTTAAGCGACAAGTACATAAAGACTTCTTTAAGAGAAGATGAGACGGAAAGCATTCTTTCAGACCTTGAAAGTATGTCGGATATCGATTTTGTAATGCCGCAAGGCGCTGAATCTGTAAATGCGGTTTTTGATAAGGCCGTTGGTGTGCTGAAAAGCGCCGATATAAGCGGAATAGTTTCCGATGTTGACTCGGTCATAACCGCTGTGGACAAAGCTTTGCCTGAGGCTGAGGAGTCGGGTAAGAAAACTGTAAAGAAAAACGGAATTGAGGCAGTTTTTGAAACTGAGAAGTTTTCATTTAATGATGAAAAAGTCGACAGCAAGTGCACCGCTGCGGCAAAGGAAGCTCTTTTAGAGGCCGAAAACATCAAAGCTGTTGTTTCACAGGTGACCGACTATGAAGAGCTTGTAAATAATATGTTTGAATCGGATTATTTGGATATTTATGCTGAGGATGAAGACGCACATTCAGAATCTGATAACGCTATTTTTTTCTACTATGATGATAAGCTCTCCGGCTTTGGAGTAGACGACAGTAACTATTTTGTTTCGGCCGATACTGATGACGGATATATGTTTGTTTATAAATCCGATTACGACAATAGCAATAAAGATGAAATAGCGCTTACCGCGATTCCGGACGGTGAAAAGCTTGATATCTCGTTTAACATGAGTATGGGCGATGATACGGCGGTTTCGTTGTTTTCCGATAACGAGCTTATTATAAAAATCAACGATTTTGAAATTGTCAATAGCGATACAGGAACTTATAATGCAGAAATTGAAGCCGGTGCGTCAATTTCGATCGGTGAGGGCGAGCAGCCGATGCATTGCGCCGTCAGAGCAAAATGCAAAGGAGACGATCGCACTCAGAAGGAGAGCGGAGAGGTCCTTGTTGAGGAAAACAAAAAAGAAAAAAATCTGTTAAGCTATGATTACAGTTTTCAGAAGACCGATGCAAGTGATATTAAGATTCCAGACGACAGCGAGTGCGTATCGGACGAAGATGCTGCTTCGGAATTTTCAGATGATAAATTTACATCGTGGATTGAAAAAATTTCAAAAGTGATTGGCGTGGATCTTAATGAAAAGATTGACGAGTGGATTGAGTCCGGCTTAGGCTATTATGACGATTCGTTCGACGAATATTCGGATATAGATTACGACAACGAACCGCTTTACGATCTTATGGACAATTACGGCGTCGATTTCTGGGATTATTATGACGACGATTATACCGAGTTTAACATGGATAAGTTTTTAGCAGACGCGAAAAAAGTTTATCCTGCTGAAAAAATGGACGCTTTGAAAGAGCAGATTGAAGAAGAATATAAATATTATCTGAATAACACTCCGAATCTTGATGCGCTGTATGATGATTACGGAATTGATTATTGGGATTATTATGACGACGATTTTGTTGAGTTTGATATGGATAAATTTTTAGCTGATGCCAAAAAGGTTTATCCCGCGGAAAAAATGGATGATCTTAAAAAAGAGATAGAAACCGAAGTTTCAGAAAACGAATAGGTTTTTTAAATCCACAACGATAAAAGCCCCGAGAATTTCAATTCCCGGGGCTTTACTCTATTACCTCATAGTTTTGAGCGGCGTCTTCCTTCTTTGCGTATTCAACAACGTTTAAAACTCTGATCTTAAGTGGCTTATTTCCCATATTGATTTCAATAATGTCGCCCTCCTTTACGTCGTAAGAAGCCTTTATAACTCTGCCGTTTACAGAGATTTTTCCTGAGTCGCAAGCTTCGTTCGCAACAGTTCGGCGCTTTATTATTCTTATTATCTTAAGGTATTTGTCTATTCTCATTAAAACCTCCAGAAAAATCAAGCCTGCCGCAAACAGCGACAGGTCTTGGTGTTTGTTTACTTGCTCACAGCGTCCTTAAGAGCCTTGCCTGCCTTGAAAGTAGGCGCCTTCTTTGCCGGAACCTTTATAGTCTCCTTGGTTCTGGGATTGATAGCAGTTTTTTCTGCTCTCTCCTTAACCGCAAATGTTCCAAAACCTACTAGAGAAATTTTCTCTCCGTTTTTAAGTGAATCTGTGATAGCTTTGATAACTGCTGTAAGTGCCTTTTCCGCGTCTTTCTTTGAGTAATCTCCCTCATCAGCGATCGCTGCGATCAGTTCTGCTTTCGTCATAATAAAACCTCCTGTAAATTTTACGTCTTCCGCAGTCAGTCTGCGGACTGATCTATGCTAAGGGTATATAAATTTTTCCCCTTAAGCTCATCGTTATTCTCGGCTTTGCAGAAATTTTCAATGAAGCGCTGGTTAAAGCTGTTAAGCGCCTCTTCGGGATCGGTGCCTTTAAGCCTGATCAAATTTGCCGTATAAAATAAAACGGCGCTCAGAGTGTCAATATCAGCCTCATCAGTATTTTTAAGAGATTGAGACAAAGCAGATTTCAACGCTTCCCCGCTGTCGTCAACACCGGCACGGCAAGCGCGCTTGCCAAGCTTTGCCGATCTCATCAGCGCCGGAAACACCTTTGGAACAGCCTTAAGCGTGTCGCCGTAGGTCTTTTGCTCCTTGGTTTCCTTTTTTATGCTGTCCCAGTTTTTCAAAACGTCATTTGCGTCATTTACCTTTACGTTTCCGAAAACGTGAGGGTGGCGCACGATAAGCTTTTTGCAAATCTCATCGGCAACATCAGAAAAATCAAAGCTGCCGAGCTCCTCCTCAATGCGTGAGTGAAAAACCACCTGAAGCAGCAGATCTCCAAGCTCCTCCCTTAGCATTTCGCTTGAGTTTTGAATCACGGCATCGTAAGCCTCATACGCTTCCTCAATAAGATCCATTTTAATAGAGGAGTGAGTCTGTACAGCGTCCCAAGGACAACCGCCCTCACCTCTTAAAATTGACATTATTTTCAAAAGGTCATCAAGTGTGTACTTATCCTTAAACTCAAACTTTACCATAAAATACCTCTGAAACAAAAAAGCAAATATTTCTTATACATAATAACATATTTATCTTTTATTTGCAAGCACTTTATGACAAAAATCTACACATAAAATTCTTTTTGTTGATTTTAAATAATATTGTCAGACTTAAAATGTATATAATGACAGAAATTATTACAGAAATCAGAAAACTTGTTATATAGCTGACATAATTTATTAACCAGTTGTTTGAAATAATTGCCGCCATAATGCAGTTTGCCGAGGCATACAATGGTTTTATCAGGTTGTCGAATAAATCTATTTTGCAGCCGACCGTTTTAAAATAGTACACTGTAGATACGACTGCGGTCACTACGTAAAAAACCGTGGTGGATATTGCCGCGCCGCAAACACCTAAAAACGGTATTCTTATAAGAGCAATATTCAGTATAAGCTTTATAACTACCGCCCCGAGAAGAATATATATCGGCACCTTTTCTTTACCGATGCTCTGCAGCAGAGAAAATGAGGTCACTGTAAGCGAAATAAATACCGTTGCTATCCCAAGGATCGATAGCGACTGCCAGCAGGCGTCTATTTCTGCCGTTCTCCCGTAAAAAAGGGTTGTTAAAATCTCTCTGGAGAAAAAGGTTATGCCAAGTCCTGCCGGAAGTGAGATTATCAGCGTTACAAACACAGTACTTTGCGAATTTCGGTTTATTGCCTCACGGTCGCCTCTTGCGTAATGGTGCGCGATGTTAGGCAGAGCTGATTTTCCGAGCATCGAAGCTAGAGAGGGAACAAGCGAGAAAACTGTAAGGGCAAGACCTGTGAAAGATCCGTACAAGAATGCGGGAATGTCGTTTATGTCAACATCGCTTAAGCTTTTTACAAAAGAAAGCTCAGAGCCGAATTTATCTATAAGCCCCTTTAATATCGGCTGAATGGTTAGTGTGTCAACGACTGAGGTAACAGTTGTGATAACGCTGCTGAGCGCGACAGGAACAGCCAAAGCAACAAGAAAGCTTATTATATTGCGGCGTTTGTCTGTAACCTTGTCGAGGTTTATCTGCTCCTTGCTTATTCTGTATGAGCGCTTTCTTGATATTATAAAAAGGTACACAGTAGCAACGCCTGTTGAAAGCGCAACGCCCAAAAGAGAAAAAGCCGATATATACGGAAGCGCCGTGGGAATTATCTCATCGGCAGAGCGGACTGCCTTGTCAAAAACGGTGCCGTATTTTTCAAACTCGTTTTGCGCCATAAAAAGCGCAAGATAAGCTCCTCCTATCCCGAAGGACACCTTCAAAACAGACTCTATTATCTCTGAAATGCAGGTCGGAAGCATATTGCGTCCGCCCTCAAAAAAGCCTCTTTGCACAGACATAACACTTGCAAAAAATATGCTTGGGGATATTGCCGCAACTGATAGGAATGCGTCCCTTGAATGAAGAATGAAAACGCAAACGGGGTATCCTATTACGAGCGTTAAAAGCGTAAAGATAAGTCCTGTAAGGGAAAAGAAAAGCATAGATATTCTTTTTATCTTCAGCGCATTTTTGTATCTTTTAAAGCTTAAGTTCTCAGAAACCGTCTTTGCGAGCGCCGTTGTAAGTCCTGAAACAGAAATTGCAAAAACGGGCATAAAAATCGAATAGGCAGATGAGTAATAGCTCATACCCTCGCCGCCCAGAATATTAGTTAGAGGAATTTTATAAAAAAGCCCGAGAATTTTTGTAACAAGCATTGAAAACATCAAAATTGCCGAGCCTAAAAGAAAGCCTTGTTTTTTCATACGATCTCCAGTTTTTAAAACATAATATCAACTATATTAGAGCTTATTATTACACTTGCAATATCGGCAAGCAGACAAGCGGCAATTATTTTTCCGGTAGGTTTTATCTTTGCGGCGGAAAAATATACCGCGATAGTGTAAAAGGTGGTCTCGGTAGAACCCATCATAATACTTGCAATTCTGCCGGTTGAGGTGTCGGGGCCGAATTCCTTTATCACGCTGTCAAACATCGCAAGCGCGCCTGAGCCAGAAAACGGTCTCATTACACCAAGCGGCAAGCAGTTCTTATCTATTCCGGCAGCCTGAGCAATCGGCGATAAAAGCTCTGTTATAAGCGAAAGAGCACCTGAACTTTTGAGCATTGCTATCAAGGTTATAAGCAGAACCAGCGATGGCAGAATATCAAACGCAACCTTTACATTTTCCTTTGCGCCCTGCAAAAAGGCGGAGAATATATCCACTTTTTTATACAGCCCGAAAACGCATATCAAAAGAAAAAATCCGGGAAGTATCAGATCAGTTACGCTCATATCTTTTTCTCTTTCTGTTTATGTAAAGAATATTTACCGCCGCAATTCCTACCATCAGTGACAGAAACGAGGTTATAAGCACTGAGGGAATTATCTCCATAGGGTTTGCACTTTCGTACTTTCCCCTTATGGCGGCGATGGTGGTGGGGATTATCTGTATTGACGCTGTGTTGAATAAAGTCAGCAGGGCAATATTTTTTGTCGGAGTCTCTCTGCCGCCCTCTGCGTTTTTAAGCTCTGTCATAGCCTCTATACCAAGTGGAGTGGCGGCGTTTGCAAGCCCGAGCATATTTGCGGTTATGTTGAGTGTTATTGCGGAAAAAGCCGCCGAAGTTTTGCTTACGCCTTTGAATATAAGCTTTAAAACGGGGGAGAGCAGACGGGATATTTTATCGGTAAGCCCCGACTTTTTTGCAATGTTCATAACTCCTCCCCAGAACGCCATCACCCCCAAAAGCGACAAAAACAGAGAAACGCTGTCCTCAAAGGCAGAAATCATTGAAGAGGATAAGTCGTCAGTCTTACCGCTTGCCACCGCCGCTATGATGGATAATGCACAGAAGATAATCATTAAAAGCTTTATGTATGACCACCGCTTTCAGAAAAATAGAAAGGGAAAAGCGCCCCTTATAAATAATTATATAAAAAACGGAGGTTTGTAGAACAAAAATAAGCGGCGATATAAATTCGCCGCTTAAATAAGCATATCATAGTACTGCTTTTCGTCCTGTAATATTGTAATCTTGTCCATATATTCGTCTGTTTCACAGCCGTTGAGTCTGGTTTTCGGATTATAAAGCCAGAACATAAAGCTTTGATTCTTTGCGTCCGGCTTAGAGTATACCGAACGTATGCAAAGCTTTGAGTCGGAGTAGTCGCCAAAAATGTATTTTTCGTAAAGCTCCTCGTCGGTCATTATTATTGGAGAACAGTTGTACCTGTTTTTAATAGCTTCACAAAATTCCTTTAGAATATTTGTAACCTCCTGCCTTTTCGGCGGAACAGCAACGTATTTGCCGTAAAGTCTTATCTGTACCACCGGAGGAAGCTGACTGTCCTTTTTTTCTCCTACGGCGTTTATAAACGCCTCTGCCTGCTCCGCGCCGCTTGCGCTGAAGGTAAGGTCGTGCAGGGGAGCAACGTCAATTTCCGAGGCGTATGCGTTTTTATAGTTCTCCGTAAAGTGAGTATCTTTCAAGCTTTTGCCCTCGGTTGCCCTTATAAAGGCAAAGTCTATATTCTGCATTGCTATTGAGTCCCACGCGATTTTTCCCTGCTCAGAGCTTACGTTTATTCCCATAATGCGGTACTCTTTTTTCATTGGGTTCACAAACCATATTTTCCCGAAGAAAAGCAGAAGAACAATATCAGAAATCACAAAGGCCGCACAGGTGAATATACACCAGAAAACAAACCTCTTGCCTCTCTTTTTCTTTGGCAAAGCTTCGGCTTTGCCCGGTGTATCTCTGATTATTTCATATCTCGTTTCATTGTTAGACATTTTTATATCCGTTTGACTGATATGTAGTTACACAATCAGTCGATAAAATCCTTTACCTTATTGCTGCGGTTAGGATGTCTCAGCTTTCTTAAAGCCTTTGCTTCTATCTGCCTTATTCTTTCACGGGTTACGTTAAAAGTCTGTCCTACCTCCTCAAGGGTACGAGATCTGCCGTCAACAAGGCCGAACCTCAGCCGCAGAACATTTTCCTCCCTGTCGGTAAGGGTCGAGAGCACCTGATCTATCTGCTCCTTTAAAAGCACGAGTGATGCCGCTTCAGCCGGAGCGGGAGCGTCTTCATCGGGGATAAAGTCGCCAAGGTGAGAATCCTCCTCCTCGCCGATAGGCGTCTCAAGTGATACGGGATCCTGTGCTATTCTCATAATCTCACGAACCCTGTCAACCGGCATATTAAGCTCTTTTGCAATGTCCTCAGGGCTCGGATCACGACCGTTTTGGTGGAGCAGCTGAGACGAAACCTTTTTTACCTTTGTTATCGTCTCCACCATATGAACGGGAATTCTTATCGTTCTGGCCTGATCGGCGATAGCTCTTGTAATAGCCTGCCTTATCCACCATGTAGCATAGGTAGAAAACTTAAAGCCCTTTGTGTAGTCAAACTTTTCCACCGCCTTGATAAGTCCTAAGTTCCCCTCCTGGATAAGGTCTAAAAAGCTCATGCCTCTTCCGACATATCTCTTTGCAATAGAAACCACAAGACGAAGATTTGCCTCTGCAAGACGCTTTCTCGCCTCACTGGCCTTCTTTTCGTTGCTTCCTGCCATCTGTTCCGCCAGCTGAATTTCTTCCTCGGCAGTAAGAAGCGGAACTCTTCCTATCTCTTTAAGGTAAATTTTTACAGGGTCGTCAATAGAAATGCCCTCAGTAGATATTGATATGTCAACGCTGTCATCGATAGCGTCGTCCTCCGCCGCGGAAAGAATAATAGCATCGTCGGGATTAACGTCGTCTATGATCTCTATATTATTTGCAGAGCAGGCATCGTAAAACGAATCCATCTGTTCAACGTCATAATCGAGCTTTTCAAGTGCGTCGGTTATCTCTTTAGTTGTAAGCTTACCGCTTACCTTTCCCTGCTCAAGAAGATTGTCGAGAATTGCTTTCTTTTCACTGTTCATTATTTACACCTCAATAGTTTTTACTGTCCTTTATTTAAGCCTTGAATAAAATTCAAAAGCTCTTGGTCATTAAGTACGTCAGGCTCGCCGCCGCCGGGATTTGTGTTTTTTATAACGCCGATATAATCCATTGCCGTTTTTGAGTCTACTGCCATATTTCTCCGCGTTGCAATTATCTTAGATATTTTACCCATTTCATCGGCAGAAAATTCGCTTCCGAGCGAAAAAGTGGAGAAATCTGCGCCCGAAAGTATTTTTTCTGTAATAGAAGAAAAAATACGTCGGTTCAGATCGGTTACAAATTCTTCTGCGCTTATAAGAGAACATACCTCAGCGCATTTGTCGGGATTTGTGTAAACGTATGAGATTAGTCCTTCTTCTGCTTTTGCGGCTTTTGGAAATTTCGCCGCCAGAGGATTTAGGTCATCACGCCTTGTAACGGTCGAGTTTACCTGCTTTCGCCAGTTGTTTTTCTGCTCGCTGAATCGTTGCCTCTTAAGCCTTTGAGAAATTACGTTTTTTATCTCGTCCTTGCTGACATTCGTCTTTTTTGATACCTGATCGATATAAACCTCGCGCTCTACCGGATCTGCAATTTTTTCAAGTACTTTATAGCAGTTTTTAAGATAATCTATCCTGTCAAGCGGGTTAGAAATATCAAGGCCGTTTTCGGCTTTTGAAAGCTCGTAAAGTATCGCACCCTGAGATTTGTCGATAAGCTTTTGAAACCGCGCACTTCCGAATTTGTTTATATATTCGTCCGGATCCTTTGCGTCATCCATTTTTATTACCTTGGTTTTTATACCTACTTCAGACAGGGTGTTTATAGCCTTGTTGCTGGCCTTCTGTCCGGCCTCGTCAGAGTCGTAGCATATAATAACCTCGTCGCAGTATTGCAGCATCATTCTGGCGTGTTCTGATGTAATTGCCGTTCCGCATGTAGCAACCGCATTGTCAAAGCCTGCCTGATGCATTGATATTACGTCCAGATTTCCCTCGCACAGCAAAAGCTGTTTTGTTTTTATTGCACTTTCCTTTGCAAAGTTAAGCGCAAACAGTGTTCTGTTCTTTTTAAAAACGGCGGTTTCCTTTGAATTCAAATACTTTCTTGAATCGCTTTCGTCAAGCCGTCGCCCGCCGAAGGCTATTACATTTCCCCGAAGGTCAAAAAACGGAAACATAACTCTGTTTTTAAAGAAGTCGTATGTGCGTCCCTGAGAGTTTTTTCCGAGAAGTGAAGCGTCCACCAGCTCATTTTCATAAAAGCCGAGAGAAAGAAGATGATCCTTCAGCGCTGACCATTTGTCGATCGCTACGCCCAGCCCGAACTTTTTTATAGTTTCAAGCTTAAGTCCTCTGCCCAAAAGATATTCAAGCCCCTTCTTACCCTCGGGAGTTTTCAGATTTCTGTAAAAAAACCTTGCTGCCTGCCTGTTCATCTCATAAAGGCGCTTTTTCTTAAGATCGGCGCCCTGCCCGAAACGCTCATCCTCCGGCATTGCAATGCCGCTGCGCTCGGCGAGATACTTCACCGCCTCGTAGTAGTCGAGGTTTTCTATCTTCATTATAAATGTAACAACATCTCCGCCTGCTCCGCATCCGAAACAGTAAAAACTGTCGGTGTCCGGATATACGGTACAGGACGGTGTTCTTTCGGAGTGAAAGGGGCAGAGACATTTTAACGATGAACCCGCTCTTTTGAGCTGAACGTAACTTCCCATGACGTCTTCAATCCTATTTGCGTATTTTAGCCTGTCAATAAAATCCTGTGAAAACGCCAAGCATTACTCCTCCTTGCGCTATTTAAGCTATTTAAAATGATGATATATAAAGTGCTACTTTTTCTTTTTAATTTCCACACTTACGGTATTATTTTCCTGGTAATATTTTTCATCGCCCTCGTCGATTCTTTTGAATTTTATAGTAGCCTCAGGAGAGTTTTCCTGATTACCGATTTTTCCTGTAAGAGATAAAATCTCTTTATCTTTGTCATAGGTACAGGATATTTCTGCTGTCTGAGTGCGATCGGGGCTTATTAGCGTCAGATCCTCACCGTCCTGCTCGAAGTAACCGCCGGATATTGCAATTATGTTATTGTATTGAACGTAGCTGCCGTCGTCTTTGAACTGATATGCCAGAAGAAAGGGTTTGGACTCATCGTTGTTCTGAACAGTGGCTTCCCACACTCCTCCTACCAGAAACGAATCAACTTTTTCTTTTTTCTTATCTTCACAACCGCACATAGCAGCGCAAATAATAAACACTAAAAGTAATGATAAGATCTTTTTCATAAATTTCTCCTCTTAATTTATTAAAGATTTATTAAAGCGCGTTCCAGCCCTTTGGAATAAACAGCTCCTCAAAGGTTCTTATTGCAAACGAGTCTGTCATACCTGCTATGTAGTCACACACGGCGGTTTCCCTGTCAAATTCATATGACAGCTCTCTGTAATCCTCGGGAAGTCTGTCAACGTCCTTTATGTAATACTCGTAAAGCTTTCCTACAAGGTCCTTTACTTTTTTTTCCTCAGATTTGCACTTGGGATTTGTATACACAGAATCAAACATGTATTTGTGAAGCTTGTCGTGAGCATACTTTACCTCATCGTCCATCTTTATGCTCTCAGCTCCGTTTTTTACAATTGAATTTACAAGAGTAGTTATGCGCTCGCTTTTAGAGTGCCCCAGAATATTCGTCGCTTCCTCGGGAAGATCGGTTTCCTTTATCACACCCGCGCGTATGGAGTCGTCGATATCGTGATTTATATATGCTATAACGTCCGCCGCCCTGACAACGCAGCCCTCTCTGGTTTCGGCGGTTTGGTTGGTGTGCTTTAAAATGCCGTCTCTCACTTCATAGGTGAGATTCAGTTTATCTATGTAGTCCACTACTCTTATACTTTGTTTATAGTGCTTAAAGCCGTTCGGGTTAAGCATATCAAGCACTCTTTCACCCTCGTGTCCGAAAGGCGTATGTCCCAAATCGTGCCCAAGGGAGATAGCTTCTGTTAAATCCTCGTTTAGCCTCAGAGCTCTTGAAATTGTCCTTGCGATCTGAGCAACCTCAAGAGTATGAGTAAGTCTTGTTCTGTAATGATCTCCCGTGGGGTACAAAAAGACCTGCGCTTTGTGCTTTAAACGGCGAAAGGAGTTTGAATGTATTATTCTGTCGCGGTCGCGCTGAAATTCAGTGCGAAGAGAGCACTTTTCCTGCTCACGCCTTCTGCCCTTGGTGTCTTTTGAAAGACAGGCGTATGAGCATAAAATTTCAGCCTCAAAATGTTCGGTTATTTCTCTGGGATTCATATTCTCTGTTCCTAAAATCTAAAAAGCTGGTTGCTTGTTATTCTAATGTTATATACTTTTTTTAGTGCCGATTCACCTTTATTTTTTGAAAAAATTAACAGATTATTCACAAAGCCTATGCAAAATCTCCGTAAATCTCGTCGTAAATTCTTATTTTTGCAGAACCAAAAGTTGCATCGATCAGCTTACTTTCAAAAGCTTTTACTTTATCCGCCTTTACCAGAAGCGTAAGTGTTACTTCGCTGCCGAAATCCTCATTCAGTGTTTTCACCTCAAATTCCGGTAAAAGAGCGTTTACTTTTCCGAACAAACTGTAGTCAGTCGTAACAGTTACTTCGTGTGCCAGGTGCATCTCCATTATCTCGGCAGCATCCACCGCAAGCTTACAGCCCTTTGAATACGCTCGGGTCAGTCCTCCCGTACCCAGCAAAGTCCCGCCGAAATATCTTGTCACGACCGCGCATACATCGAAAAGTCCCTCTTTTTGCAAAACCTCAAGCACGGGAACGCCGCCTGTGCCCTGAGGCTCAGAATCGTCGCTGTATCGGGTGATATTTGATTCTTTCAGAATATATGCGTATACATTGTGCCTGGCCTTTCTGTTTTGTGATTTTATTTTGTTAATAAACTCAACAGCCTCGTCGTTTGTTTTTACATGGGCGATATGTCCGATAAATTCGCTCTTTTTTTCAGTAAAGCTTCCCGATGCTTCACCTTTAACTGTTTTGTAGCTCATAAGTTGTCCTCACAGATTGATTAAAAAAATAAGAGCGGACGAAATCCGCTCCGTAAAGGCTTAGTCAAGATTGTATCTTTTCTTGAATCTGTCAACTCTTCCGCCAGTATCAACAAGCTTCTGCTTTCCTGTAAAAAACGGATGGCACTTTGAGCAGATTTCAACCTTAATATCCTTCTTAGTCGAACGTGTTTTGATAACGTTTCCACAAGCGCAGGTGATAGTAGTCTCCTCGTAAGCCGGATGAATACCTTTTTTCATTTAAGTTTTCCTCCTCTCTAAACGCAAAATTTATGACTCACATAGAAGCCCATCATTTCAGTTTAGACAGTAGTTCTATGGATTTATCATTTTAAGCTTAATAAGTATACCACACAATAAAAAAAATTTCAAGTGTTTTTACAAAAAAATATTGTCTTTTTACACTTGAAAATAATTGTAAGATATGATATACTTTTTTCAAACGGCGAGGAGGAATTTGATATGAAGGATAAGTATACAAAAAACGCAAGTATTTACTATAAGGATATAATGCAGATCGCACTTATAGTCACGGGCGTATTTGCTGTGTGCATTGTTGCGGCGCTGATAATAAACGGCTTTAAGGTATGGAATCTTTTGATACTGCTGGTGTATGCCGTGATTATGGTATTGCTTATAAAGCCGATAATAAGCTATGTTAAAGCAAGCAAGGATATAAGCAGTGAGAATTTTATTTCCGATTCTATCGAGATAGATGAGCTGGTTTTCGACAAGACTATGAATCTTTATATGAAGGACGGACTCACCGGAGACGTAAAGTACATATTAAAAACAGACGGGGGAGATTTTTTTGTCGGGGAGCACAGGGCGAAAGGTTCTGATAAGCTCGATTCAAAAAGAGTGCTTATTGAGCACGCAACCTTTGATATAGTTTATTTAAAGGATTCAAGGCTTATTGTCGATATGAAGCCCACCGTTGCCTTTGAGGAAGAGGAGATCACAGAAAGATATAATCTTATATTCTATTCTTTATATAAGCAGTTCAGATGATATACAAAAAAATCACCGGCGCGTCCGGTGTTTTTTGTATCAGAAAGGGGATGCCATATCTTGGTATCCCCTTTATGTATGAAAAAGTTTTACGTTAAAATCCGATAAGTGCGGCAAAATCCTTTGAAATTTTTTCTTCAAGCGCCTCGGCGTCCTCACGTTTGTCGGCAATCGTTGTGTAGTAGGCCTTGATTTTCGGCTCGGTTCCCGACGGACGCAAAATTACCTTTGCGCCGTTTTCCAGTACAAATGACAAAACATTGCTTTTGGGAAGAGTAATTTCGCTTTTGTTACCTGTCAGACAGTCAAGCGTTACGCTCGTCTGATAATCGGAAAACTCTAATACCCTAAGTCCGGATATCTCCTTTGGCGGATTGTTTCTAAGGCCGTCCATAATCTCAGCCATTTTCTCCATGCCGCTTACGCCCTCGCAGATAAAGCTTTTCTGTGTGTGAACAAAATTTCCGTACTTTGCGTACATATTTGCTCTTGCTTCTATCAGAGATATTCCCTTGGTCTTATAAAAAGCGGTCATTTCACAGATATGCATAGAGGCAATTACCGCGTCTTTGTCTCTTACATAGGAGCCGCCCAGGTATCCGTAGCTTTCTTCAAATCCGAAGATAAATCTGTTCTGCTCTCCTTTTTTCTCAAGCAGTCCTATCTGCTCTCCTATAAACTTAAAGCCGGTAAGCACTTCTATCATCTCAACTCCGTACTCGTCGGCGATTTTTTTGATTATGTCGGTGGTAACTATCGTTTTAATGGTAATCGGATTTTCGGGCATAGTACCAAGAGTCGTTCTTTCCTTACAGATGTACTCAAGCAGCAGCGCTCCCACCTCATTTCCGGAAAACAGTACGAACTCACCGTTTTTATCCGGAACGGCAATGCCCATTCTGTCAGCGTCCGGATCAGATGCAAGCAACAGGTCGGGATGCTCCTTTTTTGAAAGCTCAATGCCTAAAGCAAGGGCATCTTTAATCTCCGGATTTGGAAACGGACAGGTAGGGAAGTTGCCGTCAGGATTTTCCTGCTCGGGAACTACCACTACATCTCTTACGCCTATCATTTTAAGAATATCTCTTATGGGTTTGTTTCCCGTACCGTTTAAAGGCGTAAAAACCACTTTCATACCGCTTTCGGCAATACAGTCGGTGTGAATACCGCACTCCTTTACGGCTTTCAGGTATCCGTTGTAAATATCCTTTCCGATGTATTCTATTTTTCCGCTTTCAACGCCCAGGTCAAAGTCCATTGTTTTTGCGCCTGTAAATATATCAACTTTCTCGATGTTTTGTAGCACTTTGTTCGCGGCGTCAATGGTCATCTGACAGCCGTCAGGGCCATATACCTTATATCCGTTGTACTTTGCGGGGTTGTGAGACGCCGTAATGACTATTCCGGAATCACAGTTCAGTGCCCTTACTGCGTACGAAAGCATGGGAGTAGGCATAAGCTCGGGGTATATATATACCTTTATTCCGTTTGCCGCAAGGCAGGCAGCAGCCTCTTTTGCAAAAACGTCGCTCTTTATTCTTGAATCGTATGCTATAGCAATACTCGGGTTTTCAAAATCTTCGTTACAATAATCGGCAAGCCCCTGTGTTGCCTGTCTGACCGTGTAAACATTCATTCTGTTAGTGCCTGCGCCGATTACTCCTCTCAGGCCGGCAGTTCCAAACTTTAGAGAAACTGCAAATCTATCCTCAATTTCCTTATCATTGCCTTTTATCGACAAAAGCTCCGGCAGAAGATCCTTATCGTCCGTTGCATTTTCGCACCATAGGTCATAAAGCTCGTTATAAGTCATATCTATCCGATCCTTTCTGAACGTTTTTCCCATTATGACCGGGGATCGCGCTCAAAAATAAATTTCATATCACACCTTTAAAAAGTACTTTTTATTATACCAGTATTTCGGACTTCTTGCAAGAGCTTTTTCACTTTTTTTACGTATATTACATAATTTGGCAAATGATATCAGTATAAATTCAGTATTTTGGCTAGTCTTTGTTTCCGCTTTTGAAAATCAGCGCTGCGATAAGAGCAAATACCATAGCGGCGGTTATTCCAGCGGCGCCGCTTGTCAGAGCACCAGTAAATATCCCTATAAATCCGTCCTTGTCAACGGCGCTTTTTACACCGTCTGACAGAAGATACCCGAATCCTGTCAGCGGAACGGTAGCGCCTCCGCCTGCAAATTCTACTAAAGGCTTGTACACTCCCACTGCTCCCAGAAAAACTCCGGCAACCACATATGCTACTAATATCCGCGCGGGTGTGAGTTTTGTATAATCAATAAGCACCTGTCCGATGGCGCATAAAACGCCTCCTACCAAAAAAGCGTAAACGTATTCCATAACTAACTCCTCTCGTTTGAAATCCACACTGCGTGTGCAACGCTCGGTATGCTTTCACCCTGCTGATTTACAGTCGGCGACATAAGCGCGCCCGTGGCGACAAAAAGAATGTTTTTTATCCTGCCGGCTTTGATTTTCGGCAGAAAATAACCGGTCAGCATACTTGCAGCGCATCCGCAGCCGGAACCGCCCGCGTGCATATCCTGACGCTTTGCGTCGTATATCATCAGACCGCAGTCCTTGTGCCTTGGTTTGATATTATAGCCCTCATTTGAAATAAGCTGATATAAAATCGAGCTTCCAACAAGTCCGAGGTCTCCCGTAACAACAAGGTCAAAATCGTCGGGCTTTTTGCCGGTGTCGTCAAAGAAGTTCTTTATTGTGTCACAGGCGGCGGGCGCCATCGCAGCTCCCATATTATTTATATCGGTAACGCCCAGATCAACTATGCTTCCGATTGTTGCTCCTTTTACATACGGTCCTTGGCCTGCGTCCGAAATTACTACGGCGCCTGCTGCGGTAGCTGTCCACTGAGCGGTTGGAGTCCGCTGGTTTCCGTAATCAAGAGGGAAGCGGTACTGCCTTTCTGCGGTACAGAAATGCGATGAGGTCGATGCTATTACGTTTTTTCCGACTCCTCCGGAAACGAGCAGGGAGGAAATAAGCAGCCCCTCAGCCATAGTGGAACATGCACCGTATATTCCCAGAAACGGAATGTTCATATCTCTTGAGGAGTAGCTTGTTCCAACACATTGATTCAAAAGGTCACCGCCAAGCATAAAATCAATATTTTCAGGTTTTTTACCTATCTTTCTCAGTGCAAGCAGTATTGCCTGCTTCTGCATTTCGCTCTCGGCTTTTTCAAAGCTTTCGGTAGTGAAATACGGGTCGTTGGATATTTTGTCAAAATACTCCCTCATAGGACCTTCGCCCTCTTTTTTTCCGCCCACGCAGGCATAGGAGATCACCGACGGCGGCTTATCGTGTATATATGTTCTTCCGCTTAGTCTTGACATATTTCATCATCCCTTTATATTTTTAAGGATATAGTTTCCGCAACATCGTAAAATATTCAGGTAATACGGCGTTCCTTTGATTAGGACGTAATAGGACTAAAAAGCAAAAAGCCTTGCCTTAAAAAGGGCAAGACTTTGTTGACCAAATGTAAAAAATCTGTGAATAAATACAGGTTGGTTTTAATAGATGTACATTTGTGCGCCATTTTAATGATAGCTGTCTGTTAAAAGATAAACAAAAAAATCATTTACAGCCTTCGCAGGCATCGCAGTTGTGACTTACCTTTCCTACATAAAGCTCGGGATCAAGGCCCTGCCTGGTATAGTAGTCGGCAATAGCAGCCTTCATAGCCTCCTCTGCAAGAACAGAGCAGTGTATCTTTGCCGGCGGAAGTCCGTCCAGCGCTTCAATGACCGCCTTGTTAGTAAGCTTTAAAGCTTCTTCGATGCTTTTGCCCTTGATAAGCTCGGTTGCCATGGAAGAGGTCGCAACCGCAGCACCGCAGCCAAAGGTTTTAAACTTTACATCCTCAATAATGCCGCCGTTTATCTTGAGATACATTTTCATAATGTCGCCGCATTTGGCGTTGCCGACCTCGCCGATACCGTCAGCGTTTTCTATTTCGCCGACGTTTCTCGGGTTTGCGAAGTGATCCATCACTTTTTCAGAATAAATCATTTATATAGTCCTCCTTAAAAAATCTATATCGTTCCCACAAGGCCCTCTTCCCTGCATATCCTCTCCCAGAGGGGGGACATTGAGCGAAGACGGTCAACTACCTTTGGAACTGTTTCAAGTATATAATCTATATCTTCGTCAGTGGTTTCATCTGAAATCGAAAGCCTGAGAGAGCCGTGAGCTATCTCGTGCGGCAGGCCTATTGCAAGAAGCACGTGAGAGGGATCAAGGCTTCCCGAGGTGCAGGCAGAGCCGCTTGAGGCTAATATGCCGTACATATCAAGCATCAAAAGCAGGCTTTCGCCCTCAATACCCCTTATAGAAATGTTTACGTTTGAGCAAAGCCGCTTTTGCCTGTCGCCGTTGAGTCGGGTCTGCTGGATCTTTAAAATGCCGTCTATAAGTCTGTCGCGTTTCTTAGAAAGCCTTTCCTGCTTAGCCTTAATATCGGAGCAGGCGTCCTCAAGCGCGACCGAAAGCGCAACGATAAAAGGAACATTTTCAGTACCAGCGCGCTTGTTTTTCTCCTGAGCTCCTCCGTGTATAAGATTTGGAAGTGAAATTCCCGCCCTACAGTAGAGCGCGCCGATTCCCTTGGGAGCGTGTATCTTATGTCCCGACAGAGACAACATATCAATGCCCATATCCTTTACGTTTATTTCTACATTGCCTACTGCCTGAACGGCGTCTGTGTGGAAAAACACCTTTCTCGCTTTACAGATTTCAGCGATTTCCCTTATAGGCTGAATTGTACCTATCTCGTTATTTGCAAACATAATCGTTACAAGGCAGGTAGTGTCCTTTATAGCATCCTCAATGTCCTTTGGACGTACAAGTCCGTTTTCGTCAACCGGAACGTATGTTACCTCAAAGCCCTGCTTTTCAAGAAACTCACAGGTGTGAAGAACTGCGTGATGCTCGAAAACAGAGGTGATGATGTGGTTTTTGCCCTTAGCCTTTCCCAGGAGAGCCGCGCCCTTTATCGCCCAGTTGTCGGCCTCAGAGCCGCCTGAGGTAAAGTAAATTTCACCCGTCTTGCAGCCAAGTATCCCGGCTATCTTTTCACGGGCGGAGAGTACTGCCTTTGCCGCATTCTGTCCGTGCATATATATACTCGATGCGTTTCCGAACTCACTGCAAAAGTACGGCATAGCCGCGTCAAGAGCTCTCTTGCTTACTGCGGTCGTAGCCGCATTGTCGCAGTAGATAAACCTTTTTTCCATTAAAGATCAGTCCCTTTTGATTTTTCTGAGTTTAATTATACGATCTTTTTGATTATTTTGCAAGCCTATAAAACATTGTGCGCCGCATAGCTTTTGCTCTTTGCCACCGCCAAAGCGTCGCATCGCTCGTTTTCCGGGTGTCCGGCGTGACCTTTAACCCAAACGAAAGTTACCTTGTGTATGTTAATCAAGGTTAACAGCTTCTCCCACAAATCGACATTCAAAGCAGGCTCTTTGTTGCTTTTAATCCAGCCGCACTTTTTCCAGTTCTCTGCCCACCCTAGCGTTATCGCGTCGACCACGTACTTTGAATCGGAATATACAGTTACTTTGCATGGCTCCTTCAACGCAGAGAGTCCCGCTATTACCGCCGAAAGCTCCATACGGTTGTTAGTTGTGGCTGCGTTTCCCCCGGACAGCTCCTTTTCAGCTTTGCCGTATTTTAGTATTACTCCGTAACCGCCGGGGCCGGGATTTCCCGAGCACGCGCCGTCTGTATACATCAAGACTTCTTTCATATTTTTCTCCGAATAAAAAATTTTATTTAAGTATATCACACATTTATTTCAAATTCAATCCTTTTTGTATCGGCTTAA
The DNA here is from genome assembly GCA_947625195.1 of uncultured Clostridia bacterium. GTDB lineage: Bacteria > Bacillota > Clostridia > Oscillospirales > Ruminococcaceae > UMGS1601. The sequence continues at coordinate 12,773 of CANQNK010000020.1, read as the reverse complement.
AAGTACCTTTTGTTGAATATTACTGAAAATCTTAGTGCAAAACAGTAAAAAATGCACATAGTAATGTATTTTTATTTGTGCTATAATAAATGTGGGTAAATTCAACCATTGATTTAGCAGACTAAAACAACGGTTGAGTTTTCCGCTTTAATATTTATGCTTTTAAATATAAGCTTTGTAAGGAGGATAAAACACTATGAAAAACGCAAAAAGGCTGCTTGCAGGCGCGCTGGCGGTGCTTTTGACGCTTTCTTTCGCTGCATGCGGTGAAGGCGGTGCAAAAGAGTCTTCTTCCAAAAAGGATGAAGACGTAAAGGTTGTTACCGAAAACGACATCGCACCTATTGCAGACGGAGAGGACGGCACACTTACTTACATGGGAAATTACGATTTAAACCCAACCAACGACGACGACAGAACTGTTGGTCTGACCCTGTTTGAGGATAAGGGCGGAAAAATCAAGTGGCAGAGAGTTACTTCAAGCAATCAGTACTCAAAGCTTGCCGCTGCCGTAACAGCGGGTAAGGACGCTCCTGACCTGTTTACGTATAGCACTCTTGCTTTTCCGTGTCAGGTCGTACAGGGATTCTACCAGTCTCTCGACGATATCATAGACTTTAACGATCCGCTTTGGAGCGGAGTTAAGGAAACTGCTGACCAGTTTGTACTTAACGGAAAGCATTATGTTGCACCGCTTGAGTACGGATTAACGGCGCTTTTATTCTACGACAAGAGCGTTATAAATGAAAACGGCTTTGACGATCCTATTGACCTTTATTACGAGGGCAACTGGGATTATGACGCACTCGACGATATGATGAGTGATTACTGCAAGGGAGCAGAGGGCGATGAGGTAAGATACGGCATAAACGGTTGGTTTGCTCCTCAATATGTTCAGCAGACGGGCGAAACACTCGTTATGACAGACGATAACATCACTTACAGATCAAACCTTGACAGCCCGAAGATAGCCGCTGCTATGGACAGACTTGCAAACTGGAAGAAGGAAGGCTATATTGAGCCTAACTGGATAGGTTCTGCGTCAGAGGCATTTGAGAAAAATATTCTCTTCTATTCGATGGGTACATGGGCTGCAATGGGCACAAGCGGTCCCCCGGAAGCTGGGGATTGGGGAATGGTTCCGTTCCCGAAGGATCCTACATATGAGGGAGAAAAGCCTATTTCATCCGCTACCATTACGACATATATGTGGGTAAAGGGCTCTGAAAAGAAGGACGCCGTAAGAGCGTTCTTTGAGTGCTACAGAGTTGCTCAGACAGATCCGGATTATGCGGCAAACGGCAGGGAAAAAGCTATGCTTGCAAGTCCGACCTGGACAGAAGAGGATTTTGACCTTATGGCGGAAATCTCAAATCCCGACGACAACATTCTTATGTTTGATCCGGCATACGGCGTTTCAAGTCTTATGGGCGACGACTTCAGCGGATTTATGTCGGGAGTGTGTCTTGCAAACTGGCTCTATAAGAGCACGGCTGTTGCTGACGAGCAGGGTAAAACCTATACATGGACACAGTCTAAGGAAAAATTCTCTACAACCGTTGACAGTGAGATAAAGTCCATAAACTCGCAGATTCAAAAGTTTTTAAAGTCCGATAAGTAAATATAAAATCAAAGCCGAGATGTCAGCTTTTCAGCATAACACTCGGCTTTGACATATTATATAATGAGAAGCTATTACATAAAAATAAAGATTAAAATGTGAGAGCGCGGCCGGTTGCAGTGCTCTCTTTTTTTGATTTTAATAAAATACAAATATTATTTTAGCAATTATGCATAATTATCCGGTTACTATTTGTGCGGTATACACAAAAATAGTCTGTCTTATTCACGTGTTAGTTGACTTTTTTGAACAAAAGCATTATAATAAACATAAATAATTAAGTAAGGAGGATTATAATGAAAAATCTTAAAAGATTATTCGCAGGCTGCTTGGCAATTGTTACAACATTTTCTTTTGCGGGCTGCGAAGGCGGTAGCAAGGACAGCAGTGAAGGTTCTTCCGTGAAGGAGGATACTGTTAAAGTCGCTACATCAAACGATATTGCAGCTATTCCCGATGGCGCTGATAAGGAACTGTTGTACATGGGAATCGGAGATCTTAATCCTACGGGAAATTCTGAGAGATCCGTTGGACTTACCCTTTTTGAGGACAAGGGCGGTTCTGTCAAGTGGTCGAGAGTTACTTCAACCAACCAGTATACAAAGCTTGGTGCGGCGGTAACTTCCGGCAAGGATGTTCCTGACCTGTTTGCTTACAGTCAGCTTGCTTTCCCTTGTCAGGTCGTACAGGGCTTTTATCAGCCTCTTGACGACATTATAGATTTTGATTCCGCTATGTGGGTAGGAATCAAGGACACGGCAGACCAGTTTGTTCTTAACGGCAAGCACTATGTAGCACCGTTCGGATACAAACCGACTTCCCTTATGTTTTACGATAAGAAGGTAATAAACGAAAACGGTTTTGAAGACCCGCTTGAGCTTTACGATGAGGGTAAGTGGGATTACGACGCACTTGACGACATGATGAGCGAGTATTGTCAGGGAGCAAGCGGCGATGAGGAAAGATATGGAATCAACGGATTCTATGCTCCTCAATATGTTGCTCAGACAGGCGAGACTATCGTTAAAACCGATGACAACATCACGTATACTTCTAATCTTGACAGCCCGAAGATCGCTGCTGCCGAGGAGAGACTTGGTGACTGGCAGAAGCAGGGATACGTAAAATTTGACTGGATCGGAGATGCTCCGACAGCCTTTGAGTCCAATATTCTCTTCTATTGCATGGGAGAGTGGGCTGCTATTGACAGCCATACTCCGGGTGCTGACGACGAATGGGGTGTAGTTCCGTTCCCGAAGGATCCTACATACGAGGGCGATAAGCCGATTTCAAGCGCGTCCATGTCTGATGATTCTGTAATGTGGGTCAAGGGCTCTGAAAAGAAGGACGCTGTTAAGACTTTCTATGAGTGCTACAGAGTTGCTCAAACGGATACAAAGTATCTTGAGAACCAGAAGGAAAAGTGGCTTGCTAATAATCCGAACTGGGGCGAAGAAGCTTATCAGGTTATCAGAGATGCTGCCGATCCTGAAAAGAATCTTATGATATTTGATCCCGCATATGGTGTATCCAGCCTTATGGGAGACGACTTCAGCGGATTTATGACAGGTGTATCTCTTGTCGGTTGGATTTACAAGAGCACTTCTGCGCCTAACGAGCAGGGTGAAACCTTTACATGGACTCAGACAAGAGAAAAGCATTCAACTACAGTTGAAAGTGAGCTTAAGAAGCTTAACGAATCTATTCAGAAGTTTATTTCTTCTAATAAATAAAATTTTATTACCGAAAAGGGCATCGCTATGCGATGTCCTTTCGATTTAAGTTTTAACATAAAAAATGCTAATAAATGTCAGAAAAACAAAGAAATAATCTCTTAACAGACAGTACACTATATCTATATGATAATTTATAAAATAATGGGCTGGATCCCTTTATTAAATACTTAATGAGTGGAGGAGTATGAATGAAAAATATTAAAAGATTTCTTGCCGGTGCATTGGCTGTCGTTACTGCGCTTGCCTTTGCCGGATGCGGTTCGGACGAGGGAGATTCTAAAGAATCTTCTAAAAAAGATGTCGTGGATGTTGCAACTACCGACGACATTAAAAGCATCCCTGAGGGGGCTGAAAACACTCTTTTATGGATGGCGATTTATGACCTTAATCCGTCCGGCAATGCGGAAAAGACGGTCGGTTTGAGTCTGTTTGAGCAAAAGGGCGGAAAAATCAAGTGGCAGAGAGTTACATCATCAAACCAGTTTACAAAGCTTGGTGCTGCGGTTACTTCGGGAAAGAATCTTCCCGATTTATTCCCATACAGCGCGCTGGCATTTCCGTGTCAGGTAATTCAGGGATTTTATCAGTCGCTTGACGAGATAATAGACTTTAACACTCCGATGTGGGAGGCTGTTAAGGAAACAGCAGACCAGTATTCGCTTAACGGCAAGCATTACGTTGCGCCTATTGAGTATTATCCATCATCATATATTTTCTATGACAAGAAGGTTATGACTGAGAACGGCTTTGAGGACCCGAGAACCCTTTATGATGAAGGAAAGTGGGACTATGATGCCATGGACGACCTTATGAGCTCTTATGTAAACAGCGCAAACGGAGATGAGAAGAGATACGGAATAACCGGCTATTATGCTCCTCAGTATGTTCAGCAGACCGGTGAGACTATCGTTACTACTGATGACAACGCAACTTATAAGTCTAATATGGACAGCCCAAAGATCGCTGCTGCTGAGGAAAGACTTGCTGATTGGCGTAAGCAGGAATATGTGCTGAGCGGCACTTTCTTTAACAGTGCTGCGGATGCGTTCAACCAGAACGTATTATTCTATGCTATGGGAGATTGGGCTGCTACTGGTACCGGAGGGCCTAAGGACGGCGATGAGTGGGGAATAGTTCCTTTCCCGGCTGATCCGAGCTACGAGGGCGAAAAGCCTATCACAACCGCAAGCATCAACTCGTTTATGTGGGTTAAGGGATCTGAAAAGAAGGACGCTGCGAGAGCATTTTTCGAGTGTTACAGAGTTGCTCAGACCGACTCAGAGTATCTTCAGAACGCAAAGGATAAGTGGCTTGAGGATAACCCGAACTGGTCTGCTGAGGATTACGAGCTTATGAAGGAGGTATCAAATCCCGAAAATGTTGTTATGCTGTTTGAGCCTGCATATGGTGTTTCGGCTCTTATGGGTGATGACAACAGCGGTTTTGAGGCCGGAGTTTCTTTGACCAACAGGATCTATGCAAGCACTTCAGAGGCTGATCAGCAGGGTAATCTTTACACCTGGACTCAGGCAAGGGAGAAGTTTTCACCTTTGGTTGATTCGGAACTTGAAAAAGCCAATGCACAGATAAAGAAATTCCTTGAAAAGTAGAATGGAATTATTGAAGCGGAGAGCATTTGCTCTCCGCTTTTTACATCGCTTAATATATAAAAAATCCGCAGCTTAGAATTAACAGGCTGCGGATATATATTTTTCACTGATTACTTTTCCTGCGTGATAGGCTGCTTTGGCTCAGCTACGGCGATAATGGCTTCCTTGGTCTGCTTTACGTCGGTAAGATTCTTTGTAAGAACGTTTTCTGCCTGGGTAAGAGCAGCTTCAAGCTTTTTGGCCATAGCGACCCTTATCTCTTTTTCAGCCGCATAAGCCTGATTGAGAATATCGGCCGCTTGAATCTGTGCTGCTTTGGTGATTTCATCCTCAGAAACAAGAATCTGAGCGCGTTCTTCAGCTTTCTTCACGATGACCTCTGCTTTTTTGTTAGCTTCAGTCATTATTATGGCCTTGTCGTTTTGAAGCTCTTTAGCCTTCTTGATGTCAGTAGGGAGGTTGTATCGGATACTGTCGATATATTCTCTCATTTTTTCGATGTCGATAACCTTTTTGTTAGTAAAAGGAACACTCGAAGCCTTGTCGATCATTTCGTCCATTAAATCCAGTATTTCTTCAATCTTTGCCATTTTTCCTTACTCCTTTATTTTTATATATTCTTCACTAGTCTTGCGACTATTTCGTCTAATATTTCTTTTGGCACGAGACTTGAAATGTCTCCGCCGTAGCGTGCGATTTCCTTTACAACGCTTGAGCTGAGGTACATATTCTCGGCGCGCGTTATTAAAAATACAGTCTCGCCCTGAGGGTAGAGCGTTTTGTTCGCCAACGCCTGCTGAAATTCATACTCAAAGTCGGATACAGCCCTTAGTCCCTTGACAATTGCCGATGCATTAAGCTTTTTACAGTATTCGGCTAAAAGTCCCGTGCATATATCGACTTCAATGTTGTCAAAATCAGCGGTAACCTTTTTTATCATATCGACACGCTCTTCAACCGAAAAGCTTGTATTCTTCTGCGAATTTACCGACACAGCTACAATAACCTTGTCAAACAGCTTAGACGCTCGTCTGATTATATCAATGTGTCCGTATGTAACGGGATCAAAGCTTCCCGGACAAACTGCAACTCTTTCCATTGTCTATTCCTCGCCGCTGTCTTTGGTTTTGTAAACGCTTAAAGCTGTTTTTCCGTATTTGTATCTTTTAGAAAGCTTAAGTCCCTTCACATTCTCGGGTAGAGTAAGCACTGCCTCATGTTCGCATACAACGATTGCGCTGTCACTTAAAACATGCTCAATTTCTGAAAGACACTGCATTATTAGTCCCTGATTATAAGGAGGATCCAAAAGAGCTATGTCAATACCTTTTTTACCGACTTTCAAATACTCTATGCTGTCCATATTTAAAAGCCTTGACTGCGATAAAAATCCGCAATGCGTCAGGTTGTCTTTAGTTACCTCAAGTGAGCTTTTGCTTTTGTCAACAAATACACAATGAGACGCTCCGCGGCTCAACGCTTCAATTCCAAGCTGTCCGCTTCCTGAAAACAAATCAAGTACCGATGAGGACGGCACATCAAACTGTATTATTGAGAATATAGCCTCTTTTACCATATCAGAGGTAGGGCGTACATCAAGCCCGTCAAGCGTTTTAAGCTTTTTACCTCTCGCTGAACCGGTAATAACCCTCATTATTACGATCATTCCTTTCACTCAGGCCTAATACGCTTTCAGCCTGAAAAACACGGGAAGCAAAAGGCTCCCTTATTATTAAAACATTTCCCTTTTTTCAGGGGCGTAGAACTATTATACTACATAAAATAACGTTTGTCTAGATTAAAACTAAAAATAAATGTAACTAATTTGTAACTTTTATCCTGATTTTGTAATAAAAAATTAACAAATCGGTTTTGCAAAAGTGTCACAAAAGACAGTATTTAAATGATTCAGCGGAGCGACTTAAATAACCTGTTGAAATTTCAATGGAAAATTTTTGTCGATATAAACAGAAAAGTTTACATATTGTAATATTTTCTAAAAGTAACTCTGAACGGACATAAGTAGTGCTGTAAATTTTGACAGGCAAATTATATAACCTCTCATTGTCATGAAAAGAACAGGGTAAACGACTTTACTTTTTTTAGTATTTATGTTATAATATCACTAGACCACTGTGCATTATCGGAGGTGCTTTATTGAACTGGACGGAGGCTTGCATTTATACTACAACTGAGGGAGCGGACATAGTCTGCGGTTGCCTGATAGGTCTTAATATTACCGGATTTGAGATAAAGGACTCAAAGGTGTTTGAGGATTTCCTTGACAATAAAATAGCAAACTGGGATTATATCGACGACGACTTGTTGGGACTTAAGGATTGCGAAACAAGCGTTACGGTTTATATTCCAGAGAACGAACAGGGTGCTGAGCTTTTGCTGCTTATAAAAGAGGAGCTTAGAGAGCTTAAGCAAAGAGACAATGAAGGAAAATTCGGCCGGCTTGAGGTTTCTCTTGCAAATATCAGCGAGGAAGATTGGGCAAATAACTGGAAGCAGTATTTTAAACCGATCGAAATAGGCGAAAGACTTCTGATAAAGCCTACGTGGGAGAAGGTTCCTGACGGGAGCACAGGCAGAAAGATACTGGAAATAGACCCTGCGCCCAGCTTCGGCACAGGCCAGCACAATACCACACAGCTTTGTCTTGAAAATATCGAACGGTACATAAAAGCCGGCGACAGGATGCTCGATCTCGGCTGCGGCAGTGGGATCTTGTCCGCTGCGGGATTCTTGCTCGGAGCAAGCGAGCTTACTGTTGTGGATATTGACGAGAACTCAGTTGAAATTGCATCCGAAAACCTTTTGCAAAACGGCGTAAAGGCTGACTGTTTTAAGGCTTTGTGCGGAAATGTAATAGACGACGAGAATATAAGGGGCTTGATAGGCGGCGGTTACGATATTGTATGTGCAAATATTGTGTCTGATATACTTATTGCTATGAGCGGAGTTTTTTCGGATTTTCTTAAAGATAAAGGGATCCTGATAGTCTCAGGAATAATTTCAGAGCGCAGGGATGAAGTGATAGGGATTATAAAAGAATGCGGCTTTGGGCTTTCAGATTTGAGGGAAAGAGAAGGCTGGGTATCGGCGGTTTTTGAGAGGAATACGGTTAATATTATCAAGAGTTAGGAGGATACATATGCAGTTACTTATATTTTTTACAAAAAAGGAAGAACTTATAGATGAGCTTATGAAGCGTCTTGCAATAGCCGGCGTAAAGGGCGGAACTGTGCTTGAAAGCACCGGTATGGCTAAAAGTCTTGCTAACGTTGACGGAATGCCGATGTTTGATGTTTTCAAAGAAATAGTAAAAAATCAGAATGAAAGCTCTAAGACTATTCTTTTCGGAGTGGACGAAGATAAAGTCGAAGAGGTAAGAAAAATAGTAAGCGAGGTGTTCGGAGACCTAAATCAGCCGAATACTGGCATACTTATGGGAATTCCACTGAGCTTTGTTGACGGCGCCGACAAAAATGATAAATAACCTTTTGTAAAGGGGATCATTGTATGAAGCAGAATAAATGCGGCTTTACACTTGTGGAAGTTATTGCAGTGCTTGTTATAATAATAATTGCGGCTGTTATCGCTGTACCGAACATTGTAGGTTATGTATCAAGGCATAAAGAGCAAAACTGCACTCTGGCGCTTGAAAGCCTTCTTTCAAAAATACAGACCACCTGCGCAGTAGAGCGGTATAACAGCTCTGTGGGAGTATCCGCAGACATAATAAGCGCCGTTTCAACCTTCGACGACAGTGTAAAAGATACTCCCGCAACAAGCTTTGGATTAAAGCTTAACAACTTCTGCAATGATCAAAATACGGTTTACGTTTCGTGGGAGATCAGTGACGTTAAAGACGATCAAGTACAGACGGGATTTGATGTTGAGGTAACCGCCAGATGTCAGGACGGAAATGTCGGAAAGAATCAGTTTGTTTGCGGTTATAAAAATAGTCCTGCGGACTCTGAAAGAGCGTCTCTTGCGGATATTATTAAGAATGAAATTTTAAATGCTGAAATTATTAAAACAGCTTACGCTAACGGAGTTGACAGTATAATCTCAGAGGTTACAAAGATTACCAAGATAGATGCCGATAAATTTAATGCGGTTAAAACCTGCATCAACTCGTTGGGGGTTTCAGACGCCGACACAAAAAAGAATTTAGCATTAAGTATGTGCCTTACGGTTATTATAAACGAAAAGGAAGCTTACAAAAATGCGTTTTACAGGTCTTACGGCGGTGCCGGATATATGCCGATAGTGGCATATGCAGGAGGTCTTGACGACAATATTTACGGCGATGGCGGAAGCGGTTCGGTCGTTATGGGAAAAGACGGCTTTATGATCCTTGGGCTGAGAAACGCAAGGCTTGATAGTTATTTCAACAGCGAAAACTTAGACGATAATTTCAAAGACGGTTCAGACATCGCGTTTAATGCAAATTGCATATGGAATGAGGATTACAGTAAGGCGTATTTCTTGAAAGATATCGATGATTCAAAAACCGCATACGATATTCGCAGCATTTACGATAATATACTGTCAGGTATAAACACGGATTGGGAAAGTGAGTAATAAATACCGGCAGTAGCTGTCAGTCTTTTTGAACGCAATTTTAGGGAGGAATATTTATGACGAGAGAAGAAAGTCTTGGCCCGGCGCGGCGGCACAAAGCTGGTTTTCTCACATTGCAATTGAGGTTCCCGCTGAAAACGGCGGTACTGAGTGGTGTGAGCCTGTTTCGGACGAAGAGTATTTTAAGCTTAAGTGAAAAAATATCTCCTTATCATCGTTTGCCCGGTGATAAGGAGTTTTTTTGTTTACAGTATAAAGCATATAAGACCGTTGCAGCCTTCGTTTACTATCCTTTCTACCGCCTCTCTCAGCTTTTCTCTTGCGTCTGCTCCAAGCCTTAATATCTTTGCGTTCAGGCCTTCATTTACAAGCTCATAAAGGGACTTGCCGAAGATGTTTGAATCCCATATCTTTTCAGGACTTTCTTCAAGGTCGCCTAGAAGATACGATATAAGCTCGTTTGACTGCTCCTCGCTTCCGACTATCGGGCTTATCTCAGTCGAGATCTGCGCTTTAATCATATGTATCGTGGGAGCGCTTGCTTTAAGCCTTATGCCGTATTTTCCGCTCTGCTTTACTATTTCCGGCTCATCAAGCCTTAGCTCTGATAAGGTAGGCATAACTATTCCGTAGCCGGTGGCTTCTACCTGATTTAAAGCGCTTTCAAACTTCTCATACGAGCTTTTTGCCTTAGTAAGCTCAAGTATCATACTCATAAGGTCGGATTCGTCAGAGACATTAAGGTTAGTCTTTTCAGCTATTATCTTATAAAACAGGCTTTCGTCAAGACTGACGCAAATAATAGCCGAGCCCGAACCGAAGTCAAGAGTTTGTATGTTTGCGGATAGCACATATTCGTTCTTACTTATGCAATCTACCATTTTTTCTATGTCCCGGATCATATAAATCTCGTTTGCGGAATCCTTTATACAGCTTAAGATATTGTCCTTCAGCCAGTGGCCTTTGTTAAGCTTTGCTATCCAGCGGGGCATATTAAAGCTTATTTCCTTTATCGGGAATGAGTAGAGAATCTGTGAAAGAATAGCTTTTATATCTTCCTCGCCAAGCTCCAAACAGTTTACCGGCATAACACAGCAGTCGTACTTTTCCTTGAGGCTGCGGCACAGCTCCTCGCACTCCTTTGTTTCAGGAGAGACAGAGTTCATAAGAACTACAAAAGGCTTGTTAAGCGCTTTGAGTTCCTTTATGACCTGTTCTTCGCATACTTCGTACTCATCTCTCGGAAGATCGGTTATGCTGCCGTCAGTGGTTATAACAAGCCCTATTGTGGAATGCTCGTTTATAACTTTCTGCGTGCCTATTTCAGCGGCCATATTAAACGGAATCTCGTCCTCAAACCATGGGGTCTTTACCATTCTGGGTGCTTCGTTCTCAAAGTACCCGACTGCCGAGGGGATAACGTATCCCACACAGTCGATCATCTTTACGCTGAGCCTTGAGTTGTCGTCAATACATATGTCAACTGCCTCTTCCGGAATGAATTTTGGCTCTGTTGTCATTATGGTTTTTCCGCCGGAGGACTGGGGAAGCTCATCAATTGCCCGCTCCTTGGCAAACTCGCTTTTTATGTTCGGTATTACAACGGTTTCCATAAACCTGTGTATAAACGTGGATTTTCCCGTGCGCACGGGGCCTACCACTCCTATGTAGATATTGCCGCCCGAACGCTTTGCAATATCAGAGTATATTGAACTCATAAAATAAACCTCCTTAATCCGTTATGGGAATAAGTATCATTCCGATGGGAAGAGTGTCGGTATCCCCGATGTCGTTTTCGCAAGCTATTGCCGACGGAGTAGTGTTAAATCTCTTTGCAACCTCCCACAGGGATTCGTTTTCTTCACAGTTGTAAAGCTTTAAGGCACAATTTGTGTTGCAGGACTTTTTGCTTCCTTCGTTGAGCTTAATGTTTTTCAGCGCGTTGTTTTTAAGACATCTCTTTATGTTTGCCTTTACCTCTGCGGATACAGTGATTTCTGCACAGTCCGCAGATTTTATCATATAGTCAACAGAGCATATTTTCGCGCACAAATCAACGGAAGAAATATCGTCAGTCTTACAGTCTATCTGCTTTTCAAACGCGAGGGTGTCTGAAAGAAGCATAGGACAGCCGTCGGAGTCTCTGGCCAATAGAGAAATGTCAATGCTTCCGAAAACCATCAGCTTGTCGTTTTCAGTTCGGTACTGTACGTTGTAGCACTCGGCGGACGCGTCAATAACCTCGCTTATTTTTGCATCGTCGCTTTTCAGCGTTCCCGTGCAGTCAAATCTTACTGTCTTTTCTTCCGGACAAAGCTCAAGATTCATTTGAGACGCCTCGTTTTCACATTCGTATGCGGTTGAATATGCGTCCAAAACAAGATGTTCATTTTCGTATTTTAAGGCGTATACGCACACGGTAAAAGAAATTTCACAGGTGTATTCACGCTGGGAATTGTTTTTAGGAATTATCTCAATAAACGGCGACTCTATTTCGGTAAAAACCTTACAGCTTTCGTCCGCGCCTTCTATGTCCAGAATATTTGAAAACGGCAGCGAAAACTTTAAGCTGTCACAGGAATCGTCAGAGGTGTTGTAAAGAACATATGCCTTTGCTTCTCCCTTTACTACCATTTTATCCGGGATCACCTTGCATTCTGTCATTTCTATATCACAGCATGCTTTTATTATTGAATCCATATCCGGCTTTTGCTCGCTAAGCTCTATTTCCTCTGATATTGTTATGCGCTTTGAAAAGCTTATGCGCTTTGTCAAAACCGATACCTCTTCGCGACGAAGCTGTATCTTTCCGCCCGAGGCGCCTATAAGAAGCTCGCTTGTTTCTTCTCCGATGATCTTTACTCTGGTTGATACGCAGCCCCGTATATCGAGTCGCCGTTGATTCTGTACGCGGCAGTTTATGTAGTCGGTTCTGGGGCAAAGGTGAATCTCAGGGTTCTGAACATCGCCGTTTAAATCGAGTGTTTTTGTAAAAACCTGCTTTTGCTCTACGCAGTTTACCTTTTTGTTTTCCGCAGAGCAGTACAGTATTTTAATGTTTACCGTAAGCTCATAGGAAAATCGGCTTCCGTTTATGCTCCGTGAGGTGATAGCAGGCGTGAAGCTGCATTTGAGTATTCTGAAAATATCAGGATAATAGTCGGGCAGAATAAGATCCCACTCTGCCGACTGCTCACAAGTCGTATCAAG
>CANQNK010000019.1 GCA_947625195.1 uncultured Clostridia bacterium | reverse complement strand
TTATTTCAAGCCTTTTTCGGCACTTCTGCGCCGGAGAGGGCTTTTTCTGTTTGTATCAAAATCAGCAGGAACATAGATCCTATGTGCGGTTCGGGTACGTTTCTGATTGAGTCTGCATACAAGGCATTGGGAGTTGCGCCGGGAATAAGAAGAAGCTTTGCGTCTGAAGGCTGGGGTGTAATGGACAGTCTGGTCTGGAAGACTGAACGTCAGGCGGCAATCGAGGCAATAGATAAAAGCGGTAGCTTTAAGGCATTGGGCTTTGATATTGACGATGCGTGTGTTGAGTTGTCACAGACTAATGCAAAAAAGGCGGGAGTTTTTTCAAAAGTAACCGTCAAGCAGCAGGATATAAGCAGATTTAAGCCGATTGACGGCGCTGTGACAATCTGCAATCCACCTTATGGTGAGAGGCTCTTAGATATTAAATCAGCAGAGAAAATTTATAAGATAATGGGGGAAAAGCTAAGGCCTGATAAGGATCATTCTTGCTATATTATTTCACCTCATGAGGAGTTTGAAAGCTTTTTCGGCAAAAAAGCCGATAAGCGAAGAAAGCTGTATAACGGTATGATAAAATGCCAGCTTTATATGTATTTTAAATGACGTGATAAATATAATGTTTGCTTTTTATAGAAAAAATGGGTTTGTAATGCTGCTGTTGTAATATTAAGAGGCTTTATATACTCGCCGGGCGTAAATCTTAATTTTCTTATGAATTTTTTTCAAGGCGGAATTCATCGACAGCATCAATGAGAAGGACGGAGTAAAGGTTAAGGAAATTTTTATTAAGCTTAAGTTTAAAACTAAGCTTGCAAAAAGTTTACACCTATGTTATACTTTAAATAAGCTTAAGATAAAATAACGGAGGTTTTATTATGGAGAGCAGAGCTAATATAATTTCGTCAAAAAAGAATAAGAGAGTAAAGATAAGCGTAATCCCTGGCCATTTTGCAACGAACCACTCACATATTAACTATTATGTGGATATGACTTCTATAAAGACAAGCCATAAAATGGCTAAAGAGGCCGCAAGGGATCTGGCGCTCAATTACACGGGAACACATATTGACACCATAATATGTCTTGAGGGTACTGAAATGCTGGGCGCTTTTTTAGCGGAAAGCCTTTCAGATTCAGGAATAAACAGAGGCGAGGATATATCTGTTATCACTCCTGAGCTTAACTACAATAATCAGATGATTTTCAGAGACAATACTCAAAGCAAGATCTGGCAAAAACAGGTCCTGCTGCTTATATCCTCTGCTTCAACAGGTAAGAGCATAAACAGAGCCATTGATTGCTTAAAATACTATAACGGCAATCTTGCCGCGATCTCTGCAATATTCTCTGCTATTGATGAGTCAAACGGCATATTAGTAAAGTCGATATTTTCTGAGGATGATATTTCGGGATATTCTACCTCCATCCCGTCAGAGTGCGAGCAGTGCAAGCAGGGAAAAAAGGTTGACGCTTTGGTAAACAGCTTTGGTTATTCAAAGATATAGTATTAGTTATTTATAGTTATTACGATATAAAAAATCCCTCTGAATAACAGATCAGAGGGATTAAATATTTACTTTTCATCCTCAAAATATACCTTGTGCCAGATAAGGAATGTAAACACTGTCCAAATCTTCCTTGAGTAGTCGTATTTGTTTGCTCTGTGATCATCCAGAAGCTTTACAAGAATATCGGTGTTAAAATATTTTTTGCTCGTTTCGCTTAAAAACGCGTCCTTTACAATGTTATAGTACTTATCTTCCTTGAGCCAAACTCTTATCGGAACGGGGAAACCCAGCTTCTTCTTGTTTGCTGTAAACGGAGGACACGCCTTAAGAGCTGCAACTCGCATAGCATATTTGGTATTTTCGTCATTTACCCTGTATCTTACGGGGATACCCTCGGCAACCTTCATAACCTCTTTGTCAAGAAACGGAACTCTAAGCTCAAGTGAATGAGCCATTGACATTTTATCAGCCTTTAACAGAATATCTCCTGTCATCCATAGGTTGAGGTCAAGATACTGCATTTTGGTAGCAGGCTCCTGCCCTTTTACCTTATCGTAAAACGGCTTGGTTATTTCCATAGCGTCAGGCGCATCCGTCTTGATTTTCAGCAGAGCCTTGCGCTCTTTTTCTGAGAACATATAAGCGTTTCCTATAAATCTTTCCTCTAAGTCTCTTGAGCGGCGAACAAGAAAGTTAAGTCCTCTTTTTGCAGGAAGTTTTTCGGCAACCGCGCCAATGGCACGCCTTATGCACTTTGGTACTTTGTTATACAAAGCCGCGTCCGTAGGCTCCTTATATATTGTATATCCGCCGAATATCTCATCTGCACCCTCTCCGGAAAGAACAACTTTCACTTTTTCAGAGGCTATTTGGCATACGAAAAACAGCGCGATAGCTGCCGGGTCAGCAAGAGGTTCGTCCATGTGATACTGAATTTTTGAAAGATTATCCCAGTATTCCTCGGGTTTTATTACTTTTGAAAAATTATCCTTATTAATGAATTTTGAAAATTCCTTAGCATAGCCTATCTCGTTGTATTTTTCGTCCTCACCGAAACCGACAGTAAAGGTTTTATCAACATTTGCAACAGCAGCTACATAGCTTGAGTCAACTCCGCTTGACAGAAAACTGCCTACTTCAACGTCTGCTATTTTATGCGCTTCGACAGAGTTTTTGAATGTATCGGATATTCTGTTTACCCAGTCCTTCAGACGCGGTTCATCGTCTGGATTGAAATGAACGTCCCAATAACGTCTTACGTTAAGCTTGCCGTTCGCATAGGTAAAGCAGTGAGCAGCGGGTAGTTTGTAGACATTTTTAAAAAATGTCTCTGTAGTAGGGGAGTACTGGAATGTGAGATATGTTTCAAGAACGCTTTCATTCAACTCCTTTACAAATGCGGGATGATCAAGAAAGCTCTTGATTTCAGAGCCCCACATAAATGTATCGCCAAAAAGACCATAGTACATAGGCTTGATACCAAAAAAGTCTCTCGCACCGAATATTTCATTTTTCTTTTTATCGTAAATAATAAACGAAAACATCCCGCGAAGTCTGTCAAGCATATCAGAGCCCCACTCCTCATAGCTGTGAACTAAAACCTCTGTATCGGATTTTGTCTTGAATATATGGCCGCACTTAATAAGCTCATCCCTTAAAGACTGAAAGTTATATATCTCGCCGTTAAAGGTTATAACAATAGAGCCGTCCTCATTAAAAATAGGCTGATCGCCGGCAGAAAGGTCGATGATTGACAAACGGCGAAAGCCCATTGCTATATTCTCGTCAACATATTTACCGTCAGAATCCGGACCGCGATGCTTAATTCTGTCCATCATTTTGCCGATAACTATGTTAGCATCGTTAATTTTATTTGTAAATCCAACAAAACCACACATAATGGTGCCCCTTTCATACTGTAAATCACATATACAGTATAGCATACTTTTTACAGATGCGCAAGCAAAAATATGCAATTATGCCATATACAATCTGTATATTGTGAGGATTATATGAAATTTAAAAAATAGACTTGCCTTAATGAAGACAATCTAGTATAATTATATAAGTAACGAGGTGAAGAAGATGAGTATGATAGAAATTGATAAGGTACGAGAAAAGACAGAAAGCAAGCGGGATGAGAGAATTTTAAAAGATGAGTACCTGACGGATGAAGATGAAGCTTTCTTTGAATTTCACAAGGCTAATCAGGACGAATACCGCGGAAGAGCAAAATTTAACGGAAAGCTTATTGTAATACTATCGATAATCATCCTTTTTATCTTCTTTATTATCTATATGTGTTCTACATCGATTTCAGATGTCGTCAAAAAAAATACCGGAGAAAGTGTTGTATCGGAAGAAAGTAAAATGTTCATAATTGACGTTATTACTTATTGAATAAACGGTTAATAAAATTTGTAATTTTACAGCAGGCGAAAAATTATTTTGCCTGCTGTTTTTATATTCGTTAACAGAAAGTTCATATTTAATTGAGTTTTAGAAAGGGACAGCGATTATTGTAAAGTATTTATCACTTGCACAATATAATTATTTGTGACACTGTAAAGCAAGAACGCTTTATGTTTGCGGATTAATGAAAGTTCTCTGTAAAGTCGTACAACTTTAGAAATTTATTTTTGTATATATTGTACAAAAATCGCACTTGAATTTGTATATTATTTTGTATTGACAAATTCTTGCAAATACTATATACTTGTGCAAGACGAGAAAGAAAACACAAGATATTGTGTTCGTTAGTGCACGCACAATACTAATTTCAGTTTTGTTAATAAATTGTTAAGCGCTTAATGAGCATATTTTCGTACGGTTAGGTGATAATAATCTGATTTTTAGGCTTATATCACTTCACGGAGGACAGTTAAATGATTTTAAAAATACAAAAAAGAGACGGCAGGCAGGTTACGTTTAATATTGAAAAAATAGCTAATGCCATTTACAAGGCTGCTGAAAGCGTTGGTGAGGCAAATCACGACCGCGCATTAGTTCTTGCCGGCAAGGTTTGCGACGTTTTAACCGTCAAAGGGTATGAGATACCAACTGTTGAGCAAATTCAGGATATAGTTGAGGAGGTGCTTATCAGGGAGGGGTATGCGTCTATTGCCAAGAGCTATATTCTGTACAGAAGTGAGCGCACACGGGCAAGGACTATGAATACCAAATTGATGAAGATTTATGAGGATCTTACTTTTAAAGCAGCAGCGGATTATGACTTTAAAAGAGAAAACGCCAATATAAATGCAGATACACCTATGGGCACAATGCTGAAATACGGCTCGGCGGGCGCTAAGGAGTTTAACGAGCTGTACGTTTTGGATCCTGCTTATGCAAAAGCTCACGCTGAGGGAGATATTCACATTCACGACATGGATTTTCTCTGTCTTACTACTACATGCACGCAAATAGATTTGAAAAAGCTTTTTGACAAGGGCTTTTCAACCGGTCACGGATACTTGAGAACTCCTAACGATATCCAGAGCTATGCTGCTCTTGCCTGCATAGCAATACAGTCTAACCAGAACGATCAGCACGGCGGGCAGAGTATTCCTATGTTTGACTATGCTATGGCGGACGGCGTTCGCAAGACTTTTGTAAAGCGATACAGGGATAACCTTACAAAGGCGCTTGAGCTTAAGTCTGAGGTGATTGGCATTGATAAAATTGCCGGCGAGATTTTTGACAGGCTTGCCGGAGTGAATGAAATTTTCCCGGTGCTTGACAATAAAAACGATTATCAGGCTGAGGAGTTTAAACTTCTGATAAAGTACATAGACAGAGATCTGGCTGAAAGCCTTCAGACGTTTGCATATGAAAAGGCCGTAAAGGAAACTGACAGGGCTACCTATCAGGCGATGGAGGCACTTATTCACAATCTCAACACTATGAATTCAAGAAGCGGAGCGCAGACGCCGTTTTCTTCTATAAATTATGGAACCGATACGTCCGCAGAGGGCAGGCTGGTAATCAAAAATGTCCTGCTTGCAAACGAGGCGGGGCTCGGTAACGGTGAAACACCGATATTCCCGATACATATCTTCAAAGTCAAGGAGGGAGTAAACTACAACGAGGGAGAGCCCAACTACGATTTGTTCAAGCTTGCGTGCAGAGTATCAGCAAAAAGGCTTTTCCCGAACTTTTCGTTTATTGATGCTCCTTTTAACCTGCAATATTACAAGCAAGGAAAACCCGAAACTGAAATCGCGTATATGGGCTGCCGCACAAGAGTAATAGGAAATGCCTACGATCCCGAGCGTGAGATTGTCACGGGAAGGGGCAACCTGAGTTTTACTTCAATTAACCTCCCAAGGCTTGCAATAAAGGCCAAGGGTGATGTTAATAGATTTTTTGAAAGTCTGGATGAGATGATGGAGCTTGCAATAGGTCAGCTAATGCAACGATACAGGATCCAGGCCGCCAAAAAAGTTAGAAATTACCCTTTTTTGATGGGACAGGGTGTCTGGATTGATTCAGAAAAGCTCGGTCCCGACGACGAAGTCGGAGAGATTCTCAAGCACGGTACGCTGTCGGTTGGCTTTATAGGTCTTGCTGAAACCTTAAAGGCACTGGTCGGCAAGCATCATGGAGAGGATGCAAGAGCGAGAAAGCTCGGGCTTGAGATAGTTGAGCGAATGAGAAACCGTATGGATGAGGAGACAGCCAGAACGGGATTAAACTTTTCACTGCTCGCAACACCTGCTGAGGGTCTTTCCGGTAGATTCGTCAAGATGGACAGGGAAATTTATGGCAAAATCGACGGCATAACAGACAGAGATTATTATACAAATTCCTTCCATGTGCCGGTCTATTACGAGATAAGCGCTATTGACAAAATTAAGATAGAAGCGCCGTATCATGCTCTTACAAATGCTGGACATATAAGCTATGTTGAGCTTGACGGAGATCCTGTAAACAACCTTTCGGCGTTTGAAAAGGTCGTAAGGTGTATGAAGGAAATGGGTATAGGATACGGCTCTATAAACCATCCTGTCGACAGAGATCCCGTTTGCGGATACACCGGAATAATCGGAGATGTATGCCCGCTCTGCGGCAGAAAAGAGGGCTCGGGAGGCGTAGGTTTTGAGAGAATCAGAAGAATCACAGGCTACCTTGTGGGAACTCTTGAGCGCTTTAACGACGCAAAAAGAGCTGAAGAGGCCGATCGTGTAAAGCACTCTGTATGAAATTATAAAATTGCTCAGGCAGGGGATTTCCCTGCCTGTTTTTGTGAAAGGACAAGCATAATGAAACTAAGACTTGCAGGTACTGTAAACGATTCGATCGTGGACGGAGAGGGAATACGCTTTGCCGTATTCGTTCAAGGGTGCGTTCACAAATGTCCGGGCTGTCACAATCCTCATACGCACGATTTTTCGCAGGGCTATGAGGTCGATACGGAGGAATTGTTTTTAAAAATCAAAGCGAATCCATTGCTTGACGGAGTGACTTTCAGCGGCGGGGAGCCGTTTTGTCAGCCGGCGCCTCTTTGTGATCTTGCCAAAAAGGTAAGACAGCTTGGGCTTAATGTAGTATGTTATTCCGGCTATACTTTTGAGGAGCTTATGGAGCTTTCAAAGAATGACAGTGATATTAAAAACCTGCTTGCTTTGACTGATATTCTGATAGACGGAAGGTTTGTTTTAGAAAAGAAAAACATGCTGTTAAAGTTCAGAGGGAGCGAGAATCAACGAATAATTGATGTGAAAAAATCTCTTGAGTCCAAAACGGCAGTAGAGTGTGAACTGTGATATTCAGATAAAAAGCAGAGGGCATTATTAAAATAATTTGCCCTCTTTTTATTGTGTCAACTCTTGAAATTATTGTCACTATATGATATAATCATTTATGTATATACAATATATTACGTACTTTGGAGGAAAACTGTGGAGTTTAAGTCTATATCTTGTGCGTTTGATAGTTTGGATTTAAAAATGCTCAAGGATGCGGTCAAAACTAAATATAAAGACGCCACACCGCTGTGTTATCTACATTCGTACGGATGTCAGCAAAACGTTTCTGACGGCGAAAAGCTGAAGGGCATGATTGTAAAGAGCGGATTTTCTCTTACAGAAAATGAAGCTCTGGCAGATCTTATCGTTATAAACACCTGCGCTGTGAGGGAAAACGCACACGAGCGGGTTTTCGGAAGACTGGGCGAGCTTAAACATCTGAAAGAAAAGAACAAAGACCTTATAATATGCGTCTGCGGGTGCATGGTTCAACAAAAGCACGTCGCGGACCGAATAAAAAACACCTATCCTCACGTATCGCTGGTGTTTGGAACCTTTGCTTACGGTGACTTTTACAAAATGCTGTATGAAGTTATAGTAAGCGGCAAGCGTGTTTTTAATATTGAGGAAAAGCAAGGCGAAATAGCTGAGGACGTTTTGCAGGTGCGCTCAAGTAGCTTTAAAGCGTATGTATCCATTATGTATGGCTGCAATAATTTCTGCACATACTGTATTGTGCCGTATGTGAGAGGAAGAGAGCGCAGCAGATCCGTTGACGCTATTGTAGACGAGGTAAAAGGTCTTGTAAAAGACGGCTATAAAGAGATAACGCTTCTCGGGCAAAACGTAAACTCTTACGCCTACGGATTTTCCGAGCTTTTGCGCAGACTAAACGACATTGAGGGAGATTTCTGGATAAGGTTTATGTCATCACACCCAAAGGATGCCACAAGTAATCTTATTGATGCGATAATTGACTGTGATAAGGTGTGCAGCCATCTGCACCTTCCCGTTCAGAGCGGAAATAACGATATCCTGAAAAAGATGAACAGACGCTATACTGTTGAGAAATACCTTGAAACGGTTGAATACGCGAGAAGGCGATGCGGTGACTTTTCATTTTCAACGGATATAATAGTAGGATTTCCGGGAGAAAGCTACGAGCAGTTTTGCGATACTAAGGCTCTGCTTGAAAAAGTGAAGTTTGACAATGTATATTCCTTTGTCTATTCAAAAAGAGAGGGAACCAAAGCAGCAGAGCTTGAGGATAAAGTGTCCGTAAAGCAGAAGGGACTTTGGCTAAGAGAGCTTTTGCTTATGCAGCGCGAGGTTACCGAGAAGTGGCTTGGGCGCTTTGTGGGAAAAAAGCTCAGGGTTTTGACCGAAGATACCGGAAAGCAAGACGGCTTTCTTATCGGACACAGCTATGAAAACATAGTAGTTGAATTCCCGGGGGACGAAAAGCTTATCGGCAGCTTTGTATATGTTAAAATAACAAAGGCAATGAACTGGGCTTTGCTCGGTGAGATTTCCAGATAAAAATTATTTAAAAAGGAGATTTATATATGACTGTAATTGAAAAAGCAAGAGAGCTTGGAAAACTTTTGCAGGAGAGCGAGGAGTATAAGACATATATTGAGGCTAAGCGTGTAAACGATACCGACACGGCACTTCAGAATATGATAGGAGAGTTTAACATTTTGAGAATGAAGCTTAATCAGGAGATGTCAAAACAGGACAAGAACGCCGATGAGATGAAGCGCTTAGACGGTGAGATCAAAGAGCTTTATGGGAAAATCATGTCAAACAGAAGTATGGCGGAATACACTGCTGCAAGCGAAAAGATGGAAAAGCTTGTAAACAGCGTGAACTACATCATTTCACAGGCGGCAAACGGAGAGGATCCGATGACCTGTCCGGAAACTGCGCCGAGCTGTTCGGGTAGCTGTTCTACCTGCGGCGGCTGTCACTGATCGTTTTAACCAGATTGGAAGTGAGTTTTTAAATGCTTAGGCTTAGAGATCTTGATATGAGCGTCCTGTCACCGATGATGAGGCAGTACGTCGAAGTAAAAGTTAAATATCCGAGACATATAATTTTCTTTCGTCTCGGAGATTTTTACGAGATGTTTTTTGAAGACGCCATTCTTGCCTCTAAGGAGCTTGAGCTAACTCTGACAGGAAGAGACTGCGGGCTTGAAGAGCGTGCGCCGATGTGCGGTGTTCCTTATCATGCCTGCGATATATACCTAAAGCGACTAATTGAAAAGGGCTTTATGGTTGCGATATGCGAGCAGACAGAGGACCCTGCTTTAGCCAAGGGAATAGTCACCCGTGATGTTATCAGGGTGGTTACTCCCGGAACGCTTACAGAAAGCACTATGCTGGACGAAAGCTCAAACAACTATCTCTGCACGATTTATCAAAAGGATAAATCGTATTCTCTGTGCTTTGCGGATATGTCCACAGGTGAGGTGCATCTTTTCTCGTTCTCCGGCAAAAATGCAAAAAGCGATATTATAAATGAGCTTTCGCGATTTTCACCGGTTGAAGTGCTTACAAATTCAAGTGATAAGTCTCTTGGAGAAATATCGCTTTTTATAACGGACAAGCTTCACGCCTTTGTGCAGAAAATGCCCGAGGAGATGTTCTCGGTGAATAAAAACGCACAAAGCGTTTTAAAACAGTTTTCTGCAAAAGACTTCAAACAAATCAAAATTGATGAGAATGCCGCTGAAGCGTGCTGTGTTTGCTGTACCTTTGCGTATATTGAGGTCACTCAAAAGACTGCTGCGGGACGCTTCTCGTCGATAATCCGACACGATACAGAGCCGATTATGTCTCTGGGATTCACCGCGAGAAGAAATCTTGAGCTTGTTGAAACTCTCAGGAACAAAGAGAAAAAGGGTTCACTTTTGTGGGTGCTTGATTACACCAAGACTTCTATGGGCAGAAGAATGTTAAAATCCTGTATTGAGCAGCCGCTTTTAAATCCTGTAAAGATAATGGCAAGGCTTGACGCAGTTGAGAGCCTTGTCAATAATCCCGTTGCGCTCGACGGACTTAAGGAAAACTTGAGCGGCGTTTACGATATTGAGCGGCTTATGACAAGGGTTATTTACAAAAGCGCAAACCCCAGAGATATTAAATCACTTTCTCAGTCGGTTTTATGTCTGCCGAAAATCAAACAATGTCTTGACTGCTTTGACTGTGCTCTTATAAAGGAACAAAACGATAATATTTATCCGTGCGATGAGATTTCAAATCTCATTGAAAATGCAATAGTAGATGAGCCGCCCGTTACAGCCAAAGACGGCGGAGTGATAAAGCAGGGCTTTAACGAAGAGCTTGACAGCTTAAGAAATATAGTGACAAACGGCAGGGAGATTTTAGATTCAATTGCTGAAAGGGAAAGAGAAAAGACCGGAATAAAAAAGCTCAAAATTGGCTATAACAGGGTATTCGGTTATTACATTGAGGTTACCAAATCATTTATTGGCGATGTTCCCGATCACTACATAAGAAAACAAACGCTTGCCAACTGTGAAAGATATGTCACCGAAGAGCTTAAAGACGCAGAGAATATGATAGTCGGCGCAAGCGATAAGGTAATAAAGCTGGAGCAGGACATTTTCGCCGAGGTGAGAGATTATATCGCCACCTTTCTTGACAAGGTTCAGAAAACAGCGTCTGCAATTGCATTTACAGATGTTTTGTGCTCTTTTGCTACAGCGTCTGTAAACAACAACTACACAAAGCCGGAAATTTCCATTGACGGTATTATAAACATAAAAAACGGAAGACACCCCGTTGTTGAACTGATGCAGACCGATGAACTGTTTGTGCCGAATGATGCTTATCTGGATCTTACCGACAACAGAATGGCTGTGATAACAGGGCCGAATATGTCGGGAAAAAGCACGTTTATGCGTCAGGTTGCGCTGATTACTCTTATGGCGCAGATCGGCTGTTTCGTTCCGTGCGATTACGCAAAAATATCAGTGGTTGATCAGATTTTCACCCGTGTAGGAGCATCCGACGACCTTACAAGCGGACAATCGACATTTATGGTGGAGATGAGTGAGGTTGCCGATATAGTTAAGCACGCTACGAAAAACAGTCTTGTCATTCTCGATGAGGTGGGAAGGGGAACCTCAACTTCAGACGGGCTTTCTATAGCGAGAGCTGTTGCGGAATACCTTCTGGAAAATTCAAAGCTTGGCTGTAAAACTCTTTTTGCAACTCACTATCACGAGCTTATTGAGCTTGAGGGCACAGTGCCGGGAGTTAAAAATCTGAGCGTGGCGGTCAAGCAGACGAGCGGAGGCATTAAGTTTTTAAGAAAAATCGTTTCCGGCGGTGCCGATGAGAGCTACGGAATTGAAGTAGCTAAGCTTGCGGGGCTTCCGAGCGCAATAATAAACCGTGCAAACGAGCTTCTCGTACAGTTTGAAGGAAGCGAACAAGCTCCCGACAATTCTCATGAGAGTACGGGACAGATAAGCTTTGGTATGATGAATGAGAAAAAGGCTGCGGAGATTCTTAGAAGGACAAATATTGATGAGATATCAGACGATGAGCTGAGACCGTTTGTGAGAAACTTGTTAAAATACATAAACTAAGGAGAGTATATGGCGAAGATTAAGGTTTTGTCAAAGGAAGTTTCCGAGCTTATCGCCGCGGGTGAGGTCATAGACCGCCCGTCTTCGGTGATAAAGGAGCTTCTTGAAAATTCTATTGATTCGGGTGCGACTAACATTACGGTCGAGATAAAAAACGGCGGTCGAACTTATATGAGAATAACCGACAACGGCTGCGGAATTTCAAAGGAGGATCTGCCCACAGCTTTTCTTCGTCATGCAACAAGCAAGATAAGCAGTAAGAACGATCTGAGCAATATTTCATCTTTAGGCTTCAGGGGAGAGGCGCTGGCATCTATCTGTGCGGTATCAAAGGTTTCCGTTTTGACAAAGCAACCTCGGGATGAATTGGGCGCTCACATTATTAACGAGGGCTCTGAAGTAAGATTGCTTGAGGACTCAGGCTGCCCTGACGGTACTACGATTATAGTAAGGGATCTGTTTTTTAATGTTCCCGCAAGACTCAAGTTCTTAAAAAAAGATGTAACGGAGGGAAACGTAACCGCAGCTATAATAAATAAAATAGCTCTTTCGCACCCGTCGGTGTCGTTTAAGTTTATAAGAGACAACCGGCAGGAGCTTATTACCGCAGGAGACGGGAGCTTGTTTTCAGCAATACATTCTGTTTTCGGAAAAGATTTTGCAAACAGCCTTTTAAAAGTAAACTACAGCCACAACGGTGTAAAAATAAGCGGATATACTGTAAAGCCGCTTATGGCAAAGAGCAAAAGAAGTTTTCAGAACTTTTTTATAAACGGCAGATACGTAAGATCAGTCACCTGTATGGTCTCTCTTGAGGAAGCGTATAAGAATCAGATTATGACGGGTAAATTTCCAGCGTGTGTTCTTATGGTTGATATTGATCCTTCGCTGGTGGACGTAAACGTGCACCCGGCAAAGGCGGAGGTTAAATTTTCGGACGAAAAGCTTATTTACGATGCAGTTTACTTTGCGGTGAAAAACGCTCTTATGAGTGAGGAAACACCGAGCGAACTTACCGAAGAAAGCGCGAAACACTTTTCAGAAAATCAGCTATACGGCTTTAAGCCCGATAATGGCGTTCAGACCGTATTTGCGCAGAGTGGCAACGATACGAAGGGCCAGACTGAGCAAAATGCTTTTGAACATGCGACTTATAAGCCTAAAGACGATTTTTATACATCGGCAAAGGCGTCTGACCTTTCGGGAAGACCTATGTATTCGGGAAGTCTGAGTTCGCCCAAAAAAGAATATAAGGTAAATTATTTAGACAATGACTTTAGTCAGGCTGATGATACAGATTTTGACAAGCTAAAAGCTTTTACAAAAGGAGAATTTAAGTACATAAACAAGGATAGCATAAGAAAAAGACCTGAATCTGAAGAGAAAATCGTGACCGATGAGAAAAAGGTAACGGTGACTAAGGTTTTGGGCGAGGTATTTGACACCTACATAGTTTGTCAGCGTGACGAGGATATGTATTTAATAGATAAACACGCGGCTCACGAGCGAATAAATTTTGAGAAAATCAAAAAGAGCGTTGCAGAGCTTGACAGCCAGACCTTGATTTCTCCCGTAAATGTTCTTTTAAGCTATGAAGAGCACGATGCTGTCATTGAGAATCTGGATAAGGCGAGAAAGCTGGGATTTATAATTGAGGACGCGGGAGCGCCATTTGTAAATATTCTGGGTCTTCCCGTTGTGATTAACGGCGAGGAGGCAGAGGAGGCTGTCAGCGAGCTTGCAAAAAATTTTGTGAGCTTAAAGGTATCTCCACAGCTTGATATTCTTGACGAGCTTTGTCATTCGATCGCCTGCAAGGCATCAATCAAGGGCAATATACCGTCTGATATTCTTGAGCTTGAGGCTTTGTGCCTTGACGTGTTCGACGATGCGCTGACAAAATACTGTCCTCACGGCAGACCTATTTTTGTTAAGCTTTCAAAAAGAGAGATTGAAAAGCTTTTTAAGAGAATAGTTTAAGGATTTGTTATGGAAAAAATACCTGTAATCGTTGTACTTGGGCCAACAGCATCAGGAAAAACGGCTCTTGCCATAGAACTTGCTAAGGTTTACAACGGAGAAATCATCTCCGCAGACTCTATGCAGATATATAAGGGGTTGGATATTGCCACCGCTAAGCCAACCAAAGAAGAGATGAGTTCAGTTCCTCACCATTTGATCGGCTTTTTAGACCCTGATGAAAGCTTCAGCGTTGCGGATTATGTATTGACTGCCTCAAAGGCGATAGGCAAGATACGCGCAAGGGGCAAACTGCCTATTATCTGCGGTGGGACGGGACTTTATATCAATTCGCTTATAGACAACGTGAAATTTGATGACACCACAGCTGATCCGGGCATCAGGGACAAGTATCTAAGAATTGCAAAAGACAAGGGAAATCATTACCTTTGGGAGATGCTTTTTAAAGTTGATGAGGAATCCGCCGCATCAATTCACGAAAACAACGTGAACAGAGTCATAAGGGCGCTTGAGGTGTTTGAGGTTAGCGGAAATAAGCTGTCGATATCAAAGGCTGGGAGCAAAAAAGAACCGTCGCCGTATAAGCCGTATATGATAGGTCTTAATTTCAGCGACAGAGCAATGCTTTATAAGAGAATAAATGAACGAGTTGACAAAATGATAGAATGCGGTCTTATTGATGAAGTAAAAGAGGTATATAGTTTAAATTCGCATATGAAAACGGCTCATCAGGCGATAGGGTATAAGGAGCTTATACCCTACTTTGAGGGTAAATGCGATCTGTCATCGGCAATAGAGAAAATAAAACAGGAAACACGCCGATATGCAAAGCGTCAGCTGACATGGTTTAGGCGAGATACACGAATTCATTGGATTTGTTGTGATGATTTTGTAAATATAGAAAAAATTTCAGAAAAAATACAAAAAGATATAGCCAAAACGGATTTTTTGTGATACAATATAATGTGTGTTTGTATTTTCGTGTAATTAACGAAGCTTACGGCTATGTCAATAAAAGAAAGGATGAAACAAAATGAACAAGGCAATGAATTTGCAGGATGTTTTCCTTAATCAGGCGAGAAAAGAGAAAGTGCCGGTAACAGTTTTTTTGGTTAACGGATTTCAGTTCAAAGGGCTTGTAAACGGTTTTGACAGTTATATCGTAATCATGGATTGTGACGGTAAACAAAACGTAGTGTACAAGCATGCCATTTCAACGATTGCGCCTTCAAAGCCTATAAATGTTTTGGATTCGGGTAACGGCAATCAGTAAACGGGAGTGACAAATGAATTCGGTAACCGTTAAGGTAATGGCTGTTGTGCTTTCAGTTTTCGTTCTGCTTATGGTGGGAAGTCAGCTTGTATATTCTCTGAGGGATTCCAAAGACACCGAGGAGGCAATTCTTTATACTGTTGATGAAAACGAAACATTTAAGGGAATGTTTGTAAGAGACGAAAAGATTTTGCAGTATTCCGGTAAAGGCGTGTTGGAGTTTAACTGCACTGACGCCTCAAAGCTTTCAGAAAATTCAGTTATTGCCAATATTTACGAAAATGAGGATCAGATTTACTGCAAAAAGCAGGTTGAAAAGCTTACTTCTTTAAAAAACGACTATGAAAAGGCACAGAATCCCGGAACAACAAACAGTGTTCAGACCGAAGTACTGAGGGACAAAATAAATCAGCAGTATATGTCTCTTATAAAAGACTGTGACGGCGGTGAATATTCAGATGTTTACTCTTCGAGAAAAGAGCTTGTTTATCTGCTTAACATAAACAACATTCTCACCCGTAACACGATTGACTATAGCATGGAGATTGCCGCTCTGGATAAAGATATAGCTGAATTTCAGAGCAGGTGCGCAGATCCCGTAGATACCGTGGTATCATCAGAGTCGGGATACTTTGCTTCAAGACTGGACGGATATGAGGGTATGATATCTGTAAGCGATATTGATAACCTCACATATGAGAGGGCAAAAGCTTTGTTTTCGGCAGAGCCTAATGTCGTTAAAAACGCCATTGGAAAAGTGATAGACGGATACTCGGCCAAGTTTATAGGAATAATAGATAAAACAAACAAATTTGTTGAGCTCAATCTTATGCAGAGCAATTCGCTGAGCGTGCGTTTCAGTTCGTCTGACCGCATATACAATATGAGTGTGGATTCAATAAGGCCTATTAACGAGGATGAGACTAAATACCTTATTGTTTTGGATTGCAGTCAGCTCGATCAAACTCTGCTTCAGAACAGGTTTGAAAACATTGAGCTTATTTTTGATGAGTATACCGGAATAAAGGTCCCAAGAGATGCCATCTGCTTTAAAGACGGTGTTAAAGGCGTTTATACGATTCTTGGGCAGGAGATAACGTTTAAGAAAATTGACGTTATTTACGAGGGCGACGATTACGTTCTTACAAGTCCTACAGCTGACGAAGATCATCTAATTCTGTACGATCAGATACTTGTCGAAGGGGTTGAGAAGGATGATGACTGATTTTAACCAAGATAAATTTCATTTTGTAGTTGAAAATTACAGGGAAATATGTTATAATATACAGAATGCTAAGATAAGGTACGGAAGAGAGTCGGAAACGGTCGATATTATGGCTGTTACGAAAACGGTATCTCCTGAGATAGTAAATGCAGCCATTGACTGCGGAGTTACGCTTTTGGGAGAAAACAGGGTTCAGGAATATATATCAAAAAAAGATTTTTACAAACCCTGCGACGTTCATTTTATCGGGCATTTGCAAACCAATAAGGTTAAATATATCATAGGCGATGTGAAAATGATTCAGTCGGTCGATTCCATCAAGCTCGCCGGTGAAATCAGCAGACTTGCCCTTAAAAACGGCAGAGTTATGGATATACTGATAGAGGTCAATATCGGTGGCGAGCTTAGCAAAAGCGGGATTGACAGGCAAAGCGTCCTGCCTGTAATAAGTGAAATTTCAAACCTGCCCGGCGTAAGGGTGAGAGGTCTTATGGCGATTCCTCCGATAAACTCTGGCGATGAGATTTATATTGCGCTTAGGGACTTGTTTGAAAATATAAAGATAAAAGATATTCCCGGAGTTAGTATGGATATACTTTCGGTAGGAATGTCGGGAGATTATGAGAAGGCTGTAAAGTACGGATCTAATCTTGTAAGAATCGGAACCAAGCTCTTCGGGGCGAGAAAATATATGGAGGTTTAACTATGAGTGTAATGCAAAGCTTTAAAAATTTATTCGTTGGATCCGACGAAACAGAAGAAGAGCTTTCTCCTGTTTACGACGGCAGCTCACAGACGCTTGATCCTGCGGCTGACAAGAGAAACAGAGAGGTAAAGATAGCCGCTACAACTACTCTTCAGATAGTGCTTGCGAGACCTGCCGATTTCAACGAGGTAAAGTCGATTGGAGACGACCTTAACGCTCAGAAAACAGTTTTACTTAACCTTGAAACTGTTAAGGCTGAGGACGCAAAGAGAATTCTGGACTTTTTGTCGGGTGTAGCATATGCAAACGGAGCCGATATCAAAATGATGGCTCAGAAGACCTTTGCCATTATGCCGAGGAATGTAGGTTTTTCCGGCGTAGATCTTATGAGTGAGCTTGAGAATAACGGCTACAGCTTCTGATGCACAAAGATAATCTTTCATTTCTCGGTGAGCTGAGTGATGAAGATAGGCTTTTTATAAACCGAATATTTGATCTGGCTCGGTATGCAAACGAAAAATACATGCCAAGGTTCTCTCATTTTTTAGATGAACGGCAGCGATATCTCGCAGAAAATGCGCTTTTATCTGAATGTGCGGACAACTTTATCTTTTTCGGAGGATATGACGCTGCTAAGAGAGTAATGCTGGGAGTTTTTCCAGAGTATACAGAGCCTGACAGAGCAAGTTTTCCGATATCTCCCATAACCTTTACCTACCGCACACAGGACAGGCTTTCGCACAGAGATTTTTTGGGAAGTCTTATGGCGCTTGATATAAAGCGCGATACCGTGGGGGACATAATCGTTTCAGAGGGTAAGACCTGCGTTTTTCTTGACAATAAGATGCACTTCACGGTTGTGAATGAAATTACAAAGGTAGGCAGAGTGGGCGTGAGGATAACGGACGGCTTTGACGAGTCTGTAATGTCAGAGCAGTCTTTTACGCAAATAAAGGGAACTGTTTCTCAAAGCCGCCTTGACTGCATTATATCTCTTGCACTTGGAGTAAGTCGGGAAAAAGCGGCGGCTCTTATAAAAAATACAGGCGTAAATATCGATTATCGCCTCGTAACCTCTCCTTCGGTGCAGATAGACGAAGGCGCTGTGTTTTCAATAAGAGGTTACGGCAAATATAAATTCGACAGGATATGCGGTTTTACGCGCAAAAACCGTGTTACAGTTATAATTAACAAATATGATTAGGAGGACACGTAAATGCTTAGTCCAAAAGACATCGCTGAAAAGCGTTTTGAAAAGGGAACTTTCGGTTACAAGCCCGAAGACGTTGACGCATACCTTCTTGAGGTATCAAAGCTTGTAGAAGCTCTGGTTGCCGAAAACGAAGAGAGCGATGAGAAAATAATTAAGCTTGTTGAGAAGATCAATGAGTACAGAAATGACGAGGAAGCCATAAAAGAGGCTTTGTTAGGCGCACAGAAGCAGGGGCATCAAGTTTTGTCGGACGCTCAGGAAAAAGCTGACAAGATGATTTCCGATGCCAAGGCAGAGCAGGAGAGAGTTTCACGAGAAAGCGCAGAGCAGTGCGACAGGATCGTTCGCGAGCATAAGGCAAAGTGTGAAAGGATAATAAAGGAAAACACCGAAAAAACTGAGTATAAAATCAAGACAACTAAGCTTCAGGCAGAGAAAGAGGCTGAGAACCTTGAAAAACTGAAGCTTGAGGTTACAAGGTTTAAGGCAAAGCTTACAGAGCTTTATAACAAGCAGCTCAAGCTGATTATGGAGCTTCCCGAGATCACTGAGGATGATATTGAGAAGATCATTCAGCAGAAGGAAGAGGAAGCTAAAAGGCTTGAAGAAAGCAGAGCAATCATTAAAGCTGCCGAGGAGCTTAAGAGCGCTCAGCCTGCAAAGCAGGAGGAGGCTTTCCCTTATGAGGGAAATACATATGCTCCGGAGGACATGCATTTCAGCGACCTGAAATTCGGAAAAAACAACTAACATAAGGGAGAAGACTCTAGATGTCACAAGACTACAACAAGACTTTGAATTTACCGCAGACAGATTTCCCGATGAGGGGAAATCTTCCTCAGAAAGAGCCTCAGATACTATCAAAGTGGGACGAGGAAAGACTTTATTATGAAATAATAAAAAATAACGAGGGCAAGCCATCCTATATCCTGCACGACGGACCTCCGTATGCAAACGGCGATATACATCTGGGAACTGCGCTTAACAAGGTTTTGAAAGACATAATTGTAAAATATAAGAATATGAGTGGCTGCTGTTCGCCTTATGTGCCGGGATGGGATACACACGGACTGCCTATTGAGCTTAAGGCTATGAAGTCAATCGGTGTTGAAAACGGTGCTATCCCTGCGACCGAGCTTAGAAAGCATTGTAAGGATTTTGCGCTTTCTTTTGTTGAAAACCAGAAGGAGCAGTTTAAGCGGCTTGGCGTTTTGGGAGACTTTGATGATCCGTATCTTACTCTAAAGCCAGAATTTGAGGCACGGCAGGTCAAGGTATTCGGAGAAATGGCTAAAAAAGGATATATTTATAAGGGCCTTAAGCCGGTTTACTGGTGTCCTGAATGTCAGACTGCTCTTGCCGAGGCTGAAATTGAGTACTCGGATGATCCGTGCCACTCTATTTACGTAAAATTCAGAGTTTCAGACGACAAGGGAGTCTTTTCGTCTTTGGGAATTGATCTTAATAAAACATTCTTTGTTATCTGGACTACCACTACATGGACATTGCCGGGCAATCTGGCTATCTGTCTGGGACCGGACTACGAATACACGGTAGTTAAGGCTGATAACGGAGAAAACTATGTTATGGCGAAGTATCTTGTTCCCGCTACTATGGAGGCAGCCGGCATAAGCGAATACAGCTGCGAGGGAACTTTTTTAGGTCGAGAGCTTGAGGGGATCAAGACCGAGCACCCGTTTATGAACCGTCCGTCGCCAGTCATCATAGGTGACCACGTTACGCTTGATAGCGGAACAGGATGTGTTCATACTGCTCCCGGATACGGTGTCGAGGACTTTGAGGTATGCAAAAACTACAGCGATATAGGTATAGTTGTCGGTGTAGACGGCAAGGGCGTGCTCACTAAAGACTCAGGTATGTTTGAGGGATTAAAAACGGACGAGGCAAACAAGGTTATTGCTAAGCACCTTGAAGAGACCGGCGCGCTTTTCGCGCTTGAAGAGATAGAGCACCAATACCCGCATTGCTGGAGATGCAAGTCACCCGTACTGTTCCGTGCAACTGAACAGTGGTTCTGTTCGGTAAATGATTTTAAGGACGAAGCTGTTAAGGCTATTGAAAGTGTTAAGTGGATTCCCGGCTGGGGCGAGGACAGAATAAAGGGAATGGTCATGGACAGGTCTGACTGGTGTATTTCCCGACAGAGAACGTGGGGAGTGCCGATTCCTATAATCTACTGCAAGGACTGTCACAAGCCAATAGTTACTGAGGAAACCATAAACGCTATATCCGATCTATTCAGAAAAGAGGGATCGGACGCTTGGTACACGCGTGAAATTTCTGAGTTTATACCTGACAGCGTAAAGTGTGAATGCGGCTGTAAAGAATTTGAAAAAGAAATGGATATAATGGATGTCTGGTTCGACAGCGGAGTTACGCACACCGCTGTTTTGGACGAGAGGGAGGAGCTTTCCTCTCCGGCTGATTTGTACCTTGAGGGCGCGGACCAGTACAGGGGCTGGTTTCAGTCATCTCTGCTCACATCAGTGGTTTGCAGCGGCAGAGCGCCTTACAAGGCTGTATGCACACACGGCTGGGTTGTTGACGGACAGGGAAAGACCATGCACAAATCCCTGGGAAACGGAATTGAACCAAGTGAGATAACAGATAAATACGGGGCTGATATTTTAAGACTTTGGGTTGCTTCAAGCGACTATCATTCTGATATCAGAATTTCAAAGGACATATTATCTCAGCTTTCCGACGCTTATAAGAAGATAAGAAACACCGCGCGCTTTATTCTGGGAAACCTTACAAATGCAAATGGTTTTGACATTGACCGGGACGCAGTTTCGGACGATGAGCTTTTAGAACTTGATAAATGGGCTATGTTAAAGCTTAACGAGCTTATTGAAAAGGTAAAGGCTGCTTATGAGGAGTTTGATTACCATATAGTTTTTCATGCTATTCACAATTTCTGTGTTACAGATATGTCTAACTTTTATCTTGACATAATAAAGGACAGACTTTATTGTGAAAAGGAAGACAGCGTTCAAAGACGCGCTGCGCAGACGGTTATGTACAGGATACTTTCTGCCGTATCACGCCTTGTTGCACCGATTTTATCATTTACAGCTGAAGAAATATGGAGTTATATACCTCACTCAAAGAATGATAACACAAAGAGCATTTTCTTAAATGAAATGCCAGAGGCTTCCGAAATTTGTGTGTCAGATGACTTCAGAGACAGATGGAAGCTTATCTATGCTCTCAGGGACGACGTCAAAAAGGCTCTTGAGATAAAGAGAAACGATAAGGTCATTGGAAAGTCGCTTGAAGCGGATATCGAAATTTATGCCGACGGAGATATGTTTGAGAGAATAAGTGCTGTAAAGGAGCTTTTGCCGGAGGTATTTATCGTATCAAAGGTAGAGGTTTTAAGTGGAGAAGGAGAATTTTCCGGAGATACTGAAGGCGTTACCATGAGCGTCAAAAAGGCTGGCGGAGAAAAGTGTGAAAGGTGCTGGTCCTATTCCGAAGAGGTCGGTATTGACAGTGAGAATCCTACTCTTTGCGCAAGATGTGCCAGAGTTGTAAAGTAATTGCGATGGTTCAGGGCGCTATACAGCTAATAGTGTAATTTTCATAAGTTGTCGGAGTTTTCGGCAACTTATGTTTAAATGAGGAGAAATGATGATAGCCTTATCCGTTGTTATTTTAATTGTTCTGGTTGGAGTTGATCAGATAATAAAGCTTGCTGTTGTGAATAATATTCTGGTGGGCGGCACAGCATACTCGCTCTCGCTCGGGGATTTTGACGTGTTTTCCATAACGCATATAAGAAACAAGGGTGCTGCGTGGAGCATTTTGGAGGGCAAAACGTTTCTTTTGATTGCCATTGCGGCGGTTGCCGTTTTGGTAGTGTTTTACTTTATCGTCAAAGGGAAGGTCAAGTCTGTGATCGGGGTGATCTCTCTTACAGCAATGATAAGCGGTGGGATCGGGAATATGATAGACCGCATAAGGCTTAACGAGGTTGTTGATTATATAAGAGTAGACTTTTTTGATTTCCCTGTATTTAACTTTGCGGATATATGCGTTGTTTTGGGTGCAATATGCTTTTGTACATGGCTAATTGTTGACGATGTTAAGACAAGAAAACAAAAAAGGTTATGAAAAGTAATGAAAACTCTTGAATTATCCGTTGATACCGACGGAGAGGGATGCAGAGCGGATAAGTTTTTATCCGGCTGCCTTGAAGATATGACGCGCTCTTCTGTTCAAAAGCTCTTTGAAAGTGAAAATGTGTTGATAAACTTGAAGAAGGCGGCAAAAAATACAAAGCTTAAAGTCGGGGATATGATCACTGTAACCTTGCCTGAACCGGAGGAGCTTGATATAAAGCCTCAGAACATTCCGCTTGACATAGTTTATCAGGATGAAGAGCTTTTGGTGGTGAATAAGCCAAAGGGCATGGTAGTTCATCCCGCTCCGGGAAATTATGACGGCACTCTTGTAAATGCGCTCATGTATCACTGCAAGGGAAAGCTTTCAAGTATCAACGGTGTTATCCGGCCGGGAATTGTGCATAGAATAGATAAAAATACGAGTGGTCTTTTAATGGTTGCCAAGACTGACCGTGCGCACAGCTTTCTTTCAGAGCAGATAAAAGAGCACTCCTTTAAAAGAGAGTATATTGCTGTCTGCGTCGGGAAATTTAAAGAGTCTTCGGGAACTATAAACGCACCTATCGGCCGGAGCAAGACTGACAGAAAGAAGATGTGCGTTACCTATGTAAACTCAAGAGAAGCCGTTACTCACTATGAGGTGATTGAGGAATACAACGGTTATTCGCTGGTTAAATTTTCGCTTGAAACAGGGAGAACTCACCAGATAAGAGTACATTCAAAATATATAGGTCATCCGGTTTTGGGAGACGATGTATACTCAAAGCCCTTTAAAGGGCTTGAAGGGCAGTGCCTGCACGCGAAGCTTTTGGGATTTATTCATCCAAACGGCAGTTATATGGAATTTGACAGTGAGCTGCCCGAATATTTTATTAAGGTTCTAAAGAGGATTAGATAGAATATGTTTGAAGACATAAATAAGGTTTTGCTTATAACGGATATGGACGGCACTTTTCTGCCGTCAGATAAAATTCCTACAAGCGAGAATCTTAAAGCCGTAGAGCGATTTCAAAGAGCCGGAGGAAAGTTTACGATTGCGACCGGAAGAGCGCTTCAGGCGGCAGAGCTTTACTTTGATTATTTCAAGTGTAATTTTCCTATGATTTTGTTTAACGGCGGAATGGTATACGATTACGATAATAAAAAGTCGCTTTACGACCGATATGTTCCTGATATTACAAAGCCTATGGTGCTGGACATTTTAGAGCACTTTCCCAATCTCGGATGTGAGATTCTGGTAGAGTCTAATATCAAAATAGTGCAGTATAACGATATGGAAGAATATCATACAAGAATCTGTAAGTCACATCCGGATATAGTTGAGTTTTCCGATATAAGCGAGCCGTGGTATAAGGTCTTGTTTGCGGACACGGAGGAAAATATCGACGAGGTCGTAAGGTACGTTGAGGCTAAAGGCTTTGGCGGAGTTGATTTTGTCAGGAGCGACAGATTTTTTTATGAGATTCTGCCTCTCGGAAACTCAAAGGGAACGGCAGTACATAAAATGCGGGAAATATGCAGCCTTTCAGATTATACTATTGTCTGTGCGGGAGACTATAACAACGACATCGAGATGATCAGGTATGCGGATCTTGGTGTATGCCCAAGCAATGCAACACAGGAGGTAAAGGCGGTTTCAGATCTTGTTTTAAAGCAATCCAACGACGAAAATGCTATTGCGGCAGTAATAGATTATATATTTTCTAAAATAAACTAACGGAGGTATTGAAAATGGACGCTAATTTGAAAAAACAGCTTGAAATTCAGGCTTGTAAAATTCGTATGGGAATTTTGACCGGCGTTTATTATGCAAAATCCGGACATCCGGGCGGATCGCTTTCTATTGCAGATACACTTACTTATCTGTACTTTAACAAAATGAATGTTGATCCTGAGGATCCGGACAACCAAGACAGGGACAGATTTGTTCTATCAAAAGGACATACCGCTCCTGCGCTGTATTCAACTCTTGCAAACAAGGGCTTTTTCAGTTTAGAGGAGCTTAAAAGCTTAAGGCACATAGGTGCGCTTTTGCAGGGACATCCGTGTATTCACATCCCGGGGGTCGATATGTCGTCAGGCTCTCTAGGACAGGGAATTTCAGTCGCGGCAGGAATGGCGCTGAGCGGAAAGATATCAAACAAGTCCTATAAGGTATACACGGTCTTGGGCGACGGTGAGATAGAGGAAGGACAGGTGTGGGAGGCTGCAATGTTTGCGGCTCATTACAAGCTTGACAATTTGGTTGCCGTTGTGGACAACAATGGTCTTCAGATAGACGGTGCTATAAAGGACGTTATGTCTCCGTATTCAATTACCGATAAATTTAAAGCATTTGGCTGGTATGTTATAGACGCGGACGCACACGATTTTGATTCTCTTGATGCTGCATTTACCGAGGCAGACACTGTAAAAGATAAGCCTGTTGTTATAGTACAGAAGAGCGTTAAGGGCAAGGGCGTTTCATTTATGGAAAATCAGGTTTCCTGGCACGGTACTGCGCCTAATGCGCAGCAGTACGCCGATGCTATGAGTGAGCTTGAATCAACTTTGAAAGGTCTGGAGGGATAAACCATGGCAGATGTAATTAAAAAGGCTACAAGAGAAAGCTACGGAGAGGCTTTGGCAGAGTTTGGAGAGAAGTATGACAATCTCTACGTTTTTGACGCTGATCTTGCTGCTGCGACCAAGACGGGCATTTTCAAAAAGAAGTTTCCCGAAAGATTTTTTGACTGCGGAATCGCAGAGGCGGATATGATGGGCGTTGCCGCAGGTATGGCGGCTACAGGTAAGATTCCGTTTGCATCAACCTTTGCAATGTTTGCGGCTGGCAGAGCGTATGAGATTGTGAGAAATTCTATAGGATATCCTCACTTGAATGTAAAGATAGGCGCCACCCACGCGGGAATCTCCGTGGGTGAGGACGGCGCTACTCATCAGTGTAACGAGGATATTGCACTGATGAGAACTATTCCGGGAATGACAATTATAAATCCCGCTGACGATGTGGAGGCAAAAGCTGCTGTTGAGGCTGCAATTCTTCATGACGGACCGGTTTATATGAGATTCGGCAGACTTGCTGCACCGGTTTTCAACGATAAGTCAACCTATAAGTTTGAGCTCGGCAAGGGTATAGAGCTTGTTGCCGGAAGTGACATTGCTATAGTTGCAACAGGTCTTATGGTGTCTGAAGCTATTGAAGCGGCGAAGACTTTGAGTGTTGATGGAATATCAGCAAGAGTAATTAACATTCATACCATTAAGCCGATAGACAAGGATATAATTGTCAAAGCTGCAAAGGAAACAGGAAAGATAGTCACTGTTGAAGAGCACAGCGTTATCGGCGGGCTGGGTTCTGCTGTATGCGACGTTGTAAGCGAGTTTTGTCCTGTTCCGGTTAAGAAAATCGGTGTAAATGACGAGTTTGGTCATTCAGGTCCGGCTGTTGATTTGTTGAAGGAATTCGGACTGTGTTCAGACAACATTGTAAAGACAGTTAAAGAATTTATCAAATAAATGAAAACTTATAAAACAGCCAGACACGATAATTTGTCGGGCTGTTTTACATTGTGTTTACAATTAACAAAAATAATCCCTCTGAATATAATGAATCATTCAGGGGGAATTTTATATGCTTGTAAGAAAGAAGAAAAAACACACAAAGCTTAAGGTTGTGTTTGTAGTTATTATAATATCGGTGCTGGCTGTTACATTTTTGTTAGATAGAATAGTCGACAGAAAGATCAAATCGATCGCGCAGGTTGAATGTGAAAGCTATGCCGAGAAGGTCATAAACGACGCGGCGTTTTTGTGCATGGATCAGTTTTCTGATGAGAGCTTTATAAACAAATCCTACAACTCAGATCGCATTTCGGAAATATCGGTAAGCGCCGAACGTGTGAACGAGTTTAAAAGTCTTATGGCTGAAACGGTAAGCAACAAGCTGACGGAGCAAAGCAGTCAGGAGTTTAAAATAAGTCTAAGCACTGTATTAGGCAGCAATCTTTTTGCAGAAATTGGACCTAAAATTGAAATGTCCTTTCAAAAAGAGGGAAGTGTAAACATAGCCGTAAAGAGCGAATTTTCTGAAAGCGGCGTAAATCAGACTTTACATAGACTTTACGTGAACGTAAGCGTAACCCTGCTGTCGGTAACTCCGGCGGGAAATTTCAAGTTTCCGTATGAAACTGATTTTTTACTTTCAGAGACGGTAATAGTAGGAGAAACACCGTCTGTATATGCCGGATTATCAAAAACTTAAAAAATACCTGAAAATACTGGTAAAATCTCTTAAAATGTGTTATACTAATAATATATTTTGTTTTAGAGGTAAGGCTTTGATGAATGAAAAACAAGCAAAAAAAAGAATTGACGAGCTGGTTGAAACGCTTAATAAACACAGCTATAATTACTATGTGCTTGACAATCCTCAGATATCAGATTACGAGTATGATATGCTCAACAATGAGCTTAAAGCACTTGAGGAAGCTTATCCGAGATTTTTGCGTGCCGACTCTCCTACACAGAGAGTAGGAGGAGAAGCGGTATCGATTTTTGAAAAGGTGCCGCATACCGTTCAAATGGCAAGCCTGCAAGACGTTTTTTCTGTAGGTGAGGTTGAAGATTTTTGTTACCGTATACAAAACGAATTCAGTGACGCACAGTTTGTGGCAGAGCCTAAGATAGACGGCTTATCAGTAAGCCTTGAATACGAAAACGGAGTTTTTGTGCGCGGCTCAACGAGAGGCGATGGGTTTGTCGGAGAGGATGTTACATTAAATCTCAAAACAATATTTTCGATCCCGCTTAAGCTTAAAGAGCCCATACCGTTTCTTGAGGTAAGGGGAGAAGTTTATATGCCTGTTTCCGTTTTTGAAAAGCTGGTTGTTAAGCAAACGGAAAACGGGGAGCAGCCTTTTAAAAATCCAAGAAATGCAGCGGCAGGCTCATTAAGGCAAAAGGACAGCAAAATTGCCGCTAAAAGAAAGCTTGACATATTCTGCTTTAATATTCAGCAGTGCGAGGGCAGGGAATTCACTTCTCACTATGAAACGCTTGAGTATTTAAAATCTCAAGGCTTTAAAACAATTCCGGGATATATTAAAACAAGCAGCACTGATGAGATACTTCAGAAAATTGATGACATAGGTAAAAACCGCTTTTCACTTTCGTATGATATAGACGGAGTGGTAATAAAAGTTGACAGCCTTTCCCAGAGGGAGCTTTTAGGAGCAACCGCTAAAACCCCTAAGTGGGCGGTTGCTTATAAGTTTCCGCCGGAGGAGAAAACCTCAAGGCTTTTGGATATTAAAGTAAACGTAGGAAGAACAGGGGTAATTACGCCCGTTGCGGTGTTTGAGCCGGTTTTTCTAGCGGGAACAACAGTGTCCCGTGCAACGCTCCACAATCAGGACCTTATTGACGAAAAATGCGTAAACATCGGAGATATTATAACTGTCAGAAAGGCGGGGGATATTATCCCCGAGGTCGTGAATGTAGCAAAGAAAGAAAGCGAGGGGAGCTATCAGCTTCCTACCGACTGTCCGGTGTGCGGAACTAAAACCGTAAGAGAAGATGGCGAAAGCGCCGTAAGGTGTCCTAATGTAGACTGTCCTGCACAGATTTACAGAAGCATAGTTCACTTTGCTTCAAAACCTGCTATGAATATTGACGGCTTAGGCCCTGCGATTGTAGATTCGTTGATTGACGGAGGTCTTATAAAATCGGTTGCCGATTTGTATACGCTCAAGCTTGACGATCTGCTGATGCTTGAAAAGTTTAAAGATAAGTCTGCAAACAATCTTTTGAATTCTATTGAGAACTCTAAGAGCAATACTCTTGACAGACTGGTTTTTGCGCTGGGTATAAGAAACATAGGCTCTGCCGCGGCAAAGCTTCTGTGCGAAAGGTTTGGTTCTCTCGACGGTATAATGGCGGCAAGTTTAGACGAGATAAATGCCATTGACGGCTTTGGAGATATTATGGCAAAAAATGTGTATGACTTTTTAAGAGAGCCACATACGGTGGCGCTTATCAACAGGCTGAAAGCATATGGCATAAATACCGAGTATAAGTCTAATAAGGTCGATTCACGATTTGAGGGTAAAACCTTTGTCCTTACAGGAACTCTTCCGACGCTTAAGCGCAGTGAAGCAAAAGAGATTATAGAGCGCTTCGGCGGAAAGGTGTCCGGCAGTGTGTCAAAAAATACGGATTATGTCTTAGCGGGCGAGGATGCAGGAAGTAAGCTTGCAAAGGCTCAAGAGCTTGGTATTGCACTTATCACAGAGCAGGAATTTTTAGAAAAGGTAAAAGTTTAATATTTTGTATGAGGAGGAAAAATAGATGAACATTGACATCAAACACATTGCTAAGCTTTCAAGGCTACGCATTGAGGACGAAAAGCAGGAGAAATTTGAAAGCGATATGCAAAAGATCGTTGAAATGGTAGAAAACCTGCCGGATATCGAGGACGCTCCGCTTTTGGACGCTGGCAATCCTATGACCTTGAGAAAAGACAAGGCAGAAACGGGAAAGTATACACGGGACGAGCTTACCGCAAATGCGCCTCACGTAACAGCAGGCTGCCTTGTTGTTCCAAAAACAGTAGAATAGGGGAGGTGCTTTTAAGTGGAGCTTTATAATACAAACGGATATGAACTGTCTGAGATGCTCAGAACTAAAAAAATAAGCTCGGCAGAGCTTACGGAGGCAGTGTTTTCCAGAATAGACAGCGTTGAACAAAGCGTTGGGGCATATGTTACACTTGATAAGGAGAACTCCGTAAGAAAGGCAAAAGAGGTCGATGACAAAAGGTCAAGAGGAGAAGAGCTTTCTCCTTTGGCAGGTATTCCCGTGGGAATAAAGGATAACATTTCCACAAAGGGACTTCTGACTACTTGCTCTTCAAAAATGCTTTCTGATTATGTTCCGCCCTTTAATGCGACTGTAATGGACAAGCTTATAAAGCAGGACGTTGTAGTCACCGGAAAGCTTAATATGGACGAATTTGCTATGGGGTCTTCCACAGAAACCTCATATTTTAAAAAGACAAAGAATCCGTACGATATATCACGCATACCTGGCGGTTCATCCG
This sequence comes from uncultured Clostridia bacterium, assembly GCA_947625195.1. Classification (GTDB taxonomy): domain Bacteria; phylum Bacillota; class Clostridia; order Oscillospirales; family Ruminococcaceae; genus UMGS1601. The sequence continues at coordinate 12,693 of CANQNK010000019.1, read as the reverse complement.
GAGGCTCTGCAGCGGCTGTAAGCGCAGGTGAGGCGGTTATGACACTTGGATCTGACACCGGCGGTTCAATAAGACAGCCGGCAGCATACTGCGGCGTAGTTGGCCTTAAGCCTACATACGGTGCAGTATCGAGATTTGGGCTTGTTGCCTTTGCATCATCGCTTGATCAGATAGGTCCAATAGGCAGATGTGTGAAGGACACCGCAATGCTTTTTGATGCTATATGCGGCTATGACGAAAAGGACGCAACGAGCGCAAATATTAAACACCCAAGCTACCTTAACAGTATGAATGGAGAAGTTAAGGGGCTTAAAATAGGAATACCGAAGGAGTACTTTTCAAAGGGCATTGATAATAGCGTTAAAACCGCTGTTTTAAATGCGGTAAAACTGCTTGAGAATAACGGTGCTTTAGTAAAGGAGGTTTCTTTGCCGTCAACAGATTATGCCTTAAACGCATACTATATCATCTCGTCAGCCGAGGCTTCATCAAATCTTGCCAGATACGACGGAGTAAAATACGGATACAGAGCAAAGGATTACGACGGGCTTATAGATATGTATGAAAAAACGCGTTCAGAGGGCTTTGGTGACGAGGTAAAGAGAAGAATCATGCTGGGTACGTTCGTTTTAAGCTCCGGCTTTTATGATGCTTACTATAAAAAGGCAAGACTTCTGCAAAGAAGAATATCCGCAGAGTTTTCTGATGTTTTTTCCAATGTTGACGTGCTTTGTGCGCCTACCGTACCTACAACTGCTTTTAAAATCGGAGAGAATATCGACAACCCGATAAAAATGTATGCTACCGATGTCTGCACGGTTACCATAAACATAGCGGGACTGCCTGCGATGAGCATTCCCTGCGGTTATGACGATAAGGGCTTGCCGATCGGACTTCAGCTTATAGCAAATAAGTTTGACGAACAAACGCTGTTTAATACCGCGGAGTGTTATGAAAATCTCATCGGCGGATTTAAGCACCCGGAGCTTTAGGAAAGGAGTTGAGCAAAATGATAAAAGAAGGATATGAAGTTGTTATCGGTCTTGAGACACACGCGGAGCTCAACACCGAATCAAAGATATATTGCAGCTGCAAAAATCAATTCGGACTTGAAGTGAATACGCAGGTGTGTCCTGTATGTATGGGTATGCCCGGTACCTTGCCGACGCTGAATGAAAAAGTTGTGGATTATGCTATAAAAATGGGACACGCATTAAACTGCACTATAAATACGGTATGCAAGCAGGACAGAAAAAACTATTTTTATCCTGACCTTCCAAAGGCGTATCAGATCTCTCAGGCAGAGGTTCCGCTATGCCAGAACGGATACGTTGATATTTATGTAGACGGCGAAGAGAAACGCATAGGTGTTACTCGTATCCACATTGAAGAAGACGCCGGAAAGCTTCTTCACAGCGATAAATTCTCCGGTTCTCTTGTAGACCTCAACCGCTGCGGCGTGCCGCTTATAGAGATCGTTTCTGAGCCTGATATGCGCAGCTCTGCCGAGGCCAAGGCTTATCTTGAAACTCTTAAATCAATCCTACAGTACTTGGGCATCTGCGACTGTAAAATGCAAGAGGGCTCTATAAGATGTGACGTAAACGTTTCAGTTCATAAGCCGGGAGAACCGTTTGGCACCAGAAGTGAGATGAAAAACGTGAACAGCTTTTCAGCCGCGGTAAGAGGAATCGACTATGAGGTAAACAGACAAATTGAGATTCTCAAATCCGGTGGAGTTGTCGACCAGGAAACCAGAAGATGGGACGATGAAAAGGGTGTCAGCGTTTCTATGAGAAGCAAGGAGGACGCTCAGGATTATCGCTATTTTCCTGAGCCGGACCTTCTCACCATCGTTGTAGACAAAGAGCGGATAGCTTCTTTAAAAGACGAGATACCGGAGCTTCCTAACAAAAAGCTTATCAGGTACATCAAGGAATTCGGTCTTAATATAAAGGAAGCTGCCGCTATTTCCGAAAATTTTGAAAAGGCTGAGTTCTTTGATAAGTGTGTAAGCTTTGAAAGTATTTCACCCAGATCGGTGTGCAACTGGCTGCTTGGGGATATTGCAAGGTTTGAAAATGCAAACAACATATCAGTTTGGGACACCTGCCTTACGCCTGAAAAGCTCGTTGAGCTTATAAGCGTTATAGATTCCGGCAAAATATCAAATGCTGCCGGAAAAACAGTTTTCGATATTATTGTAAAAGAGGACAGGGATATAACTGAGATAATAGAAGAAAAATCCTTAGCGCAGGTTTCTGATGTCTCAGCGCTTGAGACTATTGCGGACGAGGTGCTGTTGCAGAATGAAAAATCAGTTTCTGACTACAAAAACGGGAAAACAAACGCCCTCGGCTTTTTGGTAGGCCAGTGTATGAAGGCGTCAAGGGGAAAAGCAAATCCGTCTTTGATGAAGGACATAATTTTAAAAAAGCTAAATTCTTAAACACATAAATACTGTAGACAGTAAGAGTAACGCAAAAACGTATGAACGGCCGATGACTTTTAATCATCGGCTTTCTCTGTTGTTATGATCAAAAATATCAGTAAAGCCAGGGTGAGAATTATTCCCGCCGAGCTGCCTTTTTCTAGACTTATGGTGTAGCCTGCTAAAGCAGGAGTGTAAAGCTTAAGTTTAAAGAGCTTAGTATATAAAATGCAAAAAGCAGCGCTTAAGGGACAGGCAATTATTCTTGACAGAATAAGCGGCTTAAGGCTCAGAACTGTAACCGCTTTAAGCTGAAGCAGTATGCACATTCCGCCCAGTGATGATATTGCGGAGATTATAGGCAGCATTTTCACAGATGGTTGTGAAATGTTTGTAATATTTGTTATTTCAAAAAATGATTTAATAATTACTCCCGTATCCTTGCCAATGCCGGCTAAAACGTCGTTTATTATCGTACACACAACAGAAAAAGAAACTATCACGGCGCATATCTTAAATATACTTTTTGCAGAGGATGAGATTACCGATATTAAATCAGGCTTTGTAAGAAATGACGATGTTTCTTTTACGCCGGGTTTAGTGATTATGTTTAGTATTACCGCCAAAACTGCGTTTGCGGATATGCAGGAAATAAATACTATAAGCCCTGCCGTTTCGCTTTTGTAAAGAGTAACGCCTACCATTCCGATTAAGAAAGACGGACCACCGCCGTAAGATATGGCCAGCAGAGAATTTGCGGTTTTTTCTGATATTTCTCCATTGTTATACATCTCGTCTATAAGAGATGCGCCTATGGGATATCCGCAAATATTACCCATAACGAATACAAAAAATAAACTTGCGGGTAAGCGGAAAATATACTTTGAGATTGGTACAAGCGGCAGAAATAAAAACCTGTAAATGCCGGTTTGTATGATAAGCGAGGCAAAAACCATATAAATAAACAGCGATGGAATTATTACATTTATACATCTTTGCACACATTGTCTTATGTCGTCTGATATCTGTCCTGTTCTGATTACAGAGTATGTATATATTGCTGCTGTTAAAATGCAAAATATTATGATACAAGCCTTTCTTTTCATTTAAAATCGCCTTTTTGAATAGAATTATTTAAGTAATAATATAATATTTTTAAGGGTGATAAAATATGAAAATGAAAGAATACGTTTCCGTGACAAACGATATCGTAATTAGTGATGGAAACTCTATGTCTATTGAAAATTTTAAGAGCATTACCGAATGCAGCGATATTTTAGTAAGCGTAAAGGCAAAGAATTATCTTATAAGCATATGGGGAAGCGAACTGTCAGTTGAGTATTATTCGGGTAAAAATATATACGTTTTGGGAAATTTTGAAAAGATAGAGTTTTTAAAATCGAAGGGGTAAATATGTTTTTTAAAAGAATAATAGGAACAGTCACCTTAACAATATCCACTGCCGAACCTGTTAAGCTTCTGAATGCTATTTTAAAAAAACGCATTACAGTTCTTTCGGCAGGCTCAGACAGCTATTATCTGAAAGTAAAGGTTTTCTTTACTGATTATTTTAAACTAAAACGTCTTGCGAAGTCGCGCGACGAATCAATAGAGGAAATAAAATCAGAAAGCGGAGTTATTTCTGTCTTTTACCGATATAGGCTCAGGTACGGTATAGCAGTGGGATTTTTACTTATTGTTATGCTCAGCATATATCTCTCAAACACCCTTTTGGAGATAAGAATTTACGGAGCAACAGATGAGGCAAAAGCGCAGATTTTAAACGTCTTGAAATCGAACGGTGTCACAATAGGTTCGTTTCTGCCTGCGGTTGACAGATTTTCCCTTGAATGCGATATCGTGGATAATTCATCTATTGTCTCCCTTGCAGATACTCGCACAGAGGGAAGCGTTTTGTGTATAGATGTAAAAATGACGGACGAAAAACCGGAAATTGAAAAAAGCCGGTTGAGTGCAGATATTGTTGCCGAGCGTGACGCGGTTATCACAAAGCTTGAGGTATACTCCGGTCAGGCAATAAGAGGAGTAGGCGAAGAGGTCAAAAAGGGAGACAAAATAGTTTCCGGGGAAATGACATTAAGAGGAAAAAGACTGCCTATAGAAGAAAAAGCGTATGCCTACTCAACTGGGCATATATATGCCGACTATGATGAAACAGTATCGTTTTTTGTTCCTTTTAAGGACAGCGAAATGACAGTCGAAAAGAATGTTTTCTCAAAGACATACTTTCAGTTTTTCTCGGCTCAGATTCCGCTTAATCCGCTGTCCAGCGGCGACGGTCTTAAGGAGAACGAGGAGATAAGTTATTTCAGTCTGTTCGGAATAAAGCTGCCTGTGGGTATAACGCAAAAGACATATGACGAATATTCTTACACACCAGTCAAGCGCAGTGAAAGTGAAGCTAAAAAGCTTGCATACAAGAAAATCGAGAAATATGAAAAAAACCTTCTCAGCGACAAAAAAATTCTTAGTAAAGCTGAAAGCGTTACAAAGTCTAAAAGCGGAATTACCGTAAAGGTTAGTTACAGACTAAATGGTGAGATAGGAAAAACACAAGAAATCCTGAAAAAATAGGAAAATACCTCTTTATTTTTACAAATACTTATGATATAATTATTTTGAATAATAGTAAATAAAAGGAAGTTTGTATGATTGAAAAAGTAATTGATACTCAAAGCTTGGATACAGTTTTGAACATTTTCGGCAATTATGATGAAAACGTAAACCTTATACAAAAGGAATACAACGTTGTTGTTCTTAACCGTGGGACGGATATTAAAATAACCGGAGATGAAGAGAATGTATATAAAGCGTGCGAGGCGATAAAATCTCTTTTGCTTCTCAGCGAAAAGGGTGGGCCTATAAATGAGCAGAGCATAAGGTATGTATTTTCTCTCGTGAAGGAGGGTACCCAACGCGAGCTTGAAAATCTCTCTGACGACGGTATATGCGTTACCACCAGTGGAAAGATAGTTCGGCCAAAAACAATTGGACAGAAAAAATATGTTGATGAAATAAAGAAAAACACGATTGTTTTGGGAGTAGGGCCTGCCGGAACGGGCAAGACTTATCTTGCGGTAGCAATGGCTGTAAAAGCTTTTCGCGCTCACGAAGTGAATCGCATAATTCTTACTCGGCCTGCGGTAGAGGCGGGAGAAAAGCTCGGTTTTCTTCCAGGTGATCTGCAAAACAAGGTAGACCCGTATCTTCGTCCGCTGTACGATGCGCTTTTTGAAATGCTGGGTTCTGACACCTTTATCAGGCAGCAGGAGAGAGGTTCGATAGAAGTTGCGCCGCTTGCATATATGCGTGGAAGAACGCTGGATGACGCGTTTATAATTCTTGATGAGGCGCAGAACACAACGCCTGAGCAGATGAAGATGTTTCTCACCCGTCTTGGATTTAATTCAAAAATAGTTATCACGGGGGATATAACCCAGATAGATCTGCCTGATACAAAAAAGTCCGGGCTTATTCAGGCTATGAAGGTGCTAAAGGGCGTTGATGATATATATATAAACAGATTTTCCGAAAAAGACGTAGTAAGACATAAGCTTGTGCAGGATATTATAAAAGCTTATGAGAAATATTCAAGCGAAAGGAAGGGTTCAAGGCAATGAGCAAAGCTAAGGTTTTAATTCACAACAACCAAAAGGATATAAAGGTACCCGTTGGCATAAGGCTTTTGATAAGACGAAGCTGTACAGCCGTTTTGACCTATGAAAATTTCCCGGGAAATGCCGAGGTATCTGTTTCCTTCGTAAATGATAAGCAGATACACGAGCTTAACAGTAAATACAGGAATATGGACAAGCCGACTGATGTTTTGTCATTTCCGCTCGGAGACGGGGGGAATTACGACAAAAATCCCGAAACGGGAGATTGCCTTTTGGGAGATATAGTTATTTCGCTTGAGACAGCAGAGCGACAGGCGGATATATACAACCACTCACTTGAACGTGAAATAGGCTTTTTAACGGTACATTCAATGTTTCATTTGCTCGGATACGATCACGAAACCAGCAGTATGGAAGCCCTTATAATGCGCGAGAAAGAAGAAGCAGTTTTGAACGCGCTCGGAATATCACGAAATACCACATTTGTTGAAAAGTAGAGGTTATTATGTCACAAAAAAGCGCATTTGTCACTATAATCGGCAGAGCAAATACAGGAAAGTCATCGCTTTTAAATGCACTCGTCGGAGAAAAAATAGCAGCTGTAAGCGCAAAGCCTCAGACGACCAGGACCAAAATAACGGGAGTGCTTACAAGCGGAGATACTCAGATTGCTTTTATTGATACACCGGGTATGCATAAAGCAAAGACAAAGCTTTCAGAGCATATGGTCAGCGCAATAAACGATGGTATGAGCGGTGCCGATATAATTATTTTTGTGACCGATGCTTCAAAGTCTGTAAACGATAACGAAATAAATCTGCTTTCAGGAATTGACCGCAGATCTGCTAAGGTTATGCTTTGTATAAATAAAATTGATTTGGTTGATAAGAAAACCCTCGCCAGTCGGATAGCAGAGTATTCTTCGCTGTATGATTTTGCCGAGGTTGTGCCGGTAAGCGTACATTTTAAGGACGGAATTGATATAGTTATGGAATTTTTGAAAAACAACGCTCAAGAAGGGCCTCATTACTTTCCGGACGACAAAATAACAGATCAGCCAGAAAAAGCTCTGATTGCAGAAAAAATACGTGAAAAAGCTCTTAGGTGCTTAGATGATGAGATCCCTCACGGAATTGCAGTTGGAATCGAAAGCGTAGACGAACACGATAACAGACGCGGAGAAGCAGTTATGGATATAGACGCCGTAATTTACTGCGAAAGGGATTCACACAAGGGTATAATCATCGGCAAAAATGGCTCAATGCTAAAGAGAATAGGACAAGCAGCCCGCAAAGACTTGGAGGACTTTTTCAGAATTAAAGTAGGATTAAAGTGCTGGGTAAAGGTAAAAGAGGACTGGAGAAATAAGGAAGGGCTTATTAAAAATTTCGGGCTGTCCTCTAAATAAATTTTTCCACTAATAAAAGCGTCAAGACCTCAAAAAATATTTTTGAGGTGATAGCGAATGAACAGCTGGCAGATTTTTTACAAAACAGGAAAAATAGCCGATTACTTAAAGTATTGCGAAGAGCGCGATAGTTTAAAAGGAGAAACGACAGATGCTGATAACGACTAACGGAGTTGTCTTAAAAGAGCGCGCGCAGGGTGAAAACGACAAGTTTATAGATGTACTTACCGGTGATATGGGAATTATTTCTATATGTGCAAAGGGTGCAAGAAAGCTTAATTCAAAAAACGCAGGCTCAACGCAGCTTTTTTCATATTCAAAGCTTTGCTTCAGTCAGCGTTCGGACAGATATTACTTAAATTCAAGCGAGATAATTTCCAGCTTTTTTAACATAGGAACGGACATCGAAAGTCTTGCACTTGCATCGTATTTTTCAGAGCTTTTGCGGTATTCGGTGCCATCGGGTATGCCGTGTGAGAATATATTAAAGCTTTTGCTCAACACACTGTATTTTCTTAACAACGGAAAACGCAGCTGTGCTTTTTTAAAGCCGTTGTTTGAATTCAGACTGCTTTGCGAAATAGGTCTTATGCCCGGACTTATCGGATGCTGTGAGTGCTATGAATTTCGCTCTAATTCGATGTTTTTTGACATTCTAAACGGAAAACTTTACTGCGACAGGTGTTTTAATGGAGAGATCGGCTGCAATACTGTCAGGATAAACGACAGCGAGCTTCACGTGCTTCGTTATATTGCGCTGTCGGATTTTGACAAGCTTTATAATTTTAAAACCTCAGGCGCACTTGAAAAATCCGTTTCAGAGATAACAGAAAAATATGTGCTTGCACATTTTAACAAAAGCTTTAACACCTTAAGCTATTATAAGAGCTTACTTATGCAAGGAGGAAACAGTGGATAATATCAATTATCAGACTCTTGAATTACATAAAATACTGTCGCTTCTTGAAAAAGAGTGTTCAAATTCTTATACAAAAGAAATGGCTTTATTATTAAAGCCGGATAATGACATAGTAACAGTTAAGTCTGAGCTTTCAAAAACAAGCGAGGCTTTTTCTCTGTCAGCACGCTTCGGCACTCCGTATTTTACAGACGTTGTAAATATGGATGATTCTATAAACAGAGCTAAAAACGGCGGAATTCTTTCAATGGAGGAGCTTATATTCATAAACAGGATACTTAAAAATTCCTGCGAGCTTCTCTTATGGAGAGAGGAGGTCAAGGAGGAAAAAATTAAGCTTGACTATCTTTTTGAAGCGCTGTTTGATCTTTCACAAGTTTCTAAAAGGATATCAAGCGCCATAATTTCCGAGGATGAAATGGCGGACGATGCGAGCGATGAGCTTATGTCAATAAGACGCAGCATTACTCGTCAAGGTGCAAAAATTCGTGACGGTCTTGAAAAGATGATAAAAAGCAGTACGGTCCAGAAATATTTACAGGATAATATTGTTACAATCCGTGACGGCAGATACGTTCTTCCCGTTAAGACGGAACAAAAATCAAATGTTCCCGGACTTATTCACGCAACCTCCGCCACAGGCTCGACCGTATTTGTAGAACCCATGCAGATCGTGGAGGCAAATAATGAGATTGCAATCTTAAAGGGAAGGGAACAGGAGGAAATTCAAAGAATACTGAAAGGTTTCTCTGAGAAAATCGCAGATAACAGCGAGCAGATCAAGTCGAGCTTTAAAGCAATAGTAAAGCTTAATCTGTACTTTGCAAAAGCAAACCTTGCAGCAAAAATGAATGCCTGCGCTCCAAAGATTGCAGACAACGGCAAAATAACGTTAAAAAAGGCACGGCATCCCCTGATTGACAAGGATAAGGTAGTGCCAATTGATTTTTCTTTGGGATACGATTACAATACCTTAGTAATAACCGGACCTAATACGGGCGGCAAGACGGTAATTTTGAAAACGGTCGGACTTTTAACGCTTATGACGATGTGCGGTATGCTGATACCCGTATCAGACGGCAGTGTGGTCTCGGTGTTTAAAAATATACTTGTTGACATAGGCGACAATCAGTCTATTGAGCAAAATCTTTCAACTTTCTCATCTCACATCAGCAATGTAAACAATATTGTAGGTACGGCTGATGATAATTCTCTTGTCCTGCTTGACGAGGTAGGCTCTGGAACAGACCCTGTCGAAGGTGCTGCTCTTGCGGTCGCAATGGTTGAAAAGCTCAGGAGCAACAACGCTAAAACGGTGGTTACAACTCACTTTCATGAGCTTAAAATGTATGCGATTGACACAGCTTCAGTAGAAAATGCCTCCTGTGAGTTTAATGTGAAAACGCTTTCGCCGACCTATCGTCTTATAATAGGTTCTCCCGGAAAATCGAATGCGTTTGAAATTTCCTCAAGGCTAGGTGTTGATGATGAAATAATTTCGTATGCTAAATCTCTTTTAAACGAGGATTCAATGCGTTTTGAGAATGTTCTGGATCAACTTGAAAAGGCACAGTTTGAAGCGCAGGAAAGTTTGAAAGAGATGCAGAAGCTTAAGGAAGAAGCAGAAGCTTATAAGCTAGAACTTAAACTGCAAAAAGAGCGTCTGGATGCAGACAGGGAAGATATACTATCAAAAGCAAGGCTTGAAGCTAACAACATTGTCAAGCGCGTAACAAGAGAATCTGATGCAATTATCGAAGAGCTTAATAAAGTAAGAAAAGATAAGAACAAGGCTCAGTTTGAGGAGAATTTTATTCGCGCAAAATCAAATGTTAAATCATCGCTTAACAGAATGTACAGGAATGCAAATCCGGTGACTGATGCTGAATTAAAACCTAATTTTGACATAAAAAAAGGCGACACAGTACTGCTGGTCGATACAAATAAAAAAGGTGTTGTTTTATCGGCTCCTGATTCTAACGGAATGTGTATGGTTCAGGCGGGAATTATGAAAACAAAAATAAGCTCTGCTAAGCTTAAAGTTATCGAAACAGAAAAAGTTACCTTTAACAGCGGAAGTATTTCCAAAAAGGGAATTGTCAGCAGAGCAGAGCGAGATGTTAAAATGGAGCTTGACATCAGAGGTTACGCCGTAGATGATGGGCTTTACGAGCTTGATTCATTTATTGACAACGCAGTTATGTCAGGAATAGGCGTAATAACGATTATTCACGGGAAAGGCACAGGTGTTCTGAAAAATGCTGTGCGAGCACATTTGAAGAGGCATAAGCAGGTTCAATCCTTCCGCAGAGGTCTGTACGGAGAAGGTGAAGACGGTGTCACAATTGCGGAACTCAAATGAAACCAGCCGTTTGACGATTATATGTCAAGCGGCTTTTTTATAACGGCAGGGTACCACTTGACAATCCAGCCATTTCGTTATATAATTTAAATAGAAATATTCACTAAATAAAAATTGGGTCTCGGTTTCTTGTTTTAACATTTAACAAAATATCCCTTAAGGGGATAATTGCCATAAGCACATAAAAATAAACTGTCAAGGTCGGCGCAGCCGTTCACTTCAACCTTGACAGTTTTTATTTTTTATGTGCTATTCTTTATCATCCCTTAAGGGGGTTTTTTCTTTTATGTCCCTCAGGATCTCGTTATTTATCTTCATCAACTCTTTTGTTTTATGCAGATTGTAATAAATTCCAATAAGTAAAACAATAATTATTAGAAATATTAGCGCTAAAATAATTGGTGCTCTTGTTATCAAGTTGTTAATTATGTCTAATTTGTACATATTCTCACCTCCACTCCTTGTAGCTATGCTTTTTGTTTGTTAGCCCTGCTAAATAGTCTAGTGATACATCGTAAAATAAAGCTAGTTTTATAAAGTTGTGCATTGGTAATTCTTGCTCGCCTATTTCCCATCGGGAATATTGTTTTTGTGATGTATCTAATACTTGTGCTATATCTTTTTGTAGTAATTCTCTATCTTCTCTTAAATCTCGTAATCTTTGGTAATATTTAATAATAATCACATCCTTTTTTTGTTTATTCATACAAATTATATCATAGTATCAATTTGTACTATTGACAATAGTACAAATATGGGGTATAGTAGTATATAGTACAAATATGTACTTAATATAATTTAAGGAGGTATTACTATGGTAAAGGTAATAGGGTACGAATTTTCAAACGGAGATTTCACAAACGACAAAGGCGATGTTATATCATACGATAACATCAAGATTTACACCATTACCGACGCATTTGAAAATATCGTCGGCCTTGGGTCATCTACGCTTAAAATCAAGCGTTCTGACTTTAAGAAACTTACAGGCTTTGAAAAACCTGATGAGCTTCTTGAGAAGGAGATAGTCCCGGTTTATACTCCGGTTGGCAACTCTGTGCGGCTTACAGCAATTCAGGTTGTCAAACAATGAAGAAAACATTATCTTGTTTGATTCTCTTATTCGTTGTAATTTTGAGTTGTACATCGCTTATCAGCTCTGCAAAAGAATCTTCAGGGCAGGGGAGTGAAGAAACAACCACTGTTTCAACATACGAGCAAAATGCTTTGAGACATCTTGAGAATATTGAGACATATACACAAGAGACTTTCAAGTGGTCTTTTGCGGCTGCATTTTGTTTAATAACCATTTTGGTTGTTATAGCTATTGTCTTTATCTGTAAGACAATTATCAAATTCATAATGTAGAAAGGAGGTTTGTTCAATGCCACAGATTGCAACTATTGAAGCTACTGCAGAAGCTGCACAGACTTCTATTTCAACTGCAATAACGAATATGGTATCTTCTGTTACTTCATCTATTTCAGATATTATACCTATCGTCTTGCCTATCTGCGCTACTATCGTAATAGCAACGCTTGCGGTTAAGCTCTTTAAGAAATTTGCCAAAGGCTAAAGTTTAACTGCAAAATAATTAATAGGAGTGGTCATAATGTTAAAGAAAATAGTTTGTATAGCTATATCTTTCATTTTGGCTACTTCTTTTTTTATTTCATCATTTATTGTTAATGCTGACGATTTAGATTTTTTAGAAACTCATACCGTTCCTGCTCCAACCGTCCCCTCAGACGGCAATCTGCTATCTAATGATGAATTAGTTACAGAGTTTAACGAAGAGTACTACAATGAAGATCACCTTGTCGAAGACGAAACCGAAGCAGGGGAGACGTTCGATGAAAAAGCAGAGTTTCATACTACTGAAAATTTATCAGGATTGCCTAATTCGTCAAAATCAACAAACGACGAGCTGAGATC
>CANQNK010000018.1 GCA_947625195.1 uncultured Clostridia bacterium | reverse complement strand
TTTCCTCCTGTGTTCTTTTTACTTATTATATCACTTTTTTGTTCACTTTAGCGTGTCTGGGGTTTATTCTAGCACTACCTATCCGGATTCAAGCATGTGTTGCAAAAAAGAAAATTAACAGCAAATGGCTTGCAAACGTGTTATTGTCATTTGTGAACAAATTATAAACATTTATGAAAGCACTTGCTTTTGGAAAAAAAATCTGATAAAATAACATAGTTGACACGAAATTTTAAAGGAGGTGCAGCATTATGGCAAAATGCAGTATTTGCGGAAAGGGCGTTACCTTTGGGATAAAACTATCTCACTCTCACAGAAGAACAAACAGAGCCTGGAAGCCAAATGTTAAGAGAGTTAAGGCTATTGTTAACGGCACTCCTTGTCATATCTACGCATGTTCAAGATGCTTGCGTTCTGGAAAAGTTGAGAGAGCGTAATTGTCAATAATCAGGTATCGTGCAGTCGGATTTTTCCGGCTGTATTTTTTTATCCTATCTTGCAAAAAACGAGCAGCCTTTTTAGACTGCCCGCCTTCCCTGTTCACACTTATTTTATGAAGCTTTTGATTCGGTCACTGCCTCGCTTGACGTTTCCGTAAAAGCAATTTTTTCTGTGGTGGTCTCATCAGTCGAAGTCTCCGTCGGCTGAGTATTAACCCTTATCATATCGTGGAAAATTATCGCGTCAGATACGTCCATACGCTGCTCTGCATACGCTGCGCGCTCGCTGATATATTCTGAGCTTACAATACCGTCGTTATACCTCTTGGAAATCTCCGCGTTGGAATACTTGTCCCTTACGGTAAACACCTTTTTCTCCTCCAAAGCAGTCTCCTTGGTCTCATCTTCAGTTTCGTCTTCTTCGGGCGGAGTATAGGTGGGAAGTCCTTTGGAATAGTCCGTCTGCTGATTGACAGGAACTGCCGTCATAACGTTTTTGTAATCTGTCAGGTCAAAATACTCCTCATCAGCCGCAGAATAATATACACTGTCCGTGATGAAATTTGAATTAGGCAAGATCACTGTGTTCTCGTTAGCGTCGCCTTTTCCTAAAAGGTTATGTCCCAAAGCATATCGGTTTTCATATCCGAAAAGATATCCCAGCGTCGGCTGGCAATCAAACATTCCGCCGATATCGGTTATTTCAACAGGCTCGTACTCCGCGTGATCCTTGGTCCAGATTATAAAGGGTACCTTTCGGTTCAGGTTGTAGCAATACTCGTCAACAGGAACATATCCCTCGTCGCCCTCATCCAAAACACTGTCTGTGTACGGATCGTAATTGAGATAACGCTCGTATTGAGACTCCTTGACCTTTGCGTCGTGATCTCCGTAGATAACTACGACCGTGTTTTCCAAAAGCCCCTCTTTGTCCAGCTTGTCAATAAGCTCTCCTAATGCCTGATCTGCATAATTTACACTTTTAAAGTAATTGCCGAGCTTTGTTTCCTCCATAAACGGAGCCGACACAGTTTCATATTCGCCTGTTTCCGGGTCAAGCGTTTTGTATTTAAAATCGACTTCATATCCGCTTACCTCGGCGGCATCTGTAAACGGAGTGTGGTTTGAAAGCATTATAAGCGTTCCCATCCAGTGCTCGTTCTCCTGAGCGATAGTTTTTATCTTATCTACCGACTGAGAGAAAAAGTCTTTATCGTTAAGACCCATTCCGACTATCTGCTCCGGGTCGTCAAGATCTATATCGTAGTCTGTGGTATAGTTAAAGAACTTGTCGTATCCAAGCGATTCGTGAAGCTCCAGTCTGTTCCAGAAGGAGCCGTTGTTAGCGTGCATACTGAAAGTGTAGTATCCTTTTTCCTTTAACAGCTTCTGCGTAGTTACATACATTCTGTCGGCATAATTTACGGCAACCGTACCGCTTGAAGCCGGCATAAGAGATGAAGAAAAAGTAAACTCACTGTCAGAGCTTGTTCCCACGCTCTCCTGTGCATAAAAGTTGCTGAAATATATCCCCTCTTTTGCTATTTTGTTTAAGTTAGGAGTCACCTCGACCCCGTTGAATGAAGTATCCATCACAAACTGCTGAATGCTTTCAGCGTGAATGACAAGCATATTCTTTCCTTCAAAAATATCCTTGTATTTATCTGTTTTTTCCGGCTTTTTCTCCTCCTCTTTTGAGGTGGGATCGCCGCTGCTCTCATAAAAGCTGTTGAAAGTCTCCTTGCTCTTCTCCATTCCAAATACAGTATTAAGAGAGCTTCTGGCAGAAAGCACAATATCCGAAATCGTATAAGTATACTCACCGAACTCTGTCATAACGGATACTCTGTTCCAGCTTTTGTAAAGCCTTGACCAGTTTGTAGCAGTGACCTGAGTACAGAAAACAAGGAACACCCCTATCGCAATGATGAAGGTCTTAAGAGCGGTTTTGTGAGTTTTTTTCTTATCGTAATCGTTAGAAAAATAGCCTTTGCATCTTCTGAGCCTTATATATAAAAGCACATACAGAGGTATCGGAAGCAGGAAGATAAAGTCCTTGACCTCCATTATATTTTCGGTAACTGCGTCCATAACTCCGTTGAGCTGCGCAGCGGTAGCTATCTGAGACGCAGACACAAAAGATTTAAAGTTTGTGTAATAGATGCTGTTCGCAAAGCTCAGAATAGAGAACACACAAACAAGTACTATATAATATATAAAACGTCTGGACGGACGGATAAAATATCCTATTGCGCCCAGAATCATAATAACTGCTGCATCTGCCAAAAGCGGTTTTAAGTAAAATAAATCGTTAAGAGTAAAGCCTCTCAAGACCGTTGAACTGAACAGGCAGCACACAACAAAGCCCAAAAACATCAGATTATTTTTTATATATACTAAAACTTTACCGGGTATTTTTTTTAAGCCCGAACCTTTCCCGGCCCAAATTTTTTTTACAGTTCCCATATGTCCTCCTAGATACTATTAAAAGCTGTATAAACACCCACAGCTTATTATTATAACAAAAACATTACTCATAGTCAACGGCTTACACCAAATTTTCACAATTTGATAAACCGTTATCGTATAATTATTTACCGTATTACTATTTTTACAGAAAAAGGCTTGACATATGAAATCAAGTTTGCTATAATAATAAAGCTGTCATTTCGGCTTATGAGTTATTAGCTCAGTTGGCAGAGCATTTGACTTTTAATCAAAGGGTCCGGGGTTCGAATCCCCGATAGCTCACCAGACCGAAAGGACGCAGCCGCTGCGGATTTAAAATCTGCGGCGGTTTTTTATGTCAAAACGCCCGGGAAACAGTCCCGGGCGTTTTCTTACAGCCTGTTTATTCGTGCAGATTAGCTTGAGTGTCTCCGGCGTTTTATCATATCCTTTTGCTGATACATTTTCTTATCGGCTTTTGAAACGAGTCCGTCAAAATCCTCTACCTTAGAAAAATCATTGCAGATGCTAAAACCGTAGCTTGCTTTTACGTCATATGATGCTCCGTTTCTGTCGCTTCTGATTTTAACTGCGCGCTCAAACCGTTCTCCGAAATCCTCAGCCCGGCTGTTGTCATATCCGATACCAAAAGCGATAAATTCATCTCCGCCGTATCTGCACACAAAATCACGGGGATCACAAACCTCATCAAGACTTTCCGAAATTATCAGAAGCGCCGCGTCTCCCGCAGAATGACCGTAGGTATCGTTTATACCCTTCATATCGTCAAGGTCCGCAATAAACACCATAACCGGCAACCGCTTGGCCTTTATCTCCTCCAAAACCCCGTCAAGCTTTGCAAAAAGTCCTCGCCTGTTTAAAAGCTTTGTAAGAAAATCCCTGTTGTATAGCTCCTCCAAAACAGCAGTATATCTGGCTGATTTGATCTTCTCTCGGACATTGTCGTGCGCAATGGCAATATAATTTACCCATAGGTTAAAAAGCGCTGAATTGCTGGACTGCAAATCGCCCTTAACCTCGCAGGCAACGTATCCGAAAGTGCGGCTTAAAAAGTGCAGCGGCGTAAACAGAAATTCTATTGAACGCTCATTGCTGACGTGAAGTGCGGGAAGTATATCGCTCTTGTTAAAATAAATAGGCTCCTGTATTTTTTCGTTATACCTGATTATCTGTGCGCATATTTTATCCGAGATTTCCGTCTTTACCGGTATAGTATAGTCCACCAAAAACGCATCGTCTTTATCGTACTGCTTTGTGTACTCCTCGCTGTAGCAGAAGTATACCGATTTCACCTTCATTTCGTCCACATACTTCTTAAGAGCCTCAAAATACTCTGTAATGCTGTCGCAGGAGGACAAAACCGTTGACATACGTATGAGGTAAGAGTTCATATAGTTTTTTCTGTACGAATCACCGCTTAAGCGCTTGGTAATAGAATTTCTGACAACTCTATCATCGCCTACACAACCGCAGCTTCCGAAAAAGCTAGGCTTTGCTTTAATATAGTACTTATTCTTTAAATATTCAGCGTCGGTGTTGTTGTTTTCAAAATAATCAATTATGGCAGCAACCGTATTGTATCCAAGATCTTTATACGGTACCTCAACTGTAGTTATTGGAGGATCATGTACAAGATTTGCCATAAAACCGTCAAAGCCCGTGATCATTACGTCATCAGGAATTTTATAGCCTCTTTCCTCCAGCTCATAGCATATTCCCAGAGCCATTGCATCGTTTGCGCAAAAAAAAGCGTCGGGAAGCGCTCCTCCTTCGTCAAGATACTTGCTAAGCTCTCTTCTAGCGGCTATATCATAAAACTCTCCCCAAAGGCAGTGGTTTTCGTCAAACTCAATACCGTGTGCCGCCAGAGAAGCCTTAAACTGACTGAGCTTATCCTCACAATAAGGCTTACCCTTTACTCCGCCGACATAAATAATATCCCTTGCTCCGTGAACCTCAATGATATGATCTATTATATTTCTTATAGCCGGAGCGTTGTCAATCAGTATATTGACGCAGCCTTCAAGCTCTGTATCCATTGAAAATACCGGAACACCTTTATCTGATGCTCTTTTTACAAGACCTTCAAGAAGCGGGAGATTAGACGAAAAATTACCGGGCACAACTATTAAAGCGTCAAAAAAATCAAAGTTTATAAGAGAAAATATTGCGTTTTCCGCACTATCTAACTCCTTTATACCCAGAGCGGTATTAAAGGGCGCAAAATAAGCAACCGTAATATTGTCAAATTCCTTCACTTTTTCTGAAATACCCCAGCACATTTTACCCTGATACTCATCGTTTATTCCCGAAAAGGCAACTGCGATATTTATTCTCTTTTTCATTCAATATTCTCCTCTTTTCGTTCCCGGGCTATATAAACTTTACTAATCGATTTTAAGTATAACATATCAACGGCATTTTTTCAACACAAAACTATCAAAAAGTTATCCTCATTAAAATATTTGAATAAATCATTTACAACTTATGATTCTTCTGCTTGACATCAACGCCTTCATTATGTATAATTTATAAGTATATAAATTCATATAAGCTTAAACGGAAGGATGTTTATTTATGAAGCTTACAGGTTCTGATATAATTCTTGAATGCTTACTGGAACAAGGAGTAGATACAGTTTTCGGATATCCGGGCGGCGCCGTACTGAATATCTACGATTCAATATATAAGTACAGTAAAAAAATAAGACACATAATTACCGCACACGAACAAAATGCCTGCCACGCAGCGGACGGTTACTCAAGAACAACCGGAAAAACCGGCGTAGTAATTGCAACCAGCGGACCCGGAGCTACAAATCTAACAACGGGAATCGCAACCGCGTATATGGATTCTATTCCGCTGATAGCGATAACCGGAAACGTAGCCACATCTCTGCTCGGTCTTGACTCCTTTCAGGAGGTGGACATATGCGGGATAACGATGCCTGTTACAAAGCACAACTTTATTGTAAAGGATGTAACCAAGCTTGCCGACACTATCAGAGAGGCGTTTTACATCGCAAATTCCGGAAGAAAAGGTCCGGTGCTTATCGATATTCCAAAGGATGTAACTGCTGCTGTGTGCGAATATGAAAGGAAAGAGCCCAAAAAAATAGTTTTTCACAATCCTGACGGAGTAAACCATCAGATAGAAACGGCGGTTAAGCTTATAAGCGAATCAGAGCGACCGTTTATTTACGCGGGTGGAGGCGTTGTTTCCTGCGACGCGACAGATGAGTTTTCAGAGTTCGTGAAAAAAACTGACGCACCCGTTTCTCTTTCACTTATGGGACAGTGCGCTTATGATAACACAAGCGAAAACTTTACGGGTATGCTGGGTATGCACGGAACCAAGGCAAGCTCGCTTGCGCTTTCAGAATGTGATCTGTTTATCGTTCTAGGTTCAAGATTTTCAGACAGGGTTCTGTGCAACCCGAACACCTTTGCAAAGGGAAAAAAGATAATACATATTGAAATAGATCCCGCAGAAATAGGCAAAAATGTTCAAGCCTCACACACAATAAGCGGTGATATAAAGTATATTCTAAAAAGAATAAATTCATTACTTCCGCAGCTTTACCATACACAGTGGCTTAAAAAGGTTTGCGAATGGAAGAAGGAATATCCGCTTACTATGCTGCCCGTTGATGATGAAAACGAGGTTTTGCCTAAGGATGTTATTGAAACACTCGACAAACTTACCGACGGCGGTGCAATAATCACTACCGAGGTAGGTCAGCACCAGATGTGGGCGGCTCAGTATTATAAATTCAGGTACAAAAGGCAGTTCGCCTCAAGCGGCGGTCTGGGCACTATGGGCTACGGCCTTGGGGCGGCAATGGGCTCAAAGCTTGGAAACCCCGATAAAATGGTGATAAACATAGCAGGAGATGGAAGCTTTTATATGAATATGGCCGAGCTATCCTCTCTTAAAAAGCACAATATTCCGGTTGTAGAGCTTGTATTTTCAAACAGCGTTCTGGGAATGGTAAGACAGTGGCAGCGTCTTTTTTATGACAAGCACTTTTCAGAAACCAATATAGAACGCCCGACTGATTTTATGCTTCTTGCAAAAGCGTTCGGAATAAAGGGCATAACAATTTCATCAAAGGACGAAATAAAGCCCAAGCTTAAAGAGGCTCTCGAGTGCAATGAGCCCTGCCTTGTAAACGTAATAATCAACAAGGATCAAAACGTTTTACCAATGGTTCCCGCAGGTGCAGACGTAAGTGAACCAATTATGCAAATAGACATAGACGATCGTTAAGACAATATATTTTATGCGGCACAAAAAACAAAGTGTCGCATTTTTTACAAGTTTTTTCGTTTGTTCATTTAAAGTTTTTAATATCTTCACCTGATTATCACAGGCAATGTATATGTTAAATACATAAAAGTCTTTTCGGAGGATCTTCAGATGACCAAGAACAAAAAAATAATCATTATAACTATTATATCCGCAGCTATTTTGTCGGCTTTGGGAATAACGCTGTACTTTGTTCTTAATAACGGCACTCAAAATAAATCAAACGATTCGGCTGTAATTGCTGAGAAGTCTGAGCTTGCTCAGAAAGTTTCAGAAAATACGCATGATATCAAAACCAAAAACCTCATAGTGCTTAGCAGCTCTCCTGAAATCACCGGCAGCGGAGCATCCTTTAAGGACGGAGTTTTAACGATTTCAAACGGCGGAACATATGAGATAAGCGGCACGCTTTCAGACGGCTATATAAACGTAACTGCAAAGGACGAGGTAACGCTTGTTTTAAACAATGTCAACATCTCAAATACAGACGGATGCTGCATATACTCAAATGATTCAAAAACGCTTACCGTTTATACAAAAAGCGGAAGTAAAAATTCTCTGACCGACGGCGGCAGTTACACAAATACTGACGCTAAGGGAGCAATTTTTTCTAACGACGATCTGGTGCTTGATGGAGAGGGCAAGCTTACGGTTAATGCAAGCTATAAGCACTCGGTAGCCTGTGACGACGAGATAGTGATAAATAAAGGCGAGTACGATTTTACCGCAAGCTTTGACGGAGTACACGCTAACGAAATGATAACCCTTATTTCTCCTAAGCTTATCATTTCAGCTAAAGGAGACGGGATTCAGTCTGATCTCTCGTCGGTTGCGGTTCTTGGCGGTAGTTTGAATATCACCACTGCCGGTGGAAGTGAAAACGCTCCCGCAAAGCAAAATAACGATTTTGGCGGAAGATGGAAAACCGACTATGATACGCAGTACACTGAGTCTGAGGAAAGTTCTGATTCTCCGCAAAGCTTTAAGGGAATAAAGGCTGAAACTTCTGTAGAGATTTCCGGCGGTGATTTAATGCTTGACACCTATGACGACGCAGTGCACTCAAACAGTTCGGTCTTACTTTCCGGCGGAAGCCTTGACATCAGCGCAGGCGACGACGCTGTTCACGGTGATGATTATCTCACCGTTTCGGGAGGAGATATATATGTAAGTAACTGCTACGAGGGACTTGAGGCTGGAACGATTGAAATAAATGACGGAAATATAGATATAACGGCATCAGACGACGGCATAAACGCAGTTGAAGACGAGTCGTCAAGCCAAGATGATATGACCAACAGAGCACCGTTTGGCGGAGGCTTTGCTGAGGAAGGCTACGGTACGCTTATCATCAGCGGCGGAAGCATAGTGATCGACGCCGCCGGAGACGGCCTTGATTCAAACGCAACCATAGATATTTCCGGTGGTAATACGGTTGTGTATGGACCCGAAAACGACGGCAACGGCTTTCTTGATTACGGCACCTCCTGCACCGTTACAGGCGGGACTTTGACAGCCGGCGGCTCTTCAGGAATGGCACAAGCGACCGACGACAACGGTCAAAACGCGCTTATGCTTTACTTTGACAGCGTTCTTTCATCATCGGATAAGGTATCTGTAAAAAATTCAAGCGGGAAAGAAATACTTCAGTATCAAAGTGAAAAATCATATAACTGCGTTTTATTCTCATCACCTGAGCTTAAAGCAGGAGATACTGTAACGCTGCTTATAAACGGCGAGCAGCGAGGAAAGATCGAAATTACCGACGGAGTATATTACGCTAATGTGTCTGACAGCGGGATAACAGAAGCCCAGGGCGGCTTTGGTCAGATGGGTATGGGCTCAAACCGCGGAGGTATGGACAGAGGGCCTGTAGATATGGGTATGGATCGCGGAGATTTTGGAAGACCGTTTTAAAGAACAGAATATGCAATATGCAAAAAGCCGGACCGTTTTCAAAAAACGATCCGGCTTTTTAGACGCCTAATTGACAGATACGACCGTGTACTCCTTGTCCTCGACCGCCTTTTTTAATGCTTCGTCAGAAACATCTCTATCAAGCGTAACGACTGCTGTTCCTGCCTCATGGCTTACCAGAGCACCGCTTACGCCGTCTATCGACTCAAGCGCTTTTTTAACGGCGGCCTCGCAATGAGAGCACATCATTCCTTTGATAACAAGCGTCTTTTCCATTTCATCCACCCCCTTACTCTTATATTTTCTCCGTCTGTCTTTTTTACTGCTGTGAATCTTAAAAAAGTTAAGCCTCAGCGCATTGGTGACAACGCAAAAGCTTGAAAGGCTCATTGCCGCCGCACCGAACATAGGACTTAGCTTCCAGCCTAAAAGCGCTGTAAAAGCACCTGCCGCAAGTGGTATTCCTATAATATTGTAGATAAATGCCCAGAACAGATTTTCGTGTATATTTCTTAAAACCGCACGGCTCAGTCTTATAGCTGCGGGAACATCTGAAAGTCTGCTATTCATAAGCACAACGTCAGCGGCATCTATTGCAACATCTGCTCCCACTCCGATCGCAATTCCTATATCGGCACGTGTAAGAGCCGGTGCATCGTTTATTCCGTCTCCCACCATAATTACCTTTCCTTTTTTCCTGAGTCTTCTTACCGCACTTTCCTTACCTTCCGGCAAGACGCCCGCTATAACCTCATCAACTCCGGCCTGCTTTCCAACAGCGTTTGCGGTTGTCTCGTTATCGCCCGTAAGCATAATTACCCTTATGCCCATATTCTTCATTTCCGAAACTGCGCTTTGGCTGTCGTCTTTTATGGTGTCAGCAACCGCTATTATTCCCAAGAGACTGCCGTTTCTGGAAAAGCACAGCGGAGTTTTTCCGTTTTGGCTCAGCTTATCCGCCGCAGCTTTGATGCTTTCAGGAAACTTGGAAACTCCGCTAATATACTTTACGCTCCCTCCGTCAAGCCTGTCTTTGCCTGAATAAGCTGTCAGACCGTTTCCGGAAAGAGCTTCAAAGCCTGACACCTCAAAGCTTTCTGCGCCGCTTTGCTCTGCAAATCCGATCACAGCCTTTGCAAGCGGATGCTCGCTCTGCTTTTCAAGCGAATACGCATTTGTGATAATTTCATCCTCGCTTACTCCATCGGCAGTTACAATGTCAGTCACCTTAGGCTCTCCACGGGTTATGGTTCCGGTTTTGTCAAGCACCGCTATCTGCGCCTTGCCGGTTTCTTCAAGCGATGCTGCGGTTTTAAAGAGTATTCCGTTTTTCGCGCCAACTCCGCTTCCCACCATAATAGCAACAGGAGTAGCCAGTCCCAGAGCGCACGGACAGCTTATTACTAGCACGGATATACCCCTGGCCAGCGCCACCCCAACTGTTTGACCTATGATGAGCCAAATCAGAACCGTAACCGCCGCAACTCCTATTACTATCGGAACAAACACGCCGGAAACCTTATTGGCGACCTTGGCGATAGGCGCTTTTGTAGCGGCGGCGTCACTCACCATCCGTATTATCTGCGATAATGTGGTGTCTTCTCCTACCCTTTCAGCCTCGCATTTCAAAAAGCCCGAGGTGTTTATCGTCCCCGCCGATACACTGTCTCCCTGCTTCTTGTCTGCTGGTATGCTTTCCCCGGTAAGTGCCGATTCGTTTACAGCGCTTATTCCCTCTGTTATAATTCCGTCAACGGGAATGTTCTCTCCGGGGCGCACGAAAAACACGTCTCCCTTTTTTACCTCTTCAACAGGCACTTCGGTCTCCTTGCCGTCACGGAGTATGCTTGCCGTTTTAGGTGCAAGCCTCATAAGCCCTTTAAGAGCATCGGTTGTTTTTCCCTTAGATCTCGCCTCCAGCATTTTTCCCACCGTGATAAGCGCAAGTATCATTGCCGCAGATTCAAAATAAAACTCGTGCATATAGCCCATAACTGCACTGTGGTCGTTGTTTAACTGAGCTGACGTCATTGCAAAAAGTGCATATGTGCTGTAAATAAACGCAGCTGAAGCCCCCAGAGCAACCAGCGTATCCATATTCGGCGAGCGGTTTACAAGCGCTTTAAATCCGCTTATGAAAAAACGCTGGTTGATGACCAAAACTATTGCCGAGAGCAAAAGCTCAATAATTCCCACGGCTATATGATTTCCGTCAAAGAAATCAGGCAGCCACCAGCCCCACATACTGTGGCCCATAGAAATATACATAAGCACCGAAAGAAAGACTACAGACCAGATAAGGCGTTTTTTAATCTTGGGCGTTTCGGTATCCGTCAGTGGATCATCCGCTTTCTGACTGCCTGCAGATTCGTTCTTTTCAGTATAAGCGTTATATCCTGCAGACTTTACTGCGCTTATGATACTTTCGTCATCCGCGTTTCCCTCTACTCCCATTGAGTTTGTAAGCAGACTTACCGAACAGGAAGTTACTCCCTCAACCTTTGACACTGCTTTTTCGACTCTGGCCACACAGGCCGCACAGCTCATTCCCGTTACAGTGAATTTTCTCATTTCACACCTCTTTGCTATTTCATAAGCTTTTGAATAAGCGCCGTCAGTTCGTCAACGACCTCAGTCTTACCATTCTTTATATCACGCACAACGCACGAATGTATGTGGTTTGACAAGAGTTCCTTGTTGAAAGCGTTCATAGCCGCTGTTACAGCCGCAGATTGAGTTAAAATATCGGCGCAGTAAGCATCATTTTCCACCATTTTTCTTATCCCGCGTATCTGCCCCTCTATTCTGTTGAGCCTGTTTATCAAACTTTTATATTCCTTGGCCGGACGCTCGGTCGTTTTAGTTATGTGACAGCATTCTCTATCCATATGTATCCCTCTTTTCACCTATATTATTATATACCCCTCTGGGGTATTTGTCAATCATATTTACACAATTCAGCTGAAATTCACTTGAATAGTGATTGAAATAGTGCTACAATGTACATAATTCAGATCACGGGGAAATCAAATGAATACATACACAAAAAATATGACCGAAGGAAACGAGCTTTGGCATATCCTGCGTTTTGCCCTGCCGCTTCTTATCGGAAATCTTTTTCAGCAGGTTTACAACATAGCAGACTCTGTAATTGTCGGAAAATTTTTAGGAAAGGACGCTCTTGCCGCTGTTGGCGCAACGGGTTCTGTCACTTTTTTGTTCTATACTCTCTGCATAGGTCTTTCGATCGGCGCGGGAGTTTTGATTTCTCAGAGCTTCGGCGCAGGCAGAGATAAGGAGGTAAGATCTCTCATATCAAACTCTGCTTACGTTTTGATACTGTTCGGTCTAATGTTAAGCGCTGTTTCAGCTTGCTCTGCCGAAGGCCTGTTAAAGCTTCTCGGCACCCCGCAAGGTATACTTCCCGATGCGACAGGCTATATGCGCATAGCCTGTGCGGGAACCGTCTGCGTTGCGGCATACAACTGGATAAACTCCGTAATGCGCTCCCTTAGAGATTCAAAAACTCCGCTTGTGTTTCTGATCATAGCAAGCCTTTTAAACGCAGTCCTTGATCTTTTGTTTGTTGTAGTGTTTGATTTTGGTGTTTCGGGAGCTGCGTGGGCGACAATTACTGCTCAGGCGATCTCAGCGATCGGGTGTATAGTATTTGCGTATTATAAAAACAAATACTTCAGGTTTTCAAAATACGAACTAAAACCAAATTGCCGGCTGATAGTAAAATGTATAACCACGGGCGTACCCATCGCGATACAAAACGCGCTCATATCCGTTTCAATGGTATTTTTACAAAGAGCGGCAAACACCTTCGGAGAAACCGTAATGGCGGCCTACACCGTTACAATGCGTGTTGAACAGCTTATTCAGCAGCCGTTTCAGTCACTTAACGCAGCGGTTTCCACCTTTACCGGACAAAACACCGGCGCTGATAAACCTCTGAGAGTCATAAAGGGATACAGGCAAAGCCTTAAGGCAGGAACTGCTTTTGCATTGTTTATGCTTGTTATGTTTATGCTGTTTTCAGAGGCAATAGTTGGGCTTTTTGTGGACGATGCCGAGGTTATCAAAATAGGCTCGTCAGCGCTTAAGGCTTCCGCCTGCTTTTATATTTTTCTCGGTCTTATACACACCACAAGAGGTCTTTTAAACGGCGCAGGAGATGTGGGCTATGCGCTTGTTAACGGAATTGCCGAGTTTGTAGGAAGAGCAGGTTTTTCCACCTTACTTATGCTTATACCGTTTGTGGGAATTTGGGCTGTGTGGGGAACCACCTGCCTTACATGGGTTCTCACCGCAGTTATGAGCCTTATACGCTACTCAGGCGGCAAATGGAAGAAAAAGAAGCTGGTGTAATTGATTTTATAAAACTTAAAGGCTGCCAGTTTTAAACCGGACAGCCTCAGCCAGAAAAAACAAAAAGGTTATATATTAAAAGTTCGATAACCAAATAGAGCCAACAAAAAAAGACAATAGATCTTATATTTGCGGCCGAAGATAAATCAATTTGATATATTTATTGCACTGAACGCATAATTCGTTTTATATTCACAGCATGTTATTCATCAGTTTCGCCTTATGATGCAACTTAACCCAATTACCAATTTCGGTAAATTTGGTTTTACTGATGCAGCTGCCGCAAAAAACAAACCCCCGATTTTTCGGGGGTTTATAGTTATCTGGCGGAGAAGAAGCGATTTGAACGCTCGCGCCCCTTTCGAGACCTACTCCCTTAGCAGGGGAGCCCCTTCACCACTTGGGTACTTCTCCAATGATGATCGGCGGCACTGAAAGTCACCGCTTGTAATTGTATCATAAATCAAAGTCTGTGTCAAGCATTTTTACGTCTTTTTTATGTCGATAATAACAAATTCAGAATGCTCCTGCGTCCTTATGGGATATCCCCAGCCGGAAACTCCGGAGGTTACAACAGCAGTAAAATCGCCGCTTGATTCAATGCCATAAGAAAGCTCCGCCATATTAAAAAGATCAATTATGTATTTTGCCGGCCATATCTGCCCCGCGTGCGTGTGCCCCGATAAAACAAGATCCGTTTCGTTTCGTTTTTCATCAGCGTAATCCCTGGGCTGATGGTCGAGCATTATAATAAAGTCGTCTCTGTCAACTCCATTTAGAGTTACATCAACGGGCGCTCTTCCGTCGCTGAAATCCTTCCGACCGGCAACAACCAGATCTTCGGTAATCTGCACGCTTTCATCTTCAAGGATAGTTATTTCGTTTTCTTCAATTACCTGTCTCAGCTCGGGCCGGGTAAAGTTAGGATTATCTGTGTACTTTGCCTTGTCGTGATTGCCGAATACATAGTATGTTCCGTATTTGCTTTTTATGTCGCCTAAAATCTCAAACGATTCGCGCATTTCGTCGTTTGTCGTTGATTCGTCAACTATATCTCCCACAAGAAGCACCAAATCAGGGTCTTGCTTCTCAGCGCGGGACTTTATATCCCTCAGGTCATCGGCGTCGGTAGTGGTGCCGTAGTGTGAATCCGCAAGCATTAAAACCTTGTAGTCCTGAGAAATGTTCTTTGCCGAATAAACCGTATAATCGGTTTCGATAAGGTTGTGCATATTTATGAAACCGTATATCATAATTACAGCAGTTATCACTATAGGAGTAATTCCGCTTTTATAAACAGCATTCCAAGCTTTACCGTCAAACGGTCTTATCTTTTTAGCAATAAATACAAACAGGTTTATAAACTCTAACACTGCAAAAATACCTATTATATGTAGGATGATAAGCGCTGAGGTTCTAAACGGGTTTATTCCCGATGCGCATATCAAAACAGACAGAGCGATAAGTATAACAAACGTCGCTTTTCTTTTTACGTTTATGCCCCAGAACTTCGCGGCACGTCTCAAAATGAAAAACACATATACAGATAAAAGCAGCATTATTATCGCCGCAAAAACAAAAAAGCGTCCCATATGCTCTCCTTGATTCATTTTGTCTATCATATATAAGCTGATAACTGCCGCAGTACTTTTTCGTATAAGCAGACAATGTTTTTTATCAACTATTATCAAAAACTTTGTATTATTCAGTAACTCTGATTTCAAAGCCTGCGGTTTTTGTATTTTATAACCCTGTAGAAAACGCTGCACTTATGTGTTTTGCCGAAATTATCACCTTACACGCTCTTATAGTTCTTTTGCTTACAGCCTATTAGTTGTTTTTATTACAAAATTCTCCTTATAGCGGAAATCGAGTTGTACAGCGCAAACGCGTCCACGTATGAATATACGATTCCTGTATAGGAGTTTTCCGCATGGATCATCATTCCGTCTCCGACGTAAAGAGCAACGTGATATGCAGGACTTCCGAAGAAAATCAGATCACCGGGCTGCATACTGTCGCGGCTTACGGCACGTCCGTATTCCGACTGCGCCGCCGCATTATGAGGAAGCGAAACACCGATTTTTTCGTAGCAGTACATTGTAAGGCCTGAGCAGTCCGCTGCGTACTGACTGGCGGCTCCCCAGACGTAAGACCCGCCTACCATACTTTGCGCACAAGTGATCACAGCGTCAATCCCGCCGGTGTTTTGCTCGACTGTCTGAGGAGGCTTTGAGGTGTTTTCAGATGTGCTTTGGGTTGGTGTCTGAGTGGACGGAGCCTTAGTATCATGCTGTGTCGAGGCGGTATTATTTGGGCTTGGCGAAGTTGCGTTTGCAGTGGCCTTTGAGGTAGTTGTAGTTGTGGTAGAAGTAGTCGTTTTTAACGCTTCTTTCCGAACGTCAATATCGTATCCCTTTTGTAAAAGCTCTGACTTTAAGCTGTTAATCTCGTCTAAGGTCATACTGCTTTCCTCGGCAAGCTTTAAAAGCTCGGAATTTTGCTCATTGAGTTTCTCAAGCTGCTCTTTGTAATCCCTTGACTTTGACTGAAGCTGAGAAACCTCTTTCTCAAGCTCACTCTGATTTTTCTCATACTCGTTTTTTAGTTCTGTTAGTTCGTCTATTGCATCGCTGTCGTGCTTTGCTATGCGGCCGATAAGCTCCGTTCGCATAAGCAGGTCGTAAAAGCTTTCTGACGAAAACAAGATATCCGCATAAGACGACGTGCCTGAAACATACATCAGCCTGAGTCTTTCCTTAAACTCCGCAACGCCATCTTCAATTTCGGCTTTCTTTCCATCAGCCTTAGCCTTTGCCTCACGCATTTTGGCATCTGCACTTGCTATATCCTTTGCAAGAGAAGTGCTGTACTCCTTTATCGCTGAAATTTTTTTCTGAATGATTTTGATTTTTTCGTCAATCGCGTCCTTTTCAGCCTGTACGCTGTCAGCGTCTTTCTGAGCCTTTTTTAGCTTTTCGTCGATCTCTTCAGCCTGTCTTTCGAGCTCCTCAAGCGTTTGAGAATAGGACGCATCTGACGGAACAGCCGTTGTATGTATACCGTCAGAGCCGACTGTCGCTATAGAAAATGCAACTGCGATTGCCGCAACCACTGAAATTATTCGCTTTATTCTTATATTATATTTCATTTTACGCTCCTAAAAACTTAACTGTTTACAGTATTGCATATATATGTTACGCGTTTGTAATAATTGTGTAACAATTTAATTGTAACGCAACACAAATAAAAAGTCAAGGTGTAGAAGAAAATACCGTAAATTGAAAAAAATATTAAAAAAGTACTTGAAATATCTTGTTTGATCTGATATAATATTTTAGTGATGTTTTCGGTGCGATTATGCCCCCATAGTTCAATGGATAGAATAAACCCCTCCTAAGGGTTAGATGTAAGTTCGATTCTTACTGGGGGTGCCATTGCTTGTCTTTTAAATACTACGAGGTGTGGCTCAGTTTGGTAGAGCGCTGCGTTCGGGACGCAGAGGCCGCAAGTTCAAGTCTTGTCACCTCGACCATTATTGCAAAAACGCCCTATTTTAGGGCGTTTCTACAGACTGAAATCCCCGCTTTTTCGGGGATTAGTCTATTTGGCGGAGAAGACCAGCTCCTATTCCGCACAATATTTTGTTAATTAAAAGGTTTTTCCTCATTTATATAATACACATAATGTGTAGTTTGTCAAGAAAAATTTACCTGTCTTAGTACAATTAAAGAAAAGAAATTAATCGATAAAATGCCTATTAAAGACGACAATTGACTAATTTGTTCATAATACAGTCAGAGCCGATGTTCAATTCGGCTTATTTTTTTGCTTTGGCGCACGGGATTAATTGGGGCATAAGATACAGCGTGCAGTTAAGAAGGTAAAAAATGCGGAAATATCGACCCACATTTCTTATTGTATAATTTGTGAGCATATCAAAAGTTGTTCGTATTTTCATTAAACTGATTCCAGTATGTTCAGAAAAAGTCTGTAGCATTTAGTTTCCAAATCTTTCAAAATCTTAATGTTATTTATTACTCTTTCGCAGATAGATTGATTTTTCGACCGCTGATACTTCATAATTAGTACCAATATAATCTCAGAAGTATTAACGATTTTTTTTATATAATTCTCAATCCGAGCTTCATAAATCTTCGGGAAAAGCCCCCACTCCGCAAGATACTCCATCCTCAACTGCATACATTTTTTATGTTCATGTATCATAAAAGGAATACGAATATCTTGTAAAAGAAGTTCCTGTGATTCTTTATTGTTCAGAAGTTCATCGTATATTTTAATGCCGAAATTTCCGCTGTCACATTCTGTGAGATGTTTATGAGCTTCTGTGGTATTATTTCCCGAATGATAGGCAGAGATGCGTTCATAAATATTTACAATATCAAGTTCATAGCTGTTTATACTTGGCTTAAATTCAAATGTTATACTGTCAGCGCCCGACCATGATTCTTTAACAAATTTATAATCGGTTTCAAGAAGTTTAGGCTTTCCGCCGTTAACTATCAGCATGAATACAGTTTTTTTAACATCATCAAAACCGTAAATCAAACTTTCATGATAAAATTCACGTTCGTTATACGCATCCGTTCCGGGAATATAATTTTCATTAAGTATCAGTTGAATATATTTTCCGTTTTTCACTGACTGAACTATATAATTCCATAAACCGCCGTATACATCATCAATGATTTCGGTTTTTTCATATGAGAATTTTACAAAAGGATGCACGGTAAAAATACTGCTGTCTCTCTCAATAAAATCAACATAATCTATCCTTGACTGATGGTTTTTATTGAATTTGAACATAATAAAATTATTGCATAACCATTTGAAGTATTGATTATTCTGCAGACAAGAAAGGCTGCCAATTTTCAATTTTTCAGGTGTCCTAAATTCTTCATTATATATCTCCGTCCAGTCTTTGTTATCATATGATACATAGAAATATATTATATCTTTTCCTTTCCGTATCCTGAAAAATTTAACATCAGTTTTATCAGGAATATAAACGTACTCTCCGTTTGTCAGTATGTAAATCATTCCGTTACAGTAGCGTCCGATAACAAGCCGCAGTTTCGGATAAAAGTCCAGTTTCTCATCCGTCGGATCTTCGTCAACGAAAAACAGAACAGAATCCCATGAATTAGTAAATTGCTGATATTTTATTTGAAAAACTATATCTTCAAAGTCAGACTCAGTTTCAAACCAGATGGCCTTTCTTGAATCGATGTCGTAGCCTTTTCTGATAATACTGATATCATTTCCATTTATTTCGTATTCGGCAGTCTGGAGGGAATAGTATAATGATGATATTTTATCTTCTGGAAAGCTTATTATTGAAATACAGCTGTCATTTGTAGTGCTGTTGTTGATTATTGTATCAAGAAACATAAAATCAGGGTAAGTTCTTATAAATGGTTTTTCGTTAATTGGTAATTTCATTACTTGCTCCTGTCATGAATTTAAAGATTTATTATGAAAATATATATGTTTCTTTCTGCAAATGATACATTTTTGAATACAGTCCATCAAGTGCCAGTAATTCCTCATGAGTACCATCTTCAATTATGCTTCCGTTATCCATTACAATAATTCTGTCTGCAATCTGAACCGAGCTTAATCTGTGACTGACAATAACAGCAGTTTTACCCTCGCATATTTCAAGGAACTTATTATATAGTTTCTTTTCCTCCAAAGGATCGATCGCAGCAGTCGGTTCATCCAGAATAACCAATGGACTGTCTCTGAATATTGCCCTAGCAATTGCAATTTTCTGCCATTGTCCGCCTGATAATTCCGTTCCACCGAATTCTCTGCTTAAAATCGTATCTTCACCGCAGTCGAACCTATCAACATTTATGCCATTTTTTCCACAGAAAGCCCGGAATGCATCGGAATTAATTTCAGAATCAACATTACTGATACAAATATTTTCTTTTAGTGAGATCTTGTACTTGCAAAAATTCTGAAAAACGGCTGATGCATTTAAGTTCTTTGAATCATTTTTTAAATTATCTCCAAAAGAAATATCACCTTTTGTCGGCTTATAAAGACCAAGCAACAGCTTGCACAAAGTGCTTTTACCAGAACCGTTTATTCCGATAACAGCAATAGTCTCACCGCTTCTGATTTTCAGGTTGACATCTTTCAATGCTTCGGATTCGGCGGAGGGATATCTGAAAGATACATTTTTCAGTTCTATAGAATCAGAATCAGCTTTATAAACGATTTTTTTCTGTTTTAAATCTTCATTAAGGAATTCAAAGAAATTCTGTACATTACCTACATTTTCGGAAGCCCATCCTATTCTTTCGGTTATTACTTCGCTCATAAAGCCAAACAAGCTACCGATGGAGGAAAAAACTGCGGCAAATGCACCAACAGAAATATCATTTTCCATAACATAATGCATAGTTAATATGATTATCAATCCATATCCTGCTACCTGCATTAGATTCATTTTGATCTGAAGCATTTTTTTGTATCTCTGAGTCTGATAAATCATGTCATTGAGCTTATTAAGTTTCAGACAGAACAGCTTCTTAAAATGCTCGGTTACTCCTAACATTCTCGTTTCTTTTATATCTGAAGCGTATTTTTCGTAATATTCACTTTCACGTCTTATCGGAGCGGATTTGTCTTCAAGAGTCCGGAATTTCTTTATGCTTATCAAATCAGTAAGATAGCAAGGTATGAAAACTATCAATATGCAGACACATAAAACAGGCTTTAATCTGAACAGATATATGCTCATGGAAAAGAAATATGTCGTATAAAACAGGAACACATCAATGAGCGTAAAGCCTACCCATGCCGTACTGTTAGAACCACTAACTGCCTTGTTAATCATATCAAGCTTTTTGGTCGATTCAAACTGGACACAATCCAATTCATCAATTTTCTTGAATATTTTCAGATTATTGTGTTTTTGTATCGCAAGGAAATAAATATTTGCAAAACAATTATCGACACCGTTCATTATCTGTGTCAGAGCGTAAGAACCGATCATGCAGAGAAGAGTAAATATTAGAAACCAGACTTTCGCTCTTCCCTCATAAAAATTCTGAGCAGTATCAAAAAAAAGCTGTGTAGCAACTACCTGAATTGTCCATGACAAGCCGTGAACAAGAACAAATATACAGTATTTACGAAACATCTTTGGCTCTGCTTCGTGCATCAAACGTATGCTTTTTACTCCGCTATCAATGTAACCGTTTTTTTTCATGCTCAAGCATTCTCCTTATACCATTCACGTTGTTTGCTATACATATTATAGTATATTCCTTTTGCCTCCATAAGCGATTTATGGTTGCCCTTTTCTGCAATACAACCATCATTTACTAACAGAATTTCATCAGCCATTTTTATTGCACCAAGTCTGTGAGTTATGTATATAACAAACTTTTTATCCGAAACACTATTGAACAATTTATAGGTATTACTTTCCGCGATAGGATCAAGAGCTGCCGTGGGTTCATCAAGAATATTAATTTGTGCATCTGAATACAGCAAGCGCGATATTGCGAGCTTCTGCCACTGTCCGCCGGATAAATCCACACCCTCCTCAATAGCCTTTCCAATAGGTGTGTCAAGACCGTTTTTCAGATTTTCATTCAGATCTGTCAATTCGAGTTTATCAATGATAGCTTTTACCTCACCCTGATCATACTCAAAATTTCTTCCGACTATTATATTGTCCTTTACAGTTGTTTCATATCTGCAAAAATCCTGAAATACAACCGAAATTATCCCCTTTAACATTGCATAATCATATTCTTTTATATCCTTACCGTTAAGGAGTATCTTTCCAGAATAGTCATTGTA
The DNA here is from genome assembly GCA_947625195.1 of uncultured Clostridia bacterium. Taxonomy (GTDB): domain Bacteria; phylum Bacillota; class Clostridia; order Oscillospirales; family Ruminococcaceae; genus UMGS1601. The sequence continues at coordinate 21,278 of CANQNK010000018.1, read as the reverse complement.
CATTCCGGTTATAAGCTTGATTATGGTTGATTTTCCAGCACCGTTTACACCGACCAGTGCATACTTCTTTTTGCTTTGCATTTTAAACGAACAGTTTTTAAGTATATAATTATCAGTATTAGGATATTTAAAGCTCACGTCAACAAATTCAAGTCCTTCAAATCTGAAGTTATTATCCAACTCTGCAGCAATATCCGCATCGTTCTTTTCACTCAAGCCGAAAAAATGGTTCCAATCCTTTAAATACTCATTTAGTTTTGAATGCTCCATCATAGCTACGGATAATTTCCACGACATATTCTGGACAAGGCTTAAAGAAGCGTTAGCTAATGCGATAAATGTTCCAATGGTAATAGTCTTGCTCCTTAAACTTGGAATAAGAATAAGCAATATAATGAATATAAGCAGTAGTGTAACAAGTGAGCCGCTTTTCATATTAGTATAGCGTTTCTTTTCGATTTTGGATTCAATCTTGAAGGCATCATTATACATATCAGAATACTTTTTACTGAATGCATCACTATAAAGAAAAAGTGATCTTTCGTCTGCATATTCACGGTTCATAAGCATTTCAGAAATGTAGCTGTACTGTCTCTTTATTTTCTGATCCTCTTGACTCAGTTCATAATTCTTCCTGCCTGTTTTGAGTGATATATAGAACAATGGTATTGTGACACAAATAATTGCAATAGCGCTAAGAGGTTGTATACTGAAAATGATAAATAAAATAGACATTGAACTGATAATAAGATATGCTGTCGTTAGTATATTCTTAAACCCATTCACAAACATTTCAATCGGATCAAAGCAGACTCTGTTAATTAAATCTTGATCTTCAGCATTTTCCACATGGAAGTATTCCAATTTTGATTTTTTATCAAGAAGGATTTTTTTCAGATAAACAGTAATTCTATTTTTGGCTTTTAAATTGACAAGTTCAGAAACTTCCAGCATGAAATTAGTAAAGAAAGCATAGAAAACAAGTAGAATAATAGGAAGTATAACTACATCATAATCTCGTTTTCCTTCAAAAACTTTTATTGCACTGTTTATGAAATTTGCAAGTACAATAGTTTCAAACGCAGGCATAAGAGCATTTAATATAGTATAAACCACATTAAACAAAGCCTGTTTAGCATTTATTTTAATGTAGAATAAAATAAATTTTCCCGGATTGAGCTTATGGAAATTCAAAATATACAACTCCCTGTTTTAAGTGCATTTATAACCAGACATTCTGATTTTCGCCAGTTTTTTTGAATACTCGTCGCATGAATAAAAATCCTTATTATTCATGTATACTAACGCCGGGCATCTGTAACACTCCGGCTTATATTCGCAGTTTTTGCAGACACTGAGTTGATTATTGCTGATTGATTTTATCTCTTTGAGTGTTTCTGAATTATTCCAGATGTCCTTTGGGTGTGTCTCAAAAACATTACCGACTTTACTCATAAAAGAGTTACAAGGATATACATTTCCTTTACAGTCAATCGAAAATGAATAAAACAAAGCGACACATGATACATTTCTGTTATGGAGATAATTCCTGTTCGAAAGAGAATCAATAAATCTGATAACACTAATCATTTTATCGTCACTGATACAGAAATTCTGCGGTTGTGAACTTCCGTCGTTTTTATTGAATATTGTCGGAGATGCCAGAAATTCAAAGTTATTTTTATCACAAAAATCTTTGATATCCTGTATTCCGTCAACATTTTTCTTAATAATCGGTGTTTTTACTTTTGTAATTATGCCATATTTATTTAATAATGTCAAACCATTTATGAGGGTATCCCAAGATCCTTTTTTTCGGGTTATCGAATCATGGATATCACAGTCCATTGAAAACAAAGTAGTGGAGAATTCGGAGATATGAAGCTCCTTGAGACGCTTCACTATACTTTCAGTTAACAGAGTTCCGTTGCTCAACAGGAAAACACGCATATATAGTTTTCTCGCATATTCTATAATTTCAAAAATGTCTTTTCGGACATCAGGTATCTGATTTTTTCGTTGACCTTTTCAAATGAAATATTATCTTTATTCGAGATATAATCAATCACTTTTAAAATATCCCGACTTTTTTCCAAGAACAGCCATAAATCTTTAGAAGCGCCTTTAAGAACAGTTATTTTTCCGTTCAGTTCATTAAAAACAAATATTTCATCACACAGCAGAGACCATGATATATAATCAGGAAACTTAATACTCCTTTTAGTCATTCAAATACATCCTTGTAATAAATTAAGAAATTCAAGAGCAAAAAGCTAAATAGCTTTTTGCTCTTGACAGTCTGTCAAAAAAGCATAGCAATGGCTATGCTTCAGCCTTGATTTTACAAGGCTTTTTTGTTTTACATCTTAAATAGTGCTTTTACAAATAAACGGGCGTACACCACAATGTGTGCGTCCGTTTAAATTGATGTTTTTTACTCAACCGTCTGATGTACTATATCTGAAAAGATCATTGACGACATTAAGGCTCACCAATTATTTAACTAATTGTGTTTCAAATTGACTTTTTTATTTGTATGTGATAAAATAAACTTGTATAAATTTTCTGAAAAGAATTTCGTTATTTATTATAAGGAGCTCCGACTTGTTCATGAAAAAATGGTTAGGAAAATTAGTGCTGTCAATTTTAATGTGCATAATAGGTGTTGCTGCCATTTTAATAGGGATTTTTTATTTTGATTTTATTTCCCAAAGTATCTATGAAGACAGCACGGACCATTTGGAGGAAATTTACGGTCAGGTAAACCGCTCGTTCGGAGCCTTTGTCGAAAGAAACTGGGGGCTTTTGGATAGCTGGGGAAACTATCTCACTGTGACAAAAAACATTAAAAGCAGCGAGGTTTCTGAATATATCGCAAAAGAACAGGAATACTGGGGCTTTTCGGAATTTTACTTTCTCTCAGATGATAAAAGCCTTACAACTCCGGACGGCACCGGGGAAAATATAGATCTGGAAGAAGTCTGGAACAGCCTTTCGCAGAAGAAGGAACCAATCATGGTCGGAGGAACCTTGTCTGCCGGTCAGGAGGTAACCGTTTTCGCCATTCCGGTACAGCCAGGAGAGTATAAGGGATTTGGCTATGATGCTATCGCAATCAGTTACACGAATGCAGATATGGCCGATTCTCTAAACGTGGACGCTTTTTCAGGGCAAGCCAAATGTTGCGTAATTCATAACGACGGCAGCGTGCTGCTCTCTACGCAGACGGGCGGCAGTGTGTTTGACAATTACCTTGTATATCTCAAAGCCGCTTCAGACCTGAATGAAGATAGGCTGGCGCAGATCCAAAACGACTGGCAAAGCGGAACCTCCGGTCTGTTACAGTGTGATATCGGTGATGTAAGCTACTGCATTTTGTATCAACCTGTCGGATATCAGGATTATATTCTGCTAAGCGTGGTGCCGCAAAGTGTTGTCAGTGCCGGATTTCTGTCAGTACAGAAAATCACAATGACCGTTCTTATTGTAATTTTCCTGTTGATCGGAGCCGCAGTTATCGCTTTGCTTTACGCTCGAAGCCGAAAGCAGTCACGTAAAAATAAAACGGAGCTTCAATACAGAGAGCTAATGTTTGATGTACTGTCTAACAACGTTGACGACATATTTATAATGCTTGATCACGAAAACCAGAGAGTGGATTATATCAGCCCTAATATTGAAAGACTGCTGGGTATTCCGGTTCAAGAAGCCCTAAACAATATTCGGGTAATGGAAAAGTGTGCTATAAACTACGATGTTGTGATTCCTAAGGAGGAGCTTAAAGCGATTCCTCTAAATGGCAACAAATACTGGGAATGCGAGTATATGCATCAAAACACCGGTGAGCGTCGTTGGTACAGAATGACTGTATACCATATGAACATTCAAGATGTTACAAAATTCATTATTGTATTATCGGACCGTACTCAGGAACAACAGATGAATCAACAGCTTCAGGAGGCGCTGACAGCGGCAAGAAGCGCCAATGAGGCAAAGAGCAATTTTCTCTCAAACATGTCGCATGATATCCGCACCCCTATGAACGCCATTGTCGGCTTCTCGGTACTACTGGAAAAAGATGCGGATAAGGCCGATAAGGTTCGGGAGTATACCCGCAAGATAACAGCCTCCAGTCATCACCTGCTAAGTCTTATAAACGATGTTCTGGACATGAGCAAAATCGAAAGCGGTAAAACATCTTTAAATGTGGACCGTTTCAGCCTTCCGGAGCTTCTTGAAGAACTGAATATCATCTTGATGCCGCAGGCAAAAGCGAAACATCAATGCTTAAAGTTTTATGTGCAGGGAACTCCTCCGGAACAGATGATCGGCGATAAGCTTCGTCTTAATCAGATACTTATCAATCTTGTGTCGAATGCGATCAAATATACTCCGGATGGCGGAAAGATCGATTTTCTTGTGTATGAACTTCCCAGTTCCGCGCATCAGTATATCAAGCTGCGGTTTGTTGTTCGTGACAATGGAATTGGAATGAGCGAGGAATTTCAAAAGCACATCTTCGCTCCCTTTAGCAGAGAGATCAGCTCTGTCACCAATAAGATACAGGGGACAGGCCTTGGTATGGCAATCACCAAAAATCTGGTGGACCTTATGGGCGGCGTCATCTGGGTAGAAAGTCAGCCGCAAAAAGGCACTACATTTACTGTCGAGTTGTCCTTTGCTCTTCCTGAACAGGAGGAATCTGAGCAGTGGTTCAGTGAAAAGATCACACGTATGCTCGTTGCGGACGATGAGGAAGAGATATGTCTGGATATAAAGGAACTGATGCGTGATACAAATGTGGATATATCTTATGTTACAGACGGCTCTGCCGCTGTTGAAGCGGCAGTTCAGGCGCACCGGCGTGGCGAGGATTTTAATGTTATTTTGCTGGATTGGAAAATGCCGGGACTTAATGGCATCGAAACTGCCCGTATGATTCGCGAGCAGATTGGAACGGGTGTTCCTATTATGGTGCTTACCTCCTACGATTGGAGTGATATTGAAACAGAAGCGCGTCAGGCGGGCATCAATGCCTTTATGCCTAAGCCCTTCTTCGTCTCTACTTTCTGGCAGACCATCAAGCCTTTGTTCTCTGATCATACCGTACATAATGACGGTGGCAAGGAAGCTGTAGATAGCGTGATGAAAGGACGTATGTTCCTAGTGGCGGAGGACAATGAGTTAAATGCTGAGATTTTGACTGAGATGCTTGGTATGGAGGGCGCAAGTTGTGAATTAGCGGTAAACGGTCAGGAAGCTGTGGATATGTTTACAAAATCACAACCCGGTCATTACGATATGATACTTATGGACGTACAGATGCCGGTGATGAACGGCTATGAAGCCACCAGGCAGATACGCGCTTCCGGTCATCCTGAAGCAAAAACGATTCCCATTGCGGCGATGACTGCAAACACATTTGCCGAAGATGTTCGTAATGCGTTGGACTCGGGAATGGACGGGCATCTTGCAAAGCCGATCGACATGAATGCCGTGAGGGATCTGGCAGGTCGGCTTATTATTAAAAAAAATAAACCATAGCATGTTTTGCAACAAGGGGGATTGCAAATGAAAAAAAGATATTTCTCCGTGCTGCTGACGCTTGCCGCGGCAATTTCTATCACGACCTGCAATGGAACTTCAGAGATGTCTGACAAAACATCTTTAACAATTATGGGCAGAAAAAGCGATATGCAAAAAAGCTATATGACCAGCATTTTTGACCAGTACCAGAAATCTACCGGAACAATGCTGGATATCATCGCAATTGAGGACGCTGATTTTGAAACCGAGGCCACCGAAAAATTTGCACACGGCGATGTTCCGGATGTGTTTATGCATTTTCACAACGCCGATCTGGAACGCTTTGACGTTTCCGATAATTTCTATTACCTCAACAATGAAAGCTGGGTGAGTGATCTGACAGACCGCTCCCGCGATTATTGTCTTGACAGCAAAGGAAACCTTCTGGGTCTGCCCTTCTGGGAAAGCTCTGTTTCCGGGTGCTATTATAATAAAACTCTGCTGAATAGTCTGGGGCTTAAACCAGCCACCACGCAGGCGGAGTTTGACTTTCTGTGTCAGGCGCTTGCAGAAATAGGCTATACTCCGATATGCTGGCCAGAGGACGGCTGTACATGGATGTTCCAGCTTGGTCTGGATCCTGTTTTTGCTGACGATCCGTCGTTGCTTGATAAGCTTAATAAAAATGAAATCACCTACTCCGATATCCCTGAAGTAACGAATATGGTGAAATGGATAAAGAACGCAGCCGATAAGGGATGGTTCGGATCTGATTACCTTAAAAAAGACTGGTCTGATATCAGCACAGATATGGGCTCAGGAGATGCGGTCATGACATTCATATGGGATACGTGGTTTTATACGGATTTTGAGCAGGGAAATAAGTATTCCGTTGATGATTTTGCACTGATGCCCATATTTATGAATACTGTCGATGGCGGCACATACGAGGGCGGTAACCTGAATATGATGATGGTCAACAAAAACAGCGACCGGCTTAAAACGGCATTGGAATTTTTGTCTTTCTGTGCAACAGATAAGAATTACAATATTGCATTTGACGGAATTTCAACTGTAAACTGCTTTAAAGGTCAGACGACAAATATACAGTCACAAATGGTAACGGATGCCGGCGCCTCTATTGCAGAGAACGAACGCGCATCCACCGCTGCATCAAGAATAATCGGCTACAGTGCGGACGATGTGGCTGCCGCTTTTGGAAGTATGTTTAACAAAGATACTGATGTGTCCGGCTGTGTGAAACTTATGGATGACTATCGCATTAAGAAAGCCAAAACTCAGGGAGCTGACGGATTTTAGTATAAATAATATTTATCTGATGGATAAAATCAAAACACCTCCGATCTTTTTGATTGGCGGTGTTTTTGTCTTTGAAGCAATTGAAAAAAGTCTCGCTGTATGAAATGATTTTTGATAAACCGTCCTACTTTGTCGGACGGTTATTTTGCTTTTTATTAAAGCTCACCCGTGATATCTATCGGAACAAACTTAAGGTAATCGGCGGAGATAAGCCTGAAATCTATCCCGTCTACAACGCCGTCTATGGCATAGTTCTGCGCCGTTCCGTGAATATGTCCGTAAAAGCACTTTTTTATATCGTACCTGTGCAGCACCTCTAAGATCTCGTAATTCCGCTCGTTGTAATAAATGGGCGGATAATGCAAAAACACCACCGGCTTCAATCCACTGGAAATTGCCGATTTTATTGAGGTCTCAAGCCTTGCCGCCTCACGCATAAGCACCTTCTTGTCAGCATGCTCGCCTTTTTTTTCGTTTATCCAACCGCGAGTTCCGCATATTCCGAACTCGCCGTACCTGTAGTGATTGTTAAAAAGAATTTTCAAGGTGTCGAAGTTGTTTTGTAAAAAAAATTTCTCAAGCTTTGTTTTTGTTTCCCACCAGTAATCATGATTTCCCTTAATCAGAATTTTCTCTCCCGGCAAAGAATTTAAAAAAGCAAAATCAGGCTTTGCCTCTGAAAGATTTATTCCCCAGGAAATATCTCCCGGAATAACGACCGTGTCATCATTTTTTATGTTGGCTTTAAAGCTTTCCTCAAGCCTTAAAACATAGTCGCTCCAGCCCCCGAAAATATCCATCGGCTTATTAACGCCTAAAGAAAGGTGCAGATCCGCTATTGTAAAAATTGCCAAAATAACTCACCTGATTTCAAAAAATTTACTCTTATATTAAAGTAACAGATGCTCAAAATACTAATGCAGAGAAAAAATTTTTCTGCGAAAGGGGTTTTAGTTATGGAAAATAAAATCCGTGGAATCAACTGTGACGTTGCAAATTGCGTATACAACAGAAACCAGTGCGAATGCGTTGCGGGAAACATCGACATTTGTTGTTGCTGTGATAAACCAAACTGCTGTGATGAGACAATTTGCAGAACATTTAAACCCAGAAACCAGTAGTCACAGAAAATCGTCTGTCGCATAAGGCAGACGATTTACATAAATGAGTATTTAAGCAAGCGTTTTCAAAACATACTGCTTCATATCGTTCTTGTCAATGGACTGCACAAAGCGGACTTGCTTTGATTTAAGTTCGTCCAGAGATTTCGGAACCTCCATGCCCGAAACCTTATTAAGCTTATCAACAAGCTCAAACTCGTCAGCATTGGCGTCCGCCTCACCCAACGCGTCAAGAACGCTTCCTGAAAACTTGTACGGATTAGCGGTAGAAGCTATAAGCGTTCGGGTTTTGTCTCCCGTTTTCTTTACATAATCTTCATAAACCTTAACCGCAACCGCAGTATGCGTATCGCACAGATAATAATACCTTTCAAAAACTCTCTTTATAAGGTCTTTGGTTTCCGCGTCGCTGCAATATCCCGCACAAAAGTCCTTTTTGATTTTCTCAAACACCTCATCTGTAACCTTATATTTTCCCGTTTCCTTAAGAGATGCAAACCACTCTCTGATAAGAGAGTCATTCTCTCCCGATAGGTGATAAAGAAGTCTTTCAAGGTTTGAAGAAATCAGAATGTCCATAGAGGGAGAAATCGTTGTATAAAAGCTTCTGTTTCTGTCGTAAACACCCGTTTCAATAAAGTCGGTCAACACGTTGTTTGAGTTAGAAGCGCAAATAAGCTTGTTTACGGGAACGCCCATTTCTTTGGCGTAATATCCGGCGAGAATATTGCCGAAGTTTCCTGTCGGCACCACGATGTTGATCTTTTCACCCGGCTTTATCTCTCCGTTTTTGACAAGCTGAGCATAACTTGAAACGTAGTAGATTATCTGAGGTGCAAGTCTTCCCCAGTTTATGGAGTTCGCAGACGAAAACATCTTCCCGTTCTTTTCAAGAGAAGATACAACCTCGTTGTCGGTAAAAATAGCCTTTACGCCATTTTGTGCGTCATCGAAGTTGCCCTTTATCGCACATACCCCGACATTTCCGCCCTCCTGCGTCGTCATCTGCTTTTTCTGCATTGCAGAAACACCGTCCTCTGGATAAAAGACCATGATCTGAGTGCCCTCAACGTCCTTAAAGCCCTCAAGAGCCGCCTTGCCCGTATCTCCGGACGTGGCGACCAGAATTACCACCTTTTTTGAAACCCCCAGCTTCTTGACAGAAGTAGTAACGAGATACGGAAGTATCTGAAGCGCCATATCCTTGAAAGCGCAGGTCGGTCCGTGCCATAGCTCAAGCATATATGTACCGTCAAAAAGATGCGCTATCTCGCAGATGTTCTCAGTATCAAAGGCCTTGTCTGTGTATGCATTATCGGTGCAGTAACGGATCTCAGCGTTTGAAAAGTCCGTCAGATATTTTGAGAAAATTAAGGCTGCCCTTTCAGGGTAAGACATATCCCTAAGGCTTATAATTTCGTCAAGTGAAAGCTTTGGTATCCCGCTCGGAACGAATAATCCCCCGTCCTTTGAGATCCCCTGTGCGATAGCCTCAGCGGAAGTGACCTTCACGCCTGAGTCTCTTGTGCTTTTGTAATACATAAAAAATCCTCCGATTAAAAATAAATTTCAAATTAAATACTGTGTTTACATGTTCAATAATTTTCTTATCAAAACGCTTTTCTTGCAGGCCCGTAAATTCCAAAGCCATTACTTGCTTGCGTCAAATGCGTCCGGATAGTAATTGATTTTTGTTACCTTACCGCCGTCAAGAGTTACCGCAGCAACGTCAAATCTACAACTTGGTATCACGTCAACCGTGCCAAGAAATGCCCTTGCGGCTTTAATAATATGTGCTTTTTTATCTCTGGTTATAGCCGATTCTCCCGAAACTAAAGGGCTTGGCATTCTGGTTTTAACCTCAACAAAAAACAGCCTGCCGTCCTTTTTTGCGATAATGTCTATCTCTCCGCCTTTTATGGTGAAGTTTCGCCTTACTATTTCGCAGCCCTTATTCTTAAGATAAAGGCATACTGCATCCTCGCCTATGTTACCAATATGTCTCTTATCCATTTTTCTTTTCAAAATGCTTTTTTAAAAAGCTCATTCTGTGAATGTCCGAAACGCCGTATTTATCTATCAACTCGTAATGAAGCGTAGTGCCGTAACCCTTATGCTTTGAAAACTGATACTGAGGATATTTTTTATCAATTTCCCTCATATACCTGTCCCTTGCAACCTTTGCAAGAATTGACGCTGCCGCGATCGACTGACTCTTTGCATCGCCCTTTATTACAGCTGCGGCCTTCATTGTTATATCCGGCGTTTTGTTTCCGTCCACAAGCACAAGATCAGGCGTTATCGACAGCGATTCAATCGCCCGTTTCATAGCGAGCATCGCGGCGTTTAATATGTTTATCTCTTCAATTTCCCTCACGCTTGCCGTTGAAATAGAGTAAGCCGCCGCTTCGCTTATTATCCTTGAAAAAAGCTCCTCACGCTTTTTCTCGCTAAGCTTTTTAGAATCGTTTATACCGTCAATTACAACCCCGTCGGGAAAGACCACTGCGGCGGCATAAACGTCTCCTGCAAGCGGGCCTCTGCCCGCCTCGTCAACTCCGCAGATAAGCGATACAGAGCTTTTAAATTTTATTTCGTTGTCAAATTCAAAAAGATCCATTTCAGTCACTTTGCGGCTTTTCAAGAGAAATTCTTCCCAGCTTTCCTGCGCGAAACTCGTCTATCACCGTTATCGCCGCACGCTCGGTATTCACCTCTCCTCCCGAAATCAAAAAGCCGCGTTTTTTTCCTATTCTGTTTAAAATCTCATATCCCACGCCTAAGTCGCTCAAAGAGCTGTCGTCAGGCACAATATCGTCAAGGTCAACACCATAGCGCTCAATGACTCTGTCGGCATAACCCTTTTTTAAAAACTGAAGAAGTCTGCACGCAAGGTACTCAATATCCATTATGTTGTCCTTTATAGCACCTGTAAACGCAAGGTTTTCCCCTACCTGCTCATCCTCAAACTTAGGCCATAGCACGCCCGGCATATCCAAAAGCTCAACCCCCTGAGAAAGACTTACCCACTGCTTACCTCTGGTAACGCCCGGCCTGTCCTCAACCTTAGCGGTTCTTCTGCCTGAAAGCCTGTTTATTAATGAGGATTTCCCGACATTGGGGATCCCCACGATCATTATTCTTATAGGTCTGCCGACCATACCGCTTTCCTGCCACTTGTCAATTTTGGCTTTTAAAAGCTCTTTCAGCGCGGGCAGAAACCTATTTACTCCCATGCCGCTCCTACAGTCTGCTGCAATTGCCGATATCCCCCGCCTCTTGTAAAAATCGAGCCACTTCAAAGTTACCGCCTCATCAGCAGTGTCGCATTTATTTAGTACTACAAGCCGCGGTTTTTTCCCTACCAGTTTGTCCAACTCGGGATTTCTACTGGAAAAAGGTATTCTGGCATCGATAATTTCCACAACAGCGTCAACAAGCGCCAGACTTTTTGTGATTATGCGCCTTGTCTTCGCCATGTGCCCGGGAAACCACTGTACGCTTATCGCCTCACTCATAGTGTTACTCCACAAATCCGAACTTTGAAATAGGAAGGATTCTGAATATCGCCTTACCCAGAACATCTTCTGTATTCAGAAAACCTACACCGTTGCTTCTTGAGTCCGTTGAATTATTTCTGTTGTCTCCCATCACAAACAGACATCCTTTCGGGACTGTCACGGGATATTTGAACGCACCCTCATCCTTTGTCGTCAAAGTGTTGATATAGTCCTCTTTAAGCACTTTACCGTCCACAGTTACGGTACCGGTATCAAAGTCGATATTGACCTTTTGATTCTCGGTTGCAATAACTCTTTTAATAAGCGTTTTATTAAGCTTGTACGGGCCCTCGCAGTTTACTACCACAATATCCCCCTGCTTAGGCGTATAAAACAAATGAGAAATAATCAGCTTATCACCGTCTTGTAGTGTGGGCACCATGGAGGATCCCTCAACAACGACCTGCCTTAATACAAAAGTGAATATCAACAGCACAATCATAACCGCAATAGCTATCGCCTCAAGCCATTCCAGAACATCTCCGACGACACTTTCATTATTTTTTTGTTTATGCGTATTTTCAATTACTTCGGCATTTGCCGACCTATTATTTATATCCATAATATATATGCCGATATTCGGCCGATCTCCTTTCAAACTTAAATGACGCCTTTTAGCTGTCAACAGATATATTTATTGTATCAAATTTCAAAATAAATTTCAAGTGTTTTAAGAAAAAATAGAAGATAATAAAATATCTCTTGGCAAATAATACTCGATATGGTATAGTATTTTGTAAAGAGTGGTTTTAGGATTTATACACAAATAATTAGGTTTTGGTATTTATCTTTTATTTTAACGATTCTATTTACGGACGTAGTCGTTAATTTGATAATAGGAAGGTTTGAAATGAAATACAAACAGGTGCAACAGATTGCCAAGGACACTATAAAATTTATAAAGCAAAGTATACATCCCGGAATGAATCTTATTGAAGTAAGAGAAATGTGTGAGCAGAAGATGTTAGAGCTCGGAGCAGACTCATTTTGGTATTGGGATATTGGCGCATTTGTGTTTGCCGGAGATGAGACAACGGTTTCTGTGTCAGGAAAACAATATACTATAAGTGATCGTATCATTGGTGAGACTGATATTATAACTGTAGATTTAAGTCCGCAAATCAATAACATTTGGGGAGACTATGCAAGGACGATTATTCTTGAAGATGGTATTGTTGTTGAAAGTACAGATGTAAAAAATGCTGAATGGCGAAATGGTCTTATGATGGAAGATAGATTACATAAAGAATTGCTGGATTTCGTAAAGCCACAAACAACTTTTGAAGAATTGTACTTTCATATCAATGAAATTATAAAGAATCATGGATTTATCAACCTTGATTTTATGGGAAATTTAGGTCATTCTATTGCTGAAAATAAGGATGACAGAGTGTATATTGAGAAAGGAAATAATCATAAGCTCAGTGAGGTTTCCTATTTTACGTTTGAGCCGCATATTAGCATTCCGGGCTCAAAGTACGGATACAAAAAAGAAAATATCTATTATTTTGAAAATGGAAAACTGATTGAGTTGTAGATTTTAAAGATACGAGGTTATTTAATGATCAAGGCAGTTATTTTTGATATCGGAGAAACATTGGTAACATATGACAAGCCATTGAATTGGTCAAAGTTATATCGTCCGGCACTTGAAAAAATGGCTAATGATTGCAATCTTAATTTTTCGGAAAATGATTATAAAAATGCAATTGAAGTTTTAACAAAATATAATACAAGAATCAACCCTAGGGGACGGGAAGTTTCTTCAAATACTATTTTTGGCGAAATGATTGAGATTACAAATCTTGAAAAAAATCAAATAGAAGAATTTAAGGACTCATTTTATTCATTTTTTAGAAATGACGCTGTGATTTTTCCAGAGGTTGAGGATACTTTGCAAGAACTTAATAATAAAAGAATTGTAGTTGGAACATTAACTGATGTGGCTTATGGAATGGATAATAAGTACGCGCTTGAAGATATAGCTCCTATTATGAAATACATTCAATACCCTTATACATCAAATGATATAGGATATCGCAAACCAAACGCTGAAGGACTGCAACTGATTGCAAATCAACTTGAAGTAGATACGAAAAAGATAATTTTTGTTGGAGACGAAATGAAAGATATCTTATGTGCTAAGAACGCAGGTGCAGTATCTGTCCTTATAAATAGAAGCAAAGAGGATAAGAACTTTGGTCAAGAGCATGAGATTGCTTCTTTAAAAGAATTGCCGGGTATAATAAATACTATGGAATAGATTCTAAAAGTTGTAAAATGAATATAGCTAAATTTGCTTCACATTTAGAAATTGATTAAAAGTCAATAATTGTAATTTGATAGCTTATAAAAAACGGAGCGCACCACAAATGCGCTCCGTTTTTTTGATTATCTGATTGCTTCTTTAACCTTAGCGGCTTTACCTACTCTGTTTCTCAGATAGTAGAGCTTAGCTCTTCTAACCTTACCGCTTCTAACAATCTCAACCTTGTCAACAACCGGCGAATGTACCGGGAAAACTCTCTCGATTCCGCAGCCGTGAGCAACTCTTCTGACCGTGAAGGTCTCGCTTACGCCGCCGTGCTTTTTAGCAATGATAGTTCCCTCAAACACCTGAATTCTCGACTTGTCGCCCTCCTTGATCTTAACATGGACCTTAACGGTGTCGCCTATGTTAAGCTCAGGAACTTCAGCCTTAAGGCTTGAATTTGAAATCAGTTTTAAAGCGTCCACTTTAAATACCTCCTGTTTTTTCAGACATTCATACGCCCTGCCCTGTTGCAGTGCCAGAGGACTGTCCGCTTTAATGTATATCGGCTGATACGCATTAACTCCCGTCGGATTTCGCGACGGATTTTCAAATGCTTTGATATTATATCACATCTTAAAATAAAATGCAATAGTTTTTTGGAAAATTTATTAATATCTGTTATCTGCTGTCAATAATGAACGAAACAAATTTGCGTAAAGTCTTATGAATATCAGATTTTGCCACAGTTTTAGCAATACTCCTCACCGTTTTGATCAAGTATCCTTGTGCGACTTACTTTGGCTGTATATATTTCACCGGTAAACTCAGAAAAAGCTTCGATCAGAACCGATGGATTTATGTTTAAGCCGCACCCTGCCGGAAGCCGAACGCTTATGAAAAGCTCCCCGCCTGTACATCTAAGCCCGAGCACCTCAATGTCTGGCTTGATATCTATGAGCTTTTCATAACTTTTCTTGGTTTTCTTTTTTATCTCTATTTTTTCCCGGGAAATAAATTCGTTAAAGTCACTTTCCCCGGCGTTTAATATAATTTCGTATTCGGCTTTTTTTATAGCAGTGTGCTTTTTTACAGGAATGGCGGTTTTGATTATCTTAAGTCCTGTCGGCAAGGCAGAGTTGAGCATTTTTGTCACCTCATCACAGGGAATATCCTCCGTAAGCGAGGCGTCCATTATTTCGACGTTGCTTGAAATTCCCAGAGAAAGCGCAAGCGGAAACATAATGTAAGCGTGCGGATTAAAGCCCTGCGTATACCATATGGGAAGCCCTGCACGCTTAAAAGCTCTCTGCATAGTCCGCATCAGATCAAGATGAGAGATATAAACCGCCCTGCCGGATTTTGAAAAAGTAATACGTCGGTCGAACCTATTTTCCTCCACAGTATACACCTCCGCACTCTTTTTTAACTCCGCAGCCAGAGCATTTTTCCTTACAATTAGGTGTGGTCTTAGCCTCGTGAGCAAGCTTGTTTTCCCTTATAAAGAAGCTTTTTGACACCATATAGTCAAGATGATCCCACGCAAACACCTCAGAGTAATCTCTCTTTCGGCAGGCGTAAAACTCAGGGTCAATATTAAGGTCCTCAAAGGTTTTCCACCATATATCAGGTTTAAAGTATTCGTCCCAGCTGTCCATTTTGCAGCCTCGCCGCCAAGCCTTTTCAATAACGGCTCCCAGCCGCCTGTCGCCCCTTGCAAGAGCCGCTTCCAGAAGACTTACGTTATAATCGTGCCAGCTCGCTTTGATTTTTCTGGTCTTAAGACAAGATATCAGGTGCTCCTGCTTTTCGGTTACCTCCTGCCTTGTGGCCTGCGGCTCAAATTCAAAAGGAGTAAACGGCTTCGGCACAAAGGTCGCGCATGATATCGAAACACTTACAGAGCCCTTTCCTCTTTTTTCTTTTGGTATGGAGTAAAACAAATCGATTATCTTATGCGCAGTATCAGCCATTCCCTCAATATCCTCCATAGTTTCGGTCGGGAGTCCCAGCATAAAGTAAAGCTTAACCGAGGTATATCCGCCCTCAAAGGCTATTTTGCAGGAGCGCATTATCTCTTCCTCGCTCACATTTTTGTTGATAACATTCCTGAGGCGTTGAGTACCCGCTTCAGGAGCAAAGGTAAGTCCGCTTTTTCGTACAGTTGAAATTTTATTGAGAACCTCCTCGCTGAAGTTATCGACCCTGAGTGACGGCAGAGAAAGAGATATCTGCTCGTCCTTTGTATAGTCAACAAGCTCGGCTAAAAGCTCATTTACCCGGGTGTGGTCACTGGTAGAAAGACTTGAAAGAGATACTTCCTCATATCCCGTGCTTTTACAAAGGTCCTTAGTGTTGCGTTTTATCGTATCAACACTTTTCTCCCGAAACGGACGGTATATAAAGCCTGCCTGACAGAATCTGCATCCTCTTATGCATCCGCGCAAAACCTCTACCACCGCGCGGTCGTGAACGATTTTAGTGAATGGAACAACGAAGTCATCGGGATAATAAACACTGTCAAGATCTTCAATTACCCTTTTTCTCACCCTTTCGGGAACGCCGTTTCTGTTCGGCGTGCAGGACTTCACCGTACCGTCACAGTTATACTCGAAGTCATAAAAACCAGGAACATAAACGCCCTCAATTTTTGCGGCATTAAGCAAAAACTCCTCCTTGCCTGCGCCCTTTTCCTTCATAGTCTTGTAAAGCTCCATAAGCTCTAAGTTTACCTTTTCGCCCTCGCCCAAAATAAAAATGTCAAAAAAGTCTGCAAGCGGCTCCGGATTACACACGCACGGACCTCCCGCTACTACTATTGGGGATAAGTCCTTTCTGTCACGTGCGTGCAGCGGCACGCCTGCAAGGTCAAGCATATTAAGGACATTTGTGTAGCTGAGCTCATATTGAAGCGTAAAGCCTATAAAGTCAAAATCCTTTATTGGCTCTAAGCTCTCAAGCCCGTAAAGAAGGATACCCTCCTCCCGCATTTTCTGTTCATAATCGGGCTCAGGCTGAAAAACCCTTTCGCACCAGTAGTCATCTACCGAGTTTTTAAGGCCGTAAAGTATCTTCATACCCAGATGGCTCATTCCAACGTCGTATGTATCGGGAAAGCAGAAAGCAAAGCGCACGCTTACTTTATTTTTATCCTTTACGACGCTGCCGTGCTCTCCGCCGATGTATCTGGCGGGCTTTTGAACGCTCGGCAGAATTTTTTCAATCTTTTCTCTGTACATAGTTCCTCCCTAAGTGCAATGCAATAAATAATAGTTATAAAAGCAATTTATAAGAATTGAGAGCAAAGTCTGTTTGTAAATCGTCGGTACAACTGCACATAACGCTCATGAGTTATTGTCCTTTATAAATTATATACATCAGACAAATACTTTGCAATGCCGTCATTGTCATTCGTATCGATAACCACGTCTGCTATTTTCTTTACCTCGTTTATTGCGTTACCCACCGCGACGCCTTTTCCGCAGACTCTCAGCATTTTAATATCTATAAAATCATCTCCGAAAGCGGTTATATCAGCAGTCTCTATTCCCACCGCTTTTGATAGCTCTGCAACGGCGTTTTCTTTTGTTGCTAACTTCCTGCTGAACTGATACCAGTCCCCGTCTGAAAACTTAAAGTATGAGCAGTCCCCAACGCTATCGGCTATCTGCCGTGCGAGTTCTTCATCCTTGAAACCTATGCATATTTTCAAGGCTGTTTCACAAAACCGGCTGTAATCGGTGTATGTAGTTTCGCCCCAGCTTGAGTCTAAATCAAGCGGAAAGACCTTATAATTCCAGTAGTGCTTATCAGCAGTGTCCACAGTAATCTCACAGTCGCTGCCCAAGGCTGCTCTTGCAGTATCTATGATAGTTTTTGTATCCTCTTTAGAAAACTCACAGCGATAAATACTTTTACCCTTAAAGCTCACAAGCGCACCGTTGCTGGATACGACTATCTCAGGGTTTACCTCTGAAATAAACCTGCGTGCATTCATTTCGCTTCTTGCAGTGGCTATTCCTAATATAAGACCTCTTTCCCTGCATTTTTGCAAAACTTTTGTCGTGTATGGTGATATTGTTTTATCACTTCTTAAAAGTGTTCCGTCAAGGTCAAACAAAAGCACTTTCTCCAATGTTAAAATACACCCCTTCACAGAATTTCTCTTTCACCCGTTTTTTCTTAAGTCTTAGTATACCACAAATTTGCGCACCGGGCAAGCACTTGAAAGCAAAACGGATTTATGGTATACTTGTGTAAGAATCAGGAAAGGAACGGTCATCAGAATGACAAATAAAGAAAGATTCATCGAAATATTCAGCGATAATATCAAACGAGATGGCTCTCAAAGGCTGCTGGATTATCTTTTAAGCCCTGCGTGTGATTTTTTTACAGCTCCCGCGTCAACCCGTTACCACGGAGCATACGAGGGAGGACTTTTAGAGCACAGCTTAAATGTATACGAATGTCTGAAAAGCTATCTAAACAGACCCGAGGCTAAGGAAAAATTCTCTCTTGATTTTTCTGAGGAAAGCGTTGCCGTTGTAGCCCTTTTACACGATATCTGCAAGACAAACGTATACAAAAAGGATTACAGAAATGTCAAGGACGAAACGGGAACGTGGATAAAGGTTCCCACATATAGATTTGACGATACTCTCCCCTATGGCCACGGAGAAAAAAGCGTTTACATAATTTCGGGATTTATGCGGCTTACCAGGGACGAAGCTTTTGCGATCCGTTATCATATGGGTTTTTCCGGAGAAGAGAATAAAAACACCGTAGGTAACGCACTTGATATGTTTCCTCTTGCTCTGGCACTTAACATTGCAGATATGGAGGCCACGTTTTTTCTCGAGGACAGAAACGGATAAACAAGGCATAGACAGAAAGGATTTTTTGTATGAAGACAGCGTATTTAAAATTTGATCCAAACAAGACGTTAAGTCATATAAACAAAGAAATATACGGTCATTTTTCCGAGCATCTTGGAAGGTGTATTTACGGAGGAATGTTTGTAGGAAAAGACTCTCAAATCCCCAACACAAACGGCGTAAGAAATGACGTAATTGAGGCTCTTAAGGAAATAGGGATTCCCGTTTTGCGCTGGCCGGGCGGTTGCTTTGCGGACGAATATCACTGGCACGACGGTGTTGGAAAAGACCGCAAGCCGATACTCAATACAAACTGGGGCGGAGTTGTAGAGGACAACACATTCGGTACGAATGAGTTTTTTGACCTCTGTGAAAAGCTAGGCTGCGAACCGTATCTTGCGGGAAATCTGGGCAGCGGCACGGTCAGGGAGCTTGCAAGCTGGCTTGAATACATAACTCACGGCGGCAATTCCCCTATGGCGAACGAGCGCAGAGCAAACGGCAGAGAAAAACCGTGGGCGCTCAAATATCTCGGCATCGGAAACGAAAACTGGGGCTGCGGCGGAAATATGCGGGCACAGGCATACGCAGACCAGTACAGAAAATATGAAACCTTTGCAAAAAACTACAGCAACCCAGGTATGATGAAGATAGCATGCGGTCCTAACGCAGATGACTACTTCTGGACTGAGGAGCTGATGCAAAACTTAAAGCCCTGGCACACCGGGGCAATAACGCTTCACTACTACACCCTGCCTACGGGTAACTGGCAGAAAAAGGGAGCGGCTCTGACATTTGACGACGACGAATACTACGAAACTATATCAAAAACTCTTTATATGGACGAGATAATCGCAAAACACGGTCTTATTATGGACAAGTACGATCCAGAGCGAAAAATAAAGCTTATTGTTGACGAATGGGGTTGCTGGTACGACGTTGAGAAGGGAACAAATCCCGGATTTTTATATCAGCAAAACACCATGCGGGATGCCATCGTTGCTGCGGCAAATCTGAACATTTTCAATAACCGTTCAGACCGTGTTATTATGGCAAATCTGGCACAGGTTATGAATGTTTTGCAGTCAGTTCTTTTAAGCGAGGGAAACCGTCTTGTGAAAACGCCGACATATCATATATTCAAAATGTACCTGCCTCATCACGACGCAGAGCTTGTAAAGACAAGCCTTGCCGCTCCGGAGCTTGAAAAGGCGGGAAAGACGATACCTATGCTCACCTACTCTCTTTCAAAGAAAAACGAGGAGCTTTTTCTCACCGTTTCAAACTGCTCTCTTGACGAGGACTGCGAAATGCTTATTGATCCTGAGTATGGAGTAATAAGCGGTGTTTCGGCGCAGATAGTTTCATCTGAAATTCACGCATATAACGACTTTAACGGAAACACCCCTGTTAAACTGTCGGACTATAACGGCTTTGAGAAATGCAAAAACAAGCTTATTGCAACTATTCCCGCCCACTCGGTCGCGTCGTTTAAATTCAAGGTATGATGTCAAAGCCGTTTTGCAGAAAATGTCTTCTTGACAGCCTTGACGAAGATGAATTTATCCGCTCTTTAAAGGGCTATATTTCTTCGTACCCAAAGGACAAGAGATGCAGTGAAGAGGAATATAAACGCCGTCTTGAAATCTGCAAAGAGTGCAAACAGCTTTCCTTTGGAATGTGTACGCTTTGCGGCTGCTATGTTGAGCTCAGAGCTCTTAAAATAAACACCTTTTGTCCCGACAGTGTTGACCATTGGGAAATATGATTATCGTTTTCGCGTAAAAAAGACATAAATCTGCAAGTTTTGAACATTTGTTTCACGTGGAACATTTTTGGTAAAGTGTGCGTTTGGATAAATGCTTCCAGAGAAACTTTCCGTTGAGTAAAGCAGCAGGAAAAATATGAACTCTGGCGTTATAACTACACAAAGTGTGGAGAGAACCCTGAATACGTGAAAATGCAATCACATAAACTCAACGCCGCGCCGGCCGAGGCATTTAAAAACGAGTTCAATGATAAATAAACGCAAAAGAGCTAACAGACGACAAAAGTCTGTTAGCTCTTTATATAAATAATTAGAAAGTGTTATTAAACTGTTATCACGAGGACAACAAAGCGTATAAAGCGCAGTGTTTGCGTTTTTTGCGGGTATGACATTACTCACACTAGCTCCCGGTATCTATGTATTAAACATATTTGCTAGTTTATTATCAAAAAAAAATCACTGAGCTTGGATCTGAGCTCAGTGATTTTCGTAAATTCTTTCTGGTATTGCTTTTTCGAGGAAAGTATGGCATAATGATATATAAAGTTGGCGTTATGGCTAACTGAAAAATCGGGATTTGGAGAGGGTATAATGAAAATCAGGGTATTTGATGAAAGCTATCGGGATAATATGATTTTCATGGTTTTGCAGGCCAAAGATGCCTTGGGAAGAAAGCCTAAAATCAACGATGACTTATTGGATATAAGGGCAAATTACTTAGATCGCGGCAATATATTTGGGATTGCAATTGATGAAAATGACAGAGTGATATGATGTGTTTAGTATTCTGAAAATATCAGGATAATAGTCGGGCAGAATAAGATCCCACTCTGCCGACTGCTCACAAGTCGTATCAAG
>CANQNK010000017.1 GCA_947625195.1 uncultured Clostridia bacterium | reverse complement strand
AAAGATCACTCTTTCCAGCATAAGTTACAAGAGTATATTATCACATTTTCACAAACTTGTCAATAGAAAAATAAAAAATTTGTCGAAAATTCTTCTCTAAAGTGAATTTTACTCATAATCCACTACATTTACCCAGCTTGACAAACATTCTTTGCGTAAATTCTGCACTGTATAAAGGCGCTGTCTTTGGATATCCCGAAACCCCGATGCTCAGCCTCCAAAGACAGCGCTCTTATTTGTTGTTAAGTTAACTAAACGAAGGCGGAGTAACATTAGTGTCTTTAAAATTACTGCCTTCGGGCGACGGTTCAGACATACTGAAATACATTTTAGCCGCTTTTGTAGTGCCGAAATCGCGGTTTGACCCGGTTTTCTGCACCTTGTTAAATGCTTCACGGAACATAGCATTATGCGCTTCTTCTCGGTTCAGAAGAAAATCAATGGTTTCCCTTACTCTCTTATCCTCAATTTGTCGGTAAAGATATTCATACACTACCTTCGCCCTCTGTTCCGAAGCGATATTTGAAAGCAGGTCGGCACACAGATCTCCTGTAACGGTTACATAATCCCCCGTCCATGAATAGCCCGAGGCATTTATAAGTCCCGGGTTCAGTCCTAAAAGAACATGAGACTCTATTTCTCCTGCCGGTACAGTCTCAGCCTCGACATCGTGTCCGTTTAAAAGATTTATAGTCTGCGCGACCATCTCCAAATGACCCAGCTCCTCAGCGGCAATATCAAGGAACAAGTCCTTGATTTCAGGATCCTTTATTCTAAAGCTTTGAGACATATACTGCAAAGCTGCTTTCAGCTCACCGTTAGCGCCTCCGAGCTGTTCCTGCATAAGAGCAGCATACTGCGGGTTAGGCTTTTCCACACCTACCGGATGGAACAACATTTTTTCATGCTTAAACATAGAAATAACCTCCTTTTCTGTGAGATATTATTTCCATATTTAGAAGAATTATACTAATAATATTACGTTAGAAATATTTTTCTTCGATCCTTAAACGCTTTTTGAGTTTAAAAAAACTCAGTTTAAAATCAACACACCGATATTTAAGTAGGATGCAAACGCCGTCCATAACAAATAAGGGATATTAAGATAAGCGGCAACGGGACGGATTCTGTAAAAAACGCATATCATAACAACTATAAGCAACAGTAACAAAAGAATAATAATGACAGAAAGTCCGACCATTTCAAGTCTGAAGAACACAATGCTCCATAAAAAGTTTACAACAAGCTGAATTGCGTATACTGTAAGTGCACAACTCTTTTGCCTTGCAGTCGCCTTGGAGGTATAGATAAAATATGCCGATATTCCCATAAGCGCATATAAAATTATCCATACAATAGGAAATATCCAGCCCGGCGGAGAAAAAGGCGGTCTAACGATTTCCTTGTAAAAAGAGAATGAATTTCCCGCAATAATACCCGATAATACACCAACTAACTCTGTTCCTACGATAAAGATAAGTAGGTCTGTTATTTTTGTTTTTTTCATAACTGCCTCCGTTAAAGTATTGATAACACATTTTATGCCTTTCACTTGAGACTTATGATTGCGCCTCTAGCCTTATATCTCAAGTATAGAAAATCTGCGTCATTTGTAAATAAAAAAAGCCGGAAACCGCACAAATGCATTGTTTCCGACCAGAATCCGCTGGAGCTGCTAACCGGATTTGAACCGGTGACCTCTTCCTTACCAAGGAAGTGCTCTACCTCCTGAGCCATAGCAGCAAACTTACAGTTAGATATTATACACTAAAAACATTTAGTTGTCAACCGAAAAATTTGGTTTTTTTCATTTATTTGCAAAATCTGTCAAAGCACACCTCATCTCCTCTTGACAAGATATATCCTATGTGATATTATATTACTTGTCGCCGGAAATACCCGGCAACCTTATCACGAGCGGTGGAGGAATCAGGTCCTTTGAAGCCCGGCAACCTATTTATTATAAGGTGCTAAATCCTGCGGAATTTTCCGAAAGATGAGGTCTTATACTGAAATTTTTCGGCATTTCTTTTTGCGGGAAATGCCGATTTTTATTTGTTTTTGGAAAAAGGAGGATGTTAAAAATGTCAAAGTATATTTTTACATCAGAGTCTGTAACTGAGGGACATCCCGATAAAATTTGTGACGCTGTATCAGATGCGGTGCTGGATGAGCTGTTAAAAGATGACCCATATTCGCGGGTCGCCTGTGAAACGGTTGCCACTACCGGAATGATTATGTGCATGGGTGAGATCTCAACCAAAGCGCAGATAGACATACCGGCCGTTGTTCGCAAAACAGTGTCGGAGATCGGTTATACCGATGACAGCTTCGGCTTTAATGCAAATACCTGTGCGGTTTTCACAACAATAGACAAGCAGTCTCCGGATATAGCTATGGGTGTTGACAACGCCTATGAGGGCAGAGACAATGACTTAAACGACATAGGCGCAGGAGATCAAGGTATGATGTTCGGCTACGCCTGTGATGAAACGCCCGAGCTTATGCCACTTCCGATAAGCCTTGCTCACAAGCTTGCAAAGCGTCTTACGCAGGTCAGAAAGACAGGCGTCTTGCCGTATCTTCGTCCCGATGGAAAAAGTCAGGTGAGCGTTGAGTATGACGAGTCAGGCAAGCCGGTGCGTGTAGACACCGTAGTCATTTCCGCTCAGCACTCAGAAGATGTATCTCTTGAAAAAATCAGAGATGATATTTTAAAGTACGTTATTGAGGATATCATTCCCGATAAGTTCCTTGACAAAAATACAAACTACTTCGTAAACCCGACAGGCAGATTTGTTGTCGGCGGTCCCATGGGCGACTCAGGTCTTACAGGACGAAAGATAATAGTTGACACCTACGGCGGAATGGGCCGTCACGGAGGCGGAGCATTTTCCGGAAAAGACCCCACAAAGGTTGACCGCTCTGCGGCATATATGGCAAGATATGTTGCGAAGAATATCGTTGCCGCGTCTCTTGCAAGAAAATGCGAGGTACAGCTTGCTTACGCTATCGGTGTTGCGTCTCCTGTTTCGGTGATGGTAGACGTAAACACTTTTGGCACCTCAACGGTGGACAACTGGAAAATATCAAGAGCGGTCAGAGATGTTTTCGACCTTCGCCCATCTGCGATAATAGAAACGCTTGATTTAAGGAAGCCTCAGTACAGACCTCTTGCCGCTTACGGACATATGGGAAGAGAGGATCTGGGAGTTAAGTGGGAACAGACAGATAAAGTAGAAGAATTAAAGGCCGCTTTGGCAAAATAAGCAAATTTCGCAGCTTAAAAATAGTGATAAAAATAAGCGCTTCAGGATTTAAGATTCTGAAGTGCTTATTTTTTGGAGCGCAATAATATACTACTACTTTCGTCCCTTGATAACGGGCGAGAGAGGCTTATAAATTAAAATTGTCACAACCGAGCAGAGTATTCCCTTTATAAGCGTAAACGGCAGATTAAATATCACCAACGCACCAAACAGACTGTCTACACCGGGCAAAATTTCCTTATACATTCCTATAATCGCATCCATACCTCCGAACGCAACTGCATAAATCGGATACACTATAAATAAATTAAGCGGAAGGCTTATTACAGTGTATGCTAAAGCTCCAATGCAGCAGCTTATAACAGCGCCCTTTTTACTCTTCATTCTTAGGTAAATAAGTCCTGCTACAAGAGCGAAAACGGCGCTTGTTACAAAATCAAAGATATCGCCGATTCCGTATGTAGTGCTCAACCCCTTAATAAGAAGATGCACCAGGTTTTTTATAAGGCATACCGAAACACCTGAAACAGGACCTAAAGCAAATGCCGCAATTAGAGATATCACGTTTGATAAATCGAGCTTTATGAACGCCGGCATAAGCGGTACGTTAAAATCCAAATAATACACTACTATTGCAATTGCACTGAGCATTGCAATGACTACAAGTCTCCTCGTATTTGACACTTTTACATTTGACATAATAAATCCTCCAATTCAATACTGTTTAACAAACCAAAGTATTCATTGAAAGAAACAGCAAATAAAAACGTCTCCAAGTAAAACTCAGAGACGTAAACTGCATAAAAATGCACCGGACACAATCAGATTTAAAACAATATCTAAACTGTGCAATGTTGTTTCTCCCATCCGGACTGTACCGTCGGTTTTGGAATCTCACCAAATCGGCAAGTCTTATAGACCTGCTCGTGGACTATAACCACCGGTGTGGACTTTCACCACGCCCTGAAACAAAAATATTAAGTTAGGGTTTATTTACATGACCAGCAGAAAGATACGCTTGGCTGCGCTCCTTAGCTTACGCTCTTTCCATATACTCGCCGGTTCTTGTATCAATTCTGATGCGATCGCCCTCTTCTATAAAAAGAGGAACCTTGATCTCAGCTCCCGTCTCCAAAACGGCGGGCTTAGTAGCATTAGTAGCCGTATCGCCCTTAAAGCCGGGATCGGTCTTGGTGACCTCAAGCTCGACAAAGTTCGGAGGCTCAACGCCGAAAACCTTACCCTTATATGAAAGCACCTTGCATATCATCTGTTCCTTAACGAACTTGAAGTTGTCGTCAAGCTCAGAAGGACTTATAGGAACCTGCTCATACGTCTCAGGATCCATAAAGTAGTAAAGATCGCCGTCAGTATAAGAATACTCCATATCCTTTCTCTCAACAAAAGCTGTCGGGAACTTTGCAGACGGATTGTAGGTCTTTTCAACAACAGAGCCTGAAATGACGTTTCTTACCTTTGCTCTTACAAAAGCAGCGCCCTTTCCCGGTTTAACGTGCTGAAACTCGATTATCTGCATTACGTTTCCGTCCTCTTCAAATGTCATACCGTTTCTGAAATCACCGGCAGTTACCATAAATATATACCTCCAAAAAATTTAAATGTCTAAGCGCCTAATCCAACATCTTATTTATTGTACTATAAAATGATGAATATTTCAAGTACTTTTTAAAAATTATTTAATGGTCGTCAAGCTTTTATCAGTCTTTGTAAAGTTTTCAAAGCCGGATTCGGTTACCATACCGAAATCCTCAATGCGAATTCCGAACTCGCCCTCGAAATAAACACCCGGCTCCGCCGTTATAACCATACCGCTTTTAAGGCGTGTTTGGTTATTTGGAGATACGTTTGGAGACTCGTGAATTTCAAGCCCCACTCCGTGCCCGAAGGAATGACCGAATCGTCCTTCAAAACCGGCGGAATCGATAATATCTCTTGCCGCCTTGTCAATATCGGAGCACTTAACTCCGCTCATAATTTTTTCAATAGCCGCTGATTGTGCAGACAAAACAGTGCTGTAAGCGAACGCTTTTTTGTCATCAACCTCACCGACTGCAAGCGTCCTCGTCATATCGCTGTGATAGCCGTCATAAACCGCGCCGAAGTCAAGAAGCAAAAGGTCGCCTGATTTAAGCGTATACTCGCTCGGTGTTCCGTGAGGCACCGAAGTGTTTTTTCCGCCAAGCGCAATGGTATCAAACGATATGTCTTCCGCGCCGAAGCAAAACATAAGCCTGTTAAGCTCAAGAGCTATCTCCCTTTCGCTTTTTCCTATACTTATGAAATTCAAAAGCTCATCATAAGCCTTTTCGGCGATTCTCTGAGCTTTAATGATTTTTTCCTTTTCGTCCTCACGCTTTATCTCCCGAAGCGAACATACCGTTTTGCAAAGCCCGCTTTTTTGCACAACTGCCGCCTTAAGATTATCTTTAAAAGAGAAAAACTCAGAGAGCGTTACTGAGCTTTCATCAACCAGCACTCTGACAGCACCGTATTTTTTTATAAGATCGTTTATCTGGTGATAAAGCCTGTCTTGCTCTATAACCTCACAGTCGGTCACCTGTTTTTTCGCCTTCTCGTAATATCTGAAGTCAATTATCAGATATGCCGCCTGCTTAAAAATTATTACCGCTCCGGCGGACGACTTCATTTTTGTAAAGTATCTTCTGTTCACATCATCGGTGAACAAAGCGCATTCGCCCTCGCTCAGTGACTCCTGAAGCCTGATAATACCGTTCAATTCTTTCTCTCCTCATATTCAATTAGTGCGTCAAGCCCCATAAAATAGCTTTCCTTTCCGTAGCCTGAGATTTGCGCTATGCATACATCTTTTATAACGCTTACCGCCCGAAAATCTTCGCGTGCGTGAATATCGCTTAAGTGTACCTCCACCACGGGAATCTTTATCGCCGCAATTGCGTCTCTTATGGCGTAGCTGTAGTGAGTATATGCCCCCGCGTTTAAAACGATACCGTCAAAGCTTTTTCTTGCCTCGTGAAGTTTGTCGATTATCGCACCCTCATGGTTAGACTGAAATATTTCGCATTTTATAAAGCCCTTTTTAATAGCTTGGCAATTGATCTCATTGTTTATACTATCAAAATCGTCGTTTCCGTAAATTCCCGGCTCCCGCTCTCCCAAAAGGTTTAGGTTCGGGCCGTGGATCACAAGTACATTTTTCATACATAGCTCCTTTTTCAAATAAACAACTTCAATCTCCGTATACGGATCGCGTTTTGCCGCTGAAAGCCTTGATATTGTTCCCTTAAACGGCACTGATGCGTCAATGTGTTTTAGCACGATAAGTCAAAATACATCACAGCCTCGTACATACTCATATCAACCACCGCAAGAAAGATAACACTTTTTCATCTTCAGTGCGTCCTCAGCCTGAGTTCCCGCGCTCTCGCAGATAAAAACAGGCGCAAGATTTTTCTTATAAACAAGCTCCATCAGTGGCTCATAATCGGGGCCGAACCCCTGTGCGTCATCAAACGTAAGATGCTTTTTCTCGCCTCCGGGAACGGTAAACATTATCTTGGAAAAATGGCTGTGAAAAATTTTCAGCCTGTCTTTACCAAGCTTATTCTCTATCTTATTTAAAATATCCTCATATTCTTTCTTTCCCTTTATAGCGCCGAAATCTCTTGCGTTAAGATGACCGAAATCAACGCACGGCAAAAAGGTGTCGTCAAGACTGCACAGCTCAAGTACCTCGTCTAAGGTACCCAGCTGATTCACCTTTCCCATTGTTTCAATGCAAAACACTATCTTATCAAAACCGTTATCCACCGCCATATGTCTTGCCCTCAAAATGGTGTCCTTTGCAAGCTCAAGTGCTTCATTCCTTGTGATTTTAGCGCACGAACCGGAGTGTATAACTATCCTTTCGGCGCCGATTCTCTTTGCGGCTTCGCAACTTTGAATGATATAATTTATGCTGTTGTCGCGCTTATCTGCCTCGACACTTGATAGAGATATAAAGTACGGTGCGTGCAAAGAAAGCGTAATGCCGCACTTTTGGGCGTTTTCAAAAAGAGTCTGAGCCGTTTTGTCCGTAATTTTAATTCCCCTGCCGCACTGATATTCGTATGAATCAAGCCCCATCTCCTTTAAAAACATCGGAGCGTCGGTAGACGACTTGTATTTTTCAAAAAAGCTTTCGCTGTTTCCCGCTGGTCCGAACATTGCCGGCATAGTCACTCTCCCCTTTCCTTTTTCTTTCGTCTGAATTCAAGATAGCTTTCAAGGATTATCGTCGCCGCAACGGTATCAACCACTGCCTTGCGCTTTTTTCCTCTGACATTCGTCTCATTCAAAATACCGTGAGCCGAAACTGTCGTTGAGCGCTCGTCCCACATATTAACGGGTATATCCGTCGCCTGATTCAAAGCATCTGCAAATTCCTTACAGGCCTGTGCCCTCGATCCGAAGCTTCCGTTCATATTCAAAGGAAGTCCCACAACGATCTCGCCTACCTCATACTCTGCGGCAATGTGCGCCACCTTCAGTACAAGCGTCTCAAAATGTCTTTCCTCAATCGTCCCGACCGGGGACGCCAAAAATTCCGTTCTGTCGCAAACAGCGATCCCTGTTCTTGCGTCGCCGTAATCCACCGCCATTATTTTCATATTTCGTCCTCTCTATCAAGATGAATTCTTGACAGTACCTCGCCGATTTTCTCTCTTATCACAAGGTCGCAGTTTAAGTCCATCTGAGTCTGGTCTTTGTTGATAAGCACAAGGTACTTTCCTTTAAAATACGTAACCAGTCCCGCCGCCGGATAAACAGCAAGGCTCGTGCCGCCTATAATAAGCATATCCGCCTGCATTATGGCGTTTACAGCGCCCGATACCGTCTGATCGTCAAGCCCCTCCTCGTAAAGCACAACATCAGGCTTGACCACACCGCCGCACCTTTTACATTTCGGCACGCCGATGCTGTTTTTAACATACTCCATCGTATGCGGCTCTTTGCATATCTCACAGTAATTTCTGTAAACCGAACCGTGAAGCTCGTACACTTTTTTACTGCCCGCTTTCTGATGAAGCCCGTCGATGTTTTGGGTTATAACAGCTAATAGCTTACCCGCCCGCTCAAGCTCCGCAAGCTTATAGTGGGCAGCGTTAGGCTCAACGCCGTCGATAAGCATCTTGTCTTTGTAAAACCGGAAAAACTCCTCCGGATGCCTTACAAAAAACGTGTGCGACAGCATTGCCTCAGGGGGATAATCGTACTTTTGATTGTAAAGCCCATCGGCGCTTCTGAAATCCGGCACGCCGCTTTCGGTAGAGACCCCCGCACCGCCGAAAAATACTATCCTGTTTGAATCGTTTATCATTTCGTTTAGTCTTTCAATATCAGTCATAGTACCACCCCATAGTATATTTTACCACCATTTGACTTTATTTTCAAGGGTAAATACCTAATAAAGAAAAAGAGGAATCGCCTGCCGGCGATTCCCCGAAACCTATTCGTTTATCCTCTTGTCAATAAACTCCGTCTTTGTCTTTGAATACACGATCTTCTGTGAATTGTAAAGCCCTCTGTAGCCCGAAAGCATATAGGACACCGCGCAGACAAGCGCATAAAGCACAATTCCCTTTATGCCAAACAACTCCACACTCATAAAAAGAGACGCAAGCGGACAGTTGGTAACTCCGCAGAACACGCCGATAAGCCCGACAGACGCCCCGAATGAGTAATCAAGCCCCAATATCGGAGAGATAAAGTTCCCGAACGCCGCGCCAACGAAAAACGCAGGAACGATCTCTCCGCCCTTAAAGCCACAGCCAAGCGTAACAGCGGTAAACAGAAGCTTTAACAAAAACACCTGCCACCCTGTTTTTTCGGAAAATGCGCTGTTAATAACATCAACTCCCGCACCGTTATATGTTTGACTGCCAACAAGCAGAGTAAGTATAATGAGCACGGCAGAGCCTATCATTATTCTCACAAACTTATTCGGTGCAATTCTTTGAAAAATGTGATGAAACGCTTTAAGAGTTATTACAAACACCTCGGCGATAACAGCGCATAATGCCGCCAATATAACCACCTTTAAAATGCTTAAAAGGTCGGTGTCCGGGATCCCCTTAACGGTAAATCCCACTGAATCCGCGCCGAAAAATGAGGTAAGGCTTTGTGCTGCAACTGCGGAAAGCACACTAGGAACAAGTGCCGAGTAGTGCATGATTCCAACGCTTGTAACCTCCATAGAAAATACAGCGCTTGTTATCGGTGTGCCGAATATTGAGGAAAATCCCGCGCTCATTCCGCACATAGTAATAATTCGCATATCCTTTTCGTCAAGGCGCAGAAATCTTCCCACAGACGCGCCGAAGGAACCTCCGATCTGAAGCGCCGCGCCCTCGCGTCCGGCAGAGCCTCCGAACAGATGAGTGATTATCGTGCTGGAAAAAATGAGCAGCATAGTTCTGAGCGTCATTTTCTCGTTGTTTCTGACGGCAAGCAAAACCAGATTTGTTCCTTTATCGTGATAAAATCCAAGGGTTTTATAGCAAAATACAATAAACAGTCCTGCAAGCGGCAGAAAATAGATCACAAACGTGTGGCTCTCCCGAAAGCCTGTAACAAAGCTAAGCATTACCCGAAAGGAAAAGCCCACAACACTCATAACCGCACCTATAAAAAGGCTTATAATTATCCATTTTAAAAACCGAAGCAAAAGCTTGCTTCGGTAATTAAAGGTGCCTGTAATATGCTGTTTAAGATTACTTATCATAATTTCCGCTCAGCATTTTGATCTGAGCCTTCGCCTCGTTTACAACAGATTTCGGCGCTATAACCTTAGCGTCCTGACCAAAACCGAAAAGCCATCCCCAGAAGGTAGGGCTAACGCTTACAGTTACCTTAACCGTATAGCATCCGTCCGCGGAGGGATAAAAGTGAACACCCTTGCCGAACTTGTCTATAATAGCGTTGAATACGTTTGGCTTGACTGAAAGAGTTAACTCTTCTTCAGTTCCCCCGTACATAGAAAATGTAGCTCTTAAGCTCTTTGCAAACTGAAGCTCATCGCCGGAAAGGTCATCTACGCCCTCTTCAGTAACCTTTACATCTTTCATTCTGTCAACACGATAGGTTTTGATCTTACTTTCCTCGCCATCCGCACTGTGAGCAATAAAGTAGTAGTTGTCGTTTTCCCACACCAGATGCAGTGGAGAAACGGTATAGTATCCTGCACCGTGTTTAAAAACCTCCTTGCAGCGGTCGTTATACGTGAAGTATTTAAAACGTATTTTTTTTCTTTCACTGAGCGCCCTGTGAATAAAGTTTATGTTATAATAAACAGTTTCATTCGAGCTTCTCGGTCTGTTTTCTATGTAAATGCTTCTTTTCAATCCCTCAGACAGATACTTGGAGGTAAGCTTTTTTATCTTATCTATAAGCTCGTTTGACTTTTTAATGGTTAAAAATCTGCAAGAGGAAACTGCGTCCACCAAAACATAAAGCTCCTCCAGCTCAAAATCCCTTGAGACAATAGAATACGCGTTAGAATGACCGTCCTTCTGACACTCAACGTCCACACCGAAGTCCTGAAGAGTAGCAATATCATCGTAAACGGTTTTTCTTTCTGCCTTAAGCCCCATACTCTCAAGCCTGCTTATTATCTGAGCCACTGTAAGGGAATGGTTCTCATCAGTCTCGCTTTCAAGCAATTCCTTTAAAATCAGCAGTTTCTGCTTTTGCTTTGACATTCCTGCCATAATAAAAAACCTAACCTTTCATAAAGCTTCGCTTTGTTGAGATTAGGCAATGTAAGTTTGGACAAATACTATAAATCAGCTTCCACGCTTTTTCAGATCCTTAACGTTTATTATCGTTCCGTCCGGATTCAAAATTCTCGTGCTGTCAAGCTGACTTGTAAGGACACTTACAACGCCTTTTCTGTATTCGTCTCTCAGTATCTTCTGTTCTTTCTTTTCCGACTCGCTCAGTTCTCTCTCTTTACTGAGCCTTGCAAGCTCGGAAATACGGTCAAGCTTCTCTTTTTCCATAACTGACCCCATCAAAAAAATTCTACGTTAAAATTACATTTTATGTGCGTGCGCGTTAAAATCCGCCTAATAATCGACGGTAGCAGGAATATTATAACAGATAAAAAAATACTTGTCAATAGCCTTTGTACAAAAAAATTCCCACAATTCTAAAAAATATCAAAAACCACTTGACAAATTTCCAAAATATGGTATCATAATACTTGTAAAGAACATATGTTTTATAAGGCGCAAAACGCCACTAGATGTATAAAATCTGAAAGGAAAGGATAAAAATTGAAAGAACTGTATTTAGACTACCTGAAAACTGCACGAAAACTGCACTGCTACATTGCAAAGCTGAAAGAGAAAAGAGCACTTCTTCGCGATGTTGACGAAATCAAGAGTATGAACAAGAGGATCGAAGTACTTTCTGCGGAGTACGGTGAGCTTATCCGCGATGCGGGAATGATAAAGAAATATCTTACAGAAGACGAGATTAATGAAATCACCTCGTCAGATCTCGGAGATGTCTGCTGATGAAAAGAGTTTTTCTTCCGCTGGATTACATAACAGGGTGCGTTGATTCTTTTGATTTTGACGGTGATGATAAAAGCAAAAGCTCACGGCTTTCAAGGGCGCTGTATCAGGTAATCAATAACGATTTGACAAAAACTCAAAAAAGCTATATCATTTTATATTATAAGTATAAAATGAAGCCAAAGCAGATCGCGGAAAGATACGGAGTAAACCCGTCTACAGTTTCAAGGACGATAGCAAGGGCAAAGAAAAACATATTCCGTCTTTTAAAATACATCTGATACGGCTTAAAAGGAGCTTTTATGGATACGCCAATTGCCGACTTTTTAAAAAGCTATTCGGAAAAAAATGGTGTGCGGCTGCATATGCCCGGACATAAGGGCCGCATAGACATTCCCGCACAGTATGACATAACAGAGATAGACGGCGCGGACTTTCTGTTTTCGCCAAAAGGTATTATAGCAAAGAGCGAGGAAAACGCAGCCGTGCTTTTTAACACTGAAAAGACTCTTTACTCAACAGAGGGCTCTTCACTTTGTATAAAGACTATGGCAGCGCTTTTAAAAAAGGTTGGTATAAATAAAATTCTTTCGGCAAGAAATTCGCACGTTTCATTTATAAACGCCTGTGCGTTGCTTGATATTGAAGTTTGCTGGCTTTACCCGGAGGGTGAGGTTTTAGACATAAGCGGCGGCGAGTATACTGCAAAGTACATTGACAAAGCACTTGACGCAACAGACTGCGGGGCAGTTTATCTTACTAGTCCCGACTACCTTGGAAATATGCTTGATATCCCGGCGATTTCAGCCGTCTGCAAAAAGCACTGCGCTTATCTTCTGATAGATAACGCCCACGGCTCGTACCTTAAGTTCATTAAAAACGATAATCACCCTATCACGCTGGGTGCGGATATGTGCTGCGATTCCGCACACAAAACACTGCCGGTCTTGACGTCAGGTGCGTATCTTCACATATCAAAAGATACCTGCCCCAGGTTTGCTGAGCTTTCAAAAAGCGTGATGAGTGTATTTGCTACAACATCGCCTTCGTATCTTATAATGGCGTCGCTGGATATTGCAAATTCGTATCTGGCGAAGAAAAAAGAATGCTTTATTGCCGCTGAGAAAAAAATCAAGAGTCTTAAATATATGATTGCTTCGCTCGGGTTTGCCGATATTTCAAAGGAGCCGTTTAAGATAACTGTTGATACTGCCCGCTCGGGTATTTCATCTGAAAAGCTGCTGGATTGTTTTGAGAAAAGCGGCATAACAGCCGAGTATGCTGACGACAACGCAGTGGTGCTTATGTTTTCTACAATGAACACAGACGAGGATTTAGACAAGGTCTATGATTCATTTAAGTCGGCTGAGCGTTTTATGAGCAAAGCACGCGGCAAATCATTTAAATTAAAAATCACGCCGCCTTATAAAAAAATGAGTATAAAGGACGCATTTTTTTCAGACAGCGAGGAAGTACCGATAGAAAACGCATTGGGAAGAATATGCTCCGTTTCAAAGACTGTCTGCCCTCCGTGCGTACCGATTATTGTCAGCGGAGAAGTTTTTGACGAGAATTCATTAAAAATTCTAAAAAGGTATGGAATTTTCACAGTAAGTGTGGTAAAATAAATTAAATAGGGTTGGCCTTTGATTTTATAAACGAGAGGACTTATTTATGAACTGCTTTAAAATTTACGGCAATGAATATGTTAAGAATAAGCTTTCGACGATGATTTCAAAGGGCAGAATAATTCCATCAATACTCATCTGCGGTGAAAAGGGCCTTGGCAAAAGCGAAATGGCAAAGTATATCGCCGCATCGCTCAACTGTGAAAAGCACTCTGGCTCGCCCTGCTCTCAGTGCAGAAGCTGCCGGATGATTTTAAACGACAGTCACCCGGACGTGACCTATGTTCTACCATCATCAAAGGCGGGGCTTTACAGGGTAAAAGAGGATATTCGCCCTATTGTCTCGGACGCTTACGTCACGCCCAACGAATCCGGAAAGAAAATTTACATAATAAACGATGCGCAAAAGCTCAACACCGAGTGTCAGAACGCCCTGCTAAAGGTGTTTGAAGAGCCGCCCGGAGAATCGGTTTTCATTCTAACGGCGGATAACAGGCAAAGCGTTTTGGAAACGATACTGTCTCGTGTATTTTCGTTTGAGATGTCGCGCGTCTTACCCGAGGACGCGAAAAAAGCCGTTATGCAAAACGGCTTTGACAGCGAAAAGGCGCAGGATGCGCAGTCGGCGTTTCCGGGAAACATAGGCAAGCAGCTTGAATATTTAAGGGGTGAGGACGTTTTTGACGCGGTAAAAATCGCTAGAAGCGTAACCGACGCTGTTTGTCAGAAAAACGAGTACGAGATTTTAAAGGCATATTCCCAGATAACAGACCGTGAAACGGCTTACAGCGTAATCGACATTCTTTTAGAGATTTTATCAAGCGCCGTCGAATACGCAAGCGGAGCCGAGCCGTGTCTTTGCGCATATAATGAGGGCGCAAGAAAAATTTCCGGTTTTGCACCCGCATCAAGAATAGTTTCTCTTTGCGAAATACTTCTTGATGCTAAAGAGAAAACGCAAGGATTTGCAAACATAAGCGTTTTAACAGCTGTATTGGCGGCTGAAACAGCAAAGCTTCAATAAAAACGCCGCGATCCGGCGTACAAAGTAAAATATATAAGGAAACGGTGAAAAATAAATGGCTGAAATAATAGGAGTAAAATTTAAAAGCGCGGGAAAGGTTTATTACTTTTCGCCAAACGGTTTAAGCCTTTCCATCGGCGACAAGGTAATAGTTGAAACCACGCGCGGTATTGAGTGCGGAGAGGTAGCTATCGACAAAAAGATTATCCCCGACGAGGAACTTACCTCCCCTCTTAAAAGCGTTATCAGAGTGGCTACGCCGCAAGACATCAAGGCTATAGACACAAAGGAACAAAGAGAGCGCGAAGCGTTTAAGATTTGTGAAGAAAAGATCGCTAAGCACGGTCTTAAAATGAATCTTATCGACGTGGAGTACACCTTTGACAACAGCAAAATTTTGTTTTATTTCACTTCTGACAGCAGAGTTGATTTCAGAGAGCTTGTAAAGGACTTGGCGAGCGTTTTCCGTACAAGGATAGAGTTAAGGCAGATAGGCGTCCGCGATGAGGCAAAGCTTTTAGGAGGGCTTGGCGTATGCGGAAGATCATTTTGCTGCAAAACGTTTCTTGGAGACTTTCAGCCGGTGTCTATAAAAATGGCTAAGGAGCAGAGCCTTTCGCTGAATCCCGCCAAGATAAGCGGAACCTGCGGCAGACTTATGTGCTGCTTAAAGTATGAGCAGGACAGCTATGAGGAGCTTTTGAAGATAACGCCAAAGGTAGGAGCTCTGGTAAAAACGCCGGACGGGAACGGCATAGTTGAGGACGCAAATCTTATCACCGGGCGATTAAGGATAAAAAATACCGACACCGAGGCTGTAAACACCTATTCAAAAGACGAAGTAAGGATTTTAAAGGATTCAAAGATTTTGTTAAACAAGGAAGAAATAAACGCGCTTAAGGATCTGGAGGACAAGTAAATGCCCTCTACTATGATACACCTTGTCGTTGCTTACTCAATAAGGCGCACTCTGTGTATCACCTGCGACGGAGAGTTCTATCTTGGAGCGATTGCTCCGGACGCGGTAAACCTCAACGGTAAAGCCGATAAGGAGTTACGTTACAAGGCGCACCTGAGGAGCACCGACTTCTCAGAGTGGATAAAAAACGTATGTGACTATGCAAAAAACCACAGAGACCTTTTTATTTCACACCGCGATTACTTCTCAGGCTTTTTAACGCACATTCTAACCGATATTGCGTGGGATCAGGTTTCTCAGCCGCTGCTCTTTGAAAGAATGTCGAAGGAGGGTGTGCCGGAATATGACCTCAATATAAAAAAGTGGGATGAGCTATTCTTTTACGACAGCATTGCAGTCAAAAGCGATATATGGAAAAATAGCATAAGACCAGAGCTTATGCTTGCAAAGGCAGACTGCTCGCTTACAGTATCTGCCGATGAAGTCAATCGTGCCCGTGACTTTGTTACTGGCGAAAAATTCATAGCTACAGATATAAAACCGTTCGGGCTTGTAACGGACAATATGATAAAAAAAGCCATTCAAAAGGTACTTGAGCTTTTTGAAAGCATTAAAGTTGCCTTGTTGGTAGAAAATACAAAAACCGACGCCTAAACAGTGTCGGTTAATTTTTTCATCTTTAAAGTGTTATATTTGTAAATATTTTGTCAACCGGATTTACCACAGCTTTAACTCAAACGCATTGAACAAAAACACCAGTACAGCAATCAGAAAAATTGCCCCGAATATACAGCCAACCGTTATTTTTATAAGCTTGGCATCGGTCATGCCGTTGTTCTTTTTGCTTTTTTTACTTTTCTCCGCAGGTCTTGCATTTCTTTTAACAGTGTTTTGTGCCATACGGCTGCTGTTCAAAGCTTTTGACCTCGTCTGAGTTTTTGCAAGGGGCTTCCAGCTTTCCTCCCTGCTCACCCTTGCCAGTACTATCGGCTCTCCTCTTTTTGCAGACGCTCTTTGCGGCGCTTGCCTCTGCGCCGGCTTTTTTGTCCCCTGGGAAGACTTTTTTACCGCAGTATTTTTTCCCGCCGGAGTTTTTGCCGTGGGCTTTTTTGCATTATTTACAGGCATATCTTGCACCCCTTAAATTTGTTCTAAGAATATTTTACTCCCACAAAAACGATATGTCAAGAAAAACTGCCTTGCGCGTTTTACGCAAAGCAGCTTTGTTTTTACCTTTTGATTATATCGCTTCTCTTAGGTCCGTTTGAAACATAGGTTATCGGATATCCGATGTGATTTTCACAAAACTCTATGTATCTGCGGCAGTTTTCGGGAAGCTCCTCATAGGTCTTGATGCCCCTTATATCACACATCCAGCCGTCAAGAACTTCATATACCGGCTTTGCCTTTTCAAGCTTTACGGTGACAGGAAAATCGGTCGTTACCTCTCCGTCTATCTCATATCCGACACACACGGGGATCTTTTCAAGGTATCCCAGAACGTCAAGCACCGTAAAAGCCACGTCTGTCGTGCCCTGAAGTCTGCATCCGTACTTAGAAGCCACACAGTCAAACCAGCCCATCCTTCTCGGTCTGCCAGTGGTTGCGCCATACTCGCCTCCGTCGCCGCCCCGGCGTCTGAGCTCGTCTGCTTCCTCTCCGAATATCTCAGAAACAAATGCTCCCGCTCCGACCGCTGAGGAGTAAGCCTTACAAACGGTAATGACCTTTTTGATCTCATACGGCGGTATTCCCGCTCCGATAGCTCCGTATGCGGCAAGCGTTGAGGACGAAGTGACCATAGGATAAATTCCGTGATCGGGATCCTTAAGCGTTCCAAGCTGTCCCTCAAGCAGAATATCCCTGCATTCTTTTATCGCCTTGTCAAGATACAAAGACACATCGCAAACGTAAGGCTCAACCATTTTTCTGTATTCTCTCAAGGTTTCCATAAGAGCGCTTATGTCAAGCTCCGGCTTGTTGTAAAGGTGCTTTAAAAGTACATTTTTCTGTGGAGCTATTCTTTCAAGGTGTGCTTTTAAAGATTCCTCATCAAAAAGCTCCTGAACCTGAAAGCCTATTTTCGCATATTTATCCGAATAAAACGGCGCTATTCCCGACTTTGTCGAGCCGAAGGACGATTTACCGAGCCTTTCCTCTTCATACTCATCAAATGCGATATGATAAGGCATGACCATCTGACATCGGTCGGAAATCAAGATTTTCGGCTGCGGCACTCCCCTGCCAACGACCTCTTTAAGCTCGTTAAAGAAAACGGGGATATTAAGCGCAACTCCATTACCGATAATGTTTACGGTGTTTGAGTTGAACA
This sequence comes from uncultured Clostridia bacterium, assembly GCA_947625195.1. Lineage (GTDB taxonomy): Bacteria > Bacillota > Clostridia > Oscillospirales > Ruminococcaceae > UMGS1601. The sequence continues at coordinate 27,948 of CANQNK010000017.1, read as the reverse complement.
CACCGCTCGGCAGCGTGTGAAGCGCAAATTTGCCGTAGTCGTTCACTATAGTGTGACCGGCGTTTGCTCCGCCCTGAAACCTGATTACAACGTCGGCGTCGCAGGCGAGCATATCCGTCATCTTGCCCTTGCCCTCGTCGCCCCAGTTAGCGCCTACAATAGCTTTGACCATTATTTTTTCCTCCATGTTTAAAGTGTGAAAAAAATCACATAGTAAAGTATATCATAAAAAAGCCGTCTTGTAAAGAAATAAATTACATTTTCGCCTTAAATAGTTTGACTTTTTTACACTCGTTTGATAAACTGAAATAGTAAAAACACAAATGAAAGGAAGCCGTTATGATAAAAATTTTTATGCTTTTTACCGGTGGCACCATATCCTCTGCGGTAAGCCTTGGAAACATCTCCCCGGCTTCTCACCAAGTCGGCACCGACAGCCGTATTGTAAATGCGTTTGTAAACGCATTTCCCGGATACGAAAATGAGCTTTCGTTTGAATGCGAATACACGCTTAACATATTAAGCGAAAATATGACCTTTTCTGACTGGGATAAAATCGTGCGAACATTAAAAAGCAAGGAGCTTTCGCGATATGATGCGGTGTTTATCGCCCACGGCAGCGACACTCTTGCGTATTTTGCAAATATGCTGTCGGTAGTTTTTGGAAATATAAGCGTTCCTTTTTTTATCATATCCTCTGACAAGGTACTTGGAGACAAATCAGCAAACGGTCTTATAAATATGAAAGCTGCGGCAGATGCAGCTCTTTGCAAAAAGTACACAGGCGTATTCGTTCCGTATAAAAATCAGGGCAAGGATGCTGTTTTACACAAGGGCTATCAGATAACGCAGTCGCAGATCCTCGGAAGTGATTTTTACTCTATTCCCTCAAAGCCCGTGGTCTTAAAAGATTACAGCGGCTTTACAAAAAAAGTGATCCTGTTAAAAAGCTACGTCGGGGCTGACTACGGCTTTGTCGATTTAAGCGCCGCCGATTGCGTTCTTATTGAGCTTTACCACGGAGGAACTACAGATTTTGAATGCGTAAAAAAGCTGTGCGAGAGGGCCGCAGAAAACGGAATTAAGGTTTACGCTGCCTCGCTTATTAGCGGCAACTACATCTACGAAACCACAAAGCAGCTAAGCGATATAGGCGTTAGGTTTCTGTATGACCTTACGATTGAAACCGCATATGCCGCACTCTCTTTAGGAATAGAACTTTAAGCTTATAAAGACAACAAAACGGCGTTTCACAAAGCGCCGTTTTATTTTTTCCATAATTCAAAACTGAATAAGAAGATTTAATATGTAATCTTACTGCTTATCAGACAAAAGATCGTTAATAAACTGCTGAGCAGTTCTGCCCGAAATGCCGCCGTGGCTTATCTCCCATCTGTCAGCAGCCTTAATTAGCTCATCAGCGTTTATATCAATGCCGTTTCTTTTTGCAAGCGATATAACTATATCGTGATACTCCGCCCTGGAGGGCTTTGAGTAGTTTATCTTAACGCCGAAGCGGTTTACTAAAGAAAGCTTTTCCTCGACTGTGTCAGAGCGGTGAATTCCACCGCTGTGCTCCATATCGTTTCGGTCGTTCCACGTTTCCCTGATAAGATGCCGCCTGTTTGAGGTTGCGTAAATAAGAATGTTGTCGGGTCTGGTCTCAACTCCCCCCTCTATTACCGCCTTTAAGAATTTATACTCCGTTTCATATTCCTCAAAGGAAAGGTCGTCCATATATATTATAAACCTGTAGTTTCGTTTTTTCACTGCGGCGATAACGCTTGAAAGATCCTTGAACTGGTGCTTGTAAATCTCTATCATTCTAAGGCCCATTGGATAAAACTCGTTGACAATAGCCTTTATGCTGGTCGATTTTCCCGTACCGCTGTCGCCATAAAGCAGCACATTGTTTGCTCTTCTGCCCTCAGCAAAGGCAAGTGTATTTTTTACAAGCATTTCCTTTTGATACTCATACCCCACAAGATCGTCAAGCACGACCTGTTCCATATTGTTTATCGGCAAAAACTCAACTCCGTCGGCGAAGCTTTTTATTCTGAACGCCTTGTTAAGCCCAAACATTCCAACGCCGTAAGCCTTGTAAAATTCGGTAAGCCGCTCAAAAAACTCTCTGCCGTCAGAGGTATCAGCAAGACTTTCACTTAACGACCTAACCTTTTCGCTTACGCTTTTGTTATACATAAGTTCTTTTTTGACTATCGCTTTGTAGTTTGTGATTTTTAAAAAGCAGTCGATGCCAAGCGCCTTTTCAAAATTTGAAAAGTCAAAGTCAAAAAGCTCTTTGAACGCAGCACAGTCGTTTATTGCAAAGTCGTTTACGCTGCCGTTCTTAGCGCCAGTTTTTTCGCAGGTAATGCTGAAAGGGTTTTCGTTCGTGATAAGAAAAAATGTAAGATAGTTCTGCCAGAGGTTTTTATCAAAGCCGTAATCGGTTGCTATTTTTAGAATGCGCCTTATCTGAGCATATGTGCGGATTATAATCGATTCCTTACCTGCCTCGCCCTTCTCATAATCCTTAAAAATCTTTGAAAGCTCTGCTAAAACCGAGCCTTCTGAAGGCGCATATATCAAAAGCTTTGAAATAATATGGTTCATCTTTCAGTCATCTCCGTATGAAGTTTTTTTAATTTTATCACAAACGCGGCAATATTGCAACCATTGCACTTATACTCAAAAAGCAAGATGCCCTTGCCTGCCAGTCGGCGCAAGACATCTTGCCTGAGCTGTATTTTATTACGTTTGCTTTTTTGCTCTACTCGGTTCTAAGTGCCACAACAGGGTCTTTTTTAGCCGCACTTCTTGACGGGATTATTCCTGCTACGAGTGTGAGCAGAATACTTATCACTATAAGGATTATCGCCGCAGGAACCGGCAGCATAGCGCTTAAGCTGTTTATATCGGTAAGTTTGTGAAGAACAATGTTTATCGGAATGCACAAAAGATAGGTTATAAGCACACCAAGCGCTCCTGAGGTAAAGCCGATGATGATCGTTTCGGCGTTAAACATACCCGATATGTTTTTCTTTGAAGCGCCTATCGCGCGCAGAATTCCAATCTCCTTTGTTCTCTCCTGAACGGATATAAGCGTAATAACGCCTATCATGATTGAAGAAACTATCAAAGACACCGCAACAAATGCTATCAGAACATAGGTTATAGCGTTTATAATAGATGTAACTGAAGACATCATGAGTCCGACATAGTCGGTATATTTTATCTGAGAAACCTCGTCAACATCCTTGTTGTACTCAGAAATTGCAGCTTCTATTGTGTCTTTGTCCTCAAAGGAGGCCGAATACAGATTTATCGCCGAAGGAGAGTCGATGTCTATAAAACCGAGTTTTCTAAGATTATCCTCGTAGGTAGAGTCTGAAAACTCCATTATGCTGTCGTAATACACAGCCGCCTGCTCCTTTGAGTACCCGTTAAGAGCGGCGTCAAGAGCCTTTGCAAGCTCGCCCGGACTTTGGGATGAAAGCTGATCGCTTACCTGATTAGCGTACTGGCTTTTTACCTGCTGTGATACCATTTGCATATAGATGCTTTGAAGCTCATCGTCCTCCATTTTCTCAATGTAGCTTTTAACATCGTTCTCGCTCATACCCATCTGAGAGGTAAGCGCCTGTATCATTGCTTCCTCGATCTTTTCTCTGGTCATATCCGACATTGCCTGAGAAACCATTTCGTTTACCTGCTCGTCTGTCGGAATTCCCATAATCTTGATGTAAGCTTCAGCCTTTGCGTTTTCATCAAGAGATGACAGATACTCTTTCAGCTCTGAAAGCTTCTGCTCGTCGGTAAGCTCGCCCGTGTTCTCCTTAAAAGGTTTTCCGGTAAAGATATCCGTATCTGTATTCCCAAGCTGCGCCTTAACTGCGGGCAGGTCCTTGGAATTTTTTATAATGTGTTCGGTAAGCGCGCTTGTATACGCTATCGAGCCGTTAAGCATACCCTGCTCTGTATCTGCATTAGGTTTGACGATTCCAGTTACCTTGAGGTCTATACCATTGTCATAGATATACTTAAGCCCCGCGTCGGTAAGACTTAAATCGTTGTATGTGCCGGTTGCCTCGTCATAAGTGTACCTGTTTGCGTTAAGAGCTACCCTGTATGTCAAATCACAGATCTCATCATAAGACCAACTCTTTAAATCCGCATCAAGCTCAGCTCCGGTCATAGCCGCGTTCATTATAGCATCTATTTCCTCCTCTTTTTCAAGTCCCAGAGCGTAAAGCGTCAGGTCGTCAAGCTCGTTATTTTCGTCAAGCACAAGAACAATCTCGTCATAGCTGTTCGGCCACGAGCCATAAACCACATCGTACTGCTTCTCAAGAAGCGGACTGATGATTTTACCGTTATCTCCGGGAAGCATCTCCTGCCAGAGTCTGTTAGAGGAAGAGGTCATAGGCGACATTGATGTCATCATCGACATAACTCCGCTGGTAGAAGAGCTCTCGCTCATCTGTGTAACCGCCGACATATCTATTCCCATATACTCGTTGATGAAACCCTGCATAAGCTCCTGCGTATCGCTTTTGATAACTGTGCCGTCAAGGTTTTTTGTGTATACGTTCATATCAAGGTCATACGAATACTGAACTCCGCTTATTGCTGTATCAAGGCCCAGCTTGCCTTTGGTATTATCCCTTTCCTCATCGATAAACTTCTTAAATGACTTGAGGTCATTCTCCTCCGCCTCAAGATTGTTAAGAGAGTTGACCATATCGTATATCATAGCCTTTTTGTAAACGGCGTTATTTTGATGCTTCTGCTCTGATTTACTGAGATTCATAAATGTCTGCATAACTGACGAAAGGTTTATGTTCTGATCCTCAATAGTCAAAGGGTACGAGGAGAGTGTATCCTCCTGCAAGGTATCTATATACGAGGTCGTTCCCTGAGAAACGGCGAGGATAAGCGCAATTCCAATAATTCCGATGCTTCCCGCAAATGAAGTCAAAGCAGTCCTGCCCTTTTTTGTAAACAGGTTTTTTAAGGAAAGTCCAAACGACGTGGCAAACGACATTGAGGGTTTTTTGATCTTTTTATTCTTCTCGCTTTTTACCAGATCCTTCTGCCTTTCGGCTTCGCTCTCTTCGTCTGAAATGGGTGCAGAATCCCCGGTTATAACACCGTCGAGCATATTGATTATTCTTGTCGAATACCTGTTTGCAAGCTCGGGGTTGTGGGTGACCATTATGACTAGTCTGTCCTTGGCTATTTCCTTTAAAATATCCATAACCTGAACGCTCGTTTCGGTATCAAGCGCGCCGGTAGGCTCGTCGGCCAAAACTATTTCCGGGTTGTTTACTATTGCCCTTGCAATGGCAACACGCTGCATCTGACCGCCAGACATCTCGCCTGGTTTTTTGTTTTCCTGTGTACTGAGCCCCACCATCTCAAGAGCCTCTTTCGCACGCTTTCTGCGTTCAGTCTTTGAAACTCCCGAAAGCGTAAGCGCAAGCTCCACGTTCTGAAGCACCGTTTGATGAGGGATAAGGTTATAGCTTTGAAAGACAAAGCCTATCGAATGGTTTCGGTAGGTATCCCAATCTCTGTCATTAAAATCCTTGGTGGACTTTCCGTTTATGATAAGGTCGCCCTCGGTGTACTGGTCCAGACCGCCTATGATATTAAGCATAGTTGTTTTGCCGCAGCCGGACGGTCCCAAAACTGATACAAACTCGCTTTCCCTGAATTTAAGGCTGATCCCTTTAAGGGCGTGAACCGTGTCTACCCCTGTGGGATAGTCCTTTACAATACCTTTAAGCTCCAGCATAAAAATCATCCTTTCAAATACTAAAAAATGGGCCGTTGCATTTTATCATCTATTTTCTTTTAAAACCCCGTCATCGTCTTATAAATAAGGGCGCACCCGTTAAATAAATGATTTTGCCTCAAACACTGACAACATCAGCCGCCAAATTCTAAGAATCTCATTTACTTAAGTCCTCTTAATATACCACTAAGAGGTCAGTCTTTGAATAAAAGGTACAATAGGTAATTGCTTTATTCAAAACCGTTAATACGCTCAAAAAAGATTTTATCATTATTGCCAATATCTGTTAAGCGATAAACGGGCAAAAAAAGGTGAAAATTTGGTGAAAAAAAACAAAGCGAAAAGCCTATGTTTTCGCTTTGTCTGATTACATAACCGTTGCAGAAAAAGTATTGATTCAAGCTTTATAAAATCTCATTAAGCTATATCTCCCGAATAGCTGTCGTAATAGGTGTAAAGCTTTGTAAAAACTCCCTTTTTGTCAGCTGTGATTTCAATTTTATGAATATCCCTGTCCGTTATTTCTTCCACTCCCCAACAGGCTGCAGTCATTTTATCAAAAAGGTCTTCTCCGTTGTAGCCGTCAACCTTTACTGCCTTGTATCTGGCAGCGCGGTTTGCGTAGTATATTCTCTTTTCAAGCGCAGTCTGCGGTTCAGAAAGCCACTGCTCGTCAAGATTTATTTTGCTCTGCCTTATCACTTGTCTGTCAGATGCGTAAGTGTTCTTAAGCTCATAGCTTTCATAATTACCGTCGTAATCCTTCATATTTATCTGAGATATAAGGTTTGAAAGATTAACTCCGCTGTACAGTTCCAGAACCTTATCAGAATAGGAAAACCTGCTCGGACTTGTTGGGGGCTGCACCATTACCGTGTTTGCGCCTCTTATATACGGATAGTTTTTATAAGCCTTCACCGTATAGGTCACTATGGCGTCCCAAATCGTGTCCTTATCGAGAATATAAACGTAATTTACTGTTTTGGTGTTTTTCTCGCAGGGGATATTCGGGAACGATATGTTGTTTGACGTTAAAATATCATTGAGGTTTACGTTGCTGTTTATTTTCGGAACCGGCTGATTTACGCCGAGAGCCGCAGTGTACCCCCTTGAATAAAGACTTATGTGGTAAAGCCCGTCAGAGGTTTTTCTTGATTCCATTTTGTCAGCAATTCCCTGATGAATCACCTTGGAGTCTATGAAAACGCGCACTTCGCAGGTATCGGGAATAGTATTCTCGCTTATGATATTGAGCCTCACCGCAGTATAGGGAGTATACCACTCCTTTACAAAACTCATTGAAACCGCGTCCCGGCTGCCTAAAAACCTGCCGCTGTTTGCCTCGAAAAAGTTGACCAGTATGCTATTCATCGTCAATATAAAGCTGAAGCTCAACGTCCGCCAGCTTTTCCCCCGCCTTCAGTTTTATTGAGTAGTCGTAAATCTCAGCATTCTCGTATTCTGTTGTGTTTACCGTCACAGTAGTCTTTGTCTTAAGGCCCTGCTCCAGAGCATCCTGAATCGCGCTGAAATCGTCGCATACAACCTTTCCCTTGAGGGTAATAACCCGTCTTTTAACACCCTGTTTTCTTGAAACGACTCCGTTTGAAACTGTTGTTATCTGGGCTACTGCTGCTTCTCGTTTAATATGCATTTCCTCGCAGACAAGTGGTGCTCCGAAAAGAGTAACCGATAAATAAAACCTTGAAACATCCATTACTTTTCCTCCTCAATATAAGTGATCGTAATAATCACATCTCTGGTTATCATACGGTGAGAAGCTGAATAGGCTATGTCTTTTAAAAACACGCTTTTTACATTTATCGCCTGATATCCTGTAATCGTCTTTATAATCTCATCGCAGGTCGTATATATTTCGTTTATGCTGATTTTCTCGCCGAAATAAAGCGAAACCTCAACATCTGTTTCATATCCCACAACTATACTGCCATCACTCTTTGCCGCCCTTGAGATCTCCCTTGTCTCCTTCGGCGAGACGGTGCAAAACTTATCTGCCTGTCTTTGCTTGTATGTTGTATTGTCGTACGCTTTATAGGATGTAAAACCATTTTGAAACATCAAATAGAAAACAGCGCTTATTATATTAGAGGTCATAGCATTTCTCCTTCAGACGTTGACAAATAAAAAGCCGTCGTCGGCAACCAGACCTTTTATTTCATCCAAAGCACCTTTTTTTAAAAGAGCGGCGGCCTTAATTCTTGGTGAGTTTTCGCTTTCGGCCACAAAGCTTCCTGTTTTGGAGAGATATCTTCTTTCTCTGGCAAGATCTACCACAGTATAATCATAAAACGCAATACAACCCACAGCATATTCAAGCTTTGCAATCTCTTCCTGCGTATATTGAGCCGCAGGCTTTAAAAGCCTTTGGCTCACGCAGGTATATGCGTTGTTTACGATGTCTATGAACTGCTCGCGCGAGGATTCTAAAAGCGTTGTAAGCCTGCAAAAAAGCGTTACAATTTTTTCAATATCCATTTTAGCTCCTTAAAGCGGCGTTAGTCTGCGCCATCTGTAATGTTTATTACGTTGACCGCAAGGTTGTTGAATCTTGATATTCCGATGATTATTGACGAGCCTATCTGATCATACTGAGTGCTGATAAGCTTTCCGATATCTATCACCATATCACCGCAGTAAACAAGCTCGTAAGCGTACTTGCTGGAAAATCCCACTATTTGCTTTGCAGTCATTCCGGGCACCGCCTTGATTGTGATTCCGAACGGCGTAACGATTGTTGAATTTTCGGCACAGATTCCGGTAGCTACCAAATTCTTCATCTCATCAAACTGAAGGATCCTTCCGAAGTTTTCTTTTGAGCAGAACATTGTGTCCATATCAAAGCCGTCCATCTTCTTCCACAGTTCAACAAGAGTACTATAGTTGAATTCACTTGCGGTAGTGTCGATATTGTAAGAGGTTGCAGCGCTCACCGTCTGAACAAGCTGATCGTTTGCGCTTCTTGCTATAGTCACTCCGAGCTGTTTTAAGATAACCGCAAATGTGTCGATTCTCTTCTTTTTCAGCACCTCATAGGTGATATCCATTTCTCTTGCAAACTTAAAGGTTGCGTGCGGGGAATTGTTTCTCACTATCATAGTCGGCATATTCTTACCCTCAGAAACCGATTCAGTGCCGCTGTTGATTACCACCATAAGAGAATTAAAGTAGGTGTCGTCGATAATTGCGGAAGACGCGGCATACTGTCCTATGGTAAAAGTCTCGTTGAATCCCTGAACGACCTGACGTCTTACAAACTCAGGAAACAGAATTGCAGAATCGGTAGTTGCGAAAAATCTGTCCACCGTATCGCAGTCCTTACCCTTCACCTTGATATCGAATCTCTTCAGCTGTCTTTCATAAGCATCAAGTCCCTCAAGTGGTGTGCCTTTGTATTCCTCATCGGGATCAAGCTCTGTAAGCGCCTGAGTAAAGTTTTTCCCCGAAATGTTATAAAGTGTTTTTTCAAGTTTAATATCGTTGTACATAAATAATCTCCTTTACATTTTAAAATTTTCTGTTGTATTGCCGCTTTGATTATCGCTTTTGACTATATCGTCCAAAAACGTTACTTTGCGGCGTTTTTTCTTGATCTCACATAAAATCTCCTCAAGCTCTTCATATGAAAGCTTTTCGCAGAATTTAAGTATTACCGTCTTTGGCACGGCAGGCATTTCCATCATAACTGCGGCGGTAGTCTCCCTTTTTATGCGCTCGGAAAGCGCTCTTACGGCCTCATCCGTTTTAAGTATCATCGCCGCATTATTGCCGCCAGACCTACCATAGGTTTTTGTAACACCCGCCTTGGGCTGTGCTGGAACCGCCACAAAGGAAAACTCGTATGCGTCGTAAACATCTTCAAGAATTATCGAGCACAGCTTTGAGTTATACACTCTGCCCGGCTGATGTGAACAGCCTTTTGACTGCTTATCGCGTCCGCAAATGCTGCATATGCGCTTCTTCACGGCGCAGCTTACAGATACCTCCTTTTTGATTCCGGCTTCAATTTCCTTTATAAGATCTGCGTTTTTGTCGGTACGCACCATATAGGCGTATCCCACCAGAGTAGTATAGTTCTCGCCAGAAGCGGTCTTGCTTTGACTGTCTGTTACAACCCTTGCGTCGTAAATTCTGGCGGTCTGATTCTGCCCCTTTAGGTTGTGGTCAAAAATTCCTGTCTTACCTACAAATAGCTTTGCAAGCGCATTTAAGCTGGCTATTGAAAACCTTTCGCCGTCGCGGTCTATTTCATTGTCGCACAGGATTATAGGAAAGGCGTAAAGCTCGTCTGCGTTAAATCGTCTTCTGGTAAGCCTGTTTATCTTTTCTATTTCCCGTTCGTTAAGCGTAAAGCTATCCAATTTGCTCCTCCTTTTCATTCTGTATTTCAAGCTGTTTTGCCTGAGCGTTGTAAAGCCTTGCCTTTGCAAGCTCCGTTTCGTCCTGAAGATTTATCATATTCCACTCAACATCGGCTTCACAATCTGCTCCGATCGAGCGCAGGTAGGTGTTTGCTGCCTGCAAGATAACCGGAGTAAGAAGGCGTCTGTAATACTCAAGCTCGCTGGTTAGAATATCGCACTGCTGAGCGCTCATTCGCTCGGTGGAGCTCCAGTTAAGTCCCAGCAAAAACGGCGGAACGGATAGCTTTGATATCATTTGCTCTATAAGCTGACGCACGGGTATTTCGGTATCAAGCACCTGGCTATCAGCGCCTATCACCTTGATATCCACGTCCCCTACGGCTACAAAGTCCTTCACAACGCCGTTACGGGTGGCGGTCATGCCCTCTGACCACGCTTGCGCTATCTGCATAGCACGCTCCTTTGCAAAGGCAGAATCCGAATCGCTCTGAGGCTTATAGGTGACCGCATATCGAATGTTTCCCACCCTTTCAAAGTTATGTCCTATAGAGCGGTATATCTTCATAAGCACACCCGCCAGAGAAGGGAGCCCTCTGAAAACAGATACGCCGAACGGATTCTTCGGGTTGGGATTCAAGCAGGAAAAAAGCACTCTTTCCGGGTTTTCTACAGGTATATCCTCGTTTGTTCCTGCGGCGTAAAAACGCCTGTCGCATGGATTTTCACCTCTGGCGACTTTAAACAGCGTGGGGTCGGCATTGTAAAGTCCGATTATGCTTCCGTCTGAAATGAGTATCTCTCCTATTCCCCTGCCGTAGGTGAGCATCGAGTCCAGATGTATATCTATAAACTCATTTAAGGATACTCCGCTGAGTCCGACCGGAACGTTTTTCTGGAAGTTCTCGAGTTCAGCCTGATATTTCTCGTTGCGCGCTATCAGCTTAAAGCCGCCCGTAAGTCTTACGATCTTAAGTACACAGGCGTCGACTATAGGCACGTTTGCACGCAAAGACTCGTAAAGCTCGTATTCAAAACGGCTTACCGTGCTAAGTCCTGTTGTGCTTCCTTCACATCGGCTTGAAAATGTTGCCGGAATGCAAGACGCATCTTTCTTTCCGGATTTTTTGAATCTGATATAAAACACTCCTTTCTGTTTATTCCCTGCCGAGCGACATACAGAAAAAATCATCCGTATGTGCCGACAGGTAGGTCGAAACAAAATATCTGATGTCGTCCATTGCGTGGTCATTTTCCTTTAAAGGCGCGTCTCTGCCGCTTTTTTCGTCCCAGCGGTAAAGAGTGGATTCCCTTATGGAATCCTCACATAAGGAGTGTATCTTGATTTTTCCAAGCTTTATGGCGTCGCTTACCTGTCTTATGCCTGAGATGACGTCGTTTTTTGCTCTTACCGTCTTGAATTCTCCGTGGCGATTTACACATTCTATAAACGAGGCGGCAGAAGGGTCGATTATTACACATTCGGGGGTTATATCGCCAAGCAGAGCCGTAAGCGAGCGGTAGTGCTCCTCATCGGTTTTCTGAAGGCCCTTTGCTTTTGAGTCGTAATAATACTCTTTTATCCTTGTCCACACGCCGTCCTCGTCCTTTCCCCAAAGCCCGAACGAACTTGGGTTTACAGTGCCGTAATCGCACGAAACCACGTACTTTTCACACTCCGTGACAGTTTTATCGGTAATCGCGGATTTAAAGTCCGGATAAACAAGCCCATAGGTCCCTGACCATCTTCCCAGAACGAATCTATCATAAAATGCTCCGCAAAAAAGGGTCTTATACCTGTTTACTATCGACTCTGAGAGGCTTGGGTTGTCGTCTAAAGTAAACCTGAGATAGAAAAGATTTTTTTCCCTCGCCTTGTCTATCCACTCCCGCTTGAACCAGTGATACGGATTGTCAGGGTTGCAGTTGAACCACAGCTTTGAGCCATCCGTCGAACATCTGGCTATTGCCTGCTCGACAAAGCTCCTCGGCATCAGTGCTACCTCGTCGAACATCACTCCCGCTAAGGTCATTCCCTGTATCAAGGCCGCAGAACCTTCGTCCTTTCCTCCGAAGAGATAATATCGGTTTTTGAAATCGCCCCTGCGTATTTCAATGTAGTTTCTCGATTTCACATCCCTTATACCGAAACCGTCATTTGCAAGACTGAGCATTAATGGCTCTATCACGTTGCGGCGAAGCGAGGATATTGTCTTGCCGCAAAATGCAAAGTCTTTGTAGGAAAAGTTTGTCATCGACCACATCACAAACGAGTGTGACATGGCATATGTTTTTCCCGACCTCACCGCGCCGTCGCAGATAATGCCGTCCTTTTTGCCGAGACTGTCGGTAGTCCACCACCGCATTACCGTCAGCTGCTTATCTGACATCCCGCTCAAGATTTATCCACTTCCTCCGACTGAATGCTTTTATCTCCAAGCTTTTCACAGGACTGCATAAAGCTTTTAAAAAAGCTCTCGCCGCTGTCGGACTCCTCCCGTTCAAGGCGTGCGATCTCTATCATAAGCTCTATCGCCTTGAGTTTGTCAAAGCTCTTTACATCACAGGATTTGTCCGTTCTCTTTACTTCTGCCAGATTATAAAGCTCTGATAAATCTGAGGACGTTTCGCTTACCGCAGAAATGGCTGCAAGGTCTTTTTGCGACGAGGTAATTATTCTATAAAGCCCGTACTTTGCAATGTCCTTTGCGTCGGTCTTTAAAACACGCCTTACTGAAAAATTGCGCAATCGAATTCCTCCTTTGATTTTGTTTCGCTCGGGTACTCTTTTCCGAACAGGCTGTACCCGTTTTGCCCGCTTCGGAAAAGTTTTGAAAGGTCTCTTTTTAAAAGCCCTTCACTTATAGGCTATTTGGCAGCAAAATTTGCACACAAACGTGCATTATTAACAATATATCTTACTTTTTGTAACAGATTATTTACAATATACAAGGTTTAATAATAAATAAGGACAAAAAAATAAGCACCTGCCAAAAACAGATGCATTTGATATTTTTTAAGATTTCCGTTAATTTGTATGTTTATGGCTGCCGTTAAGATACATTAAATATCCTTCGGCAAAGGCGAGGTCGCTTTCATATGTGAGCTTAATGTTCTCCTTATCTCCCTCAATAATATAGACGTTGTCTCCCGCAAGAGAAAACAGTCGTGTGCAATCGGTAGCAAGCAGCTTTCGGCTTTCGTCAAGCGATGTGTAAAGGCTTTCAAACCGCATTGCGTTAAATGTCTGAGGTGTTTGCACCTGAAGCATTTCGCTTCTGTCGAAATGCTCAGTTACCCGCGCATTTCCCCTGATAATCGTATCTGTGGCTTTTATCGCAGCAGTACATATGCCCTTTTCACGGCAAGTCTTTACGCTATCAAGTATAGTTTTCTCGCTTACAAACGGTCTGACACTGTCATGGGTGACTAGAATCGTGCTTTCATCAAGCTCATCCCTTTGGCGCAGAAAGCTTACAGCATTCAGGATTGTATCGTTTCTCGTCTTTCCGCCAGCGATCACATCCACTCCGCTGATTGAGTATTCCCTGAGCATTCTTTTGGCGAACGGCACGGACTCATTGGGCACAAGCAGCAATATACTATCAAAACCAAGCGGCAGAAACTTTAACAATGTATGTATCACAACAGGCTTTCCGCCTATTTTTATATACTGCTTCGGTATGCCTGCGCCCATTCTGACTCCTCTTCCGCCCGCTGCTATTACCGCAACTACATTGTTCTTCATATATTTACCTCGCTTTGCTTGTTAAAATCTACACATTGTATTATATTTATCCAGCATGGTGGCAGTGTTTTTTGAAATATACCCCACGCGGCGTAACACTAAACGGTTATGATCAGCGCCAAAAGCCCCCGCAGATTTTCCCTGTAGGGGCTTAATTCTGTGCTTTTATTCTACTGATACGCCTCTTGCTATACTGTTTACAATTCCTACGTCCGCAGTAGTAATTTGGCCGTTACCGTCAATATCTGCAACATCAAACTGCTCAGCAGTCGGGCTTAGTGCACCCGTTGCAAACGCATTTACTACTCCTACATCGGAAGTGGTGATTGTTCCGTCGCCATTAAAATCGCCCTTAACTATCGCTGAATTTTTATCAACAGTTTTTAAAACATTTCCGTCTGCGTCCAAAAATTCAAGCTTTCCTACAAGGAATACATAATCCTCCGTGTTATTTTTCCAGGACGGAGTGTACGCCTTTATTGTATAGCTGTCACCTTTTTTCAGCGTTTCTTTTAGATCAACCGTTGCCTTTAATCCCAAAGCTCCAACTACGTCGCTGTCGCCCTGAACAGACACCTGTGTGCCGTCAGCATCTACGATGACGTATAAATATGAATACTGGTTGAACGAAACATCGGGCGCGCAGTCAAACGTCAATCTTACCTGAGTTGCTCCGGCAACTTCATCATTGGCTGTGCCGGTCGTAAGCATTGTAGCCTCTTTCTTTGATGCAGAGTAAAGAACCCCAAGTGCCTCGTCCTTTGTATATGGAACCGACGGTACAAAAGGAAGGGGATCTCCCTCATACGCCTTCATAATAGCGTCAATTATCTCAGGCTGTGTTACCTCGAATGTGCTTCTGTTAAACAGTCCGAACTTGTCAGCTCCCTGACCGTGTCCGTTATTATCCCAAACAACAGGCACCATTCCCCTGCTTCTTGCATTCTTACAAACTTCAGAATAAAACTTAACTCTGCTGTCAAGATTATCCTTATCAACCGCTCCTGTTTCTCCTATAATAACCGGATAGCCTTTAGCAACAAACTTATTGTAGCAGTTTGTAAACAGATCCTGAAGAGACTTTACTTCAGCCTCGGTTCCCCACTCAGTACTCGTAAACTTACCATCTTTATCACGATTACCTTCGCCGCAGAAATTCCAAGGATTGTAGTAGTGAACGGAGATCATGATCCTCTGCTCATCTGCGGGGATAGAAGACGCTCTATTTGTATCTGTCGGTATCTCAAAGCCGTAATTTCCTGTTGTATAGCCTATGTCTGTATTCCAACCCGGAACAAGCAGCCAGCGCTTTGAGTTGTTTTCGCTTGTCTTACGAACGGTATCTACAAAAATCTGGTTGTAAGCGTTTATGTTCTGATAGTATTCAAGCTGAGGACCGTAGTATTCTCCGTCAAACTCCTCGTTCATCGACTCAAATATAAGATGCTCGTCGTAATCCTTAAACGTGGTTGCGATCTGCTTCCAGCAGGCTTCATACTTTGCCTTGATCGCAGGCTGCTCATCTGCCGGAGCATTGCACAAAAGCCACGCGCCGTTATTTACCATTGAGTTGTATCCGTCTCCGTGCATATTGATTATAGCATAAAGCCCCTCTGCCATTGCCATATCAACAACTTCTTTGATTCTCGTAAGCCATGAAGCATCAATAGTATAATTCGGTGCGCCGCCTATTCTTGCAAAGTAAGACACAGGGATTCTTACCGCTTTAAAGCCTGCGTCCTTTACCATTTTAAAGGTGTTTTGAGTAATAGTCGGGTTGCCCCATGCGGTTTCTGAAGGGGTGCTTCCGCTCACAGCCTCAAGCTGATTTCCGAGGTTCCAAGCAGGAGCCATAGCTTCAACTATTTCGTTCTGGCTTAAGTCTTCAAAAGAAGCACCCTCGCCGGCAGTATCCGCCGCAAATACCGAACCGGTAAATGCCAGAGAAGCCGTTACCGCTGCCGCAATGATGCCACTTAGAAGTCTTTTGAGTAAAGATTTCTTGTACATTTTATTTCCTCCTAAATAATTTTTGACATAATGTCAATGTGCATTTTAATTATACATTAAAAATTGTTAAATGTCAACAAATTTTTTCACAAATTTATTAAAAGAATTTAAAAGCATTGATAATAAAAAAGAGGCGCATAATCCGCCTCTTTATAAAATATCATAAATGCTACTTTTTAAGTCCCCAGATGTCTCTAGCGTAATCCTCAACAGAGCGGTCTGCCGAGAATATTCCCGCACCCGCAATATTCGCAAGGCTCATCTTCTGCCACTTTTTCTGATCCTTATACACCTCGCTTGAGTATGTCTGAGCTATGGCATAAGAATCAAAATCTGCAAGCACCATATACGGATCGCTGTGTTTTAAGGAATTAGCTACCTCTTCAAAGGAATTTCCGTTTACACCGCCCGTCATTCTGTCAACAGCCGCACGGATAATTCCGTTTTCGTTATAGTACTTTTCGGGGTTGTAGCTTGACTTCCTTGAAACTACCTCCTCGGCGCTCATACCGAAGGTAATTATGTTTTCATCTCCTACCACACCGTGGATCTCAACGTTTGCACCGTCCATTGTGCCAAGCGTTATTGCTCCGTTCAGCATCTGCTTCATATTGCCAGTTCCGGACGCCTCTGTTCCAGCAAGCGAAATTTGCTCTGAGATCTCGCTTGCCGGCATGAGAATCTCAGAAAGCGATACACAGTAATCCTCAAGGAAAACGACCGAAAGCTTTTCGTTTATCTTCGGGTTTTTCTTAAGCTCTTCGCCAATTGACCAGATAAGCTTTATTATCTGCTTTGCAAGATAATATCCCGGAGCCGCCTTAGCCGCAAAAATGTACGTCTTCGGCGTGAAGTCCGCATCCGGATTCTGCAAAAGATTATTGTACTGAGCCAGAATGTTAAGCGCATTCAGATGCTGACGCTTGTACTCATGCAAACGCTTTACCTGAACATCAAAGATAGAATCGGTGTTAAGTACCGTGCCGTAACGGTTTTTAACATATTTTGCAAACCTTACCTTATTCTCCTTCTTGATAGACGCAAGGCGCTCAAGAGTCTCTTCGTCGTCCTTGAACATATTAAACTTTGCAAGGTGCGATGCATCCTTTAAAAACTCGTTTCCGATCTTTTCCCTCAAAAGATTTGTAAGTCCGGGATTTGACTGCAAAAGCCATCTGCGGAAGGCTATTCCGTTGGTAACATTCTTAAACTTATTAGGGGTGTCAATATATTCGTCATGAAAAACGTCCTGCTTAATGATCTCGGAGTGAATCTTAGCAACTCCGTTTACAGAGTGTGAAGCGTGTACGCAGAGGTTTGCCATCTTCACCTGATTGTTCTGTATAATTGACATTCTCGATACTCTCTGCTCATCTGAAGTTCTTTCAAAAAGGTCCTTACAGTAGCGGTTGTTTATCTCAACTATTATCGAAAAGATTCTCGGAATAACCTGTCTAACAAGGTTGCAGTCCCACTTTTCAAGTGCCTCCGCCATAACCGTGTGATTCGTGTACGCAAAGGTGTTAGTAACGATATGCCATGCCTTGTTCCATGAATATCCGCAGTCGTCAAGCAGTATTCTCATAAGCTCTGCTATCGCCAGTGTCGGATGGGTATCGTTTACATGTATCGCAACCTTTTCATGCAGATTGTCAAGCGTGCCGTAGGTTCTCATATGCTTGTCAACAATATCTCCCACAGACGCAGCACACATAAAATACTGTTGGCGAAGTCTTAAAGACTTGCCCTCTGCGTGGTTGTCGTTAGGATACAAAACCTTTGATATAGCCTGAGCCATTATATTTTGTCCGAGCGCCTTTGAGTAATCGCCCTTATTGAACATATTCATATCAAACGAAGGAGTAACCGCTCTCCACAGTCTCAGCATTGATACCGCTTCGCTGTCGTAACCTGCAACGTACATATCTACCGGGACAGCATTTACTGTCGTATAGTTTATATGGTTTACACAGTGGTACTGATCGTCCCAGTACTCATTGAGCTCACCGTCAAAATGCACCTCGATCGCTCTGTCGTAATTTTCCACAAGCCACGATTTTCCGCCGGGAAGCCAGTTATCCGGAAGCTCTGTCTGCCATCCGTCCTCGAGCCGCTGCTTGAAGATACCGAACTCGTAGCAGATTGAGTATCCCATTCCTGAATATCCGTCTGTCGCAAGTCCGTCAAGATAACACGCCGCAAGACGTCCGAGTCCGCCGTTGCCGAGTCCTGCGTCCGGCTCACACTCATAAATTCCGTCTATGCTTATTCCGTATTTGTCGAGAACTCTCTTAACTATGTCGTTAAGCATAAGGTTATACAGGTTCGTCTTTAAAGAACGACCCATCAAAAACTCCATAGACAAATAGTATACCTGCTTTTTGCCCTCGGAGTGTATCTTGTTTACAAAATGCCTTCTCTTTTCCTTAAGAAGCTGCACAATTATAGTTGAAACCGCTTCATAGATCTGCTTATCAGATGCCTTGTCAGGAGTGATTCTGTAATCTGCCGACAGAATGTCTATAAGCTTTTCCTCAAACACCTTTTCAGTTATAGGAAGCTTAACAGTTGGCTTTATCGGCTTTATCGCCGGCGCCGTTTTCTTAGCCGCAGTCTTTTTTACTGACGGCTTTTTCTCTTCAGCCTTTGTTGCATTGTTTTCTGTTGCCATATCAATTACCTCCATTTATTATCATACCGTTGAAACTAAGTAAAACGATCTTAAAACCTTTTAAACACAATAATTATACTGTAATATTGCATAATTGTCAAGCGACGTTTTTATGCAAAATAACTAAAAAATTATTTTTTGCTTTTATTGTTTGTTTATTACAAAAAACCTTTATTTTTTATGTTTTTTATTCAGACCAAAAAACGGCAGTACCCGAATTTACTTTCGGATACTGCTTATCGTTCCCAACTGTTTTCTGCCGGCTCGCTCGTTATGTGTGAAAGCACTTTTGCATGACCTTATATTCTCCCAGAACCAGCAGCGTGTATTGATTCGACAAAACCGTATCAGGAGTAAAGTTTATACTCATTTTTCCGTCTTCCTTGATTGCGAGAATGTTTATGTTGTATTTTCTTCTTATGTCTATCTGATCGATGGTCTTTCCTATCCAATCCTGCGGTACATCAACCTCGAGTATCGCGTGTTCTTCGTCAAGCTGTATATAATCGAGAATGTGGTCGGAGCTGTATCGTATGGCAACCCATTTTGCAAGCTGCTTTTCGGGGTATACAACCTGATCGGCGCCGTTTCTTAAAAGGAATTTCGCCTGTACATCGCGCGAGGCTCTTGAAACCACAAACTTTGCATCAAGCTCCTTCAGAAGCGAGGTAGTCTCAAGCGAGCTTTGAAAATCCTTTCCTATTGCCACTATGCAAAGATCAAAATTACGCACACCCAAAGATTCCAAAAACGCCCTGTTTGTGCTGTCGCCTATCTGTGCACTTGTAACGTAAGGAAGCGTATCTTCAACACGGTCCTCCTTAATATCTATTGCCATAACCTGATGCCTGAGTTCCCTAAGATTACGCGCAATATGCCTGCCAAATCTTCCAAGACCTATCAATAGTATTGTTTTCATAAAAAGCTTCTCCTTTACCCTACCGTTATTTTTTCCTCAGGAAGCAGCGATACATTCTTTTTTGTACCCGAAATTGCCGCAAATATCAGCGTCAGCCCGCCTACTCTTCCAAAAAACATAAGCGCCATCAGTATCAGCCTTGAAAGCAACCCAAGCTCGTGAGTTATGCCGAGCGAAAGCCCTACCGTTCCGACTGCCGACGCCGTCTCAAACATGCACGGAGTCAGAGGTAGGTCCTCAATTCCGCTGATTAGCATTGCGCCGACGAGGAAAAGAACTATGTACAGCATAAATATTGCTGCTGCGTTTCTTAGAGTACTGTCGCTTAAGCGTCTGCCAAAGCAGCTTGTGTGCTCTTTTCTTCTGAATACAGCCAAGGCGGTCATAAACAAAACCGCAAAGGTGGTGGTTTTCATTCCCCCCGCGGTAGAGCCGGGCGAGCCTCCCACAAGCATAAGCACCATCATAACCCCGAGGCCCGCGTCGGAGACAAGCCGTAAGTCAACCGTGTTAAAGCCGGCCGTTCTAGGCGTTACCGACTGGAAAAGCGAGCTCCATACCCTGTCGTTAAGCGGAAGAGATCTGAATTCACTAAAGAAAAAATAAAGCGCCGGCAGTACTATCAGAATCGTAGTAGTACATAGAATTACCTTGCTCTGCATTCTGTAACTTCTCAGGTGAAATCTGTTTTTAATTACATCATCCCACGTTAAAAAGCCGATTCCTCCGATGACAATAAGCATCATTATCGTAAGATTTATCAGCGGCTCTGTGCTGTATGATGTCAGCGACGAAAACGGAGCCCGTGCTCCCATAAGATCAAAGCCTGCATTACAAAAGGCGGATACAGAGTGGAATACCGAAAACCATATCCCCTTGAGTACACCGAAGTCTCGTATAAACACCGGAGACATAAGTGCTGCCCCGCAAAGCTCAATTATGACAGCAGCCTTTATGATAAATACGGTGAATCTTACGATCCCTCCAACCTTGGGAGCTGAGATCGCCTCCTGCAT
This sequence comes from uncultured Clostridia bacterium, assembly GCA_947625195.1. GTDB lineage: Bacteria > Bacillota > Clostridia > Oscillospirales > Ruminococcaceae > UMGS1601. The sequence goes on along the minus strand of CANQNK010000017.1, from coordinate 7,405 downwards.
AGTGCTGCGCTGCATAAGAGTTATTCTTCTTTTGGTTATCATAAATATAGCTGCCGCTACGGTAATAACTCCCAGTCCGCCTATTTGTATCAGCATCATTATTACAAACTGTCCGAACGGTGACCAGAACGCAGCGGTATCCTGCACGACAAGTCCCGTTACGCATGCCGCCGACGTGGAAGTAAAAGCTGCGTCAGAAAACGAAGCGCTGTTTCCCGAGCGTGTCGCAAACGGAAGCATAAGCAGAAGCGTGCCCAGAATTATCAATCCGGCAAATCCGAATATTATTATCTGAAATGACGAAAACGGTTTTCTTCGGTGTAGAAGATCAGCCATACCCTTTTACAGCTCCTTGACTTAATTTATGACTATCTTAAAAGCATATTATATAATATCACAAATATTATATAAAAGCAAGTGCAAACTTCGTTTTTTTACTATCCCGGGCATCATTTAATCTCTGCGACATTTTGATTGTGCAGCGTCGCACCGAAATTTAACGCTTAAGTGTTATACTTATCACTTTAGTTATATGATATGATATTCTAAAAAGTCAGTAAAATAATTAAACCCCCGAAGACATATTGTCGTCCGGGGTTTAATCTCCAGTGATAGTGATGATATAGCTACCGGTATTATCAGGAGAAATAACTGCGCTTTTAAAGCTGTCAGGCAGTGATAGCCTTCCGTTTTCGTCAGCCTTTTGCCGTGATATTAAAGCATTGTCTACCTTATACCATACACCGTTCTTAAGCGATTCTATGTATTCTTCCAGTGTAAGATGATTATTGTATATGACCTTAGCGTGAGGTTTACCTACATATCTAATATGCCAAGGCTCATATTTCATATCTGTTTTTGCTTTACCGTAAGAAGGATACCTGATAATAAATCCATATTCCCAGCACCTTGAATTTATAAACTGACCTGCGTCCGTTTTTATAAAGCCAAATCCGGCGTAATACTGTACATATACATCAAGTCCCAAACCTGATTGATGTTCACTCGTACCGGGAATATTTGCGGTAGACGGGTCTTCCTCATACAATTCTTGCTGTTCCTCCTGAGTTCGGTAGGAGCTTGAGACAAATAATTCACTGCCGGTCTTTTCATAGACGGCTTCAGATAACTCCCCATATGCCTGATTCAGACATTTATTTAATTGTACATCCGTATCCTTATATTCGGATAAAGACGGCACAAAGTCATCCTGTAAAGGGTGTTCTTTGTTTATAAGCATCAAGCTTTGGTCGAATTTCACCCTATCATCAGTTCTTAATTCGTTCAGCTTTATTTTTTTCATATTTTCAGGTGATGAGGTATTCACCTCGACCTTATTACAATTTACACCAAGGTATTCTCCAAAAATATAGAGATAATGAGAATTTTTCCAGGTTGCTATAATTCCCGCAGCAAGTAATACCAGTGCCAAAAACAGCACTGTCCATTTTATCTTCTTTTTCATAAGTCAGTCGTATTCACCCTTTCAGTAATCGTTTTTACACCGCTGACCTTTTCAGGAAAATCATTTAATAAGGGACATAGTCCAGTATTTCAACGAACAGCTTAGGTCATTAGTTACTTGCGCCTTTACTTTAAGACTTCCCTTTATCAGTAATTAACAGAATTGCTGTATTATTTATGCAGTACAGTTTAGCATATTCCCTATTGCTTGTCAAGTACAATTGAATAAAACAATAACCCCGAAAACATTTTGTCGTCCGGGGTTATCCTAATTAAAGACTTTTGACCGATCATTTAAACGGCGTCGGTATTGATATAATACTTGGCCTGTGCGTCAAACATTCTTCTGTACTCTCCGCCGCTTATTTTCAAAAGCTCGTCGTGGCAGCCGTATTCCTTTATGACTCCGTCCTTGAACACAGCTATATTGTCACAAAACTTACAGGAGGACAGCCTGTGCGAAATATACACCGCAGTCTTACCTTCAACCAAGTCATTAAACTGCCTGTAGATCTCATATTCTGCTACCGGGTCGAGCGCCGCCGTCGGCTCGTCAAGAATAACTATCGGAGCGTCTTTATAAAGCGCGCGGGCTATGCTCATCTTCTGTTGCTCGCCGCCGGATGGCTCAACGCCCGATTCGTCAAAGCTTTTAAACATAACCGTATTCATTCCGTTTGGCATATCCTCGATCTTTTTGTCAAGACCTACCTTTTTGGATAGGCTCATAACCCTTTCCTCGTCCGGATTTTCGTCAACAGCAATATTCTCCTTGAATGAAAACGCAAACAGCTTGTAATCCTGAAAGACTACCGAAAACAGCTTTGAGTATTCGTCAAAATCATAGCTGTTTATATTCTTGCCGTCAATTAGTATCTCTCCCTTGTCAACTTTATAGAGGCGACAAAGCAGCTTTATAAAGGTAGTTTTACCTGCGCCGTTTAAGCCGACTATCGACAGCTTTTCACCCTTATTAAGCTTGATGTTTACGCCCTTTAGCACATAATCATTTGCTCTCGGGTACTTAAACCAGACATTTCTAAACTCAATGGTATGCTCCTTTTCAAAGTTGACAGGGTCGTTTCCAAAAGCAGTATCCGTGTTTATCCCCATAAACCGCACATAGTTATAAAGATAATTAGATGTCACTATCATCCAGCTGAACTCCGAAACAATGTTCTGAAGAGCTTCTGAGATAGTCACCGCAGAGGAAGTATACATCGAAAAGTTACCTAGCGTAATAAGTTTTTTAATTGCCATAACTCCAAGGACTCCGTACATACCGGCATGCTTAAATACATTTACAATGCTTATAAGACAGCCTGCGCCCATTATTCTTTTCCTGTACTTAAGCTCAAGGTTGTAATACACATCATTAAGCTCGCGGCAGTTTTCATCAAGCATTTTTGAAGCCGAGTAAAGGCGAATATCCTTTCCGTATTTAAAATCATATGTCTGCCAGAAATTGTAATCTATCTTTCTGTCAAGTATATCCTTTCCGCCGTTCAGATCAAACTCAAGCTTAGATCTCAGCTTTGTCAGAAAGAAGTTTAGTATTATCGTTGCAGCGATTATTGCTATCACCCATACAGAGCTTGTAAAAAGTATCGCTCCTGTGGTAACTAACTGCAAGACGCCCGATATTATTGTCGAGACTCTTCTCATAAAAGCGTCAACACCGCCGTACCAATTAAGCCCGTTAAGCGCCTTTTGTGAAAGGTCCATAATCTCCGGATCTTCTGTCTTTTCAAAATCCATCTCGGCGCATTTTTGCTTGTGGCGCTCTTCAAAATACCTATTGAACCTGTCTACCACCTTCTGGTACTGCTGAGTGCAAAACGAATCCGCAGCATTCAAGATCACATAAGCCGACACTAAAACAAGCGTTATTACAGCCATTGTTACATAATCCCTTCCGCCTAAAAACTCATCTATCAAGAGCTTCGGCAGAAATATCATCACAATAGGCGCCGCCGCCTGAAATACTGCTGACAGGAGATTGTATACGATATAGCTTCTGAATTTCTTAAAGATTATTTTGTAAAAATACTTAACGCTTAGCGCCATTGTTTTAAAGCTTGTGCCGTTTTCCTTTACATTACCCGACATTGGCGCTCACCTCCTCGATGCCGTCGGCGGCTCTTTCTTCCCGCTCCTTATAATACTGTGCCTGAACCTCAAACAGCTTTGCATATTCTCCGCCTTTTCTTAAAAGCTCTGTGTGAGTACCCTCTTCTATGAGCTCGCCGTCTTGAAACATTGCGATAGAGTCGCAAAAGCGTGTTGAGGACAGTCTGTGAGATATGTAAACAGCCATTTTTCCGCCGACTATCCTATCAAACGACTTGTAAAGCTCATACTCGGCAATCGGGTCGAGCGCCGCCGTCGGCTCGTCAAGCAGCATAATAGGAGCGTCCTTGTAAAGTGCGCGGGAAAGCGCAAGCTTCTGGCGCTCACCGCCGGAAAAGTCAGTTCCGTCATCGTATATGTTCTTGAGCACCTGCGTTTTAAGCTTGTTCGGGAGCCCGTTTAGCTTATTATCAAGCCCGGAATCACAAAGCGCATCTGTCGCTTTTTTCTCGTCAACCTGTGAATACGGCTTCATCGCCGTATTTTCTCCCAAGGTAAGAGCAAACAACTCGACATTCTGAAACACCGGCGAAAACAGCTTGAAGTATTCCTCTCTGTCATAGCTAAGCACATTAACTCCGTTTAACAGTATCTCACCCTCTGTAACATCGTAAAGGCGGCATAAAAGCTTTATAAATGTCGTTTTTCCCGCGCCGTTTAAGCCGACAACGGCAAGGCTCTTTCCCGTCTCAAGCGTGAGGTTTATGTTCCTAAGCGCATATACCTTTGCGCCCTTATACTTAAAGGACACATTTTTAAACTCAATTTTGTATTTGTCTGATTTCGGCAAAGGCAGAAAGTCTTTTTTCTTTATGTCCGAGAGTTCCTCCTCGTCCACAAAAGCGCGGTAGTCGTCTATCTCCATTGAGCGGTATTTTATCTCGGCAATGTTGTCAAATATATACCTTACGCTTCCGGAATAGTTTCCCATAACAGACGCATACAGAACAAAGTTTCCTATCTCAAGTTCTCCGTAAATAAACGAATACACAAGGTACCCGTACTGTATTATATGCTCAAAGAATGATACAACATAGTTTTTCATCTCCCACTTTAGCCAGCGGTTTTTGTGCGTAAGGAACAAAGCGTGCGCCAGTCTGTTTATCCCCTCGTGCTTATTCTTTAAAAAGCCTCGCATACCGAAAAGCCGGACATCCTTTGCAAAGGAAAAATCACTTTGCACCTGTCCTAAATACCTCAGCCTTCTGTAAAACGGCGCCATTTTGTCCCAGCATTCTCTCTTGTCCTCGGTCTTTGTCCTTATCTGCATTACAGCTTTAAGCACACCGGTTGCCAAAAACACCAGCAAAAGCCACGGATTCAGCGTTGCGATAATTACCGCAGCGATCGTAAAGTTTATGAGATTGGACATAAACGGCTGTGACATTAAAAAAGCGCCTATCAATCCTCCGCCCCAGCTACACCCCTTTTCGGCTCTTTCAGCCATATCGAGCATAGCGGGGGCTTCAAGCTTTTCATAATCCATTTTCATAAACTTGCGCTGATACTTGCGTCTGAACTGAAACAGAACATACTGTAACACAGCATTGCCGTACTGCTGATAGATTTCAACGATTATAAAAAAAATAACCGTTACTATTCCCGCTATTGCCACAGTCAGCCACAGCTTCTCAAGAGGTGCGCCCGCCTCAACATCGTCTATTATAAACTTGACAGCAAACTCCCAAATATACCCTTGTAGAGCTATTGCTATGGAAGCAAGAAATGTTGCTATGACAAACAATTTTTTGCTTTTCCAGACAGCCTTGTATGTATAAAGCATATTAGCGCCGATAAAGCGGTTTTTTGTGTTTTTCTTTTTCTCTTTCTTCATTTTCGTTTCTTCTCCCCTTATCTCTTGGTATTAACTGACTTCTATGATAACATTAAAACAAAAATCCGTGGTTTTGTAAATAACTTATTTGTTGAGCGCGTTCAACTGTAAGTTGAGTCTTGAAAGAAGGCGTTTATAGGTGCATAAAGCGCATACAGTAATTTTTGCACAACAAAAAGGACACCTTGTTCGGGTGCCCTCTGCAAGGAAGAGCGGTTTACATTGGCGATACAATTCATAGTTTTCCTCCCTGTCTGCCGGTATTCTGTCAAAAGATAAATATATTATCGCGACAATTATTGCTGTATACTATCGGCTATCCGACATGTCATAATATCGTGCAAAAGATAACCTTTCAACCATTTCCTTTAAAAATTTGCAAAGGAACATAATCCTTTTTACAAATATTTAATAATCAGTTTTGCATTCCGATCTGCTGAGTATGAATTAGAGGATAACTTTTAAGCTTACCGCTGTCAAGATCCTCACGGTACATATCTACCCCTGTGATCCGGCTGTTCTCATAAGTGGTATAATAGTAGATACCCTTGTCGGTATTGCAGCAAGAAGAGTAGATCGTATATTCATAACCGTTTTCGACCTTACAGCAGCCCTTTTGTTGTTCAACAGACGCAAGAATATGGAAAAACTGACCGACACTTTCGGACTCAGAATCTCCTGAGATTGAATTCAGTTTAGTAAAAGCAGCTTTTACAAAACGGGATGCTGATGACATATCACCGGGCAGGCCCAAACTGCCCATTCCACGGCTGTAAGGCGTCAAGCGTATCTTATCTGAAAAACGGTTTTCCGGGTCAGCGGGCGAAATGCCCATGTAGTTTACAAGATTAGTCATATGATAATCAAATGTTGGATTGTTCGTCATCACACCAACTGGGTTGTCGTAGACCTTCAAGCCATCTTTAACAGACTCTACTACTATGCTCTCCTCTCTGTCCGAAATCATCCAATGAAGCGGCGACAGCGGAAGCTTTGGACTAAAATCCTCTTTCAGCATATTAAGCCGTGAAAGCTTTTGTCTTGCCTCGCCGACCGTAGAGCATTGGCATAATATCCACGGAATAAACTCAAACGGTGAAACATTGTCCATTTCCGGATCATAGCACTTATAGTCAGCATTTCCTGGGAAATTAAGTCCCGCAACACTAAGACCTTTTTCATTTGTCGCATCATAGTAGAGTGGATAATTCTCCTGTACAAAAGCCATTCCGATCATTGCGTAGTGAGATCTTATCTCACCCATATGTCTGAAACAAAACGGATAGTTTCTTGGCGTTACGGTAACAGTCTGGTCGTATGCAAACTCATAGTCAAGATTGCGGCCAAAGTAGTGGTCTTTAGTCTTATAGGTAGCTGCTGTGCACATAGTTTTCCTCCCGATATTTTACAATTCATATAATAATGTCCGTTAGGAAAATTATAGCACATAAAATCAAGAAAGTCCAGTCGATTAACGCATAAATGTAAAATCAAATATAAAAAAATCAGCCTGCAACGAATAGTTTGCAGACTGCACTTGGCAGGGGCAGAAGGACTCGAACCTTCGGCACGCGGTTTTGGAGACCGCTGCTCTACCAACTGAGCTATGCCCCTAAAATGGTGGGCCATCGGGGACTCGAACCCAGGACCGACCGGTTATGAGCCGGTTGCTCTGACCAACTGAGCTAATGGCCCTCAAATGAAAGGGGAAAATAAAAAGCTGCTCGTGGCTCAAGCAGCGAAAAATGGTGACCCGTGCGAGAATCGAACTCGCGTTGCCGGCGTGAGAGGCCGGAGTCTTAACCGCTTGACCAACGGGCCAAATGGTACACCATCACGGGCTCGAACCGTGGACCCACTGATTAAGAGTCAGTTGCTCTACCAACTGAGCTAATGGTGCATATAAAGTCGGCAACACCTATTTTCCCGGGCCGTCGCCAGCCAAGTATCTTCGGCGCAAATGAGCTTAACTACTGT
>CANQNK010000016.1 GCA_947625195.1 uncultured Clostridia bacterium | reverse complement strand
GATTTTTATGCGAAGCTGCTCTCCAAGTACCCCGACGTTCTGATGGCGGAGGATATTGTGAAGCTGACCGGCTATGCAAAAACCACCGTCAACAGCTGGTGCCGCAGAGGACACTTAAAGTCGTTCAAGAAAAACAATGTGAACCGCATCCCCAAGGTGTATCTGATCGAGTTTTTCTGCTCGCCGTACTTCCGCACTATCGTCCAAAAGTCCCGTTGGCATATTTACATTCTAAAGGAGTTTGCCCGTCAGAGGAAACTTCTCTGATACGGATAAACGTATGCCGCTCCATTGTAAATTTGAAAAGTCATAAAAATGTCGAGAAAATCCTATTGAAATGTCAATGATTTTGTGGTATAATCTTATTGAAAAGTCAGGAGGTGTACCATGCTATACCGCAAAATCGAGAAATTGATCGAGTCGCACCTAACGTCCGGCTCCAAAAAAATACTTTTGATCGACGGGGCACGGCAGGTCGGCAAAACGTATATCATCCGCTACGTTGGCAGGAAGCTGTTTGAAAACCTCATAGAGATCAATATGGTTGAGGATTCGCTGGGCGACCGACTGTTTGCAAACACCAAAACGGTGGAGGACTTCTATCTTCAGGTCAGTATGCTCGCAGGCAGCAAAATGAAACAGAAGGAAAATACGCTGATCTTCCTTGATGAAATTCAGGCGTACCCGCACCTGCTGACACTTCTCAAATTCCTGTCGCAGGATGATAAATTCACCTTTATCGCCAGCGGTTCGCTTTTGGGCGTCACGCTTTCGCAGACGACTTCCATCCCGATGGGCAGTATCCGCAAGGTCAGAATGTTCCCGCTTGATTTTGAAGAGTTTCTCTATGCAAACGGGATGAATGAAATCGCCATCTCTGCGATGCGGAAAAAATTTGAAAAGCGGGAAGCCCTCGATGAGCCGATCCACGAAAAAATGATGGATTTGTTCCGAAAATATTTGCTCGTCGGCGGATTGCCGGACGCCGTGAACGCCTATCTTTCCGAAAAGAACATCCTGTCCGTGCGGGAGATTCAAAGTGAAATTCACTATTACTACGCTGCGGACGCTTCCAAGTACGGGGAGGAAAATCGGCTGAAAATTCGACGGGTCTATGACCTGATCCCGTCCAATATGGAAAATAAAAAAAAGCGAGTGGTGGCGCAGACGATTGAAAACAAGCGGGGTAAGACCTTCCGGGATTATCAGGACGAGTTCGAGTACCTGATCAGCGCCGGAATTGCCCTGCCTGTGCAGGCCATCTCCAATCCGGTGTTCCCGTTGATCGAGTCCAGTGGGAAGAATCTGCTGAAGCTCTACCTGAACGACGTTGGCATCTTGACCGGTATTTTGTACGGGAATAACATTCGAGCTGTTCTGGACGATGAACGGAGCATCAATCTCGGCTCGGTGTATGAAAACGCCGTTGCTGCCGAGCTTGCGGCACATGGGTATAAGCTGTTCTATTATGATAACCGCAGCAAGGGCGAAGTCGATTTTCTAATTGACGATTACGACAGCCTATCCACTGTGCCGATTGAAGTGAAATCCGGGAAGGATTACACGGTACACAGCGCCCTCACCGCCTTTGTGCAAAACGAGGACTACCACATCAAAAAGGCGTTTGTGCTCTCAAACGCACGGGAAATTACGACAAACGGCAAGATCACCTATCTTCCGATTTATGACATTATGTTTTTCCAAAACGTCGCTGGGGATGCAAAAACCCTGCAATTCTGAAAATCGCACATTCGACGAAACCGAGCCTCCTTTGTACAATAGTAGTGCAAAGGAGGTTTGCGTTATGGAAAAAACAGTATTCGAACAAATGGGCGGTACTTGCACCCGACTGGGAGATTATCTACTGCCGGATTTGATGTTACCCGCCGAGGAAGAACTGACAATCGGCATTTGGGGGCAACGACGCAGGCAATATTTGAAGGAGCATCACCGCATCTTGTACTACAACCTGCTCACTGCCTGCAAGCTGAACAGCTATCTTGCAGACATTGACCGGCAGGCAGAGGAATTGTTTTCCCGGCTGGTAAAACAGATGGCAGAGAGTGAGGGCGTGACCGAAACGCTCAAAGCGCAAGATTCGATGGCTTGGAGCGGACGAATGAACAATATCTGCAACAGGGCACGGGAAATTGTGAACATTGAACTGATTTACAGTTAAGGCCGGGCGGTGGCAGGGAGAAATCTCTGCCGCTGCTTTACTATAAAACAGAGAATGTATTAATAATCCAATAAATTGATACAACTATGTATCCTCTGTATCTTGAAAATTATACCTTGCAATCCACCCAATAAAACGAACAATCACTCTCGAAAATAATCTGAATTTATTTTATAAATATTGAAAGTTTTAACGCTTTCAACACCAATTCCGTACTTGACCATATAGTCAGTCAATGATTCGCCATCAATAAGTTTTACACTTTTTTGCTGTTGCTGACTAGCAAAATTTAATGCTTCTTTTGTGTATGAAGATGTTGTAATAAATACACCTTTTTGAATATGCCCCATAGCCCCAATAAAGGCTTGTAATTCTCTTCTGCCAACCTTATTGGTATTAGAATAACGCTTTGCTTGTATGTATATAAGATCAAGACCTAATTTGTCTTCACTGATTATCCCATCAATACCGTTATCGTGAGAACCCCCGGTTACAATTCCGGATTTTTTATCGTATCCATATCCCATTTTCAGCAAAAGTTCAACCACTAATTGCTCAAAAAAATCAGGATGATTTGACATTATATTATATAATAATTGCTGTTTGATTTGTTGCAGATGTTCATATATAGCGTTTGCAATTTTCTCCTCGGGCAAAAACTCTGTATTGTCATCAAAAACATTTTGAGATTGTTTAACACTCTTTCCTGATTTAATATTTTCACAAATAATAAATTTTGACTTTTTCCCTTCTTTTCCTGCAATTGCAAAATGCTTAATTGAATACGCAGTAGGAAAATCAAGTCCAATACAATGTCGTCTTATTTCGCCATTTACAACACCAACCGGATTTTTGGCACCAAACTGATATAGATTTTGATCAATTATTCTCTGATATATTTCTGCTGAAGACAGCCCCTTCGGTTCAGATTTTAAAACTTCTTTTATAGCTTCAATTATTGTCATATTGAACATCCTTTGCTATTATTTCTTAAAGACGTAATTTTCGCACAAACGATTCCAAAAAGCTGTATTTGAGGAAAAGATATATGTGGGATAATAAGATTTAAACCAAAATTTCCCACTTGCCGTAGCGTTTGCCGTCTACTCTGCGGATATATTGTTTCTCTTTCAGAGAGTCTATGATGCGCTTTATGCTTCTGACAGACTTTCCTGTTTGTTCTGCAAGTTCGGCTTGTTTAACAGACGGGTTCTTCTTAATTAAATCCAATACCGCCAGTTCTTCCAAAGTACAGTCCAAAGTGTCAATTTGGCACTTTGGTGCTTCGTTCTTGGCACTTTGGGAAGCGTTTTCATCCGCAAAATCGACGTGCATATAGCGATTCTTTAATTCGTAGTTTGTACCGAGCAGAAGATTTGCGAAAAACAATTCCAAAAATTTTGTGGTGGAATGGATCCCCTTTTGCAGATCGTTATAGTTTGCTCGAACCAATGCGTTACGGAAATACCAAGAGTTTTCACGGAATGCATCGTTGTTGACACGGAACCCAAAGGTTTTCATGTACTTAATCATAAACACGGCGGTGGCTCTTGTGTTACCTTCTCCGAAGGGATGAATCTGCCAGATATCCGATGCGAATTTTGCAAGGTGTTTTACCGATGCTTCTACCGACAATCCCTCACAGGAAAACTGCTTTTCGGTAGCAAAATCATAATCCAAGGTGTCTTTTATGCTGTTGAAATCGGCGTAGATAACCGATTCGCCGTTCAGTACCCATTCCTTTTTTGAGATGTTGTATTTTCGGATTTGTCCGGCGTGGTCAAATACGCCCTCGAATAGTCTGCGGTGAATGGTGATCCACTCGGCAGGAGAAAACTGAAACGCCTTTTCGCCTAAAAGCTTCGTTATTCTTGCGGATACAATATCCGCCTCTTTTGTTCCATTTTCGATTTCCGTGCGGGCAGTTCTCTGCTCGTAATAGCTGTAAATACGCTTCTGGACCTCATCAATGGTGATTTTGCCCTCGATGTGTTCCTTTGCAGTATCCAGCAAGTAATCAGAAGTTTTCAGTCCGTCAACCGCCTGCAAGCCGATAGCCGTTTGCCAAGCTTCGCTTTTTTCGGCTCTTTCCGGTTCGCCCTGTCTGATATATTCTTCAAGTTCAAATTGCCAATTCTTATCCGGCATATTTGCACCTCCGAAATCAATTGCTTTTCTGGTTATGGATTTCTTTCAAATCCTCTATGGCAAGTTCGGGATCCATCGTGTGAAACATCATATAATTTCGTTTCATTGTTTGGACGGGAGCTTGCTTATAAATCTTTGCGCTGTCCTCACCGTTGTAATAGTGCCAATAACGGTAGAGATAGCCAATCCAGTACAGCACGTCCGCAGAAAATATCTCTCCGTTTCTTGTAAGCGATTCACCCGCAGCAGAGGCGACTTCCTCAAGAAGGTATTCTTCCCCCGCCCACTGCATACGGTTATATGTTGAATCAAGCTCCTTTGCGGTATCGGACGTCATAAACGCCCTGATAAAATCGGCGCTGTCATATTTCTTCTCGGCAGATAATTCAAATAACCTGCCTTGAATATCACAAAGCTTTAACTGAAGCTCGTTCATTGTTTTCCTCCACTCTCAGCCTCATCGAGTATTTCATCAAAGAATATCCCCTCACGGCGATAATTCCTGCAAATATCATTGGCAAGGGAAATCCCTCTCGTCCGGTTTTCTTCGGCTATTTCTTTCATAAACAGTCTTTCAAAGTAAGAAAGTTCAATCTCTGTTTCGATATGAACAGCGTCACAGCCCTTTTGCGAAACAGTCACATACTGCTTGCCAAGCTGAAGAGCGGAAAGACTATGGATAAGCGCCCTATCAGTCACATTGCCGACAAAGAAGTTATCGATCACGAAAAACATGCGGTCGTTCGCAATGCTTCCGATGATCAAATCCTTGTTTAACGTCATATCACGGTACTTGTTGTAGAACGGCGTACCGTTTATTTTTTCCATTTTTCCTCTGTGATATGCCACAAGCATTGCCCAGTCAATATCAGCGGGAACCTCAATCTGAGCGAGCGCATCCACGCTTACGGAAACAATGTAGAACTTGGACTTATAATAGTCGCAGATCAAAGTAAGTGCCTGACCGGGATCGGTTCCCATATAGAAACCTTTGCCAAAGTCACATTGCTTTCGGCTCTTGGGCTCAATAGAGCCCTCAATACCCGATTTTGAGCCGTGATAAAGAAGCACCCGGCCTGCATCCAGCTGAACGGCTTCCGATGCCTCTGCAATCCTTTTCAGAGTCATATCATAAACAGGGACGTGCTTTTCCTTACACAAATCGAACATCTTTGACTGTGCCAATTTGTTCGGCACAGCGCGACCGTTCTCCCAACGATTCACGGTTTGGAAGGTAACATTCAATTGTTCGGCGAACTCGGTTTGACTCATATTCAAATATGCTCTGATCTGTTTTATAAGATTCCGCATAATGGCACCCCAAAATATAACATTGTTTCTATCTAATATTATATCTAATGTTATACTCAATGTCAATGTATTTTGCTCAGAAATTGATGCGTTTATTATACAAACGGCGGTACAAATCTCGGATTCGCAGCTTTGTTGTATTCTTTTTTGTATGTCGCAAAGAGCATTTTCAGCGAGATGATGCCAAAACCTGCAATTTTGAAAATCGCACATTCGACGAAATCGAGCCTCCTTTGTACAATGTTAGTGCAAAGGAGGTTTGCATTATGGAAAAAACAGTATTCGAACAAATGGGCGGTACTTGCACCCGGCTGGGAGATTATCTACTGCCGGATTTGATGTTACCCGACGAGGAAGAACAGCTTATCGGCATTTGGGGACAGCGGCGCAGGCGATATTTGAAAGAGCATCACCGCATTCTGTATTATAACCTGCTCACTTCCTGTAAGCTGAACAGCTACCTTGCAGACATTGATCGGCAGGCAGAGGAACTGTTTTCCCGGCTGGTAAGGCAGATGGCGGAACGTGAGGGCGTAACCGAAGCGCTCAAAGCACGAGATTCGATGACTTGGATTGGACGAATGAACAGTATCTGCAACAGGACAACGGAGATTGTCAATAATAAACTGATCTACAGTTAAAGCCGTGCGGCGGCAGGAAGAAATCTCTGCCGCCGCTATAATATAAAACAGAGAATGTATTATTTGACATGCGGTTTATGAGATTTGCGTGTAGAAATTTAATCACGATTTTCGGATTTTGTAACGGCAGTCCTACAGTTCCTATCCGAGTATAAGAGAACACACGCACTTGTTGAAATTTAAAATTTAGTCAAGTACGATTCGGCAAATCGTACTTGACTAAAATAGCATCTAGAACCACTTTGAACGGTTCGTGCTGAGTGAAAAGAATCTACATATAATGCCAAATTAATATTTAATCCACAACGAAATTGATAGCAGCTTTATTTTTATACCCGAAAAGGTATATCCAATTAATACAAATTAAAATTATACCCGCAAAGGTATATTTATTAATGAATCCTATTGACTTTATACCCCAAAGGGTATATAATGAATAACAATACCGAAAGTAGGAGAATTATGCTATGAATCCTATCGCCGAATTTGTTAAGAAAAGTAGAAAAGAAGCAGGACTTACGCAAGAAGAATTTGCTATGCGCTCCGGCTTGGGGCTTCGCTTTGTTCGTGATCTTGAACAGGGTAAAGAAACCGTCCGCATGGATAAAGTGAATGTTGCTCTTGAAATGTTCGGCGCTACTGCCGTTCCGGAAAGAAAGGAAAGTAAATAATGGGAGCATTTAGAAGTGCTTATGTATATGTGAGAAATGTCTTTGCGGGCGTTCTCTCTGAAACAGATTCCGGCTATAGGTTTACCTATGATAAAAATTATCTAAAATCTGAAAACGCATCTGCGGTTTCGCTGACATTGCCTCTTCGAGAGGAGCCCTATGATTCCGGCACTTTATTCTCATTCTTCGACGGACTTATTCCTGAAGGCTGGCTTCTTGGTGTAGTTAGTAGAAACTGGAAGATTGATACGAAAGATCGTTTTGGATTGTTGCTTGTTGCATGCAAAGACGGTATTGGTAATGTGACAGTTGCGGAGGAAAAGAAATGAACTGTTATTGCTGTGGCAAACCGTTAAGAAAAAACGATATAAACGGTTGGCATCACGCTTGCATTAAACGCTTTTTTGGGACAACTTCTATTCCAAAAATTGAAATAGATGATCATACTTTGGAAGAGATTGCACGGGAAAATACAAATAAGGGAATCACAGTCCCCGGTGTTCAAAAAAAGTTGTCCCTACATTTGCATTCGGACGATAATAGCCCACGCTTGACGCTTGTTAATTACCCAACCGGTTACATTTTAAAACCGCAAGTTGCTGAATTCGAATGTTTGCCAGAAGCAGAACAGCTGGTTATGACCATGGCGGACATATCAGGTATCTCAACTGTTCCTCACGCTCTCATCCAGAGCAATAATACGTTTGCCTATATCACCAAGCGTGTTGATAGAATTATTGATAAAACCGGGGTTCAAATGCTTGCTATGGAGGACTTCTGCCAACTTGATTTACGTTTGACTCAGGACAAGTACAAAGGTTCTTATGAACGCTGTGCAAAGGTAATAGGAAGGTACTCCTCTCAACCAAAGTTGGATATTTCAGAATTGTTTATGCGTTTGGTATTCTCCTTTGTCGTCGGTAATTCGGATATGCACCTCAAAAACTTCTCGCTGATTGAAACGTACGAGGCAAGTGGCGTCTACACACTCTCACCAGCGTACGATTTGCTTCCAGTTAATGTAATAATGCCTGAGGATACGGAGGAATTTGCACTTGCCATGAATGGTAAAAAGACTCATATCCGCAGAAAAGACTTTTTCGTCTTTGCGGAAGAGTGCGAAATACCAAAGTCATCGGTCGAAAAAATGATTGCGAAAATAGTTTCCCTTAAATCAAATTATCAGGATTTGTGCGAAAATTCCCTGCTATCGCAACATTTGAAAGAGCGGTTTTCGGAATTGATCGAAAAAAGATGCCAGGTTTTAAGGTAATTGCGTCCGTTATTTGAAAACGGCTAAGTGAGTTAATTAGTTTTGATTGATACGAAGAAGGTGATGGCATTGCGGCAGCCCAATTGGGATAAGTACGAAACAGCTCTTCTGATAGAGGCTTATTTTAAAATAAAGGCGGATCAGTCCCAAAAAGAAACTATTGTCGCATCACTGTCGTCTTTTTTGAGAAAACGAGCGTCTTTTGAGACAGACGATACTTTCCGAAATGAGAATGGCATCAATATGCGCCTGAGAGAATTGGACTATCTTTTTTCTTCAGGTAGCGTTGGCTTGAAGAATACTTCGGATTTGTTTCGTGAGATGGTTGATATGTACCTAAACAACAGAACCGAATTCGAAAAGGTTTTATTGGAGGCAAAAGAAATGGGCGCAAATACAGTCAATGTTCGCACTCAATTTTGTGAATGGCTTCAAGAAAAGGCACCCAAACTCAGGCCGGAAGCCGTATGTCAACTGCTGGCTATCGGAGAGGACTTCTGCAAAAAGCTCAAAGTTTTGACTGCGCCGCTGTTTGAAACGACGGATGTTGATGTGATAAAGAAATTCGTAAAAACAGTTACTAACAACAAAATATTCCGCATTCGGAACAGGAAGCAATATCCCGCAATCATAGATGCCTCAAACCGGTATTACTCGTTTGTTCGGATCCTACCTGAGTTAACGCTGCCAGTACAAAAAGAGGAACCAGAACAGGCTTCGTCTTCTGCGATTAGTAAAATAGACAACGCCGTTGAAGCAGAAAAAAGCGAATTGGACAACATCGGCATCGATGAAATAATTGCTTCATTTGATGGAACGCAGGATTATGGTTATACGAAACCCCTGTGGTTCAGATATAAGAATCAAGACAGAGAATCTGTAAGTACATGGTCGAAGCTATATACAACTTTGATGAGACGATTGGCTGAAGACTATGCAGATACTTTTGTTGCCGATTTGAGCTTGTTGAGCAACGACTGGATTGACATTGCAAAAAACACTGAATCTTACAAGCTGCGCCGCTACTCTCAGTTGACTGATGATTTGATTATCGAAGTAAATATTTCAGCCAACGGATTCATGAAGCGGCTTGCGGCGGCCGCCGCTTTGACCGGACTAACTTCCGAAGACATTGAAATTCACTATACCAAGCGAATTGGCGAAAGACGCAGAAGAGAATCAGAGAAATCTTCCACCAATGATGATAGAACGCCTGATCCGATGACCACGGAAATGTTAGAACAGATCGGTGAGTTTATCCGTGCTTCTGCTGAAGGGGTCACTAAAAATGAGATTTGTAAGAAGTTCTCAAATTGCAGCACACGCCAGATCAATCTTGCTCTGGAAACTTGTCATGCTGTTCTGATCCTAAAAAAATACTACCATCGAGACAACATAAGCGATTATCAGGAAATGGCTGATATTCTCTTAGAAGTAATCAGTAAACAGTTTTCTCAAAAAGGGAACTACACGTCGGCTCAGCAGCTTTACAATGAAGCACGCCCCCGGTTGGATGATTTCTTCTTTTACAATAACGCCTTTGACTCTCGTCAAGAGGTGTATGATCTTGCGGTGCATTTATTTGAACAGGAGAAGTACAAAGGAAACTTGTTTATATTCCAGAACAATATGCACATCTGGAAAGAAGAACCAGATTATCCCAAAGACTTTTATGGCCTTCTAATCAAGTACGCTCGAGATCACGGAAATGTTTTCACAAGAGAAGCTGCGCTTGCGTATTTTGAACAGATTGGATCCGCTACGCCTGCTCAAACATTCTCTTCTACGATATTCAAAACCGGCAGCAAGTCGTTTTTGCAGTATGACGAGAACCAGTTTGTGTTGGCGGAATCGCTCCATGTTAACGAGTATTTTATCGCTTCCGTCTCCTCACAAATTGAAAACCTGCTTGAGGGTGAAGACTATATTGCCTTGGGAGAAATTGACGACTATTTCTATACGACTCTTCCCAAACTTCCGAGTGGAATCTACTGGTCATCTCTGCTGTTGGAAGATGTATTAAGGATATATGAAACCGGCTTCACGACAATTGAAGCTGGCAAAGATAATGACAAGAAAACGGTTCCGGCTGCGATTGTTCGTAAGAAATCGCACTATCGGGCCTTTAGCGATGTGGCATGGAATGAGATTTCAAAATCATTCCCCCTTCCGAAAGAGTTTACCGCATCGGAGTTTAGAGAGTTTTTGCTTAATAAAGGCTTTATCCGCGGTTCAGAAAAAATGTGGAACGTCCACAAAACTGTCGCAGGAGATATTCGCTTTTATTGGACTGACAACAATGGAAGGGTCACAATAAACTAAAGGCAAGGGTGACTGTATATGTACGGATATAAATGGATTGATGGCGAAAACGGAATATTCAACCTGGACGTTTCCGTTACCGTTCAAAAGGAAATAAGACCGGTCTTCAAGGAAGAACTTGATTTCTTTGAAATGTATAAGGTTTGGGATTATCCCGATACCGATGCGCCCTTACTATGGGCTGAAGGAATCAGGAAATACGTTTTGAACGGCGAAGTAATTGCAGAGGCTAAAGGCGGAAGTATATATGACAAGCCCGAGATCATTGTTAAAAATTCAAAGATTAAGGAATTGATTCCGATTGATGTGAATAAATTGGTTGCCACCAATCATTCTTTATTGGAAGGGCTTGTGCAGAGAGCTATCAATTTTATTAGAGCCACATATGATAAGTATGTTGCTAAAGGTTATAAATTTGTTACAACTTTTAGTGGCGGAAAAGATTCGATTGTGCTGCTCGATTTAGTTCAAAGGGCTCTCGCACCAGATCAGTTCTTCGTTATTTTTGGCGACACAGGTATGGAATTATCCGACACATATAATGCTGTAGAATTGGCAAAACAGCATTACCCAAATTTGAATTTTCAGGAGGCCAAATCTATCTTCTCTGCAGAGCATTCATGGGATATATTTGGCCCACCTGGCCGAAAAATGAGGTGGTGTTGTACAGTACATAAGTCTGTACCGACAATGCTCAAATTGAGGGAACTTTGTAGTGACGGAGAGGATACATTAGCTTTAGTTTTCGATGGTGTCAGAGCGGAAGAAAGCGAACGTAGATCGCATTATTCTGAAATTTCAAATGGAAAACATATAAATCAGGTTAACTGCAGTCCAATTTTCACTTGGAACACCGGGGAGATATTTTTATATATTTTTTCTCGCAACATCCTGTTTAATAAAGCCTATAGATATGGTTCAAACCGAGTGGGATGTACTATTTGCCCCCTCTCTTCAGGATGGCGAGATGCTATTTGTAGTTTCGTATACCCAAACGAACTTGCGCCTTTTCTTGATCGTGTAAAAAAATATGGAAAAAATATGGGCGTTTCAGACAAAGCGATGCGTGGATATATTGAAGCCGGAAGATGGAAATCTCGTGCAGGCGGCCGAGGAATGGAAAACGGAGGAAACCGCGTTTATGAAGTTATTTCTGATGATAAAATCATCTTCAATTTTACTGAAAGTACACAGGAGTGGATTGAAGTTGCCAGAATACTTGGTCCTGTTACCGAAAGAACCGCTTTCAGCGGAGAACAAATTATAAAAGGAAAAGCCTTTCAGTTTACCGTTGAAAACGAAAATGGCTTAAAAGTCACCTACGGACCTAAGTCCAATATGGATCGTTTCATTATCAGTTGGTTAAGAGGGATAGCGTACAAAGTCGCATATTGCGTTGGATGCAAAACTTGTGTTGTTGAATGTCCGACAGGAGCATTTTTAATAGATGAAAACTCAAAAATCAGGATAGACTCAACCAAGTGTGTTCATTGTTATAAATGCTTAACTGAAATAGAAAAGAGTTGTAAACTTGCTCGATGCTTGATAACCACGCTAGGAGGAAACAATATGAAGTTTATTGGTATGAATCGTTATACCACTCTTGGATTCAGAGAATCATTTCTTGAACATTTCTTTGAACTTGGAAACGACTGTTGGAGTTCTAAAGAACTTGGCAATCTACAATATGCGTCCTTAAAGGTATGGCTTAAAGAAGCTGAAATCATCGAAGTTAATCCTCAGATTGATAAAAATGGTCAGATAACAGCATTGGGTCAAAAACTGATAGGGTTGGGAGTTTACAATCCACTCACATGGGCTGTTATCTGGACCAATTTAGCGTACAACTCTTCTCTAATCAAGTGGTACCTTCTTTGTGTAGATAAAGGCGAAATCTATGAAAAAGGCGATTTTGTCTTCTTAATTGGTGACGACTATTCAGAACGTCAGCGAGAAAATGCGGTTTCTTCGTTGTGCGAAACTCTGGGGAAAAGCCCGATTGGCAATACTCTTGAAATGGGTATTCCAATCCCAAATGGTAACACCTATAAGTATTACAAGAAGGGCTGGTCCACTCCAGACGGAGCTGCGATACTATATACGCTATACAGATATGCCGAAAAACTTGGCGGGCATTACAACACGACTTTGAAGGAACTGAAATCCGTCCGCAACAACAGACCAGAAGATTTTATTGGAATGGATCCTGTCACGGTCTATGCGTTAGAAGAAAACGCTTTTAAGGACATGCTCCGTCAGTTGGCTAACGAGTACCCAGATTTTATTAAGATCGCTTTTGTAGCCGACCTCGACAATATCACTTTGAACAGCGAAAAAACATCTTTAGATGTCGTTGATCTCGTCCTTGGAGGTGAATAAGATGGCAAACAAGTATGATTCGTTTATAGAACTCACTCCCGGTTATGAATCTGTTGTTGATATCAGTTCTGACAGCAGAAATGCAGACTTCTGGAGCCGGTATATCGTCAATGACGATATGGTAACTGCGGTAAGACTTCTTGCAAAATCACTTCGTCCGGATGATCCAAACGAAGACGTTTGGCATTACTGGATTAAGGGATCATACGGAACCGGAAAGACTTATTCTGCCATCGTTATCAAGCACCTTTTGCAGGATGATTATAAGACGGTCGAGAACTTTCTAAACAAGAACTCTCTGTTTTATGAAGTCAAAGATAAATTCCTCAGCGCCCGTAAAAAAGGTCCGTACTATGTCAAATTCCGCAGCGGCGAGTGCAAGCAGCTTGATACATCGAACAAGTTCCTCTTCCAAATAGAGCAATCCGTCAGAGATATCTTACAAGAAAACGGATTTTACTATACCGGTAGGAATTCTCTCATCGATTCAGTTAAAAAGACTGTGAGAGAATTCAAGCCCAAGCTGGAGCATGATTTCGAGGACGGTGCGTTCCCGGAGTATTGGGGTACATACGATAGTTTTGAAGACTTCTTCAATTCCGTAATCGCCGGCGATGTAACCGCTTGTTCTTACGCTCAGGGAATACTGCAGTCAATGAATATCGGTCTTGCTACCGATCTGGATACATTCAAAGCTTGGATCAAAGATGTGTATGCTGGAAACAGCGAACTTGCTAAGACCGGAATGTTCATCATCTGGGATGAGTTCACGGAGTACATCAGAGCTAACGACCTGGACATTATCCAGCAGCTTTCTATTTTCTCTAAAGAAGTTCCGTTCTTCATCATTTATGTGATGCATGAGTATCCTGGCGTCTTTTCTGAAAATGTTTCTGCCGGACTCGGCAAGGCAGATGCCAGATTCCACAAGATCGATGTCTCTTTGAGCGAGAAAACCACCTTAAAACTTATCGGCGAGAGTATCATCACACGTGACGGAATGAAGGAAAACTGGGACGAAATCTGCGATGAGCTGTATTCGTCTATCAGCGGCAGCGTCCATTCTTTCATGGGTGATCCCGGTTCTGATCTTGATGCCACAACTCTGAAGAAGATATTCCCCATACATCCCATGACGGTCAACTTGGTATCCAAGGTGGCTGGACTTGCTGCGTCCAACAGAAGTATTTTTGAGTTCCTGAAGAGTAATGGGGACGATGGCTTTAGAGCATACATCCATAATAATGGTCGTTATGACTGGAAATGGGTCACTCCTGATTATCTGTGGGATTACTTTTTCGTTAACAATCAAGGCGGCAAAAAGGATCTTACCAAAATTGCCGAAGATGCTCTAAAACACTATAACAAAGTAAAGAATCAAATCAATGATGATCGTATTCTTCGCGTTTTCAAAGGCGCAATGCTCCTTTTAGCTACTATTGGTTCAGGCCACAGCCTCAAGAAATCCAAATTGAGTAGAGGTATTCAAGCAACTGAAAAGACACTGTGTGATTGTTTCTCCGGTATGCTTGATAAAACCGAGATATCAAAGTGCCTGCAAGCCCTTAGTTCCGAGCCGTTGAGCGTGCTCGTGCTCGCTCCTGATCTTTATGAAGGGTCGAGGATTGAACTTCCGTATTCCGGAACCGGCGGAGAACTTGATGTTGAAATCGAGAAGATTAGAAAAGACAACTCTCCGAGTAAACTGTTCAATGCGGATTCTTATTTTGGATCTGTTCTAAAGAAACAGTTTGTTCCCGAAGAAAAGGCTGTTGTTAAGAGACTCATTGTAGATACCTGTTGGGGAACAACTCAGCAGCTCAACTATAAATTTGGAGAACTCAAAAAAGCGGTTGAGAAAACATATCACAAATTTGGATTGTTGATCGTCGCTGTTCCAAGCATCGAAGAGATTGAAAAAATTAAAATCACAGTAGGCACTCTTCTTGATGCCGATGATACAAAGCGTTTGCTGGTGTGCATCATGCGCTATCCGCTTCCAGAAGAGACCTTAAAAAACTGGTATGAACTTGTTGCGAATGGTTCTCTGGCACAAAAGTCAGGAAATACTGTAAACGCTAACTCATATCAGCAGCAAGCAACTGATCTTGTCGGCAACTGGATAAGTACAGCTATCGGCAAGGACATGGATTTGTTATACGGCACCGCACCTTCCCATGTCTACACGAACAAAGCTGTTATCTCGAGCTACGAAAAAATTGTCTTTAAGGTGTTCCCGGCCGCGCCAGAAAGTATCATCAAAAAAATAACTCTCTACAAATCCGTTGCGCTTGCGCCGGCATATTATGGCGTTTCAAAAACCACTCTTCAAACCAAAAATCCTGCGAATGATAGGCAGAAAAACTTCAACCAGCAATGGCAGGATTGTGTAGACATTCTTAGAGATAACGATGAGAATGTTTGGGATTGCGCCACCATAGAAGAAATCATGGCTATGGATGAAACTAAGGTGGGCCGCAGCATGGCAGCTCTTTCTTCCTTCCTGAACAAAGCATTAACTTCTGGCACCGTTTTATTAACTGATCTGTGGGATAATCTCCAGCAGGAACTCGGTTATTACGATACTGGCGTATGCTGCTATCTCATTGGCTTTGCTTTGCATTTCTACATCGGAAAATTCACTTGGTTTGACGGAAACAATGCTCACAAGCTTGATGAGGAGACGATTTCAACTCTCATTGTAAGTATGTTGAGCGGCAAAGCAGCAGGAATGAAGCTCTCCAGCGAGAGTGACATTGAGAAGCGCTTTAAGGATATTACTCGTAGAATCTTCGGCCTTTCTCAGGAAGAAGTTGGTGATATCTATGATTGCCGAAAGAATGTGAAGATCCACATTACAAAGAACGGTTATCCAGTTTGGGCAATTAAGTATCTTGATGACGAAGAATTCTCCGGTGTCAAGTCAGAAATATCTGAAATCGTAAATAAATATGTTGAGTATATCCTCGAGTCCGGTAATCAGTCTGATGTAATGGAGGAAATCATCGGCCTGATCAAATGTAATCCGAAAATCTACGTACAGATGTTAAACAGCCTGCTAAAAGACAAAACCAAACTCGTTACCGGCATGAAAAATTTCATTTATGAGAAGGCTCCTGACACTAAGGCTGCATGCGATAAGTATGGGTTCTCTATGGAAACCCTCTTTACGATGCTGAGTAGGGTTCTTGAAGAAGAAAAGTGGCAATGGCGTGAACAGGAAGTCACAGATGCTGCAAGTAAACTTACATTGGATTTGACCCTTGTCGGCGTCATTAACGATGTGCTTGAGGGTTCAGCAGAGTCTGTTGAAAAGGTCAGAGAGACGCTGTCAAATTATCTTGACTATATCCGTATTCCTGGATGCGTCTATGCGTCTTTGTCCGATAGTTGGGCGGGGACCGTAGCGACATTACACAATCTTTCAGCGAACAAATGGGTATCCTATAGCAACGACGAAAAACTCGCCGTCATTAAAGGGTTAGAACAGTATATGGCTGAAGCCATAGATAACATTGCTCATCCGCTTTCCGTATTGAAATCATATATTGAGAAAAACGGGATGGGAACCTTCTCCGATGCCGAATACAAGGATATTCTGCAGGCGCTCCCTAAAGAACCGTTTGAGCAAACCGAGCACAATTTTAAGTCCAACGTCAGGAACAAGATTAAGGACTTGGCTTACTCGAATAAAGTCAATCAGTTAATGGTAGCTTGGAAAGCAAGAATCGGAATTGATAATGTTTCTTCCTGGACCACGAAGTATATGATGCCAATTGTTTGGGTAATGCCTAATTTTGGAAGCCTTTTCTCCGTCATTTCTGCGTTGGAGAAAAACGAGCGTATTGATGACATTCGTTTGGACAATGCGATAACCAGCATTGCAAATTTCGATTTTTCAATTCTCTCTGATCAAGCTGAAATTGATCGTCGATTTATAATGAATGTTGCATCAGAAAAATTTGTCGGCATACTTCTTCCGCATGTGAAAGATCTGAAAAACAAGATCCAGAATAACGGATACAGAAACTATGACCATTGGAACAACGATCTTGTTTCAATCCGCCCAATTGTCGAAAAATACATTGTTACAGATTTGAAAGCTGAAGTCAGCGACAAAGCGAAAAAGAGAGTAAAAGATATTAACAACTTAGATCAGTTGAAGAAGCAATTGGAGCGGATACTCGATCAAAGTTCAGAAGCTTGTCTATTGTTGCTCGACGAAGAATAAACTCTTGGAGGCTTGTATGGTGTTTGAACAGAAATCCTTACAGGAAGTAAAAGATTATATAAAATCAGATAGAGACGAAAATCGCTTTGTTGCCAGAGTATTCTTTTTGAATAATCTGGGGGCTTACTATTCCTTTGTAAAAACGCTTTCTGATCAAGCAGATATCACCGTTCGTTTATCTGATGAGCAGTTCTGCAAGGGTTCAGACACCGTACCGGATCTCAAAGCTCTTATTGCGTTCCTTGATAAAAACAAAGACAAGGACATTCTTGTTCCTCATCTTGCAGAATACCTGCGCATTGGGGAGATAACAGAGAAGAATGCTGCGTGCATTTACTCGATTTTGAATCGACATGTTCATTCGAAGAAACGAGTATGGATTCCAATTTTTCTGGCAAAAGGCCTTTTCCAAAGAGTTGTTGGCCCCCTCGATGAGGAGCGGTTCGGAAATTCAATTATCGAAATAGACGATAATCCTGTTGATTTCACTGCGACCGCCTATTCGAAAGTATTTGCTAAGCAAAAAGGAATCGTAGATGCTGTCGGCATTAGGGAATGGCTATCCCTATGGGATAATCTAAAAGTTAAATCTGGCATGTCGTTTGCAACAAGACAAATAAAGCAGATTACACCCACGAATGGGGATTACACATTAAAGACTGTTGCGGATCCATTTGAGTACATCAAAGACGCATTGGTGGATGAAACTGCCAAGCTCTCAAAGCAGTTAGGCACTGACGAGCAGTGGACATCGCTTATCCCATTTGTTTCACCAAAAATTACTATGGACGAAGTTATTCCGCACGCTCTAAATATGCACTCCTTTGATCCCAAACCAGTCATTGGTAATTGGAACACTCTATCAGACAATGAGAGATGGGCATTCTTTCTTTGGTATAAACTGGGACTGAATAAGTCAAGCGATTATATTTCCCTTGCTGTCGAACGATCCGTTAACCATCGCGATTTGCTTAGCAGCTTGGAGTGTACAATCATTGATTGTCAGGATAATTCCAATTTCGACGAGTGGGTGTTGCAAAGAGAAGAGATTCTGAAAAAAGCCGGATATCACGCCCCAAGCCGCACATTTATTGAAAAGTTTGATCAGATTGTTGATACAAGAATCAAGCTTAAAATTCTAACGGGCAGAACACATGAAGAGCGGACGAAAATACTCGAACTAATTTCTCATGCACTAAACGAAGGAAAGACAATAAACGATTTCAAGACGCTTTTGCAGGAAAAGTACCCTGATTTGTTGCTGTACCTGAAACCTTCAACGTATCTTTCAGGTGAGCTAGGAGAGTACATGGCTGCATATAAATCTGGAAAAATCGCAGACACTTTTTCTTTGCAATTGTCTGACACAGCAGGTCAAATTGACTGTCTTGAGTTTGATACGAGAGGAGCCATTCTGTTTTCCCTCAAAAAAAACGTAACTTCGCCATACTTTCTATGGTTTGATGGGCTCGGTATTGAGTGGATCGATATACTTTTGGAAAAAATCAAAAGGATTAACCCATCGGTTTCTTTACCAAAAGTGAGTATAGGTACGGCCGCTCTTCCGACTATAACCAAAGTTAATATGGACAAGGCCGACCCCGAGACTATTTCCGAAAAGAAAATCGATGACTTGGATAGGCTCAGTCACATAAAAGACAAGAGCGATTGTAATTACTTTTCCATAATAGCCAAGCAATTTGAACTCATTGAGACGATTGCATGTAGAATAGTCGATACAATCAGAGCTCACCCGGATATGGAAGTAATTGTAACTGCTGATCACGGAATGAGTAGAATGGCTGCGAAAGGCTTCCACTTAACGCAGGGCGTTAATTCACCGTCAAAAGCGGAAGTTTTTAATCACGGAAGGTATTGTGTACTATCTTCAGAGGCAACCCCTCTAAACATTTCAAACGCCAAGAAAGATGGGAACATAGTGGCGTTTCGTACTCATAACCACTTTACTTTTTCAGGATATGCACCGGGAGAGGTACATGGAGGTGCCAGTCCCGAAGAATTGTTGGTTCCCATTCTGCATTTTGCAAAGGTTAATACGCATGGCACTATGCCAAAGCCTATCAATTACAGCCTCTCATCCTCTGAAGTGTTCTTGAGCTGCGATGGATTTGTGACGCTAACCATTAAAACAGATGAACCAGCTAGTAGTCTTGTTGTGGACTTTAAGGGTAAGCTTATAAAAGGTTCGGCTATCGATTGCAATACGTGGACAGTCAAAATCCCGGGTTTATCTGCCGGAAATTATTATAAGATAGCTATCTACCCCAATAGCCTTTTCTCGCATAAAGCGGAAACCATTTTCGTGAAAAGGAAGGGACTGGTCGTTGATGATGACCTCTAAGGAGTACAGGAAATGAATAGAATAAAAGGAAAAGGAACATGTATTGACTGTGGTCGACAACTGACAAAAGATGAAATTGCTCTAAACAAAAAGCTTATTTCTTTAAATCTTATGGAATTTAGGTGTTTAGATTGCTTATGCGTCTCTTTTGGTTGCGATGTTGAAGACTTGAAAATAAAGATAGCTGAATTCAAAGAGCAAGGCTGCACTTTGTTCATTTGATTAGGAGGAATCAAAATGCTTGAAGATAAGGTGAGACAGGTATTTTCAGATATGGTTGTTTTGAAAGATCCTAAAAGATCAGAATTCTTCTCCAACCTAAGTATGCCCTCTTATATGAGAGACTGGCTTGTGATGAAATTCTCTGATAATCAGGGTAACATTGACTTCGATAGCACCCTCTCATACATCAAAAAGTTTATTCCTGACAGAGACGCTTTTCAGGTAATTAAATACAGATTGATGCAAGGTAGCACAGAAAAACTATTGGCGAGAGTTCGCCTTGATGTAAATCTTAAAAAGGGTGTAGTGCAATTTGAACTGCCTGACTTTGGTGGATCACGAGGAGGCGCTTCTGGGATAGTATCCGATGAAGTCCTTGAGCAGTATGCGGACACCCTTTTGAGAGAAAGCGAGAACTGGGGCATTATCGAACTTGCTCTCGGAAGCACATTGAGTCTTGATGACGAATTTGAATACGGTTCGTCCGCAAAGATATCAAAATTCTATGAGAAGCTTTTTGGAAAGAGCAAAAAAAAATCTGAAGTAGATGATAGACCCCAGCACAAGCCTAACGAAATCTATATGAGCGGTTATAAGCCTTTTTGTCCATATAGAGTTGATTTGGATTTCTATAAAGAAGCACGAAAAAACTTTGACATCCACGAATGGATAGATGTTATCATCGCTGCTGTTGACTATAATCCTTCCGGCTATGTAGATTCCGAGGGGAACATCAGCGAAGAGACTAAGTTGTTCTTTTTAAGAAGATTACTTCCGTTCATAGAAAGAAGAGTCAATCTTATCGAATTGGCTCCCAAAGGTACTGGCAAGAGTTACGTTTATGAAAAAATAAGTAAACGCGGTTGGCTGATAAGTGGAGGAACTGTTTCAAGAGCTTCTTTGATATACGATAATGCGAAGAAGTCCGGTGGCCTTCTTACGAGATTTGACTATGTTGGGTTTGACGAGGTTCAATCAATTTCATTTGAACAGCCCGGGCAGATTCAACAAGCACTCAAACATTATATGGAGTTTGGTGAAATCAAGGGATTCGATGCGCAGATGTCCACTGAGGCCGGTGTAATTGTGTTGGGAAATATTGATGCTGAAAAGTTTGACATTAACCAGAACATGGTGGAGAATATTAGTGAGGTTTTTGGTGAATCGGCAACTCTGGATCGTTTCCACGGATTTATTCCCGGATGGGAAATTCCACGTCTGAATCAAGATCTCATTGCAAATGGTTGGGCCATTAACACCGAATATTTCGCCGAAGTGATGCACGCGATGAGAGATGACCTTTCTTATTCTGCGTTGGTTGATGCGTGCCTTGCAGTTCCTGCAAAGGCAGACAAGCGTGATATGACTGCAATAAAGCGCCTTTGTACTGCTTTCATCAAATTACTTTTTCCCCATGCCATTCATAAAGAGGACATTGCCCCTGATGAATTCATAAAATATTGCTTGAATCCAGCAAAGGAAATGCGTGCAATTATTAAAAAACAACTTTGCATTATCGATCCGAAGGAGTTTGATGTCCCCGGAAAAAATACTATACCCGATGTACAATATCAGTGGTGATTACTATGAAAGTTTGTATTTATGCTGATAACGCAGCAACAACCCAATTGGATAAGGCTGCTTTTGAAGCTATGGTTCCGTGGTTGACGGATGAATACGGAAATCCTTCGCAACCGTATTCCTTTTCAAGATCTGCAAAGAAGGCTTTAGCTGATTCCAGAGAAACAATCGCAGCTTGTATCAATGCTGATCCGGACGAAATCTACTTCACATCGGGCGGCACAGAAGGAGATAACTGGGCAATAAAAGGTCTCGCCTTTTTAAATGATGACCGTAGAGACGTCATTACTTCGGCGTTTGAACATCATGCCATCCTTCGCTCTTGTGAAGCTATTAAGCGAATAGGACATCCTGTAACATATATTGAGCCCGATCAAAATGGCATGATTATGCCCAACACTTTAGAGCCATCTATTACTACTAAACAGCCCTTTTTAGTCACATTTATGTATGTTAACAATGAGCTTGGGACAATCCAACCAATCCAAGAGTTATGCGAGGTAGCTCACGCTCATAATGCATTTTTCCACACAGACGCTGTTCAGGCCGTAGGACATACTGAGATTAATGTGAAAAATTTGGGAGTGGATTTGCTGACTGCTTCTGCCCATAAGTTTAATGGTCCAAAAGGCGTTGGCTTCCAATATGTCCGAAAAGGTGTAATGTTGCCCTCTTACGTGGATGGTGGTGCGCAAGAATTTGGTTTTCGAGCAGGAACGGAAAATGTTGCATCTATTGTCGGTATGGCCATTGCACTTAAAAATAATATCGAACAACTCAAGGCAAATAAGAAAAAAGTAAGATTTCTTGAACAACTATTTTTTGACAAAATTAATGAAAGTCAAATTCCTTATATTCGGAATGGTGGAAAACAAATTCTGCCAGGCATCATTAATTTATCCTTCGATGGAAAAGATGGTGAGGCTATTCTTCATCGAATGGATTTAAAGGGAATTAGCATTTCTACAGGTTCGGCTTGTGATAGCAAAAACACCGAAATATCACACGTCCTCAAAGCAATAAAATTAGATGAACGATATGCAAGAGGAACCATTAGAATATCGCTTGGAAAAAATAATTCGTCTGAAGATATTGAAGCTATTGTGAATGCACTCGTTCAAATTGTAAAATGATATAAACTTTAAAATTTTTTAATTGTTCTACGGGGGATACGGATGGTCGGAAAATCTTCATGTCAATGGCTGGAGATACTTTACCAAGGACGGCATTACTTTAAGCGATATGCGCAGTAATATTGAGAGCGCAGAGGCGGAAGATACCTAACAATAGCGGTTTGGCGCGCCCCATAATGGATGGCGTTTCATGCCGCAATAGAAAACAAAGAAAGGACATATAGGTATGTCCACGAGCTATTACTTATATACGGAAGTCTATACTGACGGCAAATGGATTTGTATCAATCCTGCCTTCGAAAAAGATGGGCAACGGCACCTTGCTACGACTTATGAGAGCGAATTAAGAAGCTATTTCGGTCAGACTGCGGAGAAAATCGAAAATATTGGTGGCACACTGCGGTTTGATGAAATGTCTCTCGAATTGCAGAGTTTCTATGAAGACTGCCGTAACAGCACAGATTTGAGAATTCTCTTTGCTGAAATTGATACCATAAGTAGATGTTTACCGTCTGGCAAGCCCATGAGTGGCACGGAATTGTGCGGAAAGACGATGTGTTTGCCTATGAATCTGGCGATTTAGACGATCTCTGCTATGAGCCGATTTCTCCATAGGAATATGCAACACTGGATGAGATGAGCAAACAAGTCTATCAATACTATGAGTGGGACGATCCCATGGGCTGGTTTGTGCATTTCAAAGAAATTTTGGAGCATGTTTGCTGGCAGAGATATGATTGGCGGAATGTTTATAGCCGAGGAGAAGTCGATAGATGTCGGGTGGTAGTTTTGGTATTCTGAGAGAAAGCACCTGTTTTCAACTGTTGAGAACAGGTGCTTTTTTGCGCCTTAAAACGTGTATTTGAGAGAAATACGGAAAGAGGCATCCTTCTCTTGCTCGACTTTTGCAAGAGGTGTACAGGGCAAAAAAGCAGCGGAAATCGCCCCGAAAAAATATTTTTACAGAGCGTCCGAGTAACATCGGGCGCTCTATTTTTTGCCCAAATCCAGAAAAATCTGCCGGCAGACTTAAAAAGCGCCGTCCTTTGTCCAGACATAATGAGGGGAATTTTTCAAAAATGACTTGTGGATGGCCCCTTCCCAGTGCGAATTAGTGGGAGGCAAAAATTTTTTTGCAAGGAGGGTTAGAAAATGGCTTCTCCCAGTCAGAACAAGTGAGAGGACTTTTTCTCACAGATACAAAAGCGGGAGTGAAATCTCTTCCCTTTCCAAAAAAAGAATAATTTTTTCAAAAAGCGGTTGAATATCCGCCTCTCCCTGTCGGAACAAGTGAGAGGGTATAAAAAATTTCATTCCCGAGGGGGTTAGGAATACCGCCCCCCAGTCCAAACAAGTGAAAGAACTTTTTCCGAACAGGGGGTACAAAACCGCTTCCTTTTCCAAATCTGTGAGGGAAAGTTTCTCTCGTGACCTTTGAAAACTAAATAGCCGTCCGATTGGGATATGACCGTGCGACGACCTTCCGAAAGGAAGCGAGCGCAGCAACGCTGCGGTGAGACTCCGGGGCAGGAATACAAAAACGACAGTCGGGTGAACCGGCAAGGGCAGTCGCCGTCAGCGTCGCCTCCTTACGGTGGCTGCCCCCTTTACATAGCAGTAAAGGAGGTTAAACGCTATGAAAAAAACAGAGCTCAAAGAGCTTTACAAGCTGATGTTTCCGGAATACCCGGATATCTTGACCGTTGCCCAGCTGCAAGTGATGCTGGGCATCAGCAGGTCGCTGGCCTACCGGCTCATCGGAGACGGATATATTCCCGGCGTGAAGATCGGGAACGCCTTCCGTGTGCCGAAGGTCAACGTCATCAATTATGTCCTCGCAGAGGACGGAAGAAAGGAAGTGAATTGAATGTATCAAAAATTACAACTCGTGGACGCCGACACGCTGCTCTCGACCCCAATGGAGAAAACGCTGTTCATTGTGGACAGACTGATCCCGCAGGGCGTGAGTATGCTGTGCGGCTCCGGCAAGTTTGTTAAAAGCTGGCTCATGCTCTGGCTCGGGCTTCGGGTTACGCAAGGACTTCCCCTATGGGATCTGCCAACACACCAATGCGACGTCCTCTATCTCTGTTTGGAGGATACCCGAGTGCGGATTCAAGAGCGGCTCTACAAGCTGACCGACGAAGCACCGCCCGGTCTGCGCTTTGCGACCGTCTGCGGCAAGCTGGGCTGCGGCTTGGAGAAGCAGATTGAGGCGGCGCTGAATGACTTTCCGAACACGAGGCTCGTCATCATCGACACGCTCCAGAAGGTACGCAACGCCCAGAGCACCGCAGGAAAAAACGGTATGTACGCTAGCGATTACGACGACATCTCGGCGGTAAAATCCATCGCTGACCGCCGCCGCATCGCCGTGGTTCTGGTGCATCACCTGCGAAAAATGAAAGATGCCAGCGACCCCTTCAACGAGGTTTCCGGCTCCACCGGAATCACCGGCGCAGCGGACACGAACATCATTCTGAAACGCAAGCGGGACGAAGACACGGCCACGCTCCTTGTCAGCGGCAGGGACGTCGAGTACCAACAGTTCACGCTTCGCTTTGAAAACAACATCTGGCAGCTCTTGGAGCACAAGGATAGCGCAGCCCTGCACCGGGAGGAAATCCCGCCGTTTCTGTTTCGGCTCGTGGAGTTTCTGAAGGACAAGCCCGTATGGACGGGCACTGCGACCGGGCTGCTTTCGGAAATTGGAGAAACCGAAATGCCGCCCAACCTCGTCACGAAGATGCTCGGCCGCTTTGCCGGGGAGGTACTTACGCCGGCGGGCATCGAGTACAAGACCAAACGGACGGGTACAAGTCGTCTGATGTAGTTCAGAACCTGTGACGGCAATGACACCGATGACGGCAAAAGCGCTATATAGCGAAAGAGCCGTCACCGCCGTCACAACCGTCATTTAAAAAAAAGATGGATATATTGCTCCTCTGTCAAGATTCCGGACAACTTAAAGTGAAAAAACGTGAAACTGCACAAAATTGAGACTGCATTTATTCAACTGTCTGTTGACAATGAGCCTATGAAAAATGTGGTAGGCTGTCTTATGCGACATAAACGCTGGTTTCTGATATTAGGACACACGCTGCTCGTAATTGCGTTCAAATTCTTCTGGAGAGAAATAACCGCAGGCACTGTGTATTCTTGTGGTGTTATAGAATGTGTCTATGTATTCAAATATGAGCCCACGGGCATGATCCATATTGCGAATCAGAAATCTGTTGAGCCATTCACGCTTTATCAGCGAATGAAATGATTCTATGCAAGCGTTGTCCCACGGACAGTGCTTCTTTGAATAGCTGCGTTCAAAGCCATCGCAAGCCTTGCACTAGTCCATTGAGGTGAACTGGCCGCCTCTGTCAGTATGGATGACTTTTGGCTTGCAACCGCACTTTTTGATCGCTTTTTCAAGGGCGCTTATCACATTTTCGGTATACAAAGAATCGGATAGATCCCATGTTATAATCTTTCTTGAAAACAGTTCCATTATGCAGGTCAGATACACAAATCCGCCCATCGTCCTTATGTACGTGATGTCTGTACACCAGAATTCGTTTGGATTTTCTGGACTGAAATTCTGCTTTTGGACAGTCCAAGTTTTTTGAGTACCCCGTTTACGGAAATATTCTGTCCTGACAGCTTTTCATGCTCTATTTGGCTGTACAATTTTCCCGTCATTTGCTCAGGATACCCATAGCTTTTTTTAATATTTCAAGTGCGTCCTTTGTATCTTTCAATTCCTTTTTCAGCCTTGCGATCTCTTTAGCTTCATCGCTTGAATAATTTCCTGATCCACGCATGACGACCTTTCCGTCTTTATCCCGAGCCTCAAGCCATCTGTTCAGCGCTGAGTGAGATACCCCTAAATTCTTTGAGCATGCCTCTAATGACAATTCCGGATGCTCCCTGCGGTAATTTACCGCATCTTGCTTGAATTCCTGTGTGTACTGTTTTTGCTGTTTCCCCATTGCTTTTTCCTCCTGTGTTCTTTTTACTTATTATATCACTTTTTTGTTCACTTTAGCGTGTCTGGGGTTTATTCTAGCACTAGTGGCGCAGGACACAACGAAAACCAAATCGAGCATGAGAACACTACCGCTTGTTCCTGTTTTCAAAGAGAAACTGCTTACCCTAAAGGAACAGCAAAAAGAATACAGGCGTGTGTGCGGCAGGTGCTACGACAAGAGGTATCTGGATTATATCTGTGTTGATGAGATGGGTACGCTTGTGTCCCCGCAGTACCTTACGACAGCATTTCCAAAGCTGCTTGAAAGGAACGGTCTGCGGCATATCCGCTATCACGATCTCCGGCATAGCTGCGCTTCGCTGCTGCTCGCCAATGGCGTACCGATGAAGCAGATACAGGAATGGCTCGGACACAGCGATTTCTCTACCACGGCAAATGTATATGCCCATTTGGATTACAATTCCAAGTTGTCATCTGCTGACGCTATGGTGAACGGTCTGAAAGGAGCGTTAGGCGTGATCTCATAAAGAAATGGCGTATCTCATAAAGAAATGGCGTATCTCAGTCAAGGGGTACGCCGAGTACATAGGCAATCCTTGTGGGTAAAAAGTAAGCCCACAAACGACTACCATCGCTTGTGGGCATTGTTTTTGGCGGAGAGAGAGGGATTCGAACCCTCGGAACCTTTCGGTTCACAGCTTTTCGAGAGCTGCACCTTAAACCGCTCGGACATCTCTCCAGTTATATCTTCAACATCGGTTCTCAAAAGTGCCTTGGAAAAGCGAGAGAACTGATGGAGAGAACTACAACATATTTACTTTTCAAGGATAGCCGAAAATCCTTGTAAAATCAAGACTTTTCGGAGGGAGCTGTCCAAAGTGGTGCTTCGTTTTCGAGTCAGCCCCGTTATGACCACTTCGATACGTCTCCGAATATATTATACCAAAAATGACAACTTAATAAGTATATCATACTATTATGGTTAATGCAAGAGCTTTTTAAAACTTTTTGCTAGGTTTGTGTAGGTTTTACTTGGGTTCTCTTTAAACTACCCTTTAATTTATTATACCAGGAGGAACATACTATGAAAAGCTACAGAATCAACATACCAGAAAAAACCGTTACACGCGATAACGTTATTCTGCTTGATAAAAGCGAGCTCTCATCGACCGGTGTTATAATCAGTCACAGAGAACGCTTTGCAGTTGATCTTGAGAACGCGCATTACTGCAAGGTAGATACGTTTTCGGGCTGCCTTGCGGGAACGATGAGAGTTCCTGAGGCCGATCTTGATGCATTTATGAAATTTGGATTCATATTGAAAGAAGATGTCTTGTATATTATTTCAAAAAGCGATGCGCTTTATGATACGGTTGACGAGATAGCTTCAGACGAGGAATCGTTTTGTTCGCTCAGCCAGTTTTTGCTGCATCTTTTTGAAAGGCTTATTTCTGACGACTCTCGCAACCTTGTCTTGACCGAGGAAGAGCTGAATGATTTTGAGGAAAGCGTGTTAGACAATGACAGCCAGAACACCGATGAGCATATTTTGATTTTAAGAAAGCGTCTGTCACAGCTTCACTCGTATTACGAGCAGCTTATAGATGTGGGGGAAACAATGCAGATGAATTACAGCCGTGATATGAGCGAGGGGGAAGTTCACGGCTGGAGGCTTTTTACAAAACGCGCCGAACGACTTCACGACCATGTAGAAAGTCTCAGAGAGCACATTTTGCAGATAAGGGAGCTTTACCAGTCGTCGATTGCCAAAAAGCAGAACTATATAATAAATCTTCTTACGGTGATAACCGCAATGTTTCTGCCGCTTACGCTCATAGCGGGATGGTACGGAATGAATTTCAAGGTGATGCCGGAGCTTGCCTGGAAATATGGATATCTGATAGTGTTTGTAGTAAGCGTTTTGATAGTGGTGGTTGAGATAATTATATTCAGAAAGAAAAAGATACTGTAAAAAATCCTTTGTCGGTGAACCGGCGGGGATTATTTGCATAAAAGCGGAGATAATAACTACAAAACATTGAAAGGGGATTATCTTTTGATAGAACAGGATACGATTAAGCTTTTAAGGGAGTGCGATGCCGGCATTAAAATGGGAGTTTCCGCGATAGACGAGGTAAAGGATAGAGTAAAAAGCGAAGAGTTCAGGCGGTGCCTTACCGACTGCAAGACCGAGCACGTAAAGCTTCAGCATGAGATAACTTCTGCGCTTGACAGATTTCATGACGATGGAAAGGAGCCTAATCCCATGGCGAAGGGTATGTCGTGGATGAAGACCAACTTTAAGATGGCGGCAGATGCATCGGATAACACGATAGCTGACCTGATAACCGACGGCTGCAACATGGGGGTAAAGTCGCTAAACAGATATCTGAATCAGTACGAGGCGGCGGACGAACACATAAAGGATATTACAAAGCGCCTGATAAATCTTGAGCAGCAGCTTACAAATGATGTGCGCGGTTATCTGTAAAATTAAGAGCCTTTGAGAATATTTCTCAAAGGCTTTATCTGTAAGGCAAGTGACAAACGGTTTAAATAAATCTGCGTTTATTTTCCGAAAACATCCTCCATTTTTTTTATGAGATCCACACGTCTTGCGTGTCTTCCGCCTTCAAATTCAGTGTTTAAAAAAACATCGACAAGCTCCTTTGCAAGCCCTGAGCCGACTACTCTCGCGCCGAAGCAAAGCACGTTTGCGTCATTGTGAAGCCTTGTGTATTTGGCGGAAAAATAGTCAGAGCAACAGGCCGCACGAATTCCCTTTACCTTGTTAGCGGCAATGGAAATTCCAATCCCCGTTCCGCATATAAGTATTGCCTTTTCGGCTTCTCCGTTTACAACGGCTTCACACACGGCTTTTGCAGCATCGGGGTACTCGGCACAGCCGAAGTCCTTGTACTCAATGTTATTTTCCTCAAAATATTTAATGATCTCTTCTTTCAGATTTACTGCCGCATGGTCGTTTCCAATTGCAATCATTACTTCTCGCTCCTTAAATATGTGGATTTAGGTTTAAATATACACCCGTTGAGTATATTTGTCAACTTGTTAACTGTTTACCTTGTTTATCGGGTTTCCGTCCAAAAAGGCTTTTAAATTCTCTGCAACATTTTTAACAAGCCGCTCTCTTGTTTCAATGGGAGCCCAGGCAATGTGAGGAGTAATAGTTATATTTTTAAGCCCTATGTACGGGCAGTCCTCTTTCATCGGTTCATAAGTCAAAACGTCGATAGATGCATGAGCTATCTGCCCAGTTTTAAGTGCGTGCGCCAGAGCTTTTTCGTTAATAACACCCCCGCGGGATGTGTTTACCAACAGGGCCGTAGGCTTGCACAGAGATAATGTTTTCGTGTTGATGATCTCCTTTGTGCCCTCGTTTAACGGGCAGTGCAGAGTAATAACGTCGCTTTTTTTCATAAGCTCATAAAGCGAAGCGGGCTGTGCTTTGCCATTGATTTTATCAATGGTTCTGGTGTATGCCAAAACGTTCATACCAAAGGCTTTTGCAATCTCGGCCACCCTCTGCCCGATATTCCCAAAGCCGATTATGCCTATGGTTTTGCCTGAAAGCTCGTATATCGGAATATAAAAGTATGAAAAGAATTTATAGTTTATCCAGTCGCCGTTAGCGGTAGAAGCCTTGTACTCTGAGGTTTTGTTAAAGTAGTCAAGTATCAGCGCAAACGTGTGCTGCGCAACCGAATCAGTAGAGTAAGCCGGAACATTAGCTACAACCGCACCGAAATCGCTTGCGGCTTTTAAGTCTATGTTGTTGTAGCCTGTGGCAAAAAGCCCCACGTATTTTAAGTTGGGGCAGGATTCAAAAACCTTTCTTGTTATAAGGCACTTGTTGCAGATAACGCAGTCCGCGTCGCCGATAGCATCGGCCACCTTGTCGTTTGGAACAAATCCGAAAGCTGTGGTATCGCACAGAGAGGTTATAGCTTCAAGAGAAACGTCGCCGTTTTTTGACACGGTTTCACAGTCGAGAATTACGAGTTTCATTTACAGCGATACCTCAACTCCGCCGACCGGCCTGATCGACAGCACGTGACATGCGCCGTCGCCGAACGCTCCGTCAAGAACCGATATAAATTCAGATAGCTTATCGTTTGGAACAAACGCCTGGATCGTTCCGGCAAAGCCGCCGCCGTGAACACGCGATGCGCCTGTGCCGTTTAAAACCTCGGCTGCAAGATAAAGCCCGATGCTCAGCCCCTGTTCATGCGGAGTTTTGTTCGTGTAAATGTTTTGGAGATACTTGTACGAAGAATCTCCCGATTCGTTTACCTTCTTTAAAAATGTGTCAAAGTCTCCGCTGTTAAGAGCCTGTGCCTGAGCTTCAACTCTTTCGTTGTCATCGATGAAATGAAGTGCTCTTAAAAAAGCTCTGTCGCCGCATTTTTCTCTTATCTTTCCAATTCTTTGAAGTATCTCCTCTTTGGTAATACCTCTTAAAACATCTCTGCCGAAAAGCCGGGCAACGCTTTTCATTTCATTGGGAATAGCGGCATATTCGGGAGTTAATTCTGTATGATCTCCCTTTGTGTCCACTATGCACAATGAGTATCCGCATTTATTAAAATCAAAGTTTATTTTGTTTATTACAGGTCTTTTGGGATCTTTAAAATCAATTGTGATAAAGCTTCCGACGCTTGAAGCCATCTGATCCATAAGCCCCGAAGGTTTGCCGAAGTACTCGTTTTCCGCGTACTGTGAGATCTGTGCAGTTTCAACATCCGATATTGCGCCGTTGTTGTAAAGAGAGTTCAAGATCGTGCACAAAAGCACCTCGAATGCGGCAGAGGAAGAAAGTCCTGAGCCTTTAAGCACGTTTGAAGTAGTGTACGCTTTAAAGCCGCCTATATTGTAGCCTCTGTCTTTTATACCTCTGCACACGCCTCTTATCAGAGCGGCAGGGGTGTTTTTTTCATTCTCACGCACATTTAGGTCTGATATATCTACAGTGTCCTTTTCAAAGCCCTCGCTTTTGACTTCAATAATATTGTCGTCGGTTGCAGTCGCCGCCGCAATAACGTCAAGCGAAACCCCCGCAGCAAGAACCTTGCCGAAGTTGTGATCGGTATGGTTTCCGCCGACCTCGGTTCTTCCGGGTGCGGAAAAGAATCTCACGTGACCGTCGCCGAAAAGTTCATTATAGCTTTCTGCGGCTTTTTTGTATCTTTCGGTCTGACAGGTGATTTTGTCTTCCGTGTAAATATCAGAAAGAGTATAAGTTTTCATAATTTCCTCCGTATATGTAAAATTCTGCATTCGATAATACTAAAAATGTTTTGTCGTGTGAGTTAATACTTTATGGTAGTTGATCAAAAACTTGCTCAAGTGCATAAAGCATCAAGTGCATAAAGCAGCAAAAATGTAACACGCCGCCGACTTGGTCTGACAGGCTACAGGATATGAAACATCTTGCCTAAACTATTTTACCATATCTTAGTTATTTTTTCAAGAGGCGAATAGAATCTGCAACGCAGAAAAAACAGTGTCGTCATTTATACTAAATTGTTGCTTTTTTATAATAATTGTGTTATACTGTTTGTATAATTGTATACATAAAGGGAGATTATCAAATGAAAGAACTTATGCTCGGAAACAAGGCATTTGCAAGAGGGCTTTTTGAAGCCGGATGCAAGGTCGTTTCGTCTTATCCGGGAACGCCGTCAACGGAGATAACCGAGGAGGCGGCAAAATACGATGAAATATATGCTGAGTGGGCGCCGAACGAAAAGGTTGCTATGGAGGTAGCGCTAGGCGCTTCAATGGCTGGGGCGAGAAGCTTTTGCGGAATGAAGCATGTGGGGCTTAACGTTGCCGCCGACCCGCTTTACACGGCGTCGTATACGGGAGTAAACGGGGGAATGGTGATAGCCGTTGCGGACGATCCGGGAATGCACTCATCACAGAATGAGCAGGATTCGCGCCATCATGCCGAGGCGTCAAAGGTGATGATGCTTGAGCCATCGAACTCTGACGAATGTAAAAGATACACAAAGCTTGCGTTTGAGCTTTCTGAGAGATTTGACACACCGGTGATTGTCAGAATGTCAACAAGGGTATCTCACTCTCAGTCTGCGGTCGAGCTTAATGAGCGTGAGGAAATTGCGCTTAAGGATTATGAAAAGAACCCGTCTAAGTATGTTATGATGCCCGCATACGCAAGGGGAAGACACATTTTTGTCGAGCAGAGAACGCTTGATGAGATTGAGTATGCGGAGTCGAGCGATATAAATACAGTTGAGGATAACGGCGCCGATATAGGCGTTATCACAAGCGGAATTTCATATGTTTATTCAAAGGAAGCGCTTGGCGACAGAGTGAATTACTTAAAGCTAGGAATTGTTTATCCATTGCCCAAAAAGCTCATTGAGGATTTTTGCAAAAAGTGCAAAAAGGTCTATGTTATAGAAGAGCTTGACCCGTTTATAGAAAATCACTGTAAAGCATTGGGTCTTGAAGTTGTCGGTAAAGAGATTTTCAGTATGCTGGGCGAGTATTCACAGAGCCTTATCGCAGAGAGAGTATTCGGTGAGAAAAAGGACTATACAGAGCTTGATGAACAGATACCTGTCCGCCCGCCTGTAATGTGTGCCGGCTGTCCGCACAGGGGATTGTTCTACTGTCTGTCAAAGCTTGGGCTTACAGTTTCGGGAGATATTGGATGTTATACCTTAGGCGCAGCCGCTCCGCTTACCGCAATGGATTCGACTATCTGTATGGGGGCGTCAATATCGGCGCTTCACGGCTTTAACAAAGCAAGAGAGGGTGCGGATAAAAAGAGCGTTGCGGTAATAGGTGACTCGACATTTATGCACAGCGGAATGACAGGGCTTGTAAACATCGCGTACAACGCGTCAAACTCGCTTGTTATAATCCTTGACAACTCGATAACGGGAATGACCGGTCATCAGCAGAATCCAACTACCGGAAAAAATCTTAAGGGTGATCCTGCTGCCGCGGTAAACCTTGAGGAGCTTTGCAAGGCTATCGGCATAAAAAATGTAAGCGTTGTAGACCCTTATCATATGAGCGAGTGTGAAAAGGTGATAAAGGAAAAGGTCGCACTTGACGAGCCGTGCGTAATAATCTCACGCCGCCCGTGCGCGTTACTCAAATATGTAAAGCACAATCCTCCGCTTAATGTCGAAAGTGATAAGTGTGTCGGATGTAAGCAGTGCTTAAAGATAGGATGTCCTGCAATTTCTATTCACGATAAAAAGTGTGAGATAGACAGCACACAGTGCGTCGGCTGTGGTATCTGCAAAGAAATGTGCAGACTTGGGGCGATCAGGTAAATGACGCTTAAGGCAATAGGATAGAGTTAAGGAGTATGGTATGCACAATATTACAATAGAAACGGAGCGTTTGATACTCCGCCCGCTCACAGTCAAAGACGCTGAAGCGGTTTTTGAGTGGGTAAGCCCTTATTAAAACTTTGTCTAAAGCTTTTTTGAAAAGGAGAAAATAGTATGCAAACAAAGTCAATTATGATAGTAGGTGTAGGAGGACAGGGGTCGTTGCTGGCCTCCCGTCTGTTAGGAAGTGTCCTTATGTCTAAGGGCTATGATGTAAAAGTCTCTGAGGTTCACGGAATGAGTCAGAGAGGCGGTTCGGTAGTGACCTATGTAAAGTACGGTGACAAGGTGTATTCGCCTGTTATAGAAAAGGGCGAGGCGGATGTTATAATAAGCTTTGAAGAGCTTGAAGCCGCACGCTGGATATCTCATTTAAAGCCGGGCGGAACTATAATCACATCAACTCAGCAGATCGATCCTATGCCGGTAATATCGGGCGTTGCCAAGTATCCTGATAAGCTGATTGAGAAGATCGAGAATGCAGGCGCTAAAGTGATCGCAGTGGACGCTTTATCGCTTGCACAAAAGGCGGGAAACGCAAAAGCTTCTAATGTTGTGCTTATGGGAAAGGTAGCAAGCCTGCTTGATTTTGATGAAAGCTGCTGGCAAAATGCGCTAGAGGAACTTGTGCCGCCAAAGTTTCTGGAGGTAAACAAGGTTGCCTTTGAGCTTGGCAAGAACGCATAAAGGGCGGGAAAACGGCTTTTTCGGCGAGCATATCGCCGTTAGATAAATAACATCTTGAAAAGGACGGGAATTTAAGTGGAGAAGAATTATTATCAGAAAGAAATCGAGTGTATGGATACAGACTCGATGAAAAAGCTTCAGACAGAGAGGCTTATCAAGCAGGTAAAGTACGTTTGGGACAATGTTCCTTACTATCGTAAGAAAATGGAGGAAAAAGGCGTTGCTCCCGAAGATATTAAGGAGTTGTCTGACCTTTCCAGGCTTCCTTTTTTGACCAAGGACGACTTAAGAGAGGCATATCCATACGGACTTTTAGCAAGACCTTTGTCTGACTGTGTAAGGATTCAGTCGACAAG
Organism: uncultured Clostridia bacterium; assembly: GCA_947625195.1. GTDB lineage: Bacteria > Bacillota > Clostridia > Oscillospirales > Ruminococcaceae > UMGS1601. The sequence goes on along the minus strand of CANQNK010000016.1, from coordinate 16,701 downwards.
CGGAACTACCGGAAAAAGAGTAGTAGCGTTTTACACTCAGCCTGATATCGACATATGGGAGGAGTGCTGTGCAAGAGCTGTTGTAGCGGCAGGCGGAACGAATGAAGATGTTTGTCAGGTTTGCTACGGCTACGGACTTTTTACAGGCGGACCGGGACTCAACGGAGGATCGCACAAGGTAGGCTGTCTTACACTGCCGATGTCATCCGGAAACACCGAAAGACAGATCCAGTTTATGAGAGACCTCGGCTCAACAATACTTTGCTGCACGCCGTCTTATGCGGCGTACATAGGAGAGACTCTGCACGATATGGGTTACACTACCGACGACATAAAGCTTAAAGCGGGAATTTTCGGTGCAGAGCCTTGGACAGAGCAGATGCGTAAGGAAATAGAAAAGCTATTGGGAATAAAGGCTTATGATATTTACGGACTTACCGAGATAAGCGGACCGGGAGTTTCGTTTGAGTGCGAGGAGCAGACGGGAATGCACATCTGCGAAGATCACTTTATACCAGAGATAATAGATCCCGAAACGGGAGAGGTTTTGCCGGAGGGCGAAAAGGGAGAGCTCGTATTTACCAGCATAACCAAAGAAGCTTTTCCTCTTTTAAGATACAGAACCAGAGATATATGTGTTCTTTCGAGGAAAAAGTGTTCGTGCGGAAGAACGCTTATCAAGATGACAAAGCCAATGGGCAGAAGCGACGATATGCTTATCATCCGCGGAGTAAATGTGTTCCCGTCGCAGATAGAAACGGTATTGATAGATCAGGGATATTCTCCTAACTATCTTATAGAGGTTGATAGGGTAAACAACACAGACACGCTTGATGTTTCTGTTGAAGTTGATGACGAAAAGCTGCTTGATAATGCCGAAGCTAAAGAAGCAAATGTTAAGAAGCTTGTAGCTGCTATGAAATCGGTACTGGGAATCAATCCGAAGATCCACCTTGTCGCGCCGAAGTCGATCACAAGAAGCGAGGGCAAGGCGGTAAGAGTAATTGACAGAAGAAAGCTTGTGTAAGGCCACAAGCCTTACAAACGAATAGTGAAATCGAATAGGAATGTGGCTTTGGCACAGTAAAAATGCCAAAGCCCTTTTTGCGTATAAAGGCTGTATATTCTTGACATATTTAAAGTTAAATTATATAATACTATTCAGTTAAAAGATGAAATTGTACCTTTTTATTTCTTGGTTTTGGAAGGAAAATCTACGATAAAACAAAAATGAGAGGAAGAAATATATGGAGGTAAAAAACTTTACAAGAAAAGCGTTTTACTATGAAACTGACGGAATGGGAATAGTACACCACTCAAACTATATAAGGTGGTTTGAGGAGGCGAGAATATGGTGGCTGGACGAGATTGGTTTCGGTTATGAAAAAATGGAGGAAATGGGAGTTATGATACCCGTCTTGTCGGTATCCTGCAAGTATCACTCTCCCGTGAGGTTTCAAGATGAGTTTAAGGTTTGTATGATGATCTGTGAGTTTTCGGGAGTGCGTTTTAAAGTGGCGTACAAGCTTTACAACCTTACGACCGGGAAGCTTTCCGCAGAGGGCGAGAGCACTCATTGCTTTGTGTCAAAGGATTTCAGACCGGTAAGAACAAAAAACGATTATCCTGAAATATACCGAATTTTCAAAGATGCCGAGGGCAGAAAGGACTGGTATGAAAATGAGTGAAATAAGAGATGTATGCCTTTGGCAAAGCGGAGAGTTAAAGATCGAGTGGGCAAAGGCGAATATGCCGATTTTGCGTTCTGTTGAGGAGGAGTTTTCCAAGAGCAAGCCGTTTGAAGGAATCAAGATAGCGCTGTCGGTACATCTTGAGGCAAAAACCGCATATCTTTGCAGAGTGCTTTCTGCCGGAGGGGCACAGATGTTTGTCACGGGATCGAATCCGCTTTCCACGCAGGACGATGTTGCGGCGGCGCTAGTTCACTCGGGGCTGAATGTTTTCGCCTGGTATAACGCGACTGACGAGGAATATCACAGGCATATCGAAAGTGTTATAAAGGCGGCTCCGAATATAATCATAGACGACGGGGGAGACCTTGTGAATCTGATCCACAGCGAGTATCCTGAGCTTATTAAGAACGTAATAGGCGGCTGTGAGGAGACGACCACAGGGATAATACGTCTTATAAATATGAACAAAAACAAAGCGCTTAAATTTCCGATGGTGCTTGTAAACAACGCGGACTGCAAGCATTTGTTTGACAACCGCTACGGAACGGGTCAGTCGGTGTGGGACGGAATAAACCGAACCACAAATCTTATAGTTGCGGGAAAAAACGTGGTCGTTGCGGGATACGGCTGGTGCGGCAAGGGCGTTGCAATGAGAGCAAAGGGGCTTGGCGCGTCTGTTATAGTGACAGAGATAGACCCGATTAAGGCAATGGAAGCGGTAATGGACGGCTTTAGGGTTATGAAGATGGAAGAGGCGGCAAAGCTCGGTGACTTTTTTATAACGGTAACGGGCTGCAAGGATGTTATAACAGAGAAATCTTTTATGAATATGAAAAACGGCGCGATTATGTGCAATGCCGGGCATTTTGACTGCGAGGTAGATGTGTCGGCGCTGAAGGAAATAGCGGTAAGCGTAAAGCCGGCAAGAAACAATATAAAGGGCTATGAGCTTTCAAACGGAAATGTTGTTTATGTAATTTCAGAGGGCAGGCTTGTTAATCTTGCGGCGGGAGACGGACACCCGGCAGAGATAATGGATATGTCCTTTGCTATACAGGCGCTTTCCGCTCAGTATCTGGTGAAAAACAGGGGAAAGACGAAAACTATGATAATAGACGTCCCAAGGGAGATAGATAAAGAGGTAGCAAACAGAAAGCTTAAATTCTGGGGGATCGAGATAGATAAACTCACCTCGGAGCAGGAGAGATATTTAAACTCATGGCAGGAAAACGGTTAAACGAAAAAATCACCCGATAGGATAAATGCTCCTATCGGGTGAAACCAGGTAACGGGATCAAAAGCTTATTTTCTGAAGATAAGCGGCTGAATCTGAATTGCATTCATGGCCTTGACAATAGCTTCGGGAATAAGCTCAAACCGAGCGACGATTGAATTCGGCTTGTTGAGGTAATCGTCCTGGGTGTAGGGTACGAAGTAATAGTTTTTGTAATTTTGCAAAGCGCCGATATTTTTTGCGGCTGCTGCCAAAGCGTCGTTTGTAGAAATTCCTATAAGCACCGGGCGGGAGTTTCTTATGTGTGATTTCACCGCCATAGTTACGGGAGTGTCGGTTATCCCGACGGCGAGCTTTGCAAGGGTATTTGCCGTGCAAGGAGCTACCACAATGATATCGTAAAGTTTTTTAGGGCCTATAGGTTCGGCGTCCTCGATTGTTTTGATAACTTTCTTTCCCGTGGTGCGCTCAAGCCTTTCAATGTGATCCTTTGCCTTTCCGAAACGCGTGTCTAATTGAGCTGCGTTAAAAGACATTATAGGCGTGACCTCTGCCTTTGTGGAGACCAGCTGCGCAAGAGCTGCGAAAGCCTTTTCAAAGGTGCAGAACGATCCGGTTATGCAGTAGCCTATTTTAAGTCCTTCGAGAGTGTTTACCATATGCCACCTCCGAGTCCAAGACAGGAGATTATTGTTTTTGCAATAATTTCCCCGCTTGTAACGGGAGCCACCTTTCCGGGAAGCGAAAGCGCCCAGATAACGTTTAAGCCTCTTAGCTTGGCATAGCTGAGATCAACACCGCCGGGTTTTGAAGCAAGGTCTATAATAAGCGTATCGGTGCTCAATTTTTTTAGTATATCCTTTGTAAGAACCAAAGCAGGCACTGTGTTAATAATTATATCTGAGGAGTATATTTTATCGCTGTCAAACGAAAGGGCGGAAAGTCCCATTTCCTCAGCAGTCTTGCGCTTGTCGGCTTTTCTGTCAAAAACAAAAACATTTGCGCCCACGTTTTTAAAGAGCCTTGCGGTTTCGCTGCCCACTCTGCCGAAGCCCATAACTGCTGTTTTTGCGCCGCGCAAAACGTATGGGGTTTCCTCCAGTGCAAGCTGCAAAGCGCCCTCCGCCGTGGGAATTGTATTTGCAAGAATAAGCTTTTCGTTTTTAAAATAGTCCGTCACGGTAAATCCGGACGAAATAAGCACAGCTGAAAGATCGTCACTTAAGTTTCCGCCGAAAATCTTGGCACCCGGGCAAAGCTTGTCAAAAACGGTGTCCAGATAAAGGTTTTTGTTGTAAAACGGAGTATTAACTGTTACACCGTCGTTAGTAGCGACGGGAGGCAGTACCAGAACGTCAATGTTATCCTTTAAGTCGCTTATATCTTCAAGATGAGTTATTTCGTTAAAGCTTAAGGTCTGATTAAAGCCTATTGTATATATTTTGTCAAAATATTTGATAAAGTATCCTGCTATATAGGTCTGACGGTAATCTCCGCCTGCTATAAGCACACTTAGTTTTTTTTTCATATGCTTCGCTCCTTCAGCCCGCAGGGGCTTTTTTGAAAGTATCATTTTCTTTATTTCATTATATGCGAAAAATAATATCGGGTGATTGCATAAACTATTGTAAAACGGGATAAAATGTGTTAATATTCAATAAGGGGCCTGCCCCGCAATTATATATCTGAAAAGGAGTCCGGATAATGAATCAGGTTAAGCTTGAAGAGATAAACTATCAAATTAAGTCAGACGCCGAGGGATATATAACTGAATGCGAAAAGGCATATGCCGACAGAATAAATGAGATAGCCGAGAGCATTATGTCCTGCATAATTTCAAGACCGATAATACTTTTGTCCGGCCCATCCGGGGCGGGAAAGACTACTACCGCGCTTAAAATAGAAATGCAGCTCGACTCAATGGGAATAGAAACGCACACCATATCAATGGACAACTACTTCACCCCGCTTGAAAGCGAGGAGGGCGTAGATCTTGAAGCGCCTGCAAGGCTGGACATTCCGCTTTTGCAGAGGCATCTTGTAAAAATAGCCAACTGCGAGGAGATAGATATCCCGATATTTAACTTCAAGCACCAGTCGAGGGACGGTTTTGTAAAGCTGAAAAGAAAGCGGAACGACCTTGTGGTTATCGAAGGGATACATGCGCTTAATCCCGAAGTTACGGGATACAATACCGATTTTACACAGCATATATATTTAAGCCCTGACACACGGGTTAAATACAGGGATAAAAGTCTTAAGCGGGCCGAAATAAGGCTGTTGAGAAGACTTACGAGAGACAGCTTTTTCAGAAACAGAAGTTTTGAGGATACGCTGTCGCTTTTTTCAAAGGTAGAAGAGGGTGCAAACAAATATATCATACCGTATAAGGGCAGAGCAGATTTTCTGATAGACACCTTCATCCCGTATGAGATAGGAGCATACCGCTCGTTTGATATAAAAGGGTTGAGTGAGATATCAAACGAAAGCGCTCAGAAGCCGCACGCCAGGGAGCTGTACAGCGCTCTTGAGTCTGCGGAACCGATAAATGAAAAGCTTGTTCCGGCAAATTCACTTGTGCGGGAATTTATAGGGGGAAGTGTATTTAACTACTGAAAAGAATTTTGTAAAGGGAAGTGACAAAATGAAAATTAAGGTTTCCGCGTCGATACTTGGGTGTGATCTTGCAAATTTAGAGAGTGAGATAAAGCGTGCAGAGCTTGCAGGCGCCGACTGTATACATTTCGATGTAATGGACGGAGTTTTTGTAAACAACATAAGCTTTGGTCTGCCGGTTCTAAAAAGCGCAAAGAGGGTAAGCAAGCTTTCTTTTGACGTTCATCTGATGATAACAGATCCCGAAAGGTATATTGACAGGTTTATAGATTACGGAGCGGACAATATCACCTTTCATATAGAAGCAACAGAAAATCCTGAGCAGTGCATAAAAATATGTAAAGAAAAGGGAGCAAGCGTAGGGATATCTGTAAAGCCGGCAACGGATATAAGCGTTGTTTATCCATATCTTGACAGTATAGATATGGTGTTGATAATGACGGTAGAGCCGGGCTTTGGCGGACAGGGCTTTATGGCTTCAATGACGGATAAAATAAAAGCGCTTTGCAAAAAAATAAAGGAGCAGGGACTGAGCACTGTCATACAGGTAGACGGCGGCATAAATGAAAAAACCGCACGGCAGGCAGTGCTTAGCGGTGCGACAAATCTTGTTGCGGGAACATATCTGTTCAGATCAGACGATATTGCGTCAAGCGTTGTAAAGCTTAAAAACAGCGCTTGCCGTTAAAAAATATATGTATCCGCCTGAGCGGCGGTCAAACGCTATGGAAAAACATCAATGCTAAGTATTTTATCAATGGCGTTATTTTTGCACAGAAGCGTAAAATGCTCCTGAGTGTAAATAATATCGCTCTTGTGATAAGAGCCCTGATACTTAGATAAAAGCCGTCCGAACGCATAAGCTTCGTCGGCTTTTTTGTTTTGTCTTAAAATGAGTCTGTATCCGTTTTGGTAATACAAAGACGATTCAGCTTTATCAAGACTTAATTTTTTAGCACTCTTGGCAAACGGGAGCAGCTGCTTGAATTCCAGTGAAAACACCGCTGTTTTTTCATATGGCTCACCCTTTTGGGCGTCGGTTATCAGCTCCTCGTTGCCGCACAGATATACAACGCAGCCGCCCATCGGTTCTTCAAAAACCTCCACAAAAAGCTTGGACTTAGAGATTTTCACTTTCATAGAGTGTTCAATGATGTCTATAAGCTGAGAGATAAATTTCTTTGCGGCATAGCTTTGCTTGTCGATAAGCTCAATGCTTGCGCCCAGCTTTAAAACGTCGTCAGGCGTAAGCATGACCTTAAAGGTATATTTTGAAAGCTTGGAAATTCTCAATATGCTTCACCTCAAAACCTCTGTATATTATCCTATGCGGCGCAAAAAAATAGGTGCTGAGGTTACGAGCGTCCGTATAGCGTAACGGACTTTTGTCAGCACCCGGTTTATTATTTTATTTTTTTCTTTCGTATGAATATAATTATAGCCGTCAGCACGCATATTCCGAAAATGCCCACAAAGGCGCACATTATAAGCACTGAACTTCCCTCGCTTTTTTCGATGTCGTACAGCTGCTTGCTTGCCAAGGCGTCAAAGCTTTGTGTAGCCTCGGTAGTCTCAAGAGGAGCAAAGCTGTGCTTTTCAACGATTGCCTTAACGGCTTCGTAGATTTTCTTGTGCCCGGCTGAGTTCGGGTGAATATCGCCGTCTAGCATATTTGTCATATCCGCAGATTTTCCCTCAAAGAGGTGATAAACGTCTATGACCTCGGCGCACACCTCCTCACTGTTTTGAAGCTTTACGCAGCTTCTTAATTTATTGTTTATAAGTTTGATTTTGTTGTCGAAAATGGTTTTTACGGTATCGGGAATCGGCAGACAGTCAAGCGGATTATACACAGTCTGACATATAATGTAAGCGTCCTCGTTTTTCTCGCGAATGCCAGTCAGTATTTTTGAAAAGTTACCTGAAAATGCGGAGATGTTAGAGTCTATGTTTGAGATAAGCTCGTTTAGCTTAGACATAAGCTCGGGATTCGTAAAGTCTGCATTTATGCTTGTCCCCGTAACGTCAATGAGGTCAAGCCCTATGCTTTCCTGCAAAAACTCCAAAAACTCGCCTAAAAGGTCGTTTCCGCCGATCGTTATACATATAAGGTCAGAATCTATAACGCTGTCGTACTCGCCGCTATGGATTTTCGAAAGCAGCTCCTTTGATGTCTGCCCGTCAGCCGCCAGGTTGTTGTATGAGCGCTCTTGGGACAGATGAAGATCGCGGGCGATAAGGTTTGCATAGCTTTGTGTGTTGTAGTTGTTGCCCTGCTTGTACGAGTAAAGCATACACCCGGTGGAGATCGAATCTCCTAACACCAGCATACTGTGCGGAGGGTTAATCACCTCAAGCTCGCTTTCGGCAGACGCACAAACTCCGGTCATAAGTAAAAGGCAGAGCAACAGGGAAACGACGGAAAATAATCTTTTCATAGAAAAATACCTCTCTTTATTTAAGTATACCACAAATACGGCGGCGGTCAAGACTCGCCCGTAATTTAGGGGAAAGTATTACGGGGCGAAAAATCAAGTATTGATATTTTCCCCAAAGTATATTATTATATAACTTAGGCGTGATGTTTGATGAATATAAAGCGGCAGGAAACATTTCACAGTCTTCATTGGCGCTGATTTCTGCGTTAAGTGACGGGGTAAGCCCCTTTTTAACATACACATTATAAGTATTATCGGAGTTTATTATGATTTTAAAAGTAAATAAAATAAGCAAGTACTTCGGTGCGGACGCGCTGTTTAAAGACGTTTCATTTACTGTGGAGGAAAATGAAATAATAGGGCTTGTAGGAGTAAACGGCTCGGGAAAATCAACTCTGCTCAGCATAATAAAAGGCGAAGAGGATTTTGATACAAACGAAAAGGGAGAGGGCAGCGTAAGCGTAAAAAGCGGAGTAAAAATAGGTATACTAAAGCAAAATTCGGGGCTTGATTCAATTCTTACAATAATAGAAGAAATGAGAAAGCCGTTTTTAAATCTTCAGAAAACGCTTGAGCGTATGAAGGAGCTTGAGCAGGATCTCAACGAAGTGAACGCTGAGGAATACGCCCGCCTTTCGTCATATTACGAGGCAAACGACGGCTATAATACAGAGGTGCTTATAAACCGGGTATTAAACGGGATGGGATTTTCGGATATTTCCAAGGACAGGGTAATATCAACCCTTTCCGGCGGTGAAAAGACACGTCTTGCAGTGGCAAAGCTGCTGCTGGAGGCACCCGATCTGCTGATACTCGACGAGCCCACCAATCACCTTGATTTTGAAACGCTTATGTGGCTTGAGGATTATCTTAAATCTTATAAAGGCTCGGTTATTGTGGTATCTCACGACAGGTATTTTCTTGACGCCTTATGCGGCAAAATTTATGAGATCGAGAATAAGAGTCTGTTTATCTATAGAGGAAATTACACAGCCTACACCGCGCTAAAGGAAAAAAGCTTTGAAACAAAAATGAAAGCATACCGCAAACAGCAGGAGGAGATTGCAAAGCTTAAGGATTATATATCGAAAAACAAGGTAAGAGCGTCAACTGCGGCAATGGCAAAGAGCAGGGAAAAGCAGCTTGAACGCATTGAAATAATAGACAAGCCGTATGAATACAAAAGCAGCGTAAGACTTAATCTTACTTATAATATAGAGCCGCCTAAGGATGTTTTAAAGGCGTCAGACTGCACGCTGTCAGCGGGCGGCAGATTGCTTTTGAAAAGCTTTTCGTTTGAGGTGAAAAGGGGAGAAAAGATTGGCGTAATAGGCAAAAACGGAGCGGGAAAGTCGACGCTTTTAAAGCTAATGCTCGGTGAGGTACCATGTGAGCAGGGAAAGATCCTGTGGGCTGATAATATAAAGCGGTTTTACTTTGATCAGGAGATGAAAACGCTTAAAAATTCAAAAACGGTAATGGAGGAGCTTCACAGCCGTTTTCCGTCTCAGTTAGATTCGCAGATACGAAAGATTCTGGCGGGCGTACTATTTTCGGGAGATAACGTGTTCAAGCCGGTAGGGGTGTTGTCTGGCGGCGAAAGGGTAAAGCTTATGTTTGCGATAATGGTGCTTTCTAACGCAAATGTGCTGCTGCTGGATGAGCCTACCAACCACCTTGACTTAAACGCCAGGGAGGTATTAGAAAGGGCGCTTAAGGATTATACGGGAACAATGATCATTGTGTCTCACGACAGGTATCTGTTAAGCAAGCTTACAAACAGGATATTTGAACTTGAAGGGCAAACGCTAATCGGATACGACTGCGGATTCAAGGGGTATATAGAAAAAAAGCGCCTTGAAAAATCCGAGGTACAAGAGCAAAAAAAGGTAAAGGAAAAGTCTCAGGCAAAGCTGCATCGTACAAAGCAGCAAAGGGCGGAAGAGGTAAAGCGCAGACAGCGCATAAAGGAGCTTGAGGAGCAGATAGCGCTTTTGGACAAAGAGTGCGCAGAGCTTGAGGAAAGAATATCCTCGCAGCCGGCGTATGATTATAAAGAGATGTCGCGGCTTTGCAGAGAGCTTGATGAAAAAAAGGAGCTTTCAGCATCGCTTATGGATGAGTGGGTAACTCTTGAATGAAGAAAAGTGAAAAGTAAAAAGGCGCAGATATTTTATTTGCTGCGACCCTTTTTGTTTTTGCTTTGAAAAAGGATTATAATTCCCATCGCAGTCACAAATCCTCCGAACAGCTTAGAGAGCAGGCTTACGTCGCAGGCATTTGCCACAAAGGAAAAGATAAGCGAAAAAATACAGCCGGTAACTATAGTCGGCATGACCTTTTTCCATTCCACAAGCTTGTTTTTTGTGTGAAAAAAAAGGCTTACCGCCGCAATAGGCAAAAAGAAAAACAGGTTTATCCCCTGTGCTTCAAGCTGACCGGTGCCATTGATAAGAGTAAGGTACAGAATAAGAACCATCCCTCCGCCCAGTCCTAAAGAGGCCATAACTCCGGTCAGAAAGGAGACAATAAGCGTTACAATAAGGTTCATCTTGCTATCAGCCTCACTCCCGAGATTATCAAGATAAAAGCAAAAACAATTTTAAGGTGTCTTGGGCTCATCTTTTTTAAGATAAGAGCGCCTGCTCCCGCCCCTAAAAGTCCGAAAGGCACATATCTGACAGCGTCAGAAAGCGAAAAGCTTTGTTTAAGGGCGTACACAAAAAGACTTATCACGCTTAAAAACACCGTTACCGATATAGATGTCGCCTGAGCTTTTTTCTGATTCAAGCCCGCATGGGTAAGCAGCGGAACGACGATCATTCCGCCGCCCGCGCCGAACATACCGTTAGCTATTCCCGCAAGTGCGCCGATTATATAGAAGTAGTATTTTTTAATAAGCTTTTTCATAAAAGGTATTGTTTGACAAAGGCGGCTGTTTATACAAAAAGGACACAAAAGACGTTTAAGTCTTCCGTGTCCTGCGTTGTGTTTCGGGAAAAATCAGTCGATATCAACAGAAATCTTCTGATCGTGCTTGTTGGCGCAAGCCCTCATAACAGTGCGAATAGCCTTAGCAATTCTGCCCTGCTTGCCGATAACTCTGCCCATATCTCCCTCAGCAACGTGAAGGTGATAGGTGATGATTCCTTCTTCGTTCGGCTCGTCTGTTGTGACAGAGATAGAATCCTTGTCCTCAACAAGCTCAGTAACGATAGCCTTTAATAATTCTTCCATAACAACTCTCCTTACACCCACCTGACATAAAAAGCAAGGCTGACAAAAATTTTTTGGTGGGCTTCTCGTAAAAAGCCTTGCTTAAAACCGAATCAAAGAATACCGTTCTTTTTCAAGAGCGCCTTTACTGTGTCTGTCGGCTGAGCGCCGTTAGCGATCCAGCTTTTAGCCTTATCGCCGTCAACTGAAACCACGCTCGGCTCCTTGGTGGGATCGTAATAACCCAGCTCTTCAATGAATCTGCCGTCTCTCGGATATCTTGAGTCGGCAACAACGATACGGTAGAAGGGTGCTTTCTTAGCTCCCATTCTCTTAAGTCTGATCTTTACTGCCATTAAAATTCACCTCCGTATAAATGCTTTTGAAAATGTATATCTAGTTTATTCGGAATTCTCCGTTTAAAAAAGATGTCGGTATTAGGTGGGGATACCCCGTGATCTAAGCGGGAAACCGCATATTTTTTTACGGCTTTGCTGTTTAAATAAGCTGATTGCTTAATTTAAAATCCTGCAAAGCCGCTCGGACCGCCGCCCCCGGGAAGTCCGCCGCCCGGGTTGCCAAATCCTGTCATACCCTTTAGCATTGCGGGATTCAAACGCCTTTTCTTAGAGCCTTTTGAGCCAAGCCCCATCTGCTTCATCATTTTATTCATCTGCTCAAACTGTTTAAGCAGCCTGTTTACGTCCTCTACCCTGGTGCCGCTGCCGGCGGCAATACGCCTTTTGCGGCTGGGATTTATAACAGAGGGCTTCTCTCTTTCCTTCATTGTCATTGAAGAGATTATAGCCTCAAGCCGCCTGAACTGATTCTCGTCAACGTCAACGTCTTTCAGCTTGCTTCCCACTCCGGGAATCATACCGATGAGGCTTTTTATAGAGCCCATTTTCTGTATCTGCCTCAGCTGATCTAAAAGGTCGTTTAAATCAAAGCCCTTTTCCTTTACCTTCTTAGCAAGCTTCTTTGCGTCCTCCTCGTCAACGGTCTGCTGAGCCTTCTCTATAAGAGTAAGCACATCGCCCATACCGAGTATTCGTGATGCCATGCGCTCCGGGTGAAAAACCTCAAACTCATCGAGTTTTTCGCCCATACCGACGAATTTTATCGGCTTTCCCGTAACCGACAGCACCGAAAGCGCTGCGCCGCCTCTTGTGTCAGAGTCAAGCTTGGTTAAAAGCACTCCTGTGATTCCAAGCGCCTCGTCAAAGCTTGCCGCAACATTTACCGCGTCCTGACCTGTCATAGCGTCAACCACAAGCATTATCTCATTGGGCTGTGCAATTTCCTTTATGTCAATAAGCTCGTTCATAAGCTCCTCGTCTATGTGAAGTCTTCCGGCTGTGTCTAGAATAACCAGATCATTTCCATAGTCTCTTGCGTGGGTTAGAGCTTTTTTAACTATCTCTCTGGGATCTGTCTGTCCCATTTCAAACACCGGAACCTCCGCTTTTTCGCCGACAATTTTAAGCTGCTCAATAGCGGCGGGTCGGTAAATATCACAGGCAACCAGAAGCGGTCTGCGGCCCTGTGATCTAAAAAGCTTTGCAAGCTTTGCCGAGTGCGTGGTTTTACCGCTTCCCTGAAGCCCGCACATCATAACTATGCAGGGCGGCTTTGAAGGAAAGGTAATCCGTGCGCCCTCGTTGCCCATAAGAGCGATAAGCTCCTCATTTACTATCTTGATAACCTGCTGAGCAGGGGTAAGGCTTTTAGTAACTTCCTCGCCGATAGCTCTCTCGGTCACCTTGCCTATAAAGTCCTTTACGACCTTGTAGCTAACGTCCGCCTCTAAAAGAGCCATCTTAACTTCACGCATTGCGCTTTTAACATCGTCCTCTGAAAGCTTTCCTTTATTTTTAAGGCGTTTAAAAACGCCGCCCAGTTTTTCAGAAAGACTATCGAACGCCATATATGAAACCTCCTAAAAGATCAACCGAACAAATCCGTACATTCGTCCAGATAAGAGATCAATGCCTCACATCTTGACTGAACCGCTCTTGTATAACTGATTTTTTTCAGCTCAGAAAGCATAAGAGAGTTTTGCTCTTTGATGTTAGAAATTATCTCGTCGTACTTTCTCATTTTCTTTAAATAACCAAGAGCCTCCTCAAGACCTGTAAGCGTTTCCTCGCCGCGCTTGATGTTGTCGCGGACGCCTTGTCTTGAAATCTGCATATTCTCCGCGATTTCCGCAAGAGAAAGGTCCTCAAAGTAATAAAGCTCAAGGGCGTCTTTTTGCTTTTCGGTAAGCATAGAGCCGTATATGTCGATAAGATACGAAATATCAAGATTCTTGCTCATAAAAACACTCCTAAAAGCTTAAATGTAAAGTTGTTTTGCTTTACATTTATGTATTGTATCATAAACTTAAGTCTTTGTCAAGCATAATTTATGCAAAAGTGAGTTTTTTAAAAATAGTATAGAAAAACGACAAGAAATATGATAAAATAAAGCAAAGGAAAAACAAAGCAAGGTGTTATAATACTCATCTTGCCGGTTAAATAAGAATATCGTATGAGCTGTAAGGAATAAAAATTAAACATAAAAACTAATTGATATTGACAAAAGCGAACAGAAAGAAAGGAACCGGGTACATATGAAAACATATAAGCTGATAAGCAAAAAGTATGAGATAAATATGCCCTGCCTGTGCTTTGGAACGGCAGATTTTGAAGATATTACAAAAAAGGAGGAATACTTTTCACGGCTTGACAAGTATGTCGAGTGCGGGGGGAACTGTATAGACACTGCAAGAGCATACTGTGCGTTTACGGAGGGCGGAGCGGATGTTTCCGAAAAGGTTATCGGAGAGTGGCTTGAAAGCCGAGAGAACAGAGATAAAATGATCCTCTGCACAAAGGGAGGACACCCGCCGTTTAGCGATATGACCCATTCACGACTTTCAAAAACGGAACTCGACAAGGATCTGTCCGAAAGTCTTGAGTATTTAAAGACGGATTACATTGACATTTATCTGCTTCACCGGGATGATACTTCTATTCCGGTAGAGGAGATAATGCCGGTGCTATATGAATATGTAAAAAGCGGAAAGGTTCACTTTTTAGGGGCGTCAAACTGGGGAGTCGAAAGAATAGCCGAGGCAAACAGGTTTGCCTTAAAAAACGGTTATGAGCCGTTTCGGATAAGCCAGATAAATTACAGTCTTGCGCATACAAGCGCGAATATGTTTGAAGACAACACCCTTGTATGTATGGACTTGAATCAGTACAACTGGTACAGGGACAACAACTTTCCCGTAATGGCGTTTTCTCCGCAGGCAAAGGGCTTTTTCACGAGAATTGCACAGGGCTTGGGCGTCAAGAATCTTATGGAGGGAAGATTCGTATCGACCGCAAATCTTGCCAGACTTTCAAGGGTAAAGCAGTACTGCGAGCAGACGGGGCTTTCTCCTGCGGTTGTTACTCTTGCGTACCTTAACAGCCACGGATTTCCCGTGACAAGCGTTTTTACCGCGAGCAGACTGGAGCATATAGAAGAGGATATGACGGCTCAGGACATTGTTTTTGACAACAAAACCCTTGCCTTTCTGGAAAATACCGGGGGAATAATATAAAATATATTATATTTATATTGTTATAATAGAACCGCAGCAGACCTTTATTGTGAAATTTTTCTTATTTCTCTCAAAAAACAAATGTTTCACGTGGAACACCGCCGGCTTTGGTTTTAAAAGTTTTGTAAAAAGTATTGACTTTTTTACTGATTAGGATTATCATTTATATTGGAGCACAGTTTTCTTAATAAGCATATTATAAAATTGAAGGAGTTGAGATTTTAATGGACGGCTATGTCGAAAGCAACAACATAGAGCCTCGAGGGAGTTTATTTTTTGACATTACTGTCCGTGATGTCTTGACAAAACAATAAGCTTTTCTAAGGGGTGTCCTGAAAAACAAAAAGGAGGATGCGCCAATGGAAGAAACAAAGCTTTCAATAACTGAGCAGACCTTGACCTACATCGAAAACAGACAGTATACTCTGCTTAAAAATTACCTTTCAGAGCTTAATGCTGCCGATATTGCGGCGGCTCTGGAGGAGATAAACGACAGAGATCTGCCGCTTGTTTTCAGAATTTTGCCGAAGGACGAGGCTGCCGATACCTTTGCCTATATGGAGAGCGACACCAGACGTAAGCTGATAGATTCGTTTTCCGATAAAGAGCTGAGGGAGGTCCTTGACGACCTGTATCTCGACGATACCGTAAACCTTATCGAAGAGATGCCCGCGAATGTCGTTTCGCGTATTCTTAGAAACACTGACACCAAGACAAGAAAAAATATCAACGAAATATTGAAGTATCCCGACGACAGCGCCGGAAGCATTATGACTATCGAATATGTATATCTCAACAGGGATATGACTATTTCTGAGGCGCTTGGGCATATTCGCTCGGTCGGCGTTGTGAAGGAGACAATCTATACCTGCTACGTTACACAGAGCAGACGACTTGTCGGTGTGGTTAGCGTTTTAAAGCTTTTAACCTCGTCCCCGGAAACTAAAATCGAGGACATTATGGAGTCTAACGTCATTTACGTACATACGAATGATGACCAGGAGTTTGTCGCAAAGCAGATCGAAAAATATGACTTTCTGGCTATCCCCGTTGTGGATAACGAGGAGCGGCTTGTAGGTATAATCACATTCGACGACGTCATCGACGTCATTCACAAGGAGGCTACCGAGGATATCTCCAAAATGGCAGGTATTACTCCTAACGAGCACTCTTACTTTAATACCTCTGTGTTTCAGCACGCCAAAAGCCGCATAGGTTGGCTTTTGTTTTTGATGCTTTCTTCAACACTGACCGGTATGGTCATAAATCACTATGAGCACCTTATGGTGACCGTTCCGCTTTTATTTTCATTCGTTCCGATGCTTACCGGAACCGGCGGTAACAGCGGCTCTCAGGCGGCTACGCTTATCATCCGAGGTCTTTCTATGGACGAGATAAGCTTTAAGGATATTTTCAGGGTGATGTTTAAGGAGTTTCGGGTTGCTCTTCTGGTCTCAAGCGTTCTTGCCGTTGTAAACGGAGCAAGAATAGCCATTACCTATCAGCACAACGACGAGGGCATAAACTCAGTTTTGCTTGGCGCAGCAATCGCAATTTCAATCGTGTTTGTTGTGGTGCTAGCAAAAACCGTGGGCTGCGTTTTGCCGATGCTTGCCAAAAAGCTTAAGCTTGACCCCGCAATTATGGCGGCGCCGCTTATTTCAACTATCGTTGACGCCTGCGCAGTGCTTATCTATTGTAACGTTTGTATGCTGATTTTTGATAATCTCTTGTAGATATTTATATCGAAGTTCCGGCAGTTTGTCTTTTTGACAGGCTGCTTTTTTATCGTAGTTTTTATGTCAGATATACTTTATAACTTTTTTCGACAAAATTTTTATTTTTCTATTGACAAGTTTGTGAAAATGTGATAATATACTCTTGTAACTTATGCTGGAAAGAGTGATCTTT
>CANQNK010000015.1 GCA_947625195.1 uncultured Clostridia bacterium | reverse complement strand
AGCATCCTGGCTACCGTATAATTTGTCTTGACAAGCTGACATATGCGGGAAATCTGTCAACGCTTGCTTCGGTAATGAATAACGCAAACTTCCGATTTGTAAAGCTTGACATATGCGACAGAGCGGGAGTGTACAAGCTTTTTGAGGATGAGCACCCGGATATAGTGGTGAATTTTGCGGCAGAAAGCCACGTTGACCGCTCTATTGAAAATCCCGAGGTATTTTTGCAGACAAATATCCTTGGCACACAGGTTCTTATGGATGCCTGCAGGAAGTACGGAATCACAAGATATCATCAGGTTTCAACAGATGAAGTATACGGAGATCTTCCGCTTGACAGGCCCGATCTGTTTTTCACAGAGGAGACGCCTATCCATACAAGCTCACCGTACAGCGCGTCAAAGGCAAGCGCTGATTTACTGGTCCTTGCGTACCACAGGACATATGGCTTACCCGTAACGATAAGCCGATGCTCAAACAACTACGGTCCTTACCATTTTCCGGAAAAGCTGATACCTCTGATGATAGCGAATGCCCTAAACGACAAGCCTCTTCCGGTATACGGAAAGGGAGAGAATGTGAGAGACTGGCTGTATGTTGCAGACCACTGCAAGGCGATAGATCTGATTATCCACAGGGGACGAGTGGGAGAGATATACAATGTCGGCGGACACAACGAGATGAGAAATATTGACATTGTAAAGCTTATCTGTAAGGAACTCAACAAGCCAGAAAGCCTTATAACATATGTCACAGACAGAAAGGGACACGATCTGCGTTATGCGATAGACCCGACAAAGATTCATAATGAACTTGGCTGGCTGCCTGAGACAAGGTTTGAAGACGGAATAAAGAAGACGGTCAAGTGGTATCTAGATAACCGCGATTGGTGGGAGGAGATAATAGACAAATGAACAATTTGGTATCTAAAAAAGCAACAGTAAAGAAAATGCAGCAGATTATCTTTCGCATTATGTGCGATATTAATGATTTTTGTAAAAAGAATAATATTCGGTATTACCTTTCTGGCGGTACGTGTCTAGGTGCCGTTCGCCATCAAGGGTTTATTCCGTGGGATGATGATGCAGATATTATGATGCCGCGGGAAGACTATGAACGCTTTATTATATTGTTTTCAAAATCTTACTCTAAAAAATATAAAATAAGTTCTCTAATAACCAATCAGAACTGGCAGCGTCCTTCTGCAAGAGTGTGTGATTTGAATAGTCGAATAACACCAACAATTTATAAGGAAGAGCCAATGGGGGTTTTTGTAGATATACTTCCAATTGATGGATTGCCTAGAGGAGTATTATGGCAGCATCTTTTTTTTCTTAATCTTCGTATTCTAAATGCATTGAGAAATTCCAGCGTTAGAACCATTTATACACCCGAAGAAAAATTTAAAATTTTAAAACGAATGTTGCGCTTTATAACACATCATATAGGACCTCGTTTTTTTGCAGAAATAATGGATCGATATGCAAAACATTATAAATTTGATAAGTCAGAGTGGGTCGCAGTAAGTTTGGGGGTCCATTATTGGAGCAAGGAAATTATTAAAAAGACTTACATGTCTGAATCAGTATATTGTAAATTTGAAGGTGAAGATTTCTCCATACCCATAGGATATGACTTGTATTTATCCAATTTGTATGGAAATTATATGGAAATTCCTAAGGATGCAGAAAATAACATATATCCTCATTTGGATCATTTGATAGTAGAATTTAATGATGGATAAGTAGCAAATAGCTATATGTTATTTCTTGATTAGTTTTCGTTGCTAAATAATTGAAAATAGAAATAAATATTGTTTGAAATTTAGAATCAACGAAAAAATAATTGTTTTTATTCTAAATATCAGTAACAACAATGTAAAAAGTAAAAATTTTTATTTTTGCAAAATCTCTTGCATTTTATAAAAAATATGTTATTATATATAGTAGAAAGGTGTGAAGCCTTTTATAAAAACCTTAGAGGAGGGTATAAATATGGCATACAAAATTTCAGATGAGTGCATTTCATGCGGCGCTTGTGCAGCAGATTGTCCTGTAAGCGCGATTTCAGAGGGAGACGGAAAGTACGTTATCGACGCTGATACCTGCATCGATTGCGGAGCATGTGCAGGAACTTGTCCAGTAGGCGCACCAAATGCTGACTAATATTTAGCTACATAGCAAAAAACCACATTCATAATGAGTGTGGTTTTTGTTTTTGATCGTTATAGTTGGTGACCTGAAACCTGAAGGACGGACTCATAAACAAACAGTTGCAAATATAAAGCGTTTGTGATATAATTATTCATAGAGAATAATAAAGGAGAAGAAAATATGGGTATGACAATGACTCAGAAAGTCTTGGCGGCGCACTCGGGGCATGAGTGCGTTAAAGCAGGAGACCTTATAATGGCAAAGCTCGATATGGTTTTGGGAAACGATATCACCTCGCCTGTTGCGATAAATGAGTTTGATAAGGCTGGGTTTACGGGCGTTTTTGACAAAACAAAGATATCAATGGTAATGGATCACTTTGCACCGAATAAGGATATCAAGGCGGCTGCTCAGTGTAAACAGTGCAGAGATTTCTGCAATAAATATGACGTTTTAAATTTTTACGATGTCGGTGAAATGGGCGTTGAACACGCTCTGTTGCCGGAAAAGGGATTGGTAAAGCCCGGTGACTGTGTAATAGGCGCGGATTCTCACACATGCACCTACGGCGCGCTGGGCGCTTTTTCAACCGGTGTCGGCTCTACCGATATGGCAGCGGGAATGGCCACCGGAAAGGCTTGGTTCAAGGTTCCTGCGGCACTGAAATTTAATATAACGGGAAGCCTTAACAAATACGTTTCCGGAAAAGACGTTATTTTACATATTATAGGTATGATAGGCGTTGACGGCGCTTTGTATAAGTCTATGGAATTCATGGGGGAGGGGCTTAAAAACCTTACCATGGAGGACAGACTGTGTATGGCGAATATGGCTATTGAGGCAGGCGCTAAAAACGGAATTTTTGCTGTTGACGGTGTTACTCTTGAGTATGTAAAGGAAAGAGTAACTGATGAATTTACATATTATTCTGCTGATGACGATGCGGAGTATGAGGCGGTTTACGACATAAACTTAAGCGAGATAAAGCCGACTGTTTCTTTTCCGCACCTGCCTGAAAATGCAAAAACGTTCGACGATATAGGCGATGTTAAGATAGATCAGGTGGTAATAGGTTCCTGCACAAACGGAAGAATTGAGGATATGCGTGCTGCGGCGGGTATTTTAAAGGGCAAAAAGGTGGCTAAGGGTGTTCGCTGTATAGTTATTCCCGCAACTCAGAAGGTATACCTTCAATCAATGGAAGAAGGACTTTTAAAAATATTTATTGATGCGGGATGTGCGGTTTCAACTCCTACCTGCGGACCCTGTTTGGGCGGACATATGGGAATCCTTGCTAAGGGCGAAAGAGCTGTTGCCACGACAAACAGAAACTTTGTCGGAAGAATGGGACACCCCGAAAGCGAAGTGTATCTTGCCTCGCCTTATGTTGCGGCGGCAAGCGCGGTTACCGGAAAGATTTCTCAGCCGAGTGAAATAATGTAAGGAGTGTATTTGATGAAAGTATCAGGAAAAGTACATAAATACGGAGATAATGTTGACACAGATGTTATTATTCCCGCGCGTTATTTGAATACAGCCGATCACAAGGAGCTTGCTTCTCACTGTATGGAAGACATAGATACGGAGTTCGTAAATAAGGTCAGAGACGGCGACATCATGGTCGCAAAGAGTAATTTCGGCTGCGGCTCGTCCCGTGAGCATGCGCCTATTGCAATAAAGGCGAGCGGTATTTCCTGCGTTATAGCAAAGAGCTTCGCACGGATCTTTTACAGAAATTCTATAAATATAGGGCTTCCCATAATTGAGTGCCCTGAAGCGGCGGAGGGAATTCAAGACGGCGATAATGTGGAAATAGATTTTGACACGGGAGTTATTGCCGATAGGACAACTGGTAAGACATATCAGGGAAATCCGTTTCCTGAGTTTATCAAAAACATAATAAACAAAAACGGTCTTTTAAATTCTCTAAAGTAATAGATCGTGCGATTACATATTCTTGTTTATTAGTAAATTAGTCGTTTCGACTAAAATATAAAAACCTTAGGAGGAAAAGCAAATGTACATTTTTTCGATTGAAAACTTGGGAGATCAGAAGTATCAGCCAATCGCTCTTGTAAAAGGCAGCACGATACAGTCAAAGAATATGTTTAAGGACATAGGACAGGGTTTTAAAACGATGGTAGGAGGCGAGCTTAAAAGCTATACCAAAATGATAAACGAGGCTAGAGACATTGCCACTAAGCGTATGGTCGAAGAGGCAGAGAAGCTTGGAGCTGACGCTATCATAGGAGTAAGATATTCGTCATCCACGGTAGTGTCGGGCGCTGCTGAGATCTTGGTCACAGGAACGGCGGTCAAGTATCAATAATGGGTATCTTAACGTCATTAACAAGCGACTGAGTGTTAGCTCTATCAGGGCTTCAGTGGAAAAATATCTTCTACTTCAGAGGAGTAAAACATTAGTCGTTGTTATAGGATAATACATAGCATTACCAAAAAAGGAGAGCGGAAATGATCAAGAAAATCGCAGTGATCAAGGGGGACGGAATAGGTCCTGAAATAGTCACAGAGGCTCAGAAGGTGCTTGACAGAATAGCAGAGGTCTACGGGCACACCTTTGAATATACCGATGTGCTTATGGGAGGCTGTGCAATAGACGCAACAGGTGAGCCTTTGCCGAAGGAAACAGTTGAGATATGCCTTAAGTCGGACAGTGTTTTGCTGGGTGCAGTCGGCGGACATAAATGGGACGACCTTCCCGGGGATAAACGCCCGGAAGCAGGACTTTTGGGCATCAGAGGAGCGCTTAAGCTGTTTGCAAATATACGTCCGGCAAAGCTTATTCCCGCGCTTTCCGGCGCATGTCCGCTTAAGGATGAGATAACTAAAAACGGACTTGATCTTGTTATCGTACGTGAGCTTATAGGCGGAGCGTATTTTGGAAAGAGATCAACCACAGTTGATGAAAATGGAGTTAAAACTGCGTGTGACTCTATGGCGTATTCAGACTACGAGGTCGAGAGAATTGCAAGAGTTGCTTTTGAAATGGCGAGAAAACGGAGAAAGAAGGTACATTCGGTAGACAAGGCAAATGTACTGGATTCTTCCCGCCTTTGGAGAGAGGTTACTCACAAGGTCGCTAAAGAGTATCCCGATGTTGAGTTTTCGGACATTCTGGTCGACAATACGGCAATGCAGCTTGTTCGCAATCCGGCTCAGTTTGACGTTTTGGTTACGGAAAATCTGTTCGGGGATATTCTGTCGGACGAGGCATCTATGATAACCGGCTCGCTTGGAATGATACCGTCTGCGTCGCTTGGAGAGGGAACCCTGGGACTGTACGAGCCTATTCACGGCTCTGCGCCGGATATTGCCGGGCAGAACAAGGCTAATCCGATAGCGACTATACTTTCGGCGGCGATGATGCTTAGATACTCATTTAATATGGCAAAAGAGGCGGACGCTATTGAAAGTGCTGTCGATAAGGTTCTAAACGACGGTTGCAGAACCGGCGATATTATGAGCGAGGGCAAAACACAGGTTTCGTGCAGCGAGATGGGAGACCTTATTGCAAAGGCAATTAAGTAGTATGCTTTAAAAGCTTAAAAGGGGAAAACCTCTGGTGCGGTTTTCCCCTTTTGTAATTAAGAGAAAATCTTGAAAACAAACGCTGTTTATGATATTATATTTTTGAATATGAACGGGTCAATTTATTGCAAAGGAGTTTAAAATGAGCTGCATAGAGCATTTTAAATACTATGAGAGCATATCGGTTTTTCCAAGCCACCAGCATACCTCGTGTGAGATTTTATATCTTCATAAGGGGCATATATCAATCGTGTGCGGTGAGGACGAGCTTCATATGACGGACAATATGGTATGTATTGTTCCGAGCTGCATAAAGCACAGGATAGTCATAAGAGACTCAAAGTATTACAGGCGCACGATTATTTTTCTCAATCCGTGGACATACACAAGAGAATTTTATTCTGATGCAATTTACAACATGCTTATGGGATTCACATTAAAACGTCCGATAGTATTAAAGGATGATTTTAACTGCCTTGGTTATTTTGATAAAATAAAGCGAGAGCTTGAGATGAACGATATCTTATCTGAGGACGCTGTTATTTCTGCGGTGACCCAGATGCTTGTAAATATTTTGAGAAAATCGGGATGTCATGAGGGTATTATGAAAAAGTCTGACAAAATTATATTTGAGATACAAAGGTATATTCAGGAAAACTGCTCTGAGCAGTTACTTATTTCAGACATAGCCGACAAGTTTTATATAAGTAAATTTTATCTTACACATATATTTAAAAATCAGACAGGAATGTCTCCAAGGAGTTATCTTACATTAACGCGGCTTACAAAGGCGTATAATATGCTTCACGATTCACAGCTTAAAATATCAGAAATAGCAGGGAGATGCGGTTTCGCAAGCCCGAGCGATATGGCCAGAAAATTTAAAGAGCAATACCAGGTTTCTCCTAACGAATTTAGAAAGCGCATATTTTTAAAAAGCAAGAAAAATATATTGTAGAGCAAGTTTTGTATAGTTTTTATTAAGGATAAATGTTAAAATGATAATGTAAGAAAACAAACTTTTACTTACAGGAGGGAAACATTTATGAAAAGCAAAAGAATTTTAGCTGTTTGCTCGGCACTAGTTATTTCTATTTCTTGCGCCGGAGTCAGTGCAACTGCAGCGGAAGGGGATGTTACTACGGTTAAGATCGATCCTGCAAATGCTTCGACCATAAACGGCGGAGTTTTTGAAGGCTGGGGAACAAGCCTTGCGTGGTACGGGAACCGTATAGGCGGTTCTGAGAAAGCTTCGGGCGAGGCGGCAAAGGTTTTGTATAACGCAGACACAGGACTGGGTCTCAATATCATAAGATACAACGTAGGCGGAGGAGACAACCCGACTCATAATCACATAGCGCGTTCGGATTCTAATATGCCGGGATACTGGTCAAATTACAACGCTGATACAGGAACCTTTGATTACGATTTCACGCAAGACGCCAATCAAAGAAACGTTCTTATGAAGTCGATAGAGGAGTGCCCTGATATGCTGGTGGAGATGTTCTCAAACTCTGCTCCGTATTTTATGACAAGAAGCGGTTGCACATCGGGTACAAACGACTCGGAAAAGGACAACATAACTATTGATATGATGGACGATTTTGCAGAGTATATGGCTACTGTTGTAAAGCACTATGTTGACGAGGGTGTGAATGTTGTAAGCGTTGAACCGATGAACGAGCCTTCTAACGGATGGAACGTATCGTATTATGGAGTTAAGCAGGAAGGCTGTTCGGTTACAGCCGGAGAAAACCAGTCTGCTATGATACTTGCAATGGACGAGGCTATGCAAAAGCACGGTTTGGGAGATATTACTTTGTCGGCACCGGACGAGACAAGTCCTTTTGAAACTAACAAAAGCTTAAAGAAATTATCTGAAGAAGCTTTGGGAAAGATAGACAGATACAACACGCATACATATACAACCGCAAGCTCCGCCAGTTTGAGAAAAAGAGCCGAGGAAGCAGGCGTAGGCTTGTGGATGAGCGAAACTGACAACGGAGGCACCAGAGGAACAAACCCCGGAGAAATGGGCGCTGCTCTTAATTTTGCATCGCAGATAGCTACTGACTTAAATACGCTTAAGCCGTCTGCTTGGATCATGTGGCAGGCAATTGGTTCTTACTGTGACAAAAACAATGAATTTGATCCCGATACTATGAGTCAGCACGATGTTGATACGAACGGCTTCTGGGGAGTATGCTATGCCGATATGAACACAGAAAGCGTTGTTTTAACTAAGAAGTATTACGGATTCGGACAGTACACCAGGTACATCCGACCGGGAGATACTATTATCTCAACCGACGACTATTTCACGACCTCTGCTATTGATAATGAGAATAAGCAGCTCAAGATAGTTGTGTTTAATACAAACGACACCGAAAAGACTGTTAAGTACGATCTGACATCGTTTGGAAATAAGGGAACGACAGTTGACGTTATAAGAACAAGCGGAGATATGCAAACCGGTGAAAACTGGGCAGAGCTTGCTCCTCTGACAGTAACAAACGGTACTTTTGAGGCTACTCTTAAGGCAAATTCAATAACAACTTTTGTTGTAAACGGAGTTACCACTCCAGACGGAATGACTGCAACAGGAACAATTACAGCTCCCGGAGGAGATAATAAGCCTGTTTCGATAACCGTTATTGATAAGAGTTCCGGTGAGGTGATCAGTGAAACTACGTCGGATTCGGATATGATTTATGCGGCGGCGGGTATTTTGCAGGGCGAATATACCGTAACATTTGAAAAGGAAAGCTTTACACCGAGAAGCTATGATCTTATTGTCGGTGATGAGGAACCTGTTCTTGACGCCGAAATTCATTTAATCGGAGATATAAACGGCGACGGAGAGATAACAACGGCTGATGCAGCACAGGCTAACGCGCATGCAAGAAATGTTTCGCTGCTTGACGGATATGACTTCAGTGTAGCGGAGGTTTCAGGTGACGGCGAAGTTACGACGGCTGATTTCGGAAGAATAAACGCTCACGCAAAGGGTGCAACACTTTTATGGTCCGCATCTATTTCCAACGCATAATTTTTTGCGGCAAAAGAATAAAAAAGTCTTGACAAATTTATAAAACTAATGTATACTGTTAAAAAAGCTAAAAGCTGTGAAGGGAATAAAAGACGCCTTTTAAAGCGCAGAGAGCCGGCGGTTGGTGTAAGCCGGCGATTAAATGGCGTTTATAACTCATCCCGGAGCTGCTTGACCGAAATAATTTAAGTCAAGTCGGGTTCTCCCGTTAAAGAGAAACACATTGTTGGATGTGGCTGAGGTACATAGCGTGAGCTGTGTATGAATGAGAGTGGTAACACGGGCTATCTCGTCTCTCCTGATATGGGAGGGACGATTTTTTTGCTGAATTTTAGAAGGGAAGTGAGCTTTTTGGTTTGTGTTATTATGAACAGGTTTCATGAAATTTGTAAGAGATGGTTGTTTGATCGACTATGCAGCACAGAATTTAAAAATCAAAAGGCTGCATTTATCCTTTTTGCATTGAGTTAGAAAGATATGGAGCGCTAATAATAAATGACTGCAAAATTTCACACGCGGGGTATGTCTGCGTATATAATTTATAAGGAGGAAATTCAATGAGAAATTCAGAAAAATATTCAAGAGGTTATTATATGCCGCCGGTTAAATGTATGAAGTGGGCGGAAAAAGAGTACGTTGACCACGCACCTGCATGGTGCTCGGTGGATCTGAGAGACGGGAATCAGGCTTTGATCATTCCTATGAGCCTTGATGAGAAGCTCGAGTTTTTTAATAAGCTGGTTGAAGTAGGTTTTAAAGAAATAGAAATCGGCTTTCCGGCTGCAAGCGAGACGGAGTATGAATTCTGCCGCACGCTTATAGAAAAAAACCTCATTCCCGACGATGTGACGATCCAGGTGCTCACTCAGTCGAGAGAGCACATAATCAAGAAAACCTTTGAGGCCATCGAAGGTGCTAAGAACGCTGTCGTTCATCTTTACAACTCCACTTCAGTTGCGCAGAGAGAGCAGGTGTTTAAAAAATCAAAAGAGGAAATTATTGAGATCGCAACAACCGGAGCAAAGCTCTGTAATGAGTATAAAAAGAACGCCAAGGGCAACATAATCTTTGAATACTCGCCCGAAAGCTTTACAGGTACTGAGCCGGAGTTTGCCAGAGATATATGCAACGCTGTTATAGACATTTGGAAGCCGACGCCTGACAATAAGGTCATAATAAATCTTCCCGTTACAGTTGAAATGTCTATGCCGCACGTTTATGCATCTCAGATAGAGTATATGTGCGGAGTACTTCACGACAGAGAAAATCTGGTGATCTCTCTTCATCCGCACAACGACAGAGGCTGTGCCGTTGCCGACTGCGAAATGGGACTTCTTGCGGGGGCTGACAGAATCGAGGGCACCTGCTTTGGAAACGGCGAGAGAACGGGAAATGCGGATATCGTTACCATTGCTATGAATATGTATACCCACGGGATCGATCCTAAACTTGACTTTTCAGATATGCCGAGCCTTGTTGAACTGTACGAGAGGGTTACGAGAATGAGGGTTTATGAAAGAACGCCTTATTCGGGAGCTCTGGTATTTGCTGCGTTTTCCGGTTCGCACCAGGACGCTATCGCTAAGGGTATGAGATACAGAGAAGAAAAAGATTGCGATAAGTGGACCTGTCCGTATCTTCCGATCGACCCTCACGATGTGGGAAGAGAGTATGAGGGAGATGTTATAAGAATCAATTCTCAGTCGGGAAAGGGCGGAATAGGATATATTCTTGAGCAGCAGTACGGATATGATCTTCCGCCAAAGATGCGGGAAGATTTCGGCTATGCGGTTAAGAGCGTTTCCGACCATATGCATAAGGAACTTATGCCAAACGAGGTTTATGACATTTTCTGCAAGCAGTACTTAAACATTGAGAAAAGGGTAAAAGTCATTGAGTCTCATTACGTTCAGCAACCGAATGGCGTTATAACCGCCTACGTGACCGCTAAACTTGACGGCTCGGATAAGGCACAGACGCATACCGCAGACGGCAACGGCAGACTCGACGCAGTTTCAAACGCGCTTAAAAAAATGCTCGGCATTTCGTACACAATAGTTACATATCAGGAACATGCAACTGAGCGTGCCTCGACCAGCGAAGCGGTATCCTATGTTGCTGTTGAGCGTAATGGCAAGGTGTACTGGGGTGCAGGCAGACACAGCGATATAATAAATTCGTCAATCAAGGCGTTGGTTTCTGCGATAAACAAAGCCCTTGAATAGACACAACAGCCAAAGCCGTTCGGTAAAAAACCGAACGGCTTTTTTCTTGCGGTGTTTTAATAACGGACATCGACGCAGCTTTAAGTCTGCCATAAGTGCAGGGCAACATTCTCTGTTAAACAGCGTTTTCTTCAAGTGCTTTATGGGTATTTATTACCTTGAATTTACCTTCTGACACTGTCAGCTTAATCTGTTTGCACTCGCCGTTTATTATTTCGTCTGTCAAAACGGATTTTATATCGTTTTCGATTATTCTTATAACCCCTCTTGCGCCTACAGCACCAGCCTTATCGTCTGACTTTTCAAGAATAAACGGCAGTATTCGTTGTGAATAGGTTAGTGTTACTCCTCTTTTTTCAAGGGAATCTCTGAGCTTGTCAAGACGATTCTGAGCTATTTGGTAAAGGGTGTCGCGGCTTAAGGGTGAGAAATATACGCATTCGTCTATTCTGTTCATAAGCTCTACAGACAGGAATTTTTTAAGTTCGCCAAGCATATTTTCGCTTTCCGCCGTCTGGTCTGAGCTTCTGCTGAATCCTACTGGCAAAGAGCCTTTTTGACTTACACCCAGATTTGTCGTCATTATAATAAGCGTGTTTTTAAATGATACGCGCCGCCCCTTTGAATCCTGAAGAAAGCCCGTGTCCAGTATCTGCAAAAGAAGATTGTAAATATCCCTGTGAGCTTTTTCTATTTCGTCCAGCAAAAGCACGCTGTATGGCTTTTTTCTTACCTTTTCGGTAAGCTCTCCGGCGTTTTCATATCCGATATATCCGGCAGGAGAGCCTATAAGACGTGATACGGTGTGGCTTTGAGAAAACTCGCTCATATCAAATCTTATAAGCGATCCTGAGAATATTTCCTCGGAAATTTCTTTTGCCAATGCGGTTTTCCCAACACCGCTTCTTCCCATAAAAACAAAGGAGCCTATTGGTCGTGTGCTTTCTTCAAGATCTATTCTGTTTCTTCTCAGCGCGCTCATTACGGTATCTATTGCGCTGCACTGGCCTAAGACCCTCCGTTTTATGCGTTCTGATGCAAAGGCATACTGCTGTGAGGTTTCTTTTGATATGCGTCCTGCCGGAAGGTTCAGGTTCTTAGATATAAGCTCTCTTATATCACCCGGCGATAATACCGGTATTGACTGCTCGCTTTTTTCGGATATAAGCTCAAGATATTTATCCCTTGTTATCTGTCCCTGAACATAGCTGTTAAAGATATCGTACATATCGTCTGATGCGTCTACACTTTGGCTTATGCGCACCTTTGAGCAGGCTTCGTCTATAAGATCGATTGCTTTATCCGGGAAAAACCTGTCGGTGAGATACCTTTTTGAAAGCTTTATGGCCTCGTCAATAGCAGAATCTGAAATCTTTACGCCGTGAAATTCCTCGTACTTCGGCTTTATACCTTTTAATATAAGCTTTGTCTGACTGTCGCTCGGCTCTGAAACGTAAACCTTTTGGAACCTCCGTTCAAGCGCGGCGTCCTTTTCAATGCAGCTTCGGTACTCATCATAGGTGGTCGCTCCTATGAGCTGAAGATTGCCGCGAGCAAGTTCAGGCTTTAATATGCTTGCCGCGTCTATCGCGCCCTCTGCCGCACCCGTGCCCATTATAGAGTGAATCTCATCTATAAACAGGATAACATCCTTGTCATTAGTAGCTTCACTCAAACAGTCCTTTAGACGCTCTTCAAAATCTCCCCGGTATTTTGCTCCTGCCAGCAGTGTACTCAGGTCAAGCGAAAATATTCTCTTTCCCAGAAGCGGTGCAGGAGCGGTTTTCTCGTATATTTTTTTTGCAAGACCTTCTACGATTGCTGACTTTCCTACGCCTGCCTCGCCAATTAAACAGGGATTGTTTTTATTGCGCCGCAGTAAAATTCTCGATATCCGCTCCATCTGCTCGTCGCGCTCAAAGCAGTTATCAAGCTTTTTGACCTCTTTTTCACTGGTGAGTTCTATTGAGTATTTCTCCAGAGCTTTGAATTTTTTTGTGTGAATAACAGACGCCCTTAAGGTTCCGCTGCCCGCGTTTGCACAGTCGCAGTAAAGAGACGACACAGGAATGTCGAGATCTCTGAGTATTTCGGCAGCGGCACAGTTTTCCACCCTGAGAATCATCATAAGAATGTGTTCGCTGCCGGCCTTTGCAAGCCCCAGGTTTTTAGAAAGCGTGACGCTTCCCGATATTATTCTTCGAGCGTCTTGCGAAAAGTTTTTCTCACTAAGACCGGTCTTTTTATCCGTGCCCGAGGCGTCTTTTATAAATGATATTACGTCGGCACGGCTTACACCTTGTCTTTTTAATAGATAAGAGCCGGTTGAATTTGAAGATTCAAAAAAGGATAGAAGTATATGCTCGCTGCCTACGTACTCACTCGCGAGGTTTTCTGCCGACAAGATACTGTTCTTTATTATTTCTCTCGCCTGAGGGGTAAAGTCGCCTAGCAGCTTTGAAAATTTATCCATCCGTATTCTCCTTTCTGTATTATTGCAGCAGTCTGAGATTACCGAAATTCATGCGAAAATCATAACCATTGCTTACATATAAGGGTAGCAAAAGTCAGACCGCTTGAATATGAAATATTAAGCGGAATGATCCGCCTATTAGATTTTTGTCCGTTTTTTTAGTTTTAATCTACTTTTATATTATGCTTATAAAATTTGTCTGTAACACTTTTTAATATAAATCATAAACTATACTATAAAGCAAAAAAATCTCCTAAAAAACCGGAGAATGCTTTAAATTATTACAAAAGGAGTGTTTTTTTAATGAACGGTTGCGGATTTAGCGGATGTTGGTGGATTGTTATCCTTATTCTCATCATTGCTTTTGGTAACGGCACTAGTGCATTAAGTGCTAACGGCTGCGGCTGCGGATGCAACAACTGCGATAACTGCGGATGCGGATGCAACTAAGCTTTGCTTAGATTCAGAACGCAGGGGAGACATCTCCTGCGTTCTTTTTTACATATTTAATAAAACACCTTGCGAAAAACAAGCTTTTGTGGTAAACTATATTACATAATAAAGGGTTTACTCTTTACTCATTTAGGGAGGAAAAATTATGAGCACTATCTTGGTGACCGGAGGCGCGGGCTTTATAGGAAGTCACACGAGCGTTGAGCTTTTAGATGCGGGATACGATATCGTTATTCTCGATAACTTTTCAAACTCAAAGCCCGAGGCGCTTAACAGAATAAAAAAAATAACCGGTAAAGATTTTAAATTCTACGAGGCTGATTTGTTGAACCTTGACGCAGTAAGGCAGATTTTTTCTGAAAATAAAATCGATGCGGTCATTCATTTTGCAGGACTTAAGGCTGTAGGAGAATCTGTTCAGAAGCCGATTGAGTACTATCACAATAACATAACGGGTACGCTTATGCTGATTACAGCAATGAAAGAGGCTAAAGTTAAGAAGATAGTCTTTTCTTCCTCGGCAACAGTTTACGGTATGTACAACAAAGCGCCGTATGTTGAGGATATGCCTACAAGCGCAACCAATCCTTACGGTTACACAAAGGTTATGATAGAGCGGATACTAAAAGATGTTTATGCATCTGACAAAGAGTGGAGCGTATCGCTTTTAAGATACTTTAATCCTATCGGCGCACATAAAAGCGGCCTTATAGGTGAGGATCCAAACGGAATACCAAATAATCTTCTTCCTTACATTGCTCAGGTTGCCGTGGGCAAGCTTGAGCGGTTGGGAGTTTTCGGAAACGATTACGATACCCCGGACGGGACGGGCGTGAGAGACTATATACACGTTGTCGATCTTGCAACGGGACATCTTGCGGCGCTTGAGTATATACTAAACAACACGGGCGTTGAGGCGGTAAATCTGGGAACAGGAAAAGGTTCGAGCGTTATGGAGGTTCTTCATAGCTTTGAGAAAGCCTGCGGCAAGAAGCTTCCTTATGAGATAATGCCGCGCCGCGCCGGAGATATTGCCACCTGCTACGCAAATACTGAGAAGGCAAAGAAAATCTTCGGTTGGAAAGCAAAGTACACACTTGACGAGATGACTGCGGACGGTTGGAATTTCACAAAAAACAATCCCAATGGACTTTGATTTTACGCTTTTTATAGGAAGTTGAGAAGTTGAAATGAGAAATTGTTATGCACAGTTTAAATACCTGCTCGCTGTATATGAGCTTTTAAGAAGCGGTAAAAAGGTAAAAAGTGTGGATATTGCAAACCGGCTGGAGGTTTCAAGACCAAGCGTAAGTAAAACGCTTAAATGCCTTGCGGACAACGGATACGTTTTGGGCGATTACTCAAACGAGATAACGCTTACGGAAAAAGGTGTAATGAAAGGCAGAGAGCTTTTTGACAACTACAGATACGCAAACTTATTTTTTAGAAAAGTGATAAAGCTTTCAGATGAGGACGCTGATGAACAGACGCTTACATTTCTGGCGACCTTTCCGCAGGAAACGGTTGAAGCCTTGAGCCTGGCAATGCGTGATACGATAATGCGTCAGAGAAAAATAAGAAAAAAGCAGTTATAAGCTTATTATTCGGTAAACCAAAGAGGTATTTACATAATGTAAAAAACAGCGCCAATTTTGACGCTGTTTTTCTATCTGATTTTTCTGCACTCAATATAATACCTTTTATCTGCGGCGTGCCCCATAGAAAATGTCTTTCTTGGCAAGACTCCGTCCTTTATAACAGTGGGGAAAAGCTCAGACTTTGACATATCCGGAAGAATAAAGCCTATGCTGTTTTTCTTTTTTGCAAGCCGCCTTAAGGTATCTGCGCCGTGAATATAATCTATCTTTGCGCTGCTGCATTCAAGATACTTGTCTAAAAACGCCTGGAGGCTGCCTACAGTAAGGTTAGCGGTAGGTGAGTTTATGTAATACTTTTTTTCATTGCCTCTCTCAACGCAAATGAAGCTCTGTGATTTCTTGTTTGCACAGGTTTCAGAAAGCGAAAGCGCCTGTGTCATTTTTGACATAAGTTCAGATGTATCTGCATTGGTAATAATTCTGTGAATGGCTTCAAACTGCAAAGCATTACTGTGAAGATTAACTATCTCCGCAAGAGCATAACGTGCAGGATGGCAGGTAAGATCCTTATCGGGATTTTCGGCCTTAAGTCTTTCGTAAAAAGCCTTTGCCGTGGCAAGAGAATGATTTCCGTCACCCATTGCATAAACTAATGGACTGACACCGCCGATGCCGTATTTCTTCTCGAATGTATCCTTGTCCCCGAGCTTAACCAAGGCGCTTTTAATATTTTCAGCACAGCTTTCGTTTACTAGATATCCCTTTATGCTCCCACCGCCCATAATAAGAGATGTACTGTAGAGAAGCTTCAAGTTGTCTTTTGCGGCAGCGACAGGCTCTATAACGGTCCTGTCCTCATCGTCTATAAGTATCATAATATGGGGAAGCTCAACTGGTGCGTTTTCCCTAACCTTTACTCTTGGCGGAATACGCTCAAGTACAGTGGCTTCTGTAGCACGGACAGGAGAGTTGCTGCCCGTGGAATAATCGTATTGCTCAAGGTCTATCATTCCCACAATGCCTTGTCTGAGTTTTCCGTCAGACTGGATCCTCTCAATATAAAAGTACGAATTTTTGTACTCTTCAAACACCCCGCTGTCAAGATAATCTGCCATAGTGCGGTTTATTGAATTTATTCGGTTTGTAACACTATTGTCTGACAAGTAAATTTCCGGCAAAATAAGTCTGAGTGCCGAAGGATTGTTGCCAACAATCTTTTCAGTCTCTTCCCAATATTCCGGCTCGCTTGTGTACTGGTCGCAGGCGATTACCGCCCATTTTTTAATGTCGGCAGACTTAGGCAGCAAAATATCTGCCGGTTTAAAAGCTGTATCCAAAGTATCATCTCCATGCTATTATTAAAAATATAATACACTAATGCATACTAAATGTCAATGACATACCGGCATCATGCTTAAACTTATGTGCCAACTATTTTAAAAAAAGTACTTGACAAATTTTTTAATTGTGATATAATAGTAAAGCACTCTGAATTTGAGAGTGCTTTTGCGGATTAGCTTGTAAAAAGCCCGACTCGGCTTTGCGTTTGCCGAGTAAAAATTAAACGCGTTATAATGCAGCTGTGGCGGAATCGGCAGACGCGCTAGCTTGAGGGGCTAGTGAGAGCAATCTCGTGCGGGTTCAAGTCCCGCCAGCTGCACCATGTCGTCGCGGACTATGTATTGTTTGCGACGACTTTTTTTATGAAAAGTTTCAGACTTCGTGAGCTGTCGCTCCTCCCTTTGAAACAGGTTACACCTGAGGTGGCTGTTCGGTCGCAGCGAACTCGCGACATCTTCGCTGCACGATCAGCCGTTTTGCGTAACCTTTACGGTAGAGTTCCGCCGCATATTCGGGCTGCTCCGGGTGGTTGACTCCGGTCAGGAGAATTGCGCTTTACAGTTCAGGATTGTCAGATAAAAAGATAAAGTCCGAAATATCTCTTATGATTCAACTGGTTATTTCATTTGAAAGCCTACACAGATTGCCAAAGCCGTACCGGTAAAAATCAATGATCTACAGGTTTTCGTTTTGATAGATCAGCGCATTGCCGCGCAATCTGCTTATTGCTCTTTCTGCCATAGAGTATCAACGACGCGCCGTATGCCACGGTAAGAACTCCGGCTGCTCCATAGCTGACTGGCCACGGCAAATTAAAGCCGATAGCCGCATTTAGAATAAAGCTTGATATTACGAACATATAAAACATACCCGGTACAAGCGATAAGAAAAACGGCTGTTTATTCCGAATCATATAAACCGTAATCATTGCGAACGCAAATACGGCAATCGTCTGGTTTGCCCATGCGAAGTAACGCCAGAGTATGCTGAATCCTCCTGCGTTCATTTTCGCAAACACTAAAACCGCGGCCACAAGCGCAAATATCACAAGCGAAACTCCGAGTCTGTTTGCTTTCTTCGACTGGTCAATTTTTGTCGCGTCCGCAACTATAAGTCTGAGCGAGCGAAGCGCCGTATCGCCGGAGGTAATCGGAAGTACGATAATTCCTATTACTGCTATAATTCCTCCCACGCTGCCGAGCAAATCTTTAGCGATGATTCCTACAACATCGGTGGGACTTGTATCTGCTGTAGCTAATCCGAGCTTCATGACGCCCATCGCCGCAGCCGCCCATATCATTGCGATAAAGCCCTCGGCAATCATCATATTGTAAAATGTCATGCGACCCTCTTTTTCACTTCTCATTGTACGGGAAATCAGAGTGGATTGCGTGGAATGGAACCCGGATACTATCCCGCATGCGACAGTCACGAAGAATACCGGTATGAAATGAAGTCCCTGAGGATGAACACCTGCAATACCCGTTGTCCATATATTGTCAAGCGAATAACCTTTTACAAATAAACCGATAAACACTCCGATTGCCGATACGACAAGCAACATACCAAAAATCGGATATATCTTGCCGATAATCTTGTCAATAGGAAACAGCGTCGCGATCACATAATACAAAAAAATTACTCCGTATACGATCCATACCACAGGATTCGTCACACCGCTGTCTGAATTTAAAATCTGCGTTATGAACAAGTCGCCCGGTGTATAGATAAACACTGTGCCGACAAGCAGCATCAAAAGGCATATGAAAACATTATATATCAGATATACATATTTACCCAGATACTTTCGTATAAGTGTAGGCATCTGCGCGCCGTCGTCCCGTACGGAAATCATGCCGCACATATAGTCATGGAACGCGCCTCCGATGATGCAGCCAATAGGTATTGTCAAAAACGCAATCGGCCCGAAAAGAATACCTTGTATCGGACCCAAAATGGGGCCTGTTCCGGCAATGTTCAAAAGCTGAATAAGTGAATTTTTCCACTTTTTCATAGGTACAAAATCCATACCGTCGTTTAAACGTACCGCAGGTGTTTCACGGCCATCGGGTTTGAAAATCTTTTCGCATACTTTGCCGTACAAAACGCCCCCGATTATAAGAATTGCAAGACCAATAATGAATGTGATCATATACGTCACTCCTCTAACAGTATTACAGCTGATTGCCATAATGTATCAATCAACATTATACCACAAGTTTCGCCTATTAACAAGAGGCAGTTGTTAGATTTATGCAACATATGCCATGTTTATCCGATAAAATCTTTTTGTCTGCTTATTGTCAGTTTTTTTGACTGCAAAATCAATCTAGAAGTAATCTGCCCTTTTTTTGTACACATTATAATCATCATCGGCAAAACTCAGCCCAGAGAGATAATAAAGTCAAATGAATAGAAGCTTTTTTGCATCACTTTGCACAAATCATTAACACGTATTTTGTGCATACATACAAATTTTGTAAATTTTTGTAAAAAACTTTTCAAAAATCAGTAAGTATGCTATAATAATAAACGGAGGGGAAATAATTTCAGCGTTACAAATGGTGGGGGGTGATTCCAATGTGGTAGTTAAATTACATATTTATTAGGACTTAACAAAAACAAAATGATTTATGAAAAGAGGTTATACTATGAAATTATTTAAAAAAACTTTAACAATGCTTTGCGTTATGACAATTGCTTTCCTATCGGTATTTACAATTCCTGCAAGTGCAGCGGATGATAAAGAAATTACGGATTATTTGTACAAAAACGGGAAGCAAACCAACTATAAGGTAACAGCAGAGCTTGATTGTGACGATCATCCGTTTCATGACGACGCGCACTTGACATTGACCTGTGATGTTTCTGTACGAATGTTATTAAGGGTAAGAATAAACTATACCGATGATAACGGAAATGTTAAAGAAAAAGTTGAAGAAAAACACATTGTGACTCCAACCAAAAAGGCAACTTTTATGTTGGAGGTTAAAAGCGATGAAGCAAACTGGGCAAGAGCAAAATTTGTATGTAACAGCGAAAAATACGGATATTTCGAAGATGTATTAACTGCTAAATATTATTTTTAAAACCGGGTGTTTAATATTATGAAAAGCTATGTTGTATTATTATTATCGTCAGTTGCAAAGACCTTACGAAAAAATCCTTTTCTTGCCTTTATTGAAACATTTACATACCTTATTACTTATCTTTCCTTATTTTTTGTTCTCAGCATAAGCGACCCGAGAATTATATTTAAAGCTACTGATCCGTTTACCGGTAAGGAATATACCGGTATTGGTGGTGAAAGAATACAAAACTTGCTTATGTGTTTAGCTGCTATTGTTATCGGCTTTTTTGTAGTTAAAGTTCTTTTAAACGCGGTGTCTGAAAATGAAAAGGACACTGCGGCAATATACTATTTATCCGGCGGCGGCAGAAAATCGGTAAAGGTTATATGGTTTTTGCAAAATGAGTTTTTTTGGCTTGTAGCTATGATTATCGGGTGGATATTAACAATCCCCTTTTACGACTTCTTAGAAAATGACATTAGTGTAGTAAAGGACAAATATGCGGCTTTAGAGTCGACTGTACTTATGCTTATCGTTTCATTTCTCGTGTACCGTCATATTTCTAAGCAGTGTGAAAAAATAAGGTTTGTGAGGAATTTAAGATGAAAAAGACATTGAGGTTGATTTTTAACAATATACGAAAAAACAAGCTTTTTGTTTCTTTTTCGATAATACAGGCCGTTTTGTGCATAACATTTCTTGCATTATCCTTTAATTATTTTTACATTGCGTTTGACAGATATTTTGCTTTTATGCAGTCGGATTTGCAAGACTGCTATCAGACAAACGGTGAGATAAATGATATAAGCAGCGATGTGGGGGAGCCGCTCTATAAATATCTTGATACGATCTCAGACAGAAAAAACTGGATGATTTCATTATATCACCACGGAAATTTTGAGGGAAAAGATCCTGTACAGTTTTCTGCATTTAATAGGGGACTTGCCGAAAAAGCTTATATACCTATAGTAGACGGCAGTTGGTTTGATACTTCGTCAGATGAAATACAGATTATTATTCCGGATCAATTCGCAGAGGATAAAAGTATCAAGCTTGGCGATTACGGAAAATTCTGTTACTACAATTATCCTACAAGCGGAAAGAAAGACATTAGCTTTAATGCAAGAGTAGTTGGCGTTTATGATCACTCACTTTGTACAGTGTATTATGGAGGATATTGTATCAAGACTATGTACGAAGGTTTTGAGGAGAGTTATGGTGTAGAAGCTAACCGACCGTTGATTTTATATATTCCGGATTTTGAAAAGATAGGTGCGTATGGTGTTTTAAACTCTGCGTTTATTGAAAAAAGCCTTGTAAAAGACGGCGTTGATTTATCAAACAATAAAAGATTCTGTGATACATCTACTTTCCTTGATGATGCCATATCGGATGATGTAATAACGCAGGGATCAGCTGTTATAGCATTTGTACTTATGCTTATATGTTATTCGTTTGCAGCAGTATGCAGTCTGTCTATTATGAGACAAAAAAAGGCAAGGTATACATATGCGTTATATAACTTAAGCGGGTGCAGCATAAAGAAATGTATAGGAATCGAGCTAGCAACACAATTGATTCCATATATAATAGGTTTGATACTTTCGATAATAGTGTTTATTGTGCTTGTTCACATAAACATAGGAGGAGTACCGACTATTTGCTTTGTTTTGTCGTGTGCATTCAATATTATATTGATGATGATAGTATTTTTACAGACCGTATATTCGCTAAGCAAAAACAAAATTATAAACAGTGTAAGGATGGGCAGCAATGAAAGATATTATTAAATTAACTGATGTTTATAAAAGATATAACAGTGGAAAACCTAATGAGTTTCTGGCATTAAAGGGTGTAAACTTGAATGTAGTTGAAGGAGAACTTCTTGGTTTAATAGGTGTGTCGGGCTCGGGAAAATCGACGATACTTCATATAATCAGTTGTTTGGATTCATATGAAAGCGGCAGCTGCACATATAACGGTGAGGAGCTTAAGGAATTAACGGAGAAACAGCGGAATGAGTTGAGGAATAAAGAAATAAGCATAATTATGCAGGATATGTCTCTTATACCCGACGATACTGTGTATAAGAATGTGAGTATTCCCCTTATGTTCAATAAGGACGTTCCGTATAAAGACATCAAGAAAAAAACACTTGAAGCAATAAAGCATGTGGGGCTTAACGACAATCATATAAAAAGGAAAGTTACAGAGCTTTCTGGAGGTCAAAAGCAGCGTGTAGCAATAGCGAAAGCTCTTGTGTCGAACCCAAAGGTATTGCTTGCGGACGAGCCAACGGCATCTCTGGATAAAAAGTCAAGCAACGATATAATAGAGCTGTTTAAAAAGATAAATAGAGACAGAGGTTTAACGATTGTGATCGTAACCCACGACCCGAAGGTTGCGGAGCAGTGCGACAGGATAATTGAGATAAGCGACGGACAGATAGTGGAAGGTTAAAAATAGATGGTATTGTTAGAATATTCCTCTTTTCGTGACAATAAGTTTTAAAATAGCAAAGCATCGACAAGAATGACGGATATCCCGGCTGTGGGTATAGTTACAGATGCAGACTTATAAGACACCAACGAGATGGCAAATTTATCTAAAAATTTGCCATCTCTTTTTATTATCCTAAGCATGAGTTTTGTCTAAGATGCTGAGTGATACATTTTTTTACTTTCCTTGTTATCACATATGCAGTTAATATCGGCATTTTAGCTAAATATAATATGATTTTTATCAACAAATCGGGAACGATAATCTATGAAAATTTGTTAGAAAAAGGGTGTGTTCAAATGAAGCCTTCATTTGACAGCGTCTATTACGAACCGGCGGCGCTGTATTATCCTCTGGGTAGTTATCTTAAGGAAAAATATGCTGCATTACCGTGGATAGAAATACAGAACCACAACAATATTCCGCAGCTGCGTGCTGCTTCCAACCGGGATTTTGTGCGGCTTAAGCGCCACCTTGTTGTCGGTGTGCGTAAGACGCATAGGTATACGGAAAACCATAAGGTGTCTGATTTTTTGGTGCCATATACTTCATCAGGCTGTTCAGCTATGTGCTTATACTGCTATCTGGTCTGCAACTATAACAAATGTGCGTATCTTCGGGTATTTGTCAACCGCGAAGAGATGATGAACAAGCTTGTGAATAAAGCTAACGCCGACCCGTGGCGTCATGTGTTTGAAATCGGCAGCAACAGTGATTTGGTTCTGGAAAACACCGTTACGAATAATCTCCCATGGACTGTTGAGGAATTCGCTCACCGTGCAGACGGTAAGCTGACATTTCCCACAAAGTTTGACATGGTGAAGCCCTTGTTAGGTTTGGATCATCGGCAAAAGATCATCTTCCGCATGAGCGTCAATCCTCAGGAACTTATCCGCAAAATTGAGATAGGAACTTCACCTTTATCGGCTCGGATTCAGGCAGTAAACGCTATGTGTGATGCAGGGTATCCCGTTGGTTTACTGATAGCTCCCATTATACTTGTGCCCGATTGGGAGCACTTGTACGAGGAGTTACTTATAACGCTTTCTGATAAACTAAGCGATGATGTTAAGCGCATCGGATTCTTAGAGTTGATTTTTATGACCTACAGTTTTGTGCAAAACGCCATTAACAGTGAGGCGTTTCCTTCCTTACCTACTCTATATCAACCGGATCAGATGGTCGGACGCGGAAGGGGAAAGTACCGTTACCGTGAGCATTTACAGAAAGAAGCGGGAGAAATTCTTCTTGATATGATCAAAAAATATCTTCCTAATATGACTATAAAATATATTTCGTAATAAAAAAGAATTTAGACTTAAAAATAGCTAGAATTCAAAATATAGCAATTAACAAAAGCATGATCCGATATTTTTGATAGTAATTTAAAATGTGCTGACTTATTTAATTATGAATGAGGAATATTGAAAAATATTTTGTTTTATAACATAGTTATTTTAAGAAGAATGTACATTTTACCCTAAAATCGCCTGTAAGTGATAGAGTTTTTTAGTCCGAATTTATAATGACAAGAGAGGAGCTAGAATTAACTATTAAACAAAAAGCAAAATATTTGTTTGAGTTTTATTCTGCATATTTATCACTTAAACACATCATCTGTTATTGACATATTAACAGTTTTATTTTAAAATATAGATGTATCATTTATATAACGGAGATGATTTTTGTGAAAAAGTGGATATCTGTGCTTACTGCCGTGGCAGTTTTTATGTCGCTTACAGTATGTGTTTTTGCAACAGCAGAAAATACCCCTGTGCCGGATTTTGAACTTAATACAGAAACAATGCTGGTTGCGAATCTTGATACGGATGAAGTGTATTTCTCTAAAAACGCTGATGTCGAAAGAGTGATGGCGTCTACTACGAAGATTATGACCTATATCGTTATAGCGGAAACCGTTGATGACTTCGAAAACACAATGATAACGATAGAGCAGGAGCCGATAGATGATGTTTCGGGACAAGGCGCTTCTATGGCGGGATTTCAGAATCATATAGGCGAGATCTATTCGGTGCTGGATGTTCTGTATGGTATGATGCTTCCGTCGGGCTGTGACGCCGCTGAGATACTTGCATATTATGCCGGCGGCGGAGATGTTACGAAGTTTGTCGATATGATGAACGCTAAGGCGGATGAGCTTGGCTGTAAGAATACACATTTTAACGACCCTCACGGACTTTCGGACGAGAATCACTACACCACGGCTGAGGATCTGTATAAAATAACAAAGTATGCGCTTAAAATGCCTTATTTTACCGAGATTGTAAGTGAGGAGTTTTATACTTTACCGGGAGATACCGATCCTATCGTAAACACGAACTATCTGATAGATGACATAAGCGGCGGGCTTTACTATTACAGATATGCGACCGGCATCAAGACGGGCTACACCTCGCTTGCGGGGAGGTGTCTTGTGTCAACAGCGAAAAAGGGAGATACTAACCTTTGCTGTATTGCCCTTGGCGGTGAGTATGACGAAGAGACAAATTATGTAAACTTTGCAATGCTTGATTCGGCAAAAATCCTTGACTGGGCGTTTGATAATTTTACCGACACCATAGAAGTCTCGTTAGATACTATGTATAAGTCTGTTCAGATAGGCGATAAAGCTCAGCTAACTGCAAATACTGGAAAAAGCAATGTAAATGAAAAACCTGAGATAAAATGGTCATCGTCCGATACAAATGTCGCTGAAGTCGATCAAAACGGTGTTGTAACGGCAAAGTCTATGGGAAAAGCCGCAATAAAGGCGGAGGTTCAGACGGGTGATTTTGCTGTCTGCAATGTATCCTGCGGCTTTTATAACGGTATTGATGTTTCATCAAGACTGGGCGATTTTGTTGACGGCGTGAAAAATCCAATAGACTGGACTAAGGTAAAGCAAAGCGGAATTGATTTTGCGATCATCAGAGCAGGCTGGTTTGACTGGGCGGAAAATTCGTTTCAAAACGACGCTTCATTTGTTGAAAATGTCAAGGGCGCTGTTGAAAATGATATAAACATCGGACTTAAATTTGTAGCATATGCAGATACCGCCGATGAAGCAAGACAAGAGGCTCAATATCTTATAAAGGCAATAGATGAGTCTATACCGGAGTATAAGGATAAGCTTACGTTGTCAATATCCTATGATATGGTTACATACTCCCATTATTCTGAACTTACTAAAGATGAGAACACAGCGATAGCTTTGGCTTTTAATGAGATTATGAAAGAAAACGGCTATGACTGTTACTGCTTTGCCGGAAAATCTGTGTATAAAAGCATGGATATAGAGGCCTTGAAAAATGAAAATATGGGAATATGGTATAGTTACCGCCCATACATACCTGATTTTGCCGAGAGTATAACCGTAAACGGAGAGTATGTTCCGGATATATGGCAGTATACGGGAACAGGCGGAGTACCCGGAGCTTCTGAAAATATGTTTTCATATCAGGATGTTATCTACATGGCAAGCACGGTTAAACTTGATCCGCCCACTGTTCAGGCAAAACAGTCCGAGAACGAAAAGTCCGTTGAGATAACGTGGAGTATGCCTGAGTACGAGGTTTCAGGCTTTGCGGTTTACAGATCAGAGGGGGAAGGCTCTGAGCCGGAGAAGCTTGCAGACCTTACCAATGACGTGCTGTCATATACCGATAACGATATTGAATTTAATGTAAGCTATACATACTATATCGGTGCAAAGGCGACAGACCTTCTTGACAAGGAGTGCGCAACCGAGGTGAGGGGAAGCAGCAGTGCGGTTACTGTTGGTAAGCCGACCAACCTTATTGGAGACTTAAACGGCGACGGCGAATTGACCACGTCAGATGTTGGAATTATAAACGCCTTTGCAAGGAGAGTAAAGGATTATACTCAAGATGAGTTTTTGCTTGCCGATGTAAACTGCGACGGCAAAATAACCACAGCTGATGTAGGGAAAATCAACAGCATTGTAAGAGTTGCAGCGTAAGGCCTGAAAAAATAACATTGGACCGTCCCAATTTGTACGAACAGTATAAATTGGGACGGTCCACTTTTCTGAGGTGTTAGTCTGATTATTTAATGTGTTTTATTTTTCAAACGATGCCGCTATATCTGAAAGCAAAGACCTGATTTCAAGGTGCTGAGGGCAGACCTTTTCACATTTTCCGCACTTTATGCAGTCGCTTGCTTTACCTGCGTCAGTTGTGTGAATGCCGTAGTAGTATTCGTTGTTCCAGTCTTTTCTCTGTTTCTTTGCGTTGTAGCAGGCAATAACTTCGGGTATTTTGATTTTTTTAGGACATCCGTCGGTGCAGTAGTGACACGCCGTGCAGGGTATAAGGTCCTCGTTGCGTATAAGGCTTCTTACTTCCTTAACAGCCTCATACTCCTCTTCACAAAACGGTACAAAATCTTTCATATAGCTTATGTTGTCCGTCACCTGCTCAAGAGTGCTCATTCCGCTTAGCACCATAAACACTTTGTCAAACGACGCCGCAAATCTTATCGCATAGCTCGCGTAGCTTCCGCTGCCTACCTTATCAAGGACAGCCTTGCTTTCTGCTGAAAGATTTACAAGACTTCCGCCCTTGACAGGCTCCATAACGATTACAGGTTTATTGTGCTTTTCGCATACCTTGTAGCACTCGTAGCTCTGCACTCCGGGGTCGTCAAAGTCAAGGTAGTTAA
Source organism: uncultured Clostridia bacterium (assembly GCA_947625195.1). GTDB lineage: Bacteria > Bacillota > Clostridia > Oscillospirales > Ruminococcaceae > UMGS1601. The sequence goes on along the minus strand of CANQNK010000015.1, from coordinate 28,740 downwards.
ACTGAATCTGAACCACTTCTATATCAGGCTGTTCGTTTAAAATTTTGTCAAGCATCTCAGCTGTGTCGTGAAACGATATGCCTATGTGCCTTATTTTGCCATCTGCTTTGAGCTTTCGTGCAACTTTAAACGCATTGCATTTCACGTACTTCGGATAGTTTTCCGAGCTTATTGCATGCATAAGATAATAGTCAAAATACTCAACGCCTGCTTCCTTTAGCTGGCTTATAACAAATGGATAAATATCCTCTTCCTTTTCAAAGTAGTTTGATGTGAGTTTGTCGGTAAGTATGTAATCTTCACGATTGTACCTTTTTGCAAGGCATTCGCGCACAGCGGCTTCGCTCTTTTCCCCCATATATCCGTGTGCTGTGTCAAAATAGGTAAAGCCCGCGTTCATAAAAGCGTCGAACATTTTGCACACTTCATCGTGATCTATTTTCCCGTCCTTTTCAGGAAAACGCATACACCCGAAACCAAGTTTTTTCATAATATCCCTCCCGTGTTTTAAAACATTTATCACTGTTGTGTGATAAGCTTTTGAGCTATTATACCATTTATTTTGAAAAAAATCAATAAGAATGCTGACAATTAGGTAAGATAATAAAAGAAAAATTATTTACATAACCTAGCCTGTGTGTTAGAATGTTATTGATGGTTTTACATTACTCTTAAACCTAGGAGGATTATATGAGAAAACAAGACGAGAATATAAGGACGTCAGTCGGATTTGACCTGACTGCTGACAGGAAAAGCGTTGCAGGCAATCGGTTTTCAATAATTGTGGATGGAACAAATATAACGGAAGATTCGCTCAGACTTGGAATGGTATCCGCAAACGGTTCGTCGCGCCTTTTAGAGGACTATAAGTTTAAGCACTTCGATGCTTACACAAATATAATTGATTGTCTCTTTAACAGAAAAACCGGAATGGGGCTTTCGCATATAAAGATCGAAATGGGCTCCGATGTTGATTCAAGCTCCGGAGCAGAGCCCGCAACAAAGAGATATGCCGATGAAGCGGCGGATGTCACCAGAGGAGCGGGCTTTCAGCTTGCAGCGGATGTAAAAAAGCGTTATCCTTATGTTTCTGTCGATCTTTTGCAGTGGGGAGAGCCGTCATGGGCGCACGAGAGTTTTCCGAACCGATATCGCTGGTATAAGGAGACGCTTGACGCGGCATACAACACATACGGCCTTAAGTTTGACTGCGTCAGCGCATGTCCTAACGAATCCGGATTTTCAAGGGAGGAATATGACAACAACATAAGCTGGATCAAGTATCTGAGCTATGCACTGAAAAGCGAGAAGGGCGGAAGATATGATTACTCTAAGATAAAGATAGTAGCTGCTGACGAGATAGGCCAGTGTAAGCTTTCTTATTCGATGCTTGAGGACGAAAAGCTAAGAGATGCCGTGGATGTTTTGGGAATACATTACTCAACTTGGTCTAACGACGCGGCAAAAAAGCTTAAATATCAGTATAATAAGGAAATATGGTATTCCGAGGGAGCGGCGGTTATGCTTGATCCTATGCTAAGTAAAAATGCAAACGTTATTTCAAACGCAAGGCTTACCGACAAAAATGGAGAGGGGCTAAGCGGAACAAACGGGGCACTTGAGATAGCCGCGCGGATCTTAAATATGTACCCGCAGGGGTATATGACAATGTATGAATTTCAGCCTGCGGTGGCTTCTTATTATCTAGGCTCTGCTTATACTCCAAAGCAGCTTATCACAGCTAATACTCCGTGGAGCGGATACTTTTGTGCGGAGGTAGGTGCTGCGGTGGCGTCTCATTTTACAAGGTTTTTGACCGACAGTATGATGTATGTAAAAAACGCCTGCTTCGGCGACGGCGAAAAAAACATCGCAACGGGCGATGGTCACGGACTTGTGAACACAACAAACAACTACATCACTCTTGCAGATAAAAATACAGGCGACTACACAATGATATTTGTAAACGATTCAGACATACAAAGGGTATATAACGTATGCGTAAGAAACTTAAAAATGGAAGACAGTCAACTGTCTGTATGGGTAACCAAGGGGAGCAATTCTAAAAATTGGCTTGTTAAGACAGGCGAAATCACTCCTGAAAACTCAGGCTTCTCTGTAAATATAGAGCCTTATTCAATTGTTACAATTACTACTTTAATAGGGCAAAAAAACTTTTCAGACTGTCAGACCTCTGAGTATCAGAATGAAGAGCTTAATGCAGATATCTCTCTTCCGTACTATGAAAATTATAATTATAGCGATGTTTTTCTTTCCTCTAGGGGCGGCGCTCCGCTTTACCACACTGATATATGCGGAGCATTTGAGGTGTCCTGCGGCAGACTGGTTCAAAAGGTTACATACAATGACCGCCCTTACGGCTGGGGTGCGCAGCAGAGCGTACGTTGGGATTATGATCCCTGCACGCAGGTGGGCGGAGAAAGCTGGGCGGATTATGAAGTATCGGCAGACGTTTGCTTTGATAAAAATGTGCCCGACACTCCCGAAAACTATGCTGGAATCGGTGCAAGATACACAAGCACACAGAGCAGAGGTTATATTGTAAAGCTGTTTTCAAGCGGGAAATGGCAGGCAGTTAAAAATTTTACTGTTGTATGCGAGGGGAAAATCACAGGGTTTGATTCAGACAAAAAGCACAGCGTAAAGGTAGAAGCACAAAGCAATAAGATAGCATATTATGCGGACGATACTCTTTTATACAGGCTTGAAGATAATTGTGCATATACATCGGGCAGAGTTATACTGGTAAGCGCTTTTTCAAAGAACTCTTTTGGGAATATTGCTGCCTGTGCGGCAAGCAGTGGTTCAGCATACATAAAAAGAACGGACGCGCTCTCGGATAAAATTACTTACCAAGGCGATTGGGAACTAAGAGCAGGGGAGCCTTACAGTTATATAAACCGCACCAGAGCGGTTTCGCATTCGGAAGGCGACAGCCTTAAAACCTCGTTCACGGGCACGGGTGTGAATATCGTCAGCGGAGTAGGGCAGGCGGCATGTGTTACGGTTGAAATAGACGGTAAAGCAGTCAATGAGTGCGCAAAGCTTCCAAAGACGGAGGTTCGTCAGACATCCTTTTCGGTAAGCGGATTTGAAAACAAACTTCATACTCTTAAAGTCACGGTGATAAGCGGAGAATTTACCGTTGATACAATTGAGGAAGTTATTCCGTGCGAAGGTCCGTACATAGGCTGAAATATTATCAACTAACAGGTAAAATTAACCTGCGCAAAAGATAAATGCTTTTGAGCAGGTTTTGTGTTATTAACTATCTTTACTATTATTGCCGGCTTGCTGCCGCAAGTTGTCATTCTTTTGCCTTTGCCGTTTTCTTTTAAAATATCGGCGTGTGAAAAAGCTTGAAATCACTATCAGCAAAATCAGTACAACCAGTACAATTATCGCTGTTTTTAAAACGCTCCAGAGGGTGGAAAAAAATCCGCCTTCTTTCTGTTTTTCAGCTTCTGTTGAAACTTGTTCCGTGATCGGCCTCTGAGTGGCTTCCTGAGATAATGCAGTCACCGCCTCGGTCACTATAAAGCTCTGAGGGACCTGTATGGGAGCTATCTTATAGGTAGCCTCAAGACTATTACCTTCAAAGTCCTCCATATTAGCCATATCGAGATTAAAGGAAATCACCGGCTCGCTTGTGGCGATAAGCCGCATATTAAGCGTTGCAAACTCTCCGCCGTAGGTGCAGCCGCCCTCGTCATTTGCCGAGTAGGTAAAGGTAACTACGCCGTTTTCAGTGTCCTCCTGCGTTGTTATTTTTCCGTTAGTACTTGCCTGATTGACCTCAATTTCTCCAAGCTCAAAGCAGGAGCTGTTATATATAAATTTGAAAGAGCCGTAATAAATACCGGAGTTTTCGGAAATATATATCGTGGCCGTTATGTTTCCATAGTCGTCGATCTCGCCGTTTTCAATTTCAAGCGTATAATCTGCAGCATACGCCGAGAGCGTTGATGAAAATGCAGCCATCACCATAATGATGCATATAAGAGTGCTGAAAAATCTTTTCAAAAAATCATCCCCTTCATGCCAGTGTTTTTGTATTTATTCTTCCTGTTCGGTTAAATTGGAATGTTCGGTCTCTGTCTCTGCCATTTTTGCCAAAGCCTTTAAGCGCATATATGTCAGCAGCATCATACCTCCGAACAATATGCACAGCAGCAGCATACAGATCATTATAATATTTTCTTTAACATTAAGTCTTTTTATAGTGTCGTTCATTCTGTCGCAGACAGATTCAGACAGCGTGTTTAAGCACACACTGCCGTAAGTCAGATAATCAGAATACTCTTTTGTAGCAATTGCAGACTTTGCAGCGGCAAAATCTGACTTTAACACGGCGGAGTCGATCGCGGTTTTATTTGCAGGCTCTATGTAATTTGTATACGTATTGTCGAATTCGTCTAGGATAGCTTTTTCATCCTTCTCAAGACCTATCTCTTCGAGCATTTTTCTAGAAAGAACAAGATTTCCGTCGCCCGTAACGATACCATAATAGTTGTTGTAATGCTCGGCAACGGTTGTTTCTGCAAAGCTTTTAAGCTCACTCTGAGAGTAAATAAAGCTCGATTCGTAGAGTGAAGAATACCTTACAAGATCGCTTCGCTTGGCGTTTGCCGAGGAAATCTGTAGTCCCGTGATTATGTATATCAAAATACAAATCAAAAGCAGAATTAAGGATATCAGCGTTGTCCAGAAGTTAGAAAAAGAAAAAACCTTTTTTTTCATTATTATCCCCCGTAAGTTTAAAGTGTGGCAGAGTGAGTTAACATAAATTACCTTTAATGCCTCTTTTATTATACCTCACTAAAAGATAAAAGTCAAACCGAAAGATTTCTCATAATACGACAAAGCAGCACTCTGTTTGACAATAAACCGCTTTGGCGAAATAATTATTATTAGCGTGTTGTTTATAGAGTTATCCAATATACCTTTACCGGTTTTCCGTTGACATCGACTGTTTTTTCAAATTTTCCTCCGTTTGCAATTATCGTTTTTTCACTGGCAATATTGTCATGATCGCAGCTTATCATAATTCTTTCAAGTCCGAGTGCCTTTGCGTTTTGAAGAACCAGCGAAAGCATCTTTTTGGCGTATCCTTTTCGGCGCTCGTGAGGTCTTACAGAGTAGCCGATATGACCTCCCCATGACTTTAAAACGGGGTTGTTTATATTCATTCGCAAGTCGATTATTCCAACTAATTTGTTATCGCTTTTTCTTACAGCAAGATATGTGTTTGACGGCACCATACCCTCCGGGCAGGTTTTGCTGTCAGAAAATAGCTTGAGGCCGTCTATCCATTCCTTGGTGGTTTTGCATTTTCTTAAATTTCCGCAGCCGCTCATCGAATCTCCCACTTTTATAAATTCATTTTTATATGCCGTTATCTGATCTGCATATTCAATATCAGGCGAAATCAGCCTTATTTCTTCACTGTCCATGATAACACCTCATTTAATTACACATTAAGTTAAGCTGTGGTTTTTCAAAAAAAGCGGAAACCTTTTGGCTTCCGCTTTAAAATACCGTTAAAGTTCAATTACTGCGCTCGTATCTCCTGCCTTTATCTTTACCGACTTATCGGTTGATGCAACCGATATTGTAAAATCGGCAGGTGCCGGAGTGAGAGAGATCTCGATTAAGTTTCCTGTTCTCTTAGCCGTTAGATCAAGCACCTTCTCAGCCTCTGAATTGTAAATCGCAGTACACGCCTGATTGCCGTCCTCAAGCTCGTATATTACCGCGTTTGCATCCTTTACATAATCGTAAACGACATCTCTTTCAAAGTTTCCGTATGTTATTATGCTGTTCGGCTTTGCAAGAGCAGGAATCTCAAAGTAATTGCACTTGTGCGAATACCACTTTTCGCCCTCAAGCACTTTGCCTGTGATGATGTCAGTCCATCTTCCCTTAGGAACATAGTACTGTGCGATTGAGTCCTCATTTAAGATGGGAGCAACAAGAATGTTATCGCCGAGCATATACTGTCTGTCAAGCGTCAGACAGGAAGGATCGTCTGCAAAGTCGATTACCATGGCTCTCATCATCGGAACGCCTATCTCGTGCGTTTTGTTAGCCTGAGCAAACAGATAAGGCATAAGCTTTCCTTTGAGCTTTGCAAAGAATCTCAAAACATCGCAGGATTCTTCGTCAAACAGCCACGGAACTCTGTACGACTGATTTCCGTGAAGACGGCTGTGAGATGAGAACATTCCGAATGCCGCCCATCTCTTGTATATGTCGGGAGTAGCGGTTGCCTCAAAGCCAGCCATATCGTGAGAGGTAAATCCAAAGCCTGAAATGCAGAGGGATAAGCAGCCTCTGATAACCTCCGCCATTGAGTTGTAGTTAGCAGAGCAGTCTCCGCCCCAGTGAACAGGGAACTGCTGTCCTCCTGCCGTTGCGCTTCTTGCAAACAGACAAGCCTTGTTTTCTCCATAGAAGTCCTTTAATACGTTAAATGTTGTTTTATTGTAAAGGTGCGTGTAGTAGTTGTGCATTTTTATCGGGTCAGAGCCGTCAAAGTAAACAATATCCTTTGTCGGGATCCTTTCGCCGAAGTCGGTCTTAAAGGTGTCAACGCCCATTTCGCACAGAGCTCTGAGTTTTGAAGCATACCACTCACAAGCCTCCGGGTTTGTAAAGTCAACTATCGCCATTCCCGGCTGCCACTCATCGCACTGGAAAACCGATCCGTCGGTTCTCTTAATAAAGTAACCGCCCTTTACGCCTTCGTCAAAAAGCTTCGATCGCTGTCCGATATACGGGTTTATCCAAACGCAGGTCTTAAGTCCCTTTGTTTCGTGAAGTCTTTTAAGCATTGCCGGAGGATCGGGGAACTGCGTCTTATCCCACTCAAAGTTACACCACTCAAAGCCCTTCATCCAGAAGCAGTCAAAGTGGAATACCTGAAGCGGTATATCGCGCTCTGCCATTCCGTCGATAAACGACGTGATCGTTTCCTCGTCATAGGTTGTGGTAAACGATGTGGTCAGCCACAGACCGAATGAAAATGCAGGAGGAAGAGCGGGCTTACCGGTAAGGTCGGTATATCCCTTTAAAACCTCTGTGAGGTTTTCTCCGCCTATCATAAAGTACTCAAGATGTTCACCCGGTACGGTTATAGAAACCTTTGAAACCGTATCGGAAGCAACCTCGTAAGAAACTTTGTCGGAGCTGTTTACAAACACTCCGTATCCGCGGGAGGATACATAAAACGGAATGGATTTGTAAGACTGATCCGAACAGGTTCCGCCGTCTGCGTTCCAGATATCGACCGTAGAGCCGTTTTTGGTAAAGGTTGTGAATTTTTCGCCAAAGCCGTAAAAGTATTCGCCAACGGTAGTGTCGAACTGTTCGCGTATATACGTTCTGTTCGGGTCGGCAGGATAGCTCCAGAAGGTTTGGTCAAGCTGAGTCTGTAGTCTGGCCTGCTGCTTGAATGCGCTTTCAAATATCACACCGGTAGATCTCCAGCCGCCGCTTGTGAGTTTCTTATCCTTGTAATAATACTGAACGCTCCACGTTTCCTTTGAAACGACTACCTTTGTGTTTCCAGAAACAAGAGTAGCCTCCTTATCGGTTATGGTGACTGTGGGTTTTAAATCGCCCTCGTTTATTTCAAAGTGAGGACCGTTGTCCACATAGCCCTTGTGATGAGTTATGCTTACCTTTATGCAGTTTTCAACGTTTGAAGTGAACTGTATTTCAAGATTCGCACTTCCAAGCATCATTGCCCTGTTGTAAACCACAAACGGGGTAGCAACGACCTCAAAGCCGTTTTCGATCTCGTTGATCTCAAAAGCCTGATTGGCATAGTTTACTTCGTAGCCTCTTTGATTAAGCCAAAATCCGTCTGCAAATTTCATATATTTACCTCCTGTTAATAAAATATTGTTGTCGGTGTAATTGTATTTCACAAAATATATCTATAATCGGTTTTATTTTGTGCAGTTTTACCTATGATTTAATTCTATCAGAAAAAATTCTGTAAGTATTGCCTTTTTTTAATGCGTTTTTGTCAATTATTATCCTATCTTTAATTTATGTAAGACTAATTGAGAGTGGTTTGCTTTCTGTACCTTGCGGGAGTCTGATTATGTACCTTTTTAAACATCTCAATAAAAGACTTTGTATTTGGAAAGCCATTGTCAAAAGCAATTTCAGTAACTGATTTATCGGTACCTAAAAGGTCGTTTTCAGCGTGAAAAACCCTTATGCGATTTAAGTAAGAATAAAAAGTTTCTCCAGTGGTCTTTTTAAAAAACCTCGAAAAATAGTTCGGGGACATACCAATCTCTTTTGAAATGTCGTTCAGCGTTAAGGCGCCTTCGTAATTTTGCTCCATATAGTTTATTGCGCGCTTAATGTTTGTCATATTATCCTGTTCAAACTTGTTTATTCCGGCATTTTTTCGCTCACGCCTGCAATTTCTCAAAAGTATCAGACAAAGCTGTCTTAAAAGATATGCCAGCTCAAGCTTATAAAAATCGTTTTTCTCTTCAAACACCGTGCCGCATTTAAAAATTATACTTTTAATTTCCGATTTTATAACCGGGTTTGATATATCAAAATAATAGTCGTCTATTTTAGGGCAGTATTCTTTTAAAATATTTTTTGAAAGAAGTACGGTTATTGCGTTTATATCGCAGCCCGGCTCGGCGTCTGTTTCGTGAAGCTCGTCGGAGTTTACAAAGAATATGTCATCTTCATTGACTGTGATGTTTCGTCCTGCTATCTTACCGTTTATTTGTCCTTTTAATACGAGGTTGAACTCAAGATTAGAGTGCCAGTGGAGAGGATAGGTGTTGTTGGAATGCTGACCTTTTTGAAGATATATTTTTGCCGGGATCTCCATATCCAGTTCTATCCGTTCCCGATAGTATTTCATTTTAAGCCACCTGCCTTTTACTCTATGGATAAAAACTCATCGGGTATAAAGCTTAAATAGTATTTTATATTTTCTATTGACATATCCTCTACCTGACTCTGAGCTGCAAGGTCAGCCGTGTACTGCGAATACGGATAAACGTATACATCCCATTGGTATGATCCCGATATGTGTGTTACTATGGGTATCGCCTTGGGGTTATTTATAGTAACCTCGTCATTATCAAAGTCATAGGTGAGATCAAGGCTGCCTAAAATCCCCACTGACGTCTGACAGGTCGCCATAGCAGAAACCATATTTCCCAGGCAATAATAGCAGAATGCCTTGTTGCCGTTTTCAGATTCTACCCAGCCACATTCCTGCACAGTGTGAGGCTGACAGCCTACTATTATATCGGCGCCCCATTCGGTGAATTTTTCCGCAAGCTCGTACTGCTTGTCTGATACCTCGTTTAGAATTTCAACACCAAAGTGAGGTGATACTATTACTACATCGGCAAGCTCGTCTGCTTTTTTGATCTTTCTCTCAACCTCGTCGATCTCGTCAAGATAGGTAACACAGTCGGCATACTCATCAGCAAGTGTAATGCCGTTTGTATGCTCCATAAACCCCAAAAATGCAACCTTAACTCCTTTTATTTCGGCAATTCTGATATTGTCCTGATCCTCCTTGCTCTCATAAGCACCGTATACTGTTATATCAGGGTGCTTTGTTTTCCAGTAAGTAAGAGTAGAAATCAGACCGTCTATGCCATAGTCCAGAACGTGGTTGTTTGAAATGCTCATAGCGTCAAAGCCTATATCTACCATATGATCGCCCACTGCGGTTGGAGAAGCAAAGGTAGGATAGCTTGACGGCCCGAAGTCGTCCGTTACTATTGTCTCCTGATTGAGAACGGCAAAGTCTGCTCTTTTGATATACGGCGCAATTTTTTCATAAATCGCAGTAAAGTCATAACCGTCTGAGCCTGCCGCGCGGGATGCCTGATTGTAAAGTGTATCGTGGACGAGGTTATCTCCGGCAAACAAAAAGCTTATGGTTTCTGTGCTGTTTTTTTGCTCGTTGTCTGAAGATGTTTTCTCCTCGGTAGTTTCTGCTCTGGTCGTATCAGGCGTCTGCTCCGTGCTTTGTGCCTGTTCGGAAACTGATTTTTCAGCCTGAGAGGTCATTGATTTGATGTCTTCGCGACAAGAGCAAAGTATAAGTGACGATATCAAAACGGCTAAGAGAATGCTTAATCTTTTAAACAGCTTCATTTTTATTCCCCTCACAATATTTTATGTTTTTATTTTACCATAATTTTTTACTGTTTTCAACTGTCTTGAAAAAGAACTTTATTTGTGTTACAATGCTATTAAGTAATTTTTGGAATAAGGCGTAATTATAAGAAAGGAACGGCTTTAGCAATGAACATTGATAAGCTTATAGGGGAAATGACTCTGGAGGAAAAAGCCAGTCTTTTGTCCGGTAAGGATTTTTGGCACACTAAGGAAATCAAGCGGCTTGGTATAGAGAAGATTATGGTGTCAGACGGCCCTCACGGACTCAGAAAGGTTCAAGACGGTGAGCGTGACAGCATCAAAGCAAACTGCTTTCCGACGGCATCTTCTCTTGCGTGCTCCTTTGACAGATCGCTTGTTGAGCGTGTGGGAAAGGCGATAGGAAACGAATGCGCGGCTGAGGACATCACCGTAATTCTTGGCCCGGGGGCCAATATAAAGCGCACCCCTATTTGTGGAAGAAACTTTGAATATTTCTCTGAGGATCCGTATCTTTCAGGAGAGATGGCCTCGGCATATATAAAGGGAGTTCAGTCTCAGGGAGTCGGCACCAGTCTTAAGCACTTTGCCTGCAATAATCAGGAGCACAGGCGTATGGCCATAAGCGCAGAGACTGACGAGAGAACCTTAAGGGAGATATATCTCGCCTCTTTTGAAGCTCCGATAAAAAACGCGAAGCCGTGGACTGTTATGTGCTCATACAACCGGGTAAACGGAGAGTATGCCAGTCAGAGCAAAAAGCTGCTTACGGATATTCTGAGAGGCGACTGGGAATACGGCGGACTTGTAATGAGCGATTGGGGCGCTGTGGACGACAGAGTAAAGGGCGTTTTTGCGGGGCTTGATCTTGAAATGCCGGGAAGTATGGGCAAAAACGACGAGCTTATAGTCGAGTCTGTGCGCTCAGGAAAACTTGACGAAAAGTATGTTGATATATGCGTAAAGAGGGTACTGAATCTTGTTGAAAAGGGCACTTTACACAACAAGGACGCAAAATGGGACAAGGATAAGGATCATGCTCTTTGTGCCGAGGTTCAGAGCGAATGTATGGTGCTTTTAAAAAACGAAGGTGAAATACTTCCTCTTGATAAAAAGGATAAAATAGCGTTTATAGGAAAGTTTGCGCAAGCCCCTCGCTATCAGGGAGGAGGTTCAAGCCATATAAATTCCTACAAGGTAACCTCTGCACTGGACGCGGTGAAGGACGTATGCGAGGTTACTTACGCTCAGGGTTACATTACCGAGCGTGACGAGACCGACAAAAAGCTTCTGAGCGAGGCGGTATCTGCGGCATATGACGCTGATAAGGTTGTGCTGTTTGCCGGACTTCCGGAAGCATTTGAGTCAGAAGGATTTGACAGGCAGCATATGAAAATGCCCTGCTGTCAGCTTGAGCTTATTGACGAGGTCTTAAAGGTCAATAAAAACGTTATAGTAGTTTTGCATAACGGATCTCCTATTGAAATGCCGTTTGCGGATAAGGTTCCTGCTATTTTAGAAAGCTATCTTGGCGGGGAAGCGGTAGGAAAGGCGCAGGTCGATATTCTTTTTGGAGCTGTAAATCCCAGCGGAAAGCTTGCAGAAACGTTTCCTGAAAAGCTGTCTGACAATCCGTCTTATTTAAACTATCCCGGAGAGGGAAACACTGTAAAATACAAAGAGGGTATATTTGTAGGCTATAGGTATTACGACAAAAAGGAAATTGAGCCGCTGTTCCCGTTCGGCTTCGGACTGAGCTACACAACGTTTGATTATTCAGACATTATAGTTTCTCATGATGAGCTTAAAGAAAATCAGATCCTAACCGTAAAGGTAACCGTTACAAACACCGGCAGGGTAAAGGGCAAGGAAACGGTTGAGCTTTACGTAAGAGACTTGCACTCACAAGTTATACGTCCACAGAAAGAACTTAAGGGATTTGAGAAAACCGAGCTTGAGCCGGGTGAGAGCAAGCAGATTGTGTTTAAGCTTGATAAACGCGCGTTTGCTTATTACGACGCTAAGGTTTCAGCCTGGCGTGTAGAGTACGGAAAATTTGATATTTTAGTCGGCTCATCATCCAGGGATATAAGACTCACAAAGAGCGTGTTTGTCGCTCCGGCTGAGGATTTAAAAGAGCCGTATACTATAAATTCTCTTTGCTCGGATGTATTACAGAATCCGTACGGCAAAAAGCTTATTGAGGAGCTTTTGGAGGTGTCTGACGACCCGGACAAATCCTCAGACGAATTTAAGGTAATATGGCTTGGTGAAATGCCGCTGCGCTCTCTTGTAAGCTTTGTTCCAAAAAAGAACATAACCAGAGAGACGATTTCCAAACTGGTTGACAAGCTGAATGCGTCGTTGTGAGGTGATAAGATGACAAATATAAGAATTGGTCACGGATACGATGTTCACAGGCTTGAATGCGGCAGAAAACTTATAATCGGCGGGGTTTCCATACCATTTGAAAAGGGACTTTTGGGACATTCTGACGCTGACGTTTTGCTGCACGCAATTATGGATTCGATACTCGGTGCGCTGGCGCTGGGGGATATAGGAAAGCATTTCCCGGATTCGGATGAGCGATACAAGGGAATAGACAGCACGGTTCTGCTGAAGAAAGTAACTGACTTGGCTTTTAAAAACGGCTATACAGTTGTCAATATAGACTCGACCGTGTGCGCTGAGAAACCTAAGCTTTCGCCTTATATTCAAGAGATGAGAAAAAATATCGCCGAGTCAGCAGGGGCCGATATATCCTGTGTTTCAGTAAAGGCAACCACAGAGGAGGGACTTGGCTTTACCGGAGAAGGAAAGGGTATTTCGGCAACGGCTGTGTGCCTTCTGGAAAGGAAAGTAAGCATATGAAGAAAACAATTTTAGCTGCGTTTGTTATAGTTGCAGTAATTGTCGCTGCGGTACTTATAATTCCTAATATAGGCGGAATGCGGCACAAGGAGATCGCAAGGGAAGAATCTCAGGAAAATTTCATCGACTATGAGGCACAGTACAAAAAATATGCCTTGGATAACAACCTGAAATTTGAAGCGGCCGCCGCCTCGGAAGCTTCGGGCGGATATGCACAGACCTACAATCTTTCAAATGACAATGAAAAGATTGCCGTTACCGTTGGAAATTACAGCGGCTATGAGGTTGTGGAGGTAAGCTATGCCTGTCACCATGGAAAGGGCGATAAGCTTAAGAGTATCGACAGCGGCGTTATCGGTGAAATGCTCGGCGCATACAATCTTATCGGTGCAGCTGAGATATTAAAGGAGGATGTCAGCAGTGCGGTCGGTGATGCGAAGGAGCAGGAGGGGTATCTTCTGTACGGGTACGAGCGTGTGGAAAAATGCGGTGATTATCCTACTGCGGTAACCTATACCGCAGACAGCACGCAGGACGAGCGTATAGTTTTAAGAGGAATAACTAAGAAGTGCAAAGGATAAAATTAAGCGTTTAACTATGCTGCTGAAGAGCGCACAGATAACATAAAACAGCCGGCAGGAGGATCGTCCCTGTCGGCTGTTATTCTATGTATCTTATGACTTTTAAAAGTAATTCAGCTTAAGTCGATTACGTCCTTCATATCGTAAAGACCGGCAGGTTTTCCGGCGATGTAAACAGCTGCATTTACCGCGCCGGCAGCGAATACCTCCTTAGAGGCCGCGTGATGGGAGAGAGTAATTACCTCATCTCTTCCCGCGAAAATTATGTCGTGTTCACCGACAATGGTTCCGCCCCTAATTGCGTGTATGCCTATTTCGTTCTTTTCACGTTTTTGTCTTACCGAATGGCGGTCGTAAACGTATTTCATCTTGCTGTCAAGAGCTTCGTTTAGAGCGTCTGCCAGCATAAGCGCCGTACCTGAGGGAGCATCGATCTTCTGATTGTGATGCTTTTCTACTATCTCGATATCAAACTGTCCGCCCAAAATTGACGCCGCTTTCTGAGCCAGCGAGCTAAGAAGATTTATTCCAAGTGACATATTAAAGGTAAAGAATACAGGAATCTGTTCGGCGGTTTTTCTGATAAGAGCCTTTTGCTGTTCGTCGTAGCCGGTGGTTGCGACCACAAGCGGTACTCCGTTTGTAAGGCAGTATTCACACAGGTCATAAAGCGCGGACGGGTGAGAAAAATCAATTATAACATCGGGTTTATCCATAAGGTCGCCCGGCTTTTTCACTATTTTGAAATCCGCATAGGGAGTGGTGTCATTTAAGTCGATCCCTCCGATGATTTCGACATCGCTGCGCTTTGAAATTATATCGTTAAGAACCCTTCCCATTTTTCCGTTTGCGCCGCAGATAACTGTTTTTACCATTGATTTGACATCCTTTCAATTTTACTGATCTATAATCCCTACAAGTCCGTGACGCTGCATAATGCTTTTTAGCTTTTTCTTGTTTTCATCGGTCATATCGCAAAGCGGAAGTCTGCAATGACCCGCGTTAAAGCCCATAATGTTGAGCGCCTCTTTTACGGGAACAGGGTTTACATCGCAAAACAGAGCGTTTGCAATGTCAAGCGTTTTAAGCGCAAGCTCCGACGCTTTGTCAAATTTGCCGTCAAGGCAAAGTTGCGCAATGTCGTGGGTCTGTTTTGGCATAATATTTGCCATAACGGATATAACGCCTTTTCCGCCAAGCGACATAATAGGAACTATCTGGTCGTCGTTTCCGCTGTAAACCGAAAGCTCATCGCCGCACAGCGCTCTTATTTTTGCAACCTGTGATAAGCTTCCGCTGGCTTCCTTGATAGCTACTATGTTCGGATGCTTAGAAAGCTCCTTGCAGGTAGCGGGCTCAATGTTCACACCTGTCCTTGAGGCTACGCTGTATAGAATGATAGGAGTATCCACGTTGTCCGCTATTTCGGTGAAGTGCTTTATAAGTCCATGCTGGGAGGTCTTATTGTAATACGGTGTTACAATTAGCAGAGCGTCAGCTCCGTATTGGCACGCTTTTTGTGAAAGTCTTATTGCAAAGTTAGTGTCGTTTGAGCCTGAACCGGCAATCACCGGAACTCTTTTGTTTACGTATTTTATACAGTGATTTATTGCTTCACAATGCTCAAGAAAGCTGAGAGTTGAGCCTTCTCCCGTTGTTCCGCAGATAATTATTGCGTCAGTGCCGTTGTCGATATTAAAGTCTATCAGGCGTTCAAGCTCGTAATAATTTACAAAGCCCTCGTCGTCCATAGGCGTTACTATCGCCACTCCCGAACCTTGAAAGATAACCTTTTTCATTTGTGAACCCTCCTGAGAAAAAATGATGTCGTTAGTCAAAATAACCCTTGGCAGCAAGCAGCTCCGCCATAAGAACCGCGCCGCCTGCTGCGCCTCTTAAGGTGTTGTGTGAAAGACATACAAACTTGTAGTCGTACTGAGAATCCTCTCTTAGTCTGCCTATAGATACTGCCATTCCGCCCTCAAGCTCTCTGTCAAGTCTTGACTGCGGACGGTCGTTTTCGGTAAAGTAATTTAAAAACTGCTTGGGAGCACTGGGCAGCTCAAGCTTTTGCGGCACGCCGGAAAACTCCTTCCACGCTTTTAAAATCTCGTCCTTTGAGGGCTTGTTTTTAAAAGAAACGAATACCGCAGCCGTGTGTCCGTCAGATACCGGAACCCTCAGACACTGTGTTGTAATTGCGGGAGAGGCTGCATTTCTGATAACGTCTCCGTGGATTTTTCCCCATATCTTAAGCGGCTCCTGTTCGCTTTTTTCTTCTTCTCCGCCGATATAGGGGATAACGTTGTCAACAATCTCCGGCCATGTGTCAAAGGTCTTTCCTGCACCCGAGATTGCCTGATATGTACATGCAAGAGCTTTTGTTACACCGTACTTCATAAGCGGGTGAAGTGCCGGAACATAGCTTTGCAATGAGCAATTAGACTTTACCGCGATAAAACCGCGCTTTGTTCCAAGACGCTTTCTTTGCGCATTGATGATCTCAATATGCTCGGGGTTTATCTCCGGAACGACCATCGGGACGTCGGGAGTAGCTCTGTGAGCAGAGTTGTTCGATACGATAGGGCATTCTGCCAAAGCGTACTTTTCCTCAAGCGCTTTTATTTCGTCTTTTTTCATATCCACAGCGCAGAAGCAAAAGTCAGCCTGAGCGGCGATCTCTTTAATATCAGCGGTTGCGTCGTAGATTATCATATTCTCCATCGATGACGGTATAGGCTTTTTCATAGCCCATCTTGAGCCGACTGCTTCCTTGTAAGTTTTTCCCTTAGAGCGGGGAGATGCCGCAAGGCAAACAACCTCAAACCACGGATGCTCTTCAAGAAGAGTTGCAAAGCGCTGTCCTACCATTCCCGTGGCGCCTATAATTCCGACCTTATACTTTTTCATGATTCCAGTCCCTTTCTCACAAATAATAACAATATTAAAAAAACTGGTTGAAAACCAGTTCATCTTGCGATATAATAGAAAATGTCATAAATTAACACCATAATTTATGATAGCTCCCCATCACATTGCATGATGACAATCATAAGCCTGTTGAGCTGATGATCAGAAATAAGCTTCCCACACTTAAATCTTCGGCAGCCTCGCATTTCACATCTCCGCATTGGGAGCGGACGCCAAAGCGTCATATGAGAGCTACTGATCTTGGCTGCGCCTCTATCTGTTTTTACTTATTAACTATACCAAATTATCGGGCGGCTGTCAACAGTAAATTGAAAAATTAGAAAAATTA
The DNA here is from genome assembly GCA_947625195.1 of uncultured Clostridia bacterium. Lineage (GTDB taxonomy): Bacteria > Bacillota > Clostridia > Oscillospirales > Ruminococcaceae > UMGS1601. The sequence goes on along the minus strand of CANQNK010000015.1, from coordinate 11,847 downwards.
TGACACTTGTGTTTGTGAATAGTCAACAAAAATCTTTGAGATAATTCTTATCAGGAAATGGAGAATAATATGCTTGACATAAACAATATGAAAAAATCGGATTTTTACTATGAGCTTGACGAAAGTCTTATCGCTCAGACGCCGATAGAGCCCAGAAATGCGTCAAGGCTTATGAAAATAGACAGGCAAACGGGAGAAATCACCCACAGCCGTTTTTATAATCTATGCGATTTTTTAAAAAAAGGTGATCTGCTGGTGCTTAATGATTCAAGAGTCCTGCCTGCAAGGATCTATGGCGAAAAATCGGACAACGGCACATTTATAGAGTTTTTGCTTTTAAGACAGATAAAAAACCTTGAGTGGGAAATTTTGTGCCGACCGGGTAAAAAGGCAAAAAAAGGCACGAGGTTTACCTTTGGAAAGATACTTGTTGCCGAAATAACAGATGTCTTGGAGGACGGGAACAGGATAGCCCGGTTTTATCCGAAAGAGGGCTATAACATCTACACAGCGCTTGACGAAATTGGTCAGATGCCGCTTCCGCCGTACATCACAAAAAAGCTTGAGGATAAAGAGCGCTATCAGACCGTTTATTCAAATGAGGTCGGCTCGTCGGCGGCTCCAACAGCGGGACTTCACTTTACAAAGGAACAGCTTAGAGAATTAGAGAATAATGGGATAAATCTTGCATATGTAACGCTTCATGTGGGGCTTGGAACCTTTCGACCGGTTAAGGAGGAAAAGGTGCTCAACCACAAAATGCACTCAGAACACTATGATCTAAGCGGCGATACGGCGGACCTTATAAACAGAACAAAAGCTCAGGGCGGTCGGGTAATAGCCGTCGGAACGACCTCATGCAGAACGCTTGAAAGCGTTGCCTTAAAAAACGGCGGGGATATTGTCCCGAGCGAGGGAGAAACTGATATATTTATCTATCCCGGCTTTGAGTTTAAGGCGATAGATGGGCTTATAACTAACTTTCATCTTCCGGAAAGTACGCTTATTATGCTTGTATCCGCTTTTTTGGGATATGACAAGACGATGAACGCATATAAGACTGCTGTTAAAGAAAGATACAGGTTTTTCTCGTTCGGAGACAGTATGGCGATATTATAAAGGAGAATAATATGAACTTAGATCAATACTTTAAAGGAATAATCGACAGTGATGAAAAAGCTATAGTGATATGCGACTTAAACCACATTATAGTTTATATGAACCCTGCCGCGGTTAAAAATTATGAAAAGCGCGGAGGAGCGGCTTTAGTAGGAAAATCAGTCCTCGACTGTCATAACAGCCGCTCGCAGGATATTATAAAAAACAATGTAAGCAAAATGCGCGAGGATAAGTCGGTAAACAAAATTTTTGAGTTTCACAAAACAAGAAACGGCGCAAACGAAGATGTTTACTGCGTTGCGATAAGAGATGAGAAGGGCGAGCTTATCGGATATTACGAAAAGTTTGAGGATAAGAATTTGTATACGGAGTAGTGTGAATGAAAAAGATAATCAATGTTGACCTGCCTCAGAGATGCAGGATAATCGCCATAAGTGATATACATCAAAGCAAAGATCTGTTGTTAAAGCTGCTTGATAAGTGCGGATATGACCCTGACTCTGATTATCTTTTCATTGTCGGAGATGTGCTTGAACGGGGCGACGACAAATTAAAGTCGCTTAAAGCCGTTATGAAGCTTTGTGAGAATGAGCGTGCCTGCTGCCTTATGGGAAATAACGACACGCTGTTTTATCACATTACTTATAAATATACTTATGAGCACTTTCTTGAGCGTATGAAAAACAGACCTGATAACGCTTTTGTTCAGGCGGCAAGAATGATTGGGATCACAGATTTGTCCGAGGAGAATTTTGAAAACGCCAAAAAAGCGGTCAAAGAAAATTTCAAAGCTGAGCTTGATTTTTTGGAAGGATTACCGATTGCTGTAAATACTGAGGACTTTATCTTTGTTCATGCCGGACTTGATGAAAGAGCAGACTGGCAGGAGACCGATAAAACCGATATGCTATGCAAATGGCGTTACTTAGACTGTGAAAATCTGACCGGCAAATGGGTGATAGTCGGTCATTTTCCGACGTATAACTTTGAAGCTTCTAAAAATACGCCGATGCCGATAATCGACAAAGCCAAGAAAATAATTGACATAGACGGCGGAAAAAGCATTAAAGAGTTTGGTCAGTTAAACGCTTTGATAATAAATAAGGACGGTAATAACATTGATTTTGAAACCCGGTTTGCAGATGATTTTCAGTCGGCGGTCGTTACGGAAGATTTTCTGAGCGGTGAAAAATATATATTTGCGCACCCGTATTATTACAGTTACAGTTTTGTGGATAAGAATGATGACTTTACAACTATACATATTGATACGACCGGCGAAACGGGAAGACTTTTAAACGATCTTGTTTATAAAAAAGATGACGGTTCGCCGCAGTGCTGGTATAATCTTAATATTTTGGCAAGTGTCAAAAGAGGCGATGTTGTGAGCGTATGCAAAGAGTATCAAAAATACAGCCTGATACTCGACAAAAACAGGGAAGTAAAGGTAATCGAAAATAAATATCTCAAATATATTTAAGGAGACATAAATGTTTAAACTTATTGCGAAGGAGAAAAACGCAAGGCGAGGGGAGTTTTACACGCCGCACGGAGTGATACAAACTCCCGTCTTTATGAATGTTGCGACACAGGGAGCTATCAAGGGCGGTGTATCGTCTTTAGACCTTGAGGCGGTAAATTGTCAGGTTGAGCTTTGCAACACTTATCATCTTTATGTGCGACCGGGTGATAAGCTTATACACACTCTCGGCGGACTTCACAAGTTCATAAACTGGAAAAGACCGATTCTTACCGACAGCGGCGGATTTCAGGTATTTTCGCTTGCGGCTCTTCGTAAAATAAAAGAGGAGGGAGTTTATTTTAACTCCCATGTTGACGGAAGAAAAATATTTATGGGCCCCGAGGAGAGTATAAAGATACAGTCGAATCTCGCTTCAACTATCGCAATGGCTTTTGACGAGTGTGTTGAGAATCCGGCGGAGCATAGCTATTCAAAGCAGTCCTGCGAGAGAACAACAAGATGGCTTGAGCGCTGCCGGACAGAGCTTGACAGACTTAACTCGCTTGAGGACACGATCAACAAGCGCCAGATGCTTTTCGGTATAAATCAGGGCTGCACATATGACGACCTCAGGGTCGAGCATATGAAAACCATAAGGGAGATCCCCTGCGACGGTTATGCGATAGGAGGGCTTGCGGTAGGTGAGCCGACGGATGTTATGTACCACGTAATTGAAACGGTAGAGCCGTTTATGCCTGCTGACAAGCCGAGATACCTTATGGGAGTAGGAACGCCCAGCAACATAATAGAAGCGGTATGGCGGGGAATAGATTTCTTTGACTGTGTTATGCCCTCAAGGGACGCCAGACACGGAACTATATTTACATGGGGCGGCATTATGCATATCAAGAACGAGCGCTTCAAGTTTGATGAGCGTCCGCTTGACCTAGAGTGTGAGTGTCCTGCCTGCAAAAACTTTTCGCGCGCTTATATACGGCATCTTTTCAAGGCTGAGGAAATGCTAGGCGGAAGGCTTGCGGTGCTTCACAATCTTTATTTTTACAACACGCTTACAAAGCGTATAAGAGAGGCTATCGAGCGCGGAGAATTTGAAAGCTTCAGACTAAAATATTCTGAAAGACTTTCAGGTAAGCTTGATGACTAAATTTTGAGAGGATATAAATGAGCTATATTGAGGTTTTTTTGATAGGTGTAGGGCTTTCAATGGACGCATTTGCAGTATGTGCCACAAACGCCATTGCATATAAGAATACTGATAAAAAACACGGCCTTTTAATGGCTGTGTGCTTCGGCGTATTTCAGGCTTTAATGCCTACTCTGGGCTTTTATCTGGGAAGCGCTTTTTCTGAGTACATAAAGGAGTTTGACCATATAATCGCTCTGGTTTTACTTTCGTTTAACGGTGCAAAAATGATCATAGATACCTTCAGGCAAGACAGCGATAACGAATGCGGACAAAAAATCACACTGCCGGTGATATTGGTTCAGGGGATAGCCACAAGCATCGACGCGCTTGCGGTGGGAATCTCCTTTGCCGCTTTACAGAGCATAAGCATATTTACTGCGGCGGTTCTTATAGGTTCAACTACATTTGTGCTTTGCATAATAGCACTGATTATCGGAAAAAGATTCGGTATGCTTTTAAACAACAAGGCTCAGCTTGTCGGCGGCCTGATACTCATAGCAATAGGCGTAAAAATATTTATTGAGCATACATTTTTCGGAGGGTAATTTATACAAAAGCATATATTTATTCATATTGCGTTCATAATTTTATGGTAAATTAAAAAGATATGATACGACTTGTGATTTTTGATCTTGACGGAACTCTCGTAAATTCGATTTATGATCTTGCCGACAGCGTAAATTACGCGCTTCTGAGTAGCGGATATCCCATTCACGATACTGATGAATATCGGTATTTTGTCGGCAACGGAACTAAAAAGCTTTGCGAAAGGGCTCTTCCTGAGGAAAAAAGAAACGATGCTCAAACGCGGCGGCTGCATGAAATCTTTTTAAGGCGTTATTCAGAAAACTATCTTAACAACACTGTTTTGTATGAAGGAGTAAGTGAGCTTGTAAAAACTCTCTCTGCAGTGGGCGTAAAATGCGCTGTTGCATCAAACAAAACAGACTTATTTACAAAAGAGATAATTGACAAGCTTTTGGGATTGGAAACCTTTTGCGCGGTGATAGGCAAGCGCGAAGGCGCGCCTGCAAAGCCTAGTCCTGACATAGTGTATGAAATTTTGAAAATATCGGGCGTAAGCAAATTTGAAGCCGTAATAGCAGGGGATTCTGATGTTGATATATTAACGGCGAAAAATTCCGGGTTAAGATCTGTCGGGTGTCTGTGGGGATTCCGCACATACGACGAGCTTAAAAACGCCGGCGCTGATTACATAATCCAAAAGCCGTCTGAGCTTTTGAAAATAATACAGGAGGGATAATGAATGAAATACAATATTAAGGAAGTGGCAAACAGACTAAAGGGATTAAGGCTTTCCTGCGATCTTTCTGTTGAGGAATTTTGCGAAAAAACGGGTATTACTCCCGAGGATTACGAAAAGGTTGAAAACGGTGAAAAGGATTTTTCGGTAACATTTCTTTATAAGTGTTCAGAGATTTTCGATGTTGACCTTATAGAAATTCTTACCGGTGCGCCTCCTAGGCTTTCTACCTACTCGATAGTCAGAAAGGGTAAGGGACTTCCGATTGAAAGAAGAGAGCGGTTTGCTTATCAGCATCTTGCTTACTTGTTTAAGAACAAGGATATTGAGCCGCTTTTGGTAACAGCTCCGTATGAAAAGGACGAACAGGACAAGCCGATAAGACTTTCCGTTCACGAGGGACAGGAATGGGACTATATCCTTAAAGGCAAGCTTAAGTTTATTATCGGCGACCACACCGAGATCGTTGAAGAGGGGGATTCGCTGTATTATAATTCAAGACAGCCTCACGGAATGATCGCTGTTGGCGGAGAGGACTGCGAATTTTTGGCGATTCTCATAAAAAAATAAAGCATAAATAAGTTGGGAAGAGGAAGACATACTATGAAGGATTTTTATAAAAGATTTGTAACGGAAGAATTTGACGAAAACGGAATACTGTGTAAGTTTGAGCCGACTCCGGCCGATAATTATAATTTTGCTTACGATGTAATTGATGAACTTGCAAGGCTTGAGCCTGACAAGGTATGCCTTTTCTGGATAAATGAAGAAGGTGAGGAGCACAAATTCACCTTTAAACAGGTGAGCGAGATGTCGAACCGCTTTGCAAATATGTTTCTGGCTCACGGTGTAAAAAAAGGCGATATGGTTATGCTGGTGCTGAAGCGTCACTATGAGTTCTGGTTTGCAATATACGGACTTATGAAGATAGGTGCGGTTTCAATTCCGGCAACAAATCAGCTTTTGCCTAAGGATTACGTTTACCGTTTTGATGCGGCAAGCGTTAAGTATATATGCGCAACGCTTGACGATAACGTGTGCGAGCATATTGACGATGCTCTTACAAAGTATGACGGAATGGTAAAAAAATTCTGTACTCACGGCCGCAAAGAGGGCTGGATTCCCCTTATGGACGAGGCTATGAAGTATCCCGAAACTATGGAGAGAATCCAAAACTCCGTTGAGGACAATATGCTACTTTATTTCAGCTCGGGAACGACAGGATATCCGAAAATGGTTATACATAACCACTATTATACGGTAGGACATATAGCTACCGCAAAGCACTGGCACAACATTCAGGATGACACCCTGCACCTGACGGTTTCTGATTCAGGATGGGGAAAATGCGCATGGGGAAAGCTTTTCGGTCAGATAACCTGCGGCGCGACCGAGTTTATATATGACTTTGACAGATTCCATGCGGATAAGCTGTTAAAGGTTATACAGGACTACAAGATAACCTCTTTCTGTGCACCGCCGACTATGTACAGGTTTTTCATAAAAGAGGGTATAGAAAACTATGATCTGTCAAACCTTAAGTATGCAACTATTGCAGGGGAGGCGCTTAATCCCGAAGTGTTCAACAAGTTTTACGAGTACACGGGTCTTAAGCTTATGGAAGGCTTTGGTCAGACGGAAACGGTAGTTTGTGTTGCAAATATGGTTGGAATGGAGCCCAAGCCCGGATCTATGGGCAAACCGGTGCCGATATATCACATGGACATCGTTGACGAGAACGGAAATTCATGCCCTGTCGGCGAGGTCGGCGAAATGGTAGTAAGGACAAACGGCAGAAGTCAGAAGGCTTTGTTTAAGGAATATTACCGCAATGAGGAGGCTACGAATTCCTCGTGGCACGATAACATCTACCACACGGGCGATACCGCATGGAAAGATGAGGACGGTTACTATTGGTATGTCGGCAGAACCGACGACCTTATCAAAGCTTCCGGTTACCGCATAGGGCCCTTTGAGATTGAGTCAGTTTTAATGGAGCACCCGAGCGTTCTTGAATGTGCCGTCACAGGTGCAAAGGATCCGATAAGAGGACAGGTTGTAAAAGCCACTATCGTTTTAGCCAAAGGATATACGGCAAGTGATGAGCTTGCAAAGGAACTTCAGAATTACGTCAAAAATGCAACCGCTCCTTATAAGTATCCGAGAATAGTCGAATTTGTAAGCGAGCTTCCAAAGACAATAAGCGGAAAGATAAGACGGGTTCAGATAAGAGAAGAGGATAACAAATAATAAAACACTAAACGGGGACAGAGGTTTTTTAAAAGGCTTTTGTCCTCTTGCTTTAAATTAAAAGAGGTTATGTTTTTATGGAGCTTTTATACGAGTACCCGAACAGAAGCATTTCAAGGCAGGAAAAGGTAAAGCTTGCAACCGAAAGGATAGCCGAGCGGAAAAGAGTTAATAAGATCATAATAAAAAGCGCCGTTTTGATGCTGGTGCTTTTGCTTGTGTGCATACTGGCGAAGTTTTTGTGGTTAAAAATTGTTTTGGCTGTTTTGGCACTGGGGTTGTTTTTTACTTCTTTTTTATTTGCAATGTCTATGAAAATGGCGCTTGATGAAGACGTTTATGTGAAAATATACGACAACAGGATTGAATCGTACCAGCCGCCGGTGTTCGGAATTAAAAAGCGACTTGTTACAATAAACTACGACGAGGTCATCGAGAGCAGTCAGACCACTATGGGAAGCATTTCTTTTTCTCTTGTGGGAAACAGGTCTGAAAGCATTTATTTTGTCGATCCGGCAGCAAAGAGGTTTCTGATAGAAAATCTTTACGAAAAAATAAACTACCCCAAAAAGGAGTATATAGTTTTTCCTGAAGTGGACGAGGATGATCCCGACTACAAATGGAAAAACTGGAAAAGCTTTTAGCGGTCACAAAAAATGCGTAAATGTCAATAGTAAATGCGAAAAAATATAGCGGAAAAATAAATTTTGTGCAATATGTATATTTTGTATCTGTAGATCAGCAATGCTGCAGCGTAAATATTTATACAAAATTACTAAAGACTATTGATACAAGCGTCAAAAACATCATTTGAAGTACACCACCCGAACATTTTCCGAGGATAGTTATTATCCAATCTTGCAACTTGTCAATATCAGACTGCTTTAAACCGTCAAAGCTCGTGCCTTTTGGATAATGCCTACGGATCAGCTTGTTTTGATTTTCGTTGCTCCCTCGCTCATAACTGCTATACGGGTGACAGTAATATACTTGTGTTCGTTTTGATTTGGTAAGGACAGAACGCTCAATACCTTTAAAATCTGAAAACTCGGTACCGTTATCAACTGTGATAGATCTAAACACACTCTTAAACTTTCTGCTGCCTAACTGCCGTTCTATTCTATCAATGGCTTTTACAACGCTACTAGAAGTCTTATCTTTCATAATTTTAACGATCTCTTGTCTTGTGTATCGCTCGGTAAGTACTAATAATGTTTTATGTGTTTCTTTTTTGCCGATAACGCAATCCATTTCCCAATGACCGAATGTATTACGCTCTGAGACATCTTCAGGGCGTTTTTCTATGCTAGTGCCTCTTGGAGGGCGAGATGTATTATTAGTTTTATTGTGTTTCTTTCTATGATGTTTAACAGGTAAATTTTTATTTGTAAGATTGAGGAAAACACCTTTTTCAATGTAACTGTATAATGTAGAAACACAAATAGATGTATTAAAACCTTCGGAACAGGAAGCTGCCAATGCTGCAGCAGGTGAGAATTTTTCATTTATTATTTTATCTTCAATAAAGTAAGCAAAGAGATAATCTGAATTGATTTTTAAATCTGATCCCTTACAAGACAAATTATCCCGATACTTCTTTTCAGAAATATCGGGACTATAAGAGTCCTCATATTCGTATGTATCACCGTTTAAGCGAGTATACAAACCTCTCTTGATTTTTCTGTAAACTGTAGATATATGTACGCCTAATAGATTAGCTATTTCATTCTTAGGTAATTTTGCTTTGAGATATGCTTCAATCTGTAGCCGTTGAGTAAATGATAAATGTTTAAAGTGTCGCATAATATCGCCCCCATATATTATTTTAACACAAGTTATTCAGTATGTAATTCGTCAAGCAATGTTTTATATTTAGGATTAAGACGAGCAGACCTATTTTTAAGATCATCAATGAGCTGATCTTCGCCACATAGTTTTATATATGTTTGTACCGCTCCGCCGGATTGATTTATAACATAGTTTTGTAGGTTTAAAAAGTTGTATTCCTTTTCACAAGGTGTAAGCATTGTGATATTGGAATACTGAAGAAAATCAGACCACCAGTCAGCTAATGCCCATCTGGCTTTATTGCTGTCTGAGCTGGGATTAAGATATGATATGTAGTGATTTATTACACCAAAGAATATTTTGCCGATATTAGTTGTTGTAAGCTGCTGTATGAAACATAACGCTCTTTCATTGCGCATCTGTATTTCAAATCTTACCCAGCTTCCCTCATCTTCTCTATTACGCTCTACAGCTTTGTTGTATATTCTAAACATTATATCGGAACTCATAGAGCCGTAGTAAAAAGTAAACGCATTTGAAGTAAATGATTTTTCAAGTCGTATATCACGAAATCGTGAACGATAATTTTTAAGACTAGTTTCTTTTTCAATGGTCTCAAGAGTAAGCAATTCAGATTTATCATCCAATGCTATATCAAGTCGTGTAATATGAAAACGATTAAGGTCAGACTTAATAATCTCGAAAATATCATAAAAATCAAATTTACTGTATGTTTCAAAAGTCCTGCATCCGGCACCGGACATCTCAACCCATAAATCACGATTAGTAGAATTATAGTGTATTGATATGCCGTCAAAATAATATCTATCCTTATAACCGTGCATACCGTATATATTCTGCCATTATAAATTGGATTCCGTAAGACCTAAAAGGTCAATAATATCGGCAATGCTATATACAAAATCAGTACCTTCAACAAAAATTTTAGTTGTGAAGCTGAACCAGTCCACAATTAAAATATTATCTTTGTCTTGCATTTTAAATACCTCGTGTATTTCTAACCCCCCCCTGTTAGCTATGGGGGTTAAACAGCGAAACGCGCAAGCCTTCGGCTTAGCGCGTTTTACGCTGCTTCAGTCCCCTTACTATTTCATTTGTGTCGTAAAGACTTCTTAACTTGTCTGTTGCAACAAAACAATATTTTAACCTTACATCTCGTTTACGCATTCCGCTGTCTTTCTGTTCACCGTTGACAGCGTAATCTTCCTGAAGGTAATACTTATTACGAACAATTCGACTTTTGAAGAAACTCTTACACTCAATTACATAATCGGCCTGCTCCCGGATAACCTTGTTTACCCTGGTCCAGACCTGGGACGAAGCAAAAATACATTTCTTATTTTTCCGTTGCAAGGATATGTACGAAATAATATCAGCCGGAGCAGCCTGCCAAGCTTCAGAAGCAAATGTTAAATGAATTTCATCGAAAAGAAATAGTATACCCTGCTCATTGCCCATTTCGTCGCGATTAGTCAGATCACGCAACTGCTCCCAGTATTCAATTTTGCCGTCGGAAATGTCGCAATCAAAATTAGAATAAATCTTAACTTTAGGATAGCGCTGCTTTATACGATTTGCCTTTTCGATCATGCTGATAGTTTTACCGCAGCCGACACGGCCACAAAACAGATAAACACCGTAATAATCAAACGGCTTAATTTCTTTTTTAATTCGCCGATGATAGAACTGTTTAACGGTATCCTTCAGGAATAATAAATACCCTTTGATAAAACAGCCACCAAAATAGATGTTTAACATAATGATTACTAGAATAATTATTAAAATCCAAGCCATAAAAAATCACCTCGTAATTAGTTTAACTATGATTTTTGTGAATAGAGCTAAAAATAAAATCCCGAAGAAAGAAACTAATAGAATAAAAAATGTTTTAAAATCAATTATTGTATTAAACGAATTGATATATGAAATCAAAGTGCTGAATGCAGAAACAATACCACTCGAAAAATCTAAATTATCAAAGAATGGCAAAGATAAGACACCCTTAACGATCCAGTATACAATCAATCTTCATCACCTCCGCCGGATCCGAAACCAAAGATTTTGAATATCAATTTAAAGACGAAACACCCAAAGAGCAAGTAGAATAATATAGTTGAAATATTACGAATAAATGAGAAATCAATATCATAATCACTGAAATTCAAACTAAACTTAGTGCCAAAAAATGTAAAGCTCGGTAAAGTAGAGGAATTATTATTTTTAAAAGAATCTACTAAAAGAGAAAAACTGGGAATACGTTCGCAGGTCATGGCATATATACTTTTTGTTTTTGGATTTACAAAATACAAAGCTAGTTCCTTAAGGTCGCAAACTAGATTGTAAAGAGCAATCATTAAGTTTTCCCACAGGACAGGTATACAATCACCTAACCAAGAAAAAAATCCTAAAAAGTTTTTACCAAGAGTATATACACAACTACCTATCCATTTAATAAATGCTAATACCCAATCATCCCACTCAAATAAACCTGTATCCTCGGGCATAAAATCTTCAATGCTAGGAAAATCCTCTATATAGTCATTTAAATCAGGAAAGTCAACATAATCCTTTTTAACTGTAAAATCACCCATGACATTCTCAATCAGATCACCGTAATTATACTGATAGCTTTTGCAGACTATCCAATCTCCGGAACTTACATTTTCTCGGTATGCGATCGCAAAATTTAAATTTTCTCGGCTTTCAAATTTATCAAATTTATAACCGTCGACAGAC
>CANQNK010000014.1 GCA_947625195.1 uncultured Clostridia bacterium | reverse complement strand
CTACTGATGATGCTGTGTAGGCTGATGTATTCAACTTCTGTGCCGCGTCTATTGCTGCGTTGAGTTTTGAGATAAGACCCAACCCAGGATTATTTTCTAAGGCACGTTGCGCACTTGAAATATCAGCTGATGTTGCATTAGTATTTTTTATAACTTCCTCAGCTTTAGTTATTTTTTCTTTTAAATCACTATATGATTCCTCAGTATAGTACCACTCAGGATATTTTGCTTTGGTATCGTTAATAACCCCTTGCAATGCATCCTTAATTTGAGTCAAATCAACACCTTGCAAAACCAATACGCCATTGCTTTTCTGAGGGCCTGTAAGAACTGCATTAATGGCATCATATGCAGTTTGGTTATGAACATAGATTCTGGCAGCATTGTTCACTAAATTGAAAGCTAAATTTCCAACAGATGTAACTACACCCTTTATATCTATTTCTAAACTTTTATTATTACAGCCACTAAATGCTTGCTGGCCAATAGTTGTTACACTTTCAGCAACATCAATCTTAGTGGCTTGTCTAAAGTTAGCCATAGCCATTTTACCAATAGCAGTTATTCCGTCACCGATAACTACGGAAGTTACATTGGATATTTCGCTATTGTACGGTCTGGCACTAGCACCAGTATAGTCAGGAATTGCTCCCTTGCCACTAACTGTAAAAACTCCATCTGAGTTTAATTCAGCTTTAATACCAATATCCAGATCCCAAGAACCTTCTGCCGACGCGTACAAAGAAGAAAGCGCTACACACGAAGCAATCATTACTGCGCTTGTAGCTAATGCAGTTATACGCTTAAAAAAACTTTTGGATTTCATAAATCTCCCTCCACAAATAATTTTTGCGCTCACAATAACATATAATATTCGACTTGTCGAGTAAGAAATAATTAAATTAGACATATATTTATAGAATATTGTCGAATATTCGTGGTATAAAATATTCATGGAGGCGAAAAATAATGAATGAAGATTCTGTACGCAACAGGAATACACAGATTTGTATGGAAAAAGTTGTTTTCGAATATAATACGACTTGGGCCGCATCAGAGACTATATTTATAATATCTCATCCGGGAAATCTCTTCCCCCACCAAACGAGTTATTTGCTATATGTAATTATTTTAATATTACTTCATCAGAATTTTTTGATGAGAGTATGTCTTTGCCTGAGCTTATGAAGAAAGCTGTGGAAGGACAAACAATCTTGAAGATATAGATATACTATTAACTCTCAATATGATCAACAGACAATTAAAATAATTAAATTATCAACATAAGTCGAATATAGAATATATTATAAAATATTCATTATTTTTGACTACTCACATTTCTAACTATATCACTTTAACAGATATATATACAGAAAGTAAATTATATCATAGTTATAACGAGCACATCAATATTAATATTAATTCAATATATTATTTAGCAAAACCACTCACCCTAGCATTAAGTAGTCTTGCTAATAATGCTTATAAAAAACGTTTATTGAAAACAGCTGAACCCTGCTTATGATAAAGTTAAAAAATAAAATGTACGTAAAACTGCAAAATGCAACAAAGTATTATAACATCACAAATATCATATTTACATTACTTTAAATGCATATTTATGAGCTTCATATTTCATAACGTTTATCTTACCGGGTGTTAAACCGTTTTACCATAAACTAAATAATTTATTATTGATTTGTTTTATTCCCTTATTATCGTACCTCCCCAAAAAATAATCTTTAAAACACCATAATTATTTTTATAAAAATTAAAGTTCACGAATTAATGTCTCTACACTATTATCAAGTTTGAGCATTATGCTATACTTGAAGATTAGAAAAAAAGTACATACGTTTATTAGTTCTTTATAGTAATTAACGGGTAAAATAGTATAGTGATTTATTATCTGAGATAACAAGAAACTACACAGGCAGAGAAATCCACCTGCATTGTTTTTTGTTTTAATGTTTTAAATAGAATTGCAGATTACCACAACGCTCTTACGCTTTGAGCATGCGCATTTATTGCACCAAAGTCTGCGGTTGTTACCTTACCGTCGCCAGTTACTTCGGCTACTTCAAAGTCGTAACCCTCCAGCATCTTTGCTCCTCTTGCATGTGCATTTGCCATTCCTGCGTCAGCTGTGGTTATCTCTCCGTCGCCGTTTATGTCTCCGTAGAGATGTATCTCTGCGTCAAGCGTTGCATCACCGTCTGCTACTATTGCCTCGTAGCTTCTCGGTGCACAGTTTTCTGAAGTGACGGTTATTACATACTCTCCGTCTTCAAGATCGGAAACAGTATACTTGCCGTCTGTTGCTGTTGCTTCGGCTATTACTTCACCGTCAGTGTTCGTTACAGTAACCGTAATCTCAGTGTCAACTCCCGGTGCTGTTATAGTTCCACTGACCATACCCAAAGGCTTTAACTCAAGGCCCGCAACGGCGTCCTCTATTGCCTTTACATATCCGTCAACTATCTCCTGCTCGGTGATATTCTTTGTCCTGTCAACTGCCTCAACTGCCGCAGTAACCGCCGCCGCAGTCTCGTCTGTGTAAATGCTCAGATCAGCAGGTACTTTTGCTATTGCTTCATCTACTGCCGTGTAGTCTGCAGGCTTATGTGTAAGACCGGCAATTGCGTCTTCAATAGCTTTTATTGCATTATCTACATCATCTTGTGTTGCATTTTCATCTAATATTAAATCTTTTCCATCCTTAACAGCTTTATCAAGACTTCCGACTGATTCATCTGTGTGAAGACTGGTGTCCATATCCTCAGCCGACTTTACAGCTTTCTCTAAAGCAGAAATATTAGCAATATACACAACATTTGAATTTGAATCTGTAAGATATCCTGCATTTCTCAGTGTTTTTTCTGTAGTGCTGTTTTTATAGATATAGAATGTTATGCCATTTTTAATGTCAAAGGTTCCGACATTTTGTGTTCCATCTGCTTTAAGCGTTGCTTCTTCTACATATTCAATATCATCAGCTCTAATTATTACCTCTTCTAGAGATGGGCAATTCAAAAACAATTCTCGACTTAGTCCGTTTTCTATACTGCTAAAAGCTATAGCAACTATACCTCCACCGTATATTGTTACTTTTTTAAGTCCCTCACATCCTGAAAAAGCAGCATTAGAGCGTCCGGCATTAGATGTGCCTGTCATTAGATAAAATATGCCTTTTGGTATAATTACTTCTTTTAAATTATTACAGTTAGAAAAAGCCTTACCACCTAATGTCATTCCCTCATTCAGATTAACCAATGTAATATTGGTATTTGAGAATGCAGATTGACCGATAGTATTAAGTGTTCTCGGCAAAATTAAATTACCTGATAATGAAGTACCGCTAAATGCTCCTTCGTCAATTGTTTCAAGGCCTTCTGGCAGACTAATGGTAGTTATATTTGCCATATAAAAAGCATACTTTCCGATTACTTCTAACGTTGTTGGAAGTGTCACTTTATTAAGCTTAGGAAACAACGCATCATTAGAATTTGATATCTTCCGCCCAAACGCCAAATCGCAAATGCTTGTGATTTTTGAATTATCCATTACAACATTTTCGGCCTTATCGGCAAACTTCTGATAGTATTCAGTAATTGTAATACCGCCGCTTCCCTTAAAGGTAAGAGTTTTCGTCTCCTCATCCCAAGAGTATGAGGACAGTAATCCACATGGTCCGCTTGTCTCATTCACTTCTGGCACGTTGACAGGCGCACGGTTTTCAATTTCAGGAAATGCCTGATCATTTGTGATATACTCAAAATCCTCGTCCGTGAGCTTAAGACCCTCTCTTAACGAGGTTTCAGTTATTGTGCCCTGATACACATGCCACTTTGTTCCGCTTCCCGATTTTGGATATAGGCTAGAACTACCAGAAAAAGTATTTTTAACGCTATCGGAATAAAGCCATATATCAGTCAGACTATCCATATCACCTGCTATACAGGATCCAAGGTTTGTAACTGTTGACGAAAAAAATATTTCTGTCAGATTCTTGCAAAACGAAAATTGTCCGTTGCATAGCTCTGTAATACCATCTTCAACAACTACTTTTTGTATATCGTTTCCAAATAACCGCCACGGCTTGCTTGTGTCTGGTGCTCCGTTACCTGATACGACCAACACTGCGTCGGAATTAATAAACCATGTTGCGTTTTCTCCGCAGTTACCGGAAGCAGATGTGGACTCCGCAAAAACAGGTATAGCAGCAGCAGTCAATAATATGACTGCTGCTGTTAAACCAGATAAAAATTTTTTCATATCTGTTCATCTGTTGGCGTTGGATAAACAGGTGCATACTTCGGAGGAATATTATTAAAAATCGCATTAATGATAGTTGTTCCTGTTGCAGTTACAATATTAAACCTTCTGTCAATTATACCAGAACCCTTGTTATCATCGCCAATTACACCGTTATCCCAGTATGCCGCTGAGATGCTCACTCCTGTCTCTGCCACAACGTCAGTGATTGCTGCATTAAATGCACCTACATATTCTGCGACTTCAGATATGTTATTTTTGAATATTGCACAGTATTCTCCAACATATACAGGATATCCGTATTCTGCTATCTTTTTGAGCTGTGAAACCATATAGGGCTTACCATCAGTATTACTATCAATGTTCCACGTAGCTGTTCCGTTTTCATTTAAGGTAAAATCATATGGATCATAGTAATGTACAGAGAGGATAAGTCTGTCATCAACAGTATCTGTAGGCATATAGAACATTCCTTCATCAAATCCATATGCTGTTATATCAATATTTGTATTGTACCCGGGTACTATCAGACAACGGTCATCATTTGCGTCATCACCAGTTCCTCGTACTGCATCTACAAATGCCTGATTAAGTTCAACAATATTTGCATATGCGTTTTCAAGCTCATCGCCTGTAAATTGATTCAATGAATACTTGCCTGAAATCATAACTTCGTTCATACCTTCAAAGATAAGAGCTTCATTGTAGTTTTCAAACCTGGTTGCTATCTGCGTCCATGCTGTCGAGAACTTTGCTACAACTTTAGCAAATGCGTCACTCTCATGATCAAGACTTATATCAATCCATTTTCCAGGTACGCCTTCTCCGCCGTCGTTATGGATATTGATTATTACATATAAGCCTGTATCAAGAGCATCATCTACGACTTTCTGAACTCTGTCAAGTCTATCTTTAACAATATTACCATTAGCATCTATCATGTCAAGATAGCTTACAGGAATTCTTACGCTCTTAAAGCCTGCTTCCTTTACTGTCTGGAACAACGCTTCTGTGAGTACGGGATTGCCCCATGCTGTTTCACTTGCATGTACATTACCACTTTCATCCACTTCAAAACCTTCAAGTGCTCCACCTACAGCAAAACATGGCTGGAGTGCTGTGTTTACTTCGCTTGCTGTTTTACCGGAAACATTAAGCGCCTTGCCTTCGTGGTTGTCATAAATGTGAATCTCTTTGACTGTACACAGATCATAGCAAGCTATAAATGCATTTGTGCCGCTGGGAAGCTCTGTAGTGTAGGTATATGTTCCCGTTACATCTACATATGGCCAGTTTGCAACAATCGGCTCCCAGCTGGTATTCAAAAGCTCTGCCTGAATATACTCATTCGGCGCCGTATCATACGTTACTGTTACATCGACTGTCGGATTTACAAAACCACTTGTTGAGAACTGTGATACCTGAATGTTCCACTGATTTGTCGTTACATATGCCGAGCCTTCTGTAACCTTCATTTCTCCGACCGGTTCTTCTGATCCATCAGGAAGCTTTTCCCATTCACCGACAATGGTTACTTCCTCACCAGGTATTTCACCCTGTACATACTCGATCGACTCAAGCGTTACAGTTGTGTCTCCTACTCCACCGAGCTGAAGATTGATTCCCTGTACCGGGTCTACAGTACTAAGTTGGCTTTCAATCGCTGCAATCGGTACAGTAGCCGTATAAATCTCAGTTGTGTTCAAATCCTCTGCCGTAAGTACCGGTTCAGTAACGTTAACTCCGTTCGGTCCTACAGACGTCTTGTCCCAACCGAGCCACTGCGAGTCAAACACAAGGAACTGAAAAGTGTCATTATAATCAATAGTCACTGTCTTTCCTGTGTCGGGATCTTCATACGTACCGTCCTCATCGAACTTATCGTACTTGTAGCTGATCTTAAACGCAGTGTTTCCGTAATAATCGGACTTAAAATATGTTCCGATGTATGCCGCGTTTCCGGTATACGTACCTGCTCCATCCAATGCCGACGCGCTTATCATCGATGTAAACGCTGTTACCGACATTGCCATAGCTGCTGCTGCAGCTATAATCTTCTTCATTTTCATACTATTCAACCTCCTTGATAGTATATTTGATAGTTTGCGAGTTTTGTTTAATTGAAGCATGCCGCTCGCTCTGCCAGCTTCAATATTTCACTCTTTTTGATATGAACAATATCCCGGCAAATTATTGCCCAGTCAAAAATGTGAAATGCCGTATGCTAGAAATCGCCAGATCAATATTAAATTAAACCGACGATTATCTACAATAATAAAAAATTTAAATGATAGGATTATATCAGTGCTTTATTAAATGCGTTCTTTACTTTA
Source organism: uncultured Clostridia bacterium (assembly GCA_947625195.1). GTDB lineage: Bacteria > Bacillota > Clostridia > Oscillospirales > Ruminococcaceae > UMGS1601. The sequence goes on along the minus strand of CANQNK010000014.1, from coordinate 53,517 downwards.
CCGAAAATAAGCATTATGCTCTCTGTAAATACCGATAAACAAATAACAGAAAACATTTCTTTCATTGCAAGGTAAATCAGTATTGAGATACAAACCTCCGCAAATAGTATTATGTATGTTCTTCTCTTGTAAACCTTCTGCTCTGCTTCATCAAGAGGCTTGTTTTTGTCTTCTACCGGAGCTAAAGCAACGCATATGATCGTTCCTATCCCGAGAATAACACCGGAACCAATAACAGAAAACGACATAAGCTTTATTATCGCTAAAACCACAATCATTAAAATCAGCGAAATAAAATAACATCGCCATGGTGTGCTTGCATGGTATCCTCCTGCATAGCTTCTTAACGGTATGTACGCCATTAAAAAAACTATGCTTTGGATAACCATACCGAATACACAACCGATTATTAAAGTAGTAATCACATTAAAAACCATGGTAAAGCCTTGATTAAAGCCATACCGGTATAATTCTTTTTGTGAATCAGCTATCGTTCCCTGCCTGATTAACAACCCGGTAATTTTTTCTGATATTGAGTTAAACATCAGAACCTTCGTAATAATTTCGCATTTTCAGGCAGCTTTTCTTGGTGAATTACATACGAACAAGTTGAATTAGCGGTAATTGTTGTAAACACCAACGCAAGAGCCGCAAAAATATGCCCGTACTTTCTCAAAAAATTCTTCATAAAAAAACCTCCCTTGTTTAATATGCTAAGTACAGTATATCAAACAAGAAAGGTTATTTTTGTCAATGAAAAAAATGGTTTTATGAATGTAAAAATTGCACTTTATCAACAAAATTATTCATCATATAAGAGGATTTTTGTCGTAAAATAAATATTATCATATTCGTATTCAACCAAACCGTTATATTTTTCAGCGGTAATTTGTACGCTTTTAAGTCCCAGACCGTGTCCTAATGGATTTGCTTTAGCAGTTTCAAAATTTTTATTTATCTTTCCGTTAAATGAGTTTATAATTATAATTGCCAAGATGTTTTTATTGTAATTTATTGAAATGTCGATCTTTTTATCATTGGATTTGGACGCAGCTTCAATGGCATTATCCAAAATATTTCCTAAGATAGTGTTCAAGTCGAATGAATTTATTTTAATATTATTCGGTATAGCTGCACTGACGGAAAAAGCAATATTGTTTTTAGCTGCCTCGTCTAATTTAAAATTCAAAATACAATCTACACTTTTGTTGCCGGTAAAAACATATCCTTCATTTGAAAGGAGCGATTTCTTTCCCTGCTCAATGTAATTCAACAGTTCATCAACATTGTCTTCTTTTGCAAACGCTTCGATCCGGTAAAAGTGATTTTTCATATCATGCCGCAAGCAATCCATTTTGAGCTGTGATTTCTCCATCACCTCAAGTTCATGCTGAAAGTACAGTTTATTCTGCTTAATGCTTTCAGCCTCCTGTTGACGCGCATATGATTTAATAATTTCATCAAACAGATAAAATATAAGGAAATTTATTGAAAGTAATATTGCACTGATTATTAAAGATCTTATATTCCAATCGTGCATAGTTAGGTGACCGATAACTATACTTCCAACAGGGATAAAAATCAACATAAAATAATAAAACGCTTTAATGTGAGTTGCAAGCTGGAATTTTTGTTTTATATGTGTTTTTAAAAACAGTGCTGTTATAAACAGCATTATTGATTCTGCTAAACCGCCAACTATTACTAAATTTGCAATATGCAAAGCTTTAAATAAAGTATATAAAACACTTTCATAAAACATCAAAATGGCGTACATAAGAATAGTTACAAATATTTTTTTCCAGATTTTTGAATCATATAAAAAAGTAATTAAAAATATAGGCACTATATTTGACGCTATATTAACGATATAAGAATTAAAGTACAAGTAGGAAAATGAATTAATAGCAAAAAAGGCAGTATAAGCTAACAACAAGTATCTGCTTTTAATATCTTTTCTTTTTAAAAACACATCTATGAAAATAAAAATAGCATATATTCTCAGCAGATTCCAACACAAATAAGTGATGCTTTCCATATTTACACATCCTCTAGTTATAATTTTATCAGTTCTTTTCGTACCTCTTTTCGATAATTTCTGCTGATAGACAATTCCTCTCCGTTTGACAATTTAATACGGTCATAATGATAAACCGAAATATGCAATTGATTAACTGCAAATGATTTATGTATTCGGATAAAGTATTTACTTATTGGCAGCTTATAAAAATCATCCAGCTTTTTATAAGTTTCAAACTCATCTTCCCTGGTATGGATAACGAGCTTTCTTGCAATGCTGTTTAAGTAGTAAATATCTTTTACTGCTACCTTACAGATGTTTTTTCCGGTTGTGAACTCATAATAAACATTGGCGTTATCAAACTGGCGTTTGTATTCTTTTATTATATCTCGAATTTTTTCTTCATTCACGGGTTTGGTTACAAATCCAAACGGCTGATTCTGAAACAGCTGAACAGCATAGGATTCAAAGGATGTGACATAAATTATCTGTGGTAAAAACAAATTTAATTCTTTTCTTATTGCAATTCCGACCTGAACTCCATTTATTTGCTTTAGCTCAATGTCAAGAAAGATAATATCAAACCCTACGGAGTTCCGCATTTCCTGCAAAAGCCTCTCTCCTGAAAAATACACCATCACTTCCGCCAGTTCACTAATACTGTCCATATAATCTAAAATAATGCTTTCGAGCTTGTAGCAAAAGTTTATATCATCATCACATATTGCAATTCTAAGCATATTTTTAACCTCCGCAGACATAATAAAAATATATACTTTTCATGTATTTTTCGCAAATTATACTACTTTGCGAATGGCGATTATGAATATTTTTGTAACACTAAAAATGATCTGGTAGAATAACAACTAAAGTATATCACAAGTTTTTTTATTTGTAAAGCCGATTCACAGTGCTCTGTGTTCAATAAAAAATAATAAACCGTCAAAAGTTTAGTCAATTAAGGAGGATAGTTATGAGAAGTACTATGAACATTTACAAAAGAAAAGATGGCCGTTACGAGGGACGTATTCCCATTGACAGAGACAGCTCTGGAAAGCTTAAATATCAGTACTTTTATGCCAGAACAGTCAAGGAATTAAAAGAAAAAATGCTTGAGGCATATAAGAACGGAAATTCTTCACATAGCTTCTGTCATAAAAGCATGCGCGAGCTTTCACTTGAGTGGCTTTGCTCCGTAAAGCTAAGAGTGAAGCAATCAAGCTTTTGCTGCTATGAAAGAATAGTAACAAGGCATATAATACCGTATTTTGAAGACATGGATTACGCAGAGATCGACACGGCTGTGATAAACGAATTCATTGAGTACAAGCTTGCTTACGGCAGAGCAAACGGAGTCGGCGGGTTATCTGTAAAGATGGTACGGGATATTCTATCCACACTTAGATCCATAACAAAATACGCCGAATATAAATACGACTTTGCGAACCCGATAAGAAATGTTTTTTTGCCGAAGACGGAGAAGAAAAACATACCTGTATTAAACGACTCCGAACGTTCAAAGCTCAAAAGATACCTGCTTGAAAATCTAAACTGCGGCAATCTTGGTATTCTCATTACTATGTACAGCGGACTTCGCATAGGAGAGGTGTGCGCCTTAAAATGGGAAGATATTGATTTGGATAACGGAACCGTTCACGTTTCCAGAACCGTTCAGCGTATAATTGACAATTCAGAAGGAATCAAAAAAACAATGCTGCACTTCTCAGATCCAAAAAGTACAGCTTCCATTCGTGATATACCCCTGCCGGAATTTATATTAAAGCTGCTTGGTGAAAACAAAAAAGACAAAAATAGCTTTATTCTTTCCGGTACGAGCAAGCCTGTAGAACCGAGAACCATGCAGTACAGATTCAAGATGGTGCTTAAGCAATGTGGCGTAAGAAATGTAAATTTTCATTTACTCAGGCACACATACGCTACGTTATGTATAGAAAAGGGTTTTGATATTAAAGCAGTCAGCGAGCTGTTAGGCCACACAAATGTAAACATCACACTTAACAGGTATGTTCATTCGTCTATTGAAGCAAAGAAAAAATATGTTGAAAGACTGAACATTGCATAATAAAACTTTTCAGCCGTCAAGCAAATAGAATATTTAAGAATGTTATTAATTTTCCGTGATTTTATGAGTTTTTCGCAAAGTAGTATAATTTGCGAACCGATCACTTAAATCTATATTTATTATAACGCAGAAATTATGATAGTTTTGTCGAATTTTGTCTATAATCAGTATTTTTTTTACATTTTCATTGTTGTCTCAGACAAGTATTGTATATGTATAATATTTTGTGAATTTGTAACAAATTAAAAGCCGCTTATACTTTTATTTAAGAATAAGCGGCTTTTAAATACTATCTATTTTATCAATTAAACACAACGCTCTGCTTTTGCAAAACAGAGCGTTGTGTTTCATATCATAAAAATTATGAATTAAGGCCAATTATAGATTCTTTCGCAGATACTCGCCGTTTTCTTTATGAAAAGTCGGCTCCTGCTTGTAATCTTAATTTTAAGTATGGATTACTCTCTACTTACTTTTTATAGCCGCCTGTGCAGCAGCAAGCCTTGCAATCGGAACTCTGAACGGTGAGCATGATACATAGTCAAGGCCGATTTTGTGACAGAACTCAACAGAGGTCGGGTCACCGCCATGCTCTCCGCAGATACCGATGTGAATATTCGGATTGACCGGCTTGCCGAGCTTGATAGCCATATCCATAAGCTTTCCTACACCTGTCTGGTCAAGTCTTGCAAACGGATCAGACTCGTAAATCTTTCTGTCATAGTAAGCATCAAGGAACTTACCTGCGTCATCTCTTGAGAAACCGAACGTCATCTGCGTAAGGTCGTTAGTACCGAAGCAGAAGAAATCAGCTTCAGTAGCGATCTCGTCAGCCGTAAGAGCAGCTCTCGGGATCTCGATCATAGTACCAACTTCATACTTAAGATCGCTTCCGGCAGCCTCAATTACAGCGTCAGCGGTCTCAACTACAACCTTCTTTACGTATTTAAGCTCCTTTATGTCTCCTACAAGAGGAATCATGATCTCAGGTTCAACATTCCAGTCAGGATGTGCTTTCTTTACGTTGATAGCAGCCTTGATAACAGCACTGGTCTGCATCTTGGCAATTTCCGGATATGTTACCGCAAGACGGCATCCGCGGTGTCCCATCATCGGGTTAAACTCGTGAAGCGATGCGATAATTGCCTTGATCTGCTCAACGCTCTTGCCCTGTGCTTCAGCAAGCGCCTTGATATCAGCCTCTTCCGTCGGAACGAATTCGTGAAGCGGCGGGTCTAAGAATCTGATAGTAACCGGATTGCCCTCCAAAGCCTCATAAAGAGCTTCAAAGTCGCCCTGCTGCATCGGCTCAATCTTAGCCAGAGCTGCCTCTCTCTCCTCAACCGTGTCAGCACAGATCATCTCTCTGAAAGCAGCGATTCTTGCCGGATCAAAGAACATGTGCTCTGTACGGCAAAGTCCGATACCCTCAGCGCCAAGTTCCTTAGCCTTCTTAGCGTCAGCCGGAGTGTCAGCGTTTGTTCTCACCTTCAGAGTTCTGTACTTGTCAGCCCAGGCCATTATCCTTCCGAACTCTCCTGCAATGGTTGCGTCAACCGTCGGGATAAGTCCGTCGTAGATGTTACCTGTTGATCCGTCGATAGAGATGCAGTCTCCCTCGTTAAAGGTCTTTCCTGCAAGAGTAAACTTCTTATTAGCCTCATCCATATTTATATCAGAGCAGCCGGATACACAGCAGGTACCCATACCGCGGGCAACAACCGCAGCGTGAGAGGTCATACCACCGCGAACCGTGAGGATTCCCTGTGAAGACTTCATACCGGTAATGTCCTCAGGAGAAGTTTCAAGTCTTACTAAAACTACCTTTTCTCCTCTTGCAGCCCACTCTTCGGCGTCCTCTGCGGTGAATACTATCTTACCGCACGCAGCTCCCGGAGAAGCGCCCAGTCCCTTTCCGATCGGTGTTGCAGCCTTCAGAGCAGCAGCGTCGAACTGCGGGTGAAGAAGCGTATCGAGGTTTCTAGGGTCGATCATAACAACGGCTTCCTGCTCAGAGATCATGCCCTCGTCAACGAGATCGCAAGCGATCTTAAGAGCAGCCTGAGCCGTTCTCTTACCGTTTCTGGTCTGAAGCATAAAGAGCTTTCTGTCCTGAATGGTAAACTCCATATCCTGCATATCTCTGTAATGATTTTCAAGTGTCTGACAAACATTCTTAAACTGCTCGAATACCTCCGGCATAACCTCAGCGAGCTGAGAGATCGGCTGCGGAGTTCTTACACCTGCAACAACGTCCTCGCCCTGAGCGTTCATAAGAAACTCTCCCATAAGCTTTTTCTCGCCCGTTGCAGGATCACGTGTAAACGCAACTCCGGTGCCAGACTCGTCCGACCAGTTACCGAATGCCATTTCCTGTACGTTTACAGCAGTACCCCAGGAATAAGGAATATCGTTGTCACGGCGATAAACGTTTGCACGGGGGTTGTCCCATGAACGGAAAACTGCCTTGACCGCACCCATAAGCTGCTCCTTAGGATCATTCGGGAAGTCCTCACCGATCTTTTCCTTGTATTCAGCTTTGAACATTGAAGCAAGCTCCTTAAGGTCATCAGCGGTAAGGTCAACGTCCTGAGTAACGCCCTTCTTAGCCTTCATCTCATCGATGAGTTCTTCAAAATATTTCTTTCCGACCTCCATAACAACATCGGAATACATCTGAATAAATCTTCTGTAACAGTCCCAAGCCCATCTTTCGTTTCCGGTTTTCTTTGCAACTACGTCAACAACCGTCTCGTTAAGGCCAAGATTAAGAATAGTATCCATCATTCCAGGCATGGAAGCTCTTGCTCCTGACCGAACCGATACTAAAAGAGGATTTTCGTTGTCGCCGAATTTTTTTCCTGTTATTTCCTCCATCTTTCCGATGTACTCATTGATCTGAGACTGGATTTCATCATTGATCTGTCTTCCGTCCTCATAGTACTGTGTGCAGGCCTCTGTAGTGATAGTGAAGCCCTGTGGAACAGGAAGGCCGAGTTTTGTCATCTCAGCAAGGTTAGCGCCCTTACCACCGAGAAGCTCTCTCATTGTTGCGTCGCCCTCTGAGAATAAGTAAACCCACTTTTTGCCCATTGGTATCTACCTCCAAAAAAATAGTAATTTATTCGCCATACAGCCAATATTTGCCTTAAAGCTGCGGACTTAAATAGATTATAGCATAAACTTTTGTAAATTGCTAGTCCTTTTTGGCAACTTTTAAATTTTTTTCCAATTTAACAAAAAGGTACCAATTTTCGCTTACTGCGGCTTTTTTCCCAACACTCCGTGCAATTATTTGTGACGCAGCAACGGCGTATATCTGTCAACAGGTTATCTATTAACGCTTTTGAGTAAATTTCTGGTGTATATTTTTTGAAAAACAAGCATAAAAAGTTTACAAATAGTGTTGTAAAGCTGTTTTTTTTATTGTATAATATCCTTATACAGAAAGCTTTTACCTCGTATGAATTTACGGCGGAAAATTACGTTTAAAATAAATAGAATACACCCGAATATACAAAAAAGGAATGATGCTTTTTATGAAAAACTCTGTAATAATACTTGCAGGCGGACAGGGCAAAAGAATGAAAATAGACAAACCCAAGGTGCTTTGCGAGGTTCTCGGTCAGCCTATGCTTGAATGGGTAATAAAGGCGTGTGAAAGTGCTGGAGAGACAAATATATGCATAGTTCGGGGCTTTGCCGGACATTTTATCACAAATTACTTAAACGGCAGATATCCTACCGTCTTGCAGCGAGATCGTCTGGGCACCGGACACGCTGTTATGCAGGCGGTGGATTTTTTGAGAGAGAATTCAGACTCAAACGCCCTTATCTTATGCGGCGACGCTCCTTTTATAGATAAGGAAACGATTGAGGGAGCATTAAAGCTTCACACACAGAAAAACCGCTCGGTAACTGTTGTCACCTCAGTCGTAGATAACCCTACAGGCTACGGAAGAATAGTAAGAAACGAAAACGGCATTTCTGCAATTGTTGAGGAAAAAGACTGCGATGATTCACAGAGAAATATCCGAGAAATAAACTCCGGCTGCTACTGGTTTAAGACAAAGGATCTTCTTGATGTTTTGTTCGAGATAACTCCCGACAACGCACAGGGAGAGTACTATCTCACCGACTGTATAGGACTTCTTATCAAAAGGGGCAAAACAGCGGATGCCTATATTTCCGAAAACGAAAACGTATCTCTCGGCGCAAACGACAGGAAGAGCCTTTTGCGACTAAACACCATAGCCAGAGAAAAGAACATAAACAAGCACCTCGACAACGGGATAGAGTTTACCTGCACAGACGGCGTTATCATAGGAAACGACGTCGAAATAGGCGCAGGCAGTGTAATAAACGCAGGATGCGTCTTAACGGGAAACACTAAAATAGGAAACGGATGCGTGGTAGGCCCTAACACCTGCTTAAACGATACGGTAGTTGGCAGAGACTGCATACTCAATAACGTTCAGGCGAACCAAACTGAGATAGGAAGCGGCGTAAAGATAGGCCCATGGGTAAATCTGAGGCCGGGAACAAAGATCGCAAACAATGCAAAGATCGGCGACTTTGTTGAAATCAAAAACTCTGTTATAGGCGATTCCACCTCAGTTGCGCATCTTACTTATATCGGCGACAGCGATGTTGGCGAAAACGTAAACTTTGGCTGCGGAGTTGTAACTGTAAACTACAACGGTGATAAAAAGTTCAGAACGAAAATCGGCGACAACGCATTTATAGGCTGCAACACAAACCTTATTGCTCCCGTAAGCGTCGGATCGTGCGCATATACCGCCGCAGGTTCGACTATCACGAAAGACATTCCAGACGGAGCGCTTGCAATAGAGCGAGGTTCGGCGGCTATTAAAGAGGGCTATGCGGACAGAATGCTTAAAAACAGAGTGGAAAAGTTCAACGCTAAAAAGGAGCAGGAAGCCGAAAAGGCTAAAGCGGAAAAAGAATGAGTATTTGGGATGTTTTCAAAAAAATCGAGGGTGAAAGGTCGTCTTTAAAGCCTCAATTCATAATAGCAGGGCTCGGAAATCCCGGACTTGCCTATGAAAACACACGACACAACGCCGGATTTATGGCGGTAGACCGGCTTTTAGATGAAGTACAGAACACGGGCTTTAAGCTGAAATTCAAATCAAAGTGTACTACCGTTTCGATCTCTGGAAAAAGCTGTTTGATACTAAAGCCGGAAACCTTTATGAACAACTCGGGAGAGGCGATCGAAGCCGCTATGAGCTTTTATAAAATACCCGTGCAAAACTTGATAGTTTTGTCCGACGACATATCCCTTGATGTAGGAAAAATCAGAATACGGCGAAAGGGTTCTTCCGGCGGACACAACGGAATAAAAAGCATTATTGATCTGACAGGCTCCGAAGACTTCCCCAGAGTGAAAATCGGCGTTGGCAAAAAGCCAAGACCCGACTATGACCTGGCAAAATGGGTACTTTCAAAATTTTTTGAATCAGAAAGGGAGGCTTTAAGCCGTGCGCTTGACTCGGCGGCTCAAAGTGTAAAGCTTATTTTAAACGGAAAAACAGACGAAGCGATGAATAAATACAACTGATCAGAATAAAAATATCGAAGCTAAGCTTTTAAAAAATCATTATCAGTGGCGGGCAAGCCATTTATAAGCAGCGGCATAACACACACTGAAAGGAATAAATGTGAACATTTTTATTAAAATGGCTCAAAGGGTTCCGTTTATAAAAGAGCTTTTTGACGCCGTTGAAACTCAAGGTTATCCCGTCGCCGTAACAGGCGTATCAAATATACACAAATCACATTTGGCTTATGCGTTATCGGCGCATGAGCCTGTTTGTGTTGTGACCGACTCTGAAAGCGAAGCCAGAAAAATGGCATCTGACATAAACGCTATGTCAGGAGAAAACACCGCGGTGGTTTTTCCTCAGAAGGATTACCTTTTCACTCCTACCGAGGGCGCTTCATTTGAATACGAGCAGATGAGAATAAGAGCTCTCACCCTTATACTTTCGTCACAGGCAAAAATACTTATCGCTCCTGTTGAAGCCGCCATGCAGGCGACCGTACCCAAAGACGTGCTTACCTCTCATATGCTTACGCTGCGAAAAGGCGATGAGATAAACATAGATACGCTTACCAAAACTCTTATCAGCTCAGGATACGTAAAATACCCACAGGTAGAAGGCGCTGCGCAATTTTCAAGGAGAGGAGATATTATTGACATATATGGCGTGTCGATGAAAGACCCTGTCCGACTTGAACTATGGGGAGATGAAATTGAGCGCATATACACCTTCGACCCCGAAAGTCAGAGAAGGATATATGAAATTTCAGACTGCGTTATAAGTCCCGCCAGAGAGATCCTGATAAGCGAAGATGACTTTTCAGATAATCTTTTATCTCTTATGAAAAAGCCAAGAGGTAAACAATCCGAAGCTATAAAGCAAAATATTGAGCACGATCGTGAGCTTTTATCAAGCGGAATTACACTGACTAATCTTGACAAATACTATTCGCTTGTATACCCCGAAAAAGCAACGGTTTTTGACTATTTTTCTTCAAATAAAATAGTTGTATGCGAGCGTGTGTCGGTATTAAACCGTGCAAAGGCATTTATTACTCAGCTCAGTGAGAACTTGAAAATCCTAACCGAGCAAGGGATTATGTTTAAGGCTCTCGACGGATTTTATATGTCCGCTGTAGACGTAACAGAGGTTTTTGAAAACTCAAAAACCGTCTATCTCGACACCTTTTTGCAGGGCGGACATTTAAGTCTTAAGTCACTTATAAACGCGACCTGCTATCAGACCGGAGCCTGGAACGGCGACATAAAGTCGCTTATCTCTGAGCTTACCACCTTCTGTGAAAGAGGATATACAACCGTGCTTTTTGCCGGAAGCGAAAAAACTCTTGATATTTTGATTTCTGATCTTCGTGAGGGCGGTATCCCCTGTGAGCGGCTTAAGAACAGTTCAGAGCTTACTGCGGGCTTTGTATACGTTACTCCAGGCTCCGTTTCAAACGGATTTGATTACGCAGATGCATCTCTTGCCCTTATAACAAAGCTTCACAACGACAGCGCTTCAAAACGTATAAAGCGCTTTAAGGCCGGTGAAAAGCTTAAAAGCTTAAGCGATATTAACCCGGGTGATCTGGTCGTGCACTCGCTTTACGGCATAGGGAAATTTCAGGGTATCAGAAAGCTTGAAAACAGCGGTGTCATAAAGGACTACATCACCATTTCATATGCGGGTACCGATGTTTTGTACGTACCCGTTACCCAGCTTGACCTTGTAACGAGATACGTCGGCTCGGGAGATGAAAGTTCGGTGCGACTGAACAGGCTTACCTCAACCGAATGGAAGAAAACAAAATCAAGGGTAAAATCCGCTGCCGAAGATATGGCAAAGGAGCTTATTTCGATCTATGCCAAGAGGCAGCTTTCAAAGGGACACGCCTTCTCTCCCGACAGTGAATGGCAGCTTGATTTTGAGGAGCGATTCGATTATGACGAGACGGACGATCAGCTTCGCTCTATAAAGGAAATCAAGGAGGATATGGAAAAGTCGTATCCTATGGACAGACTTTTGTGCGGAGACGTGGGATTCGGCAAAACAGAGGTCGCCTTAAGAGCCTGTATGAAGTGTATATTAGATTCAAAGCAGTGTGCCATACTGGTTCCCACAACGGTTCTTGCCTGGCAGCATTATCAGACTGCAATAAAACGCTTTGAACACTTTCCCGTAAGAATAGAGCTTTTATCGAGGTTTGTTCCGCTTTCTCAGCAAAGAAAAATAGTCAGGGACTTAAAGTCCGGACTCGTTGATATGGTCATAGGCACCCACAGGCTAATTCAGAAAGATATAGCATTCAAAGACCTGGGCCTTGCGGTAATAGACGAGGAACAGCGCTTTGGTGTAAAGCACAAGGAAAAGTTCAAGGAGCTGTTCCCTTCAGCCGATATTCTCACTCTTTCAGCTACTCCTATCCCAAGAACGCTTAATATGGCTATGAGCGGAATCAGAGATATGTCTACCATCGACGATCCGCCTCAGGACAGACTTCCCGTGCAGACCTACGTTATTGAGCAAAACGACGGTGTTTTGATAAACGCTATCGAGCGCGAACTGAGGCGCGGAGGTCAGGTCTATTATATACACAACCGGGTCGAGACAATCTCCCATACCGCAGCAAAACTTTCCGCTCTAATACCGGACGCCCGCATCGGAGTTGCGCACGGTCAAATGAACGAAAACGAGCTTTCTGACATCTGGCGCAAGCTGGTCGACAAAGAAATCGACATTCTCGTTTGTACCACCATTATCGAAACCGGCGTTGACGTCGCCAACGTAAACACTCTTATCATTGAAAACGCCGACCGATTCGGTCTTGCACAGCTGTATCAGTTAAGAGGCCGCGTGGGCAGAAGCCCAAGGCGAGCGTTTGCCTACTTCACCTTTACAAGAGGAAAAGAGCTTTCCGAGATCGCTTCAAAAAGGCTTCAGGCGATAAGAGAGTTTACTCAGTTCGGCTCCGGCTTTAAAATTGCTATGAGGGATTTGCAGCTGCGCGGTGCAGGATCTATACTTTCTTCAAAGCAGCACGGTCATATGGAGGCGGTCGGATACGAAATGTATCTTAGAATTTTAAACGAGGCCATCGCCGAACAAAAGGGCGAAGCCTTGCCTGCTTCTCCTGAAGACTGTCTGGTAGATATCGCAGTGAACGCCTATATTCCCGAAAGCTATATTGAAAGCCTTGCCCAGAGAATTGACGCTTACAGGCGGATTGCCGCAATCTACACCAAGGATGACGCAAACGATGTAACCGATGAGCTCAGCGACCGCTACGGTAAGATCCCTCGCAGTGTTTACGGTCTTATTGAGATCTCTCTTTTGAGAAACACGGCCTCATCTCTGGGAATTTCCGAAATAGCTCAGCGCGGAAAAAGCATTTGCTTTTATCTGAAAGATATACTGCCAGAGCAGATAACGGCACTTGCCAGGACCTATAAAAAACGTATAACCTTTAGCGACGGCAAGCGTCCATGCTTTATGATAGCAGTTGACAGCAAGACAAAGCCTATTGATCTTATTAACCAAACGCTTAAAATTATGCAGACAGATAAGCAGCCTGACTGACAAGGTTTTGCTTTTATAAAACACCCTTGGCTTGAAGGTGGTTTTTGGCAAAATCGAATGCAAAGATGAAATAACACTAAACATCTGCGCTTGTTCACAAAATATTTACAAGCTGCCGTTTAATTCAGCTTTTGTGCATAAAAACAGCCACGGAGAAAAAATTTCTCTGTGGCTGTTTTTTTATTTCTTTACCCGATAAGGAGAAGAATTAGTACCTAAAAGTTTTAACACAAACATTATACATATAAAATGCTGTAAAGTCAATAGTACAAAAAGGTACTAATTTTATTTTTGTGGAAATATACAAAAACAAGGGGGATGTTTTATGTATTTTCAACGACTCAAGGATCTGCGTGAGGACAGAGATCTCAATCAGACTGAGGTTGCAAAACTATTGTTTACCAGCCAGACGGTTTACTCGAGATACGAACGGGGAGCTCTGACGATCCCGGTAGAACATCTGCTGATACTGGCAGATTTTTATAACGTCTCAACCGATTATATTCTGGGGCGAACTTCAAAAAAAGAAGTAAACATATAAAGAAGACACAGTAATCTTAATTCACTGTGTCTTTCTTATTATACTCAATCGTATTTAGTATGCAACACCCTGCCACTTCATAGCGTCTGCTACCTTTAAGAAGCCCGCGATGTTTGCGCCCATAACAAGGTTGCCCTCGTTTCCATACTCCTTGGAAGCATTGTATGAGTTGTGGAAAATGTTTATCATTATGTTCTTGAGCTTTGAGTCAACCTCTTCAAACGTCCATGACAGTCTCTCAGAGTTCTGGCTCATTTCAAGACCCGATGTTGCTACGCCGCCTGCGTTTGCAGCCTTTGCAGGTCCGAACATAACACCTGCTGTGAGGAACTTTTCAACAGCCTCTGGAGTAGAAGGCATATTAGCGCCCTCTGCAACCGCAATTACGCCGTTCTTGATAAGTGTATCCGCAGCGTCGCCGTCAAGCTCGTTCTGCGTTGCACACGGAAGCGCAATATCGCACGGGATATTCCAGATGCCCTTGCATCCCTCGTGATACTCTGCGCCCTCAACTCTGTTGCAGTACTCCTTGATTCTTCCTCTTTCAACCTCTTTGATCTGCTTCACAACATCAAGGTTGATTCCGTTCTTATCGTAAATATATCCGTTTGAATCCGAAAGCGCAACTACTTTTCCGCCAAGCTGAGTTGCCTTCTGTGTTGCATAGATAGCAACATTTCCTGAACCTGAAATAACTACCGTCTTTCCTTTAAAGCTCTCGTTCTTCATACACTTCATCATCTCATCGGTGAAGTAACAAAGTCCGTAGCCGGTAGCCTCTGTTCTTGCAAGAGAACCGCCGTAGCTGAGTCCTTTTCCCGTCAAAACGCCGGTGAACTCGTTTCTCAGCCTCTTGTACTGACCGAACATATATCCGATCTCCCTTGCGCCTGTTCCGATATCTCCCGCAGGAACATCGGTGTCAGCTCCGATGTGCTTTGAAAGCTCTGTCATAAAGCTTTGGCAGAATCTCATTACCTCTCCATCGGATTTACCCTTAGGGTCGAAGTCCGAGCCGCCTTTACCGCCGCCCATGGGAAGTCCTGTAAGGCTGTTCTTGAATATCTGTTCAAATCCCAAAAACTTGATAACAGACGCACAAACTGACGGGTGAAGTCTTAAACCGCCTTTATACGGTCCGATAGCCGAATTGAACTGGCAACGGAAACCTCTGTTTACCTGAACGTTTCCGTTATCGTCTACCCACGAAACTCTGAACTGAATGAATCTCTCAGGTTCAACTATTCTGTCGATAATTCCGTTGGTCTCGTAAGATTTGTCCTTTTCAACAACAGGCTCAAAGCTTTCCAAAACCTCTTTTACTGCCTGCAAGAATTCAGTTTCACCAGGGTTTCTTGCGCACACCTTTTCGTATACCTTTGCAAGGTACTCGTTTTTAAACGCCATTGTTTAAAACCTCCAAGTCTTATAAATTATTATCAAGCACAGCCGTTTTTGGCAAATTCTGCACTTAACATTAAAAATAATGATAACATAAATCCGTTCGTTTGGCAAGGAATTTTGCAGGAATTTTTTTATTTCCTGCATTTTTTACATTTTGTTAACACTTATCAGGGCAACCTTAAGCACAATTATTTTAATGACTAATTTCATCTTGACTTTTTACTCCAAGTATGTTATAGTTGTATCTGTCGCAAAAACATGTGTATACAGGGGGTGGACTTGTGAGCGATAGCGATAACGGTATTCAAAAGCTGGTGGTGGTAAATACCAAGGTTCTGCCGGATATAATTTTAAAGGTTTTAGAAGCCAAAAGGCTTAAAGCCTGCGGTGAAGTAAAAAGCTCTTCAGATGCGTGCCGTAAAACGGGAATATCAAGAAGTGCATACTATAAATATAAGGACTGCGTTTTCGGATATGAAGAGAAAACCCAGAACAAGCTGCTTTCTCTCTATCTTTTGCTTAAAGACGAAAAAGGCGTGCTTTCTGCAATTATATCCTCACTTTATGAGACAGGCGCAAATATCATAACAATAAATCAGAATATTCCGGTGGACTCGGTTGCAAGCGTAACCATATCCGTGAGGATAGAAAGCGATGAGATTTCGTCCTCCGATGTAAAAAGAAAGCTTCTCAACACAAGCGGAGTTGTTGATGTTAAGATAATTTCAGGAGAATAATACTCAAAACATATACTTTATGAAGGGAAAGAAATATTTTATGAGCAAATACGCAGTTATAGGTTACGGAGTAGTAGGCTCCGGCACGGTTGAGCTTTTTGAGAAAAACCGCGATTCTATTACCAACAAAATCGGAAGGGATGTAAAGCTGGGATACATACTCGATCTTCGTGATTTTCCCGACAGCCCTTACGGAAATATTCATACGAAGGACTTTAACGACATTTTAAACGATCCTGAGGTCGAGGCGGTTGCTGAAGTGATAGGCGGAATACACCCCTCCTTTGAATTTACAAAACAGCTTCTTCAAAAGGGAAAAAGCGTTGTTACCTCAAACAAGGAGCTTGTTGCCCAAAAGGGCGCAGAGCTTTTTGAGGTTGCCAGAAAAAATAATGCAAACTACCTGTTTGAGGCTTCAGTTGGCGGGGGTATCCCGATAATAAGGCCTCTTCACAAATGCCTTGCGGGAAACAAAATAGAGCAGATCTCCGGCATTTTAAACGGCACTACAAACTTTATTCTGACAAAAATGATAAAGGATCAAATGAGCTTTTCCGACGCGCTTAGGCTCGCTCAGGAAAACGGATTTGCCGAGGCTGACCCGACCGCCGACATTGAAGGTCACGACGCTTGCAGAAAAATCTGCATTTTAGCGTCTCTTGCTTTGGGAAAACAAATCTATCCCGAGGACGCATACTGCGAGGGTATTTCAAAAATCACACCGGAGGACGTTGAGTACGCCAGAAACGCAGGATATAAAATCAAGCTTATAGGCTCTGCGTATCCCACAGAGGGCGGAAAGCTTTCTGTTACGGTCTGTCCTAGGCTCATTCCGGAAGATAATCTTCTTTCTCACGTAGATGGAGTATACAATGCTATTAGCGTTACCGGAAACGGCGTCGGCGATGTTGTTTTCTACGGTCAGGGCGCAGGAAAGCTCCCCACGGCGTCCGCCGTTGTAGGCGATCTTATTGACGCGCTTTTACACAGGGAAAGACCTCTTACGGTATCCTGGGAAAAGTCTGACGGTGAAAATCTCATATCAGATTATAAACAGTCAAAAACAGCGGCTTTTATCAAGGTAAGCGTAAAGGGCGACGCTGACGAGGCAAGAGAAAGCATTTCAAAAACCTTTGATCACCCGATGTTCATCGAACGCCAAAACCGCCCGGACAGCGAGGTCGCATTTATCACAGCGCCTATGAAGGAAATTCTTATTGACCAGAAGCTTGGCTTATTAGACGAGAACATTGAAATATTGAATCTCATCAGGGTGCTGTAACGTGTTCCCATAAAACTGCTGCACTTTATCTTTTATTAAAACGGAGATTTTTATGATTAAACTTAAGATTCCCGCAACAAGCGCAAACCTCGGAGCCGGTTTTGACGCTCTGGGGCTTGCTATGACATACTACAACTATGTAAACATTGAGGAATCGGATGCAACCGAAATAAAAAGCCTTGACGGGGTCAAAATTCCTACCGACAAGACAAACCTTGTTTACGAATCCGCAGCTCACCTTTATGAAATATGCGGCAAAACCCTTTCGGGACTGAAAATTGAGCAGGAAAACAATATCCCGATGGCAAGGGGGCTTGGCTCGTCCTCCGCGTGTATAGTTGCGGGACTTGTCGGTGCAAACACGCTTCTTAAAAATCCTCTTTCCGACGATGAGCTTGTTGACCTTGCCGCACAGATAGAGGGGCATCCGGATAATACCGCTCCCGCACTTTTAGGCGGAATAGTAACAGCGGTGTTCGACGGCAGAAAGGTACACTGGGTAAAACAAGAGGTCACCACAAAGCTTAAATTTATAGCTATTATCCCTGACTTTGAGCTTAAAACGGAAAGCGCAAGAGCGTGTCTTCCAAAAGAGGTATCCCACAAAGACGCTGTTTATAACCTTTCCCGTGCGGCACTTTTTTCAGCCTCGCTTCTCACGGGTAAATTTGAAAACCTTCGTACTGCCTGTCATGACAAGCTTCATCAGCCTTACAGAACTAAGCTTATCCCTAATTGCAGGCGGGTATTCGACATCGCATATAACCACGGCGCATACGCCGCATACATAAGCGGCGCGGGTCCTACCGTTATGGCTGTCGTTGATGAGGAAAATGAATTTTTCACAGGAAAAGTCAGGTTTTCTCTTGAAACGGAAGGACTAGGAGGCTGGGATGTAAAGCTGTTTCATATCGACAATGATGGAATAAGGATAGTTGAGGATTGATATAACGACAAAAGCCTGCTGACAAACTCAGCAGGCTTTTTATGCGCGGTTTTTAAATGTTGAGTTTTTAAACCAAGGAACATCCGAGCGGCAATTTGACTGATAGGTAAATCCGTTATGAAGTGTTATCAGTTCCTTTGTAAATGTCATAAACTGAACAAAATTTCCGTAAAGTGTGTATTGGTATATGTCCTCTTTATTCTCACCATTATCAAGACTGGCTTTCCAGATAAAATCAAATTCAAGCATACCGTTTAATATTTCAAGAGCATTTTGCTTTGTTATCTCAAGCTCTTTCATAAGGCTTTCTACCGTAAAAAACTTAGAGGATGTGTTCTCGGTTAAAAAGTACATCGCCCTAAGAGCATTCGGCAGAGATAAAAACTTAAACAGCGAAACAAATCTCTCATCGTATTTTAAATAATCATCATATCCATTCTCAGGCTCCGGGAGCAGGACAAAATAGCTTTGTTTGTTTTTTGTTCTTGCCTGAGCCCAGCCGTTGTCAAAGCTTAACTGTGAAACCGACATACTTTCTTCTTCCTTAGACGCGTTGCTTGCCGGCTGATATACCGAGTCGGCCGACAATGTCAAAAAAAGACATCTGCATATCTCAAACATCGCCGGAATCCTCTTTTCCTGATCAATGCTTTTTAGATAACGCAGGACCCTCGTTTCAATCGAAACGCTTTCGTCGGCTCTTCCGTATAGCTCATCTATCGTAACGCCGAGAAAGTCTGCAATCTGCGGCAAAAGAGCGCCGTCAGGATAAGACGCAGTCTCCCATTTTGAAACTGCCTGAGTAGATACTCCGACTGCATTCGCGACAGCCTCCTGTGTTATGCCCTTTTGCTTTCTGATCCTCTTTAGATTTTCGTTAAAAGCACCCAAATCAAAAACCTCCCTTCCCTTTGTCCAAGTATAACACAACCGACTGTTTAATTCAAGCGAATATAAGCTTATAAATTAAACTGTCGGTTGATTTTTTATCGTTATTCAATCAGTGTTTGTTTTCATAGTCAGTACAAGCACCTCCGGCGCATTGTTTATCCTGAACTTTCCAAGGCCTCTTGAAACTACAAGCGCTTTTTTACCGAGCTTGTAAACGCCTGAAGAATACTTAGGAAAAAGCTTTCTTTCAGGGTGCAACAGACCTATTTTGCCTATCCTTATAACTCCGCCGTGAATGTGACCGCTCACTGTAATATCAGCGCCCCATTTTGCACAGGCAGGAAAATAATCGGGATTGTGGCAAAGCAAAAAGGTAAAGCCATCGGGCTTATTATCAAGGCGCTTTTTGATTTCTTGACAGGTTACTCTGGGAAGATTTCTATAGCCTCCTTTTTTGTTTTTATAATATTCCGGCTCAAAATAAACTCCGGCAATATTTATACTGCCGCCGTTTTTTTCCACCCTCACACTGTCGTTTAGAAGCATTGTCATACCAAAATCATTTATCTCGTCTCTAATTTCCTTATCGGCATCTACCTCGTGATTACCGTAGGTATAACAAACGGGTGCGATCTTTAACAGCTCGCAAATAAGTGATTTTTGAGTTTTTATGCTCGTCTCATATCTGCTGATAAGGTCGCCGGGGAAAAATATCATATCCGGCTTTTGCTTTTTTATCTCATCAATAAGCCTGTAATTATTCTTTCCGAATATTTTTTTGTGAAGGTCTGAGATTATGACGATCCTCAAGCCGTCAAATTCCTTTGGGAAACGGCGTGTCTCTATTGTTTTTTTTACGGTTTTAAGTTGCGTATTGTGCCAACCTATCAGTACCGCAGCCAAAACTGCAATAGCTCCGATAATAAAAGCTAAGTACGGCACCGCTTATCACTCCCCTATGTATCTTTTCAATGCGTCAAGCTTCATATTCATTACCTCTTTTCCGTGCGCGTAAAGGGGTATCAGCTTTTGGGGATCCTTGTCGGTTCTCCCAACACCCATTGTGGAAAACGGCTCTATCACAAAGGCTTTTCCCTCAGCCGCAAGCTCTCTTAATCTTTTTATCTGAGCGTTATAAACCTCGGCACGGCATAAAAGAGAAGCGCACAGGTTTTGGTACTTTCCATACATCGCGCAAGCAAGCCTTACTGACATATCTGTCTTTTTAACATATCCACGCTCTCTTGTGAGCACAACTATAACCTTGTCACAACCGTCCGCAAACGCCTTTTGATAAGCAACAGAATCTGAAATTCCTCCGTCAAGATACTTTTTTCCGTCTATTTCGGCAATGGGAAATAATATCGGCAGAGAACAGGTGGCGCGCAGAACGTTCCACTTTTCATCATGTCTGTCAACCTCAAGATACTCCGCCGCTCCCGTTTCTATATCAGTAACGACTGCCTTGCAGCTGCCCGAAAATTTCTCAAAGGCATCGTAATCAAACGGTATCAGTTTGTTAGGAATCTCATCGTATACAAAGTCCATATTATAAAAGCATTTGGTTTTTCGACTTATCAAGTGCCTTATACCCATATATCTTTTGTCCGACATATACTGTTTTGTTATCTTAAGGTTTCTCTCATACTGTCCCGAGGCATACGACACACCGTATGAAATTCCCGCCGATGTGCCAATAATATAATCCGCTTTTATGCCTGCTTCCAAAAGTACGTCCATTACTCCGCACGAGAAAACCGTTCTGCTGGCGCCGCCCTCTAACACAAGACCTAATTTCATGTTCTGTCACTCTCCGTTAATCTATACATTCTTAAGCTTTTCGTTAGCTTTCTGCTCAAACTTTTGAGCAGATACAACCATTCTTGTGTGTGCTGCTTTTCCAATCTCACCGCATTTGTCAAAGGCGGTTATCTCAAAGTCTACCTGCCTGCCCTGAGCCGCTGTGATCTTTGCAATAGCATAGATATCCATTCCCATAGGAGTCGCGCTGCTGTGCTGTGCTGATATATACGTTCCGACGCTTGTTTCCCCCTCCTCGAGAAAGACATCAAGACATTTAAGCGCTGCGTTTTCCATAAGTGCTACCATCATTGGTGTTGAAAGGACCCTTGCCGTGCCACTTCCCACAGAAGCAGCAGTCATATCTGCCTCTACCTTTCTTTCCGATTTCATTTGAGTGTTTATAACTATCTCTTTCATAGCTCACTGTACCCTTCTATATATTCATCACTTATGCTCTTTAACTCCTCGCTGTCAAAAATATTTCCATAGCTTAAATACGCAACCGTCTTAAAGCCGCCCAGCTTAGCAGATCTTATCGCCTTTGGAACGTCCTCAAAAACAACGCATTCTGACACACTTAAGCCCATCTCATCAGCCGCCTTTAAGTAAATATCCGGAAAACCCTTTCCCCTTTTTACATCGTATACCGTGACGATAGAGTCAAAAAGCTCATACACGTTATTATTTTTAAGGCAGGGATCCAAAAGCTCACGGTGAGAGGCCGTTGCAACGCTTAGCTTTTTACCCTCGGCTTTAAGTCTCAGAAGATACTCCCTTGCACCCTCAAACAAAAACACCTCGTTTTCAAAAAGCTTGATCGCCGTTTTGTTCCACTCGTCTATTATATCGCTCTTTTTCTCCTTTAAACCAAACCGCCTGATGGTATATTCTGCCGCCGCATCAAAGCCCAGTGAAGACAACTCCCTGCCGTAATTTTCGGGAACACTAAAGCCTCTTTTCGACAAAAAAAGCTTATCTACCGTGTCCCACACGCCAAAGGAATCCACAAGTGTTCCGTCGAGGTCGAATATATATCCCTTGAAGCAATCAAGCGTCATATTCCATACTCCCTCTCTACGGCGGTCATAAGGCTAATAAGATTTTCACGCTGCCTTTTTGTAAATACCTCACGGCAGATAAAAAGCGTTTCTTCCTTTGCCTTTTCCTTATTTCCCAATTTCAGCAGCGACAGCGCATATAAAAGACGTGAATCCACACTTTGCTTCTTGCTTTCCGACAAAGCTATTGCTTTCAGGCTTTGCTGCGCGGTATTATCATAATCTCTGCAAAGAAAATGATACAGAGCCTTTGCGTACGCTATCTCTGAGCCTATCCCTTTTTTGTCAATTATATAATCCGATATATCGTTTAAAACAGTATAATATTTCCGGGCTTCGTCCTCATTCCTTGACATTGCCGCCGTTTTAAGATATGCAGCGCTTAAAGAGATTTTACCCAAAACGCTTACCGTATCGGTATTTACAGCTTCCAAAGCGTCCCTGGCGGCGGCATATCTTTCGCCGTCTAAAAGCTCATCGTTGTAAAAAAGTGCATTTTTAAGCACGGTTTTTGCTCTGCCGCCCCTTTCAAGACGCTTTCTGAGTATATCGTAATACTCATCGCAGTAACCTTTTTCTTCGATTAAACATAAAAGCTTGCGGCGCTTTGAATTTTTCACAACACAATAAATTAAAAACAGAGCCGTGAAAACGCATAGATTTATCAAAAACGCATACACCATTATTCTTATATATTCGTTTAAATAGCCTCCCTTTATCCTTAATACCCAGCACACAGCCATAATGCTGAACGACATAAGCCACGAAAATGCGGCTATCAATACAGCCGCCTTAATTATTATCAAAAGTTTTTTCAACATCATCACCATACAAAATTATCTATATAAACAGTATATATCATTGAGTTCAAAAAGTCAAACAAACAAAAAGGAAAGCGAGATTTAAAACTCCGCTTTCCTTTTATTCCTTATTACTCCGCTTCCTTCATTTTAGCGTAGCAATCGCTGCAGTACACAGGCCTGTCCTCACTTGGCTTAAAAGGCACTTTCGCCTCGCCGCCACAAGCTGCACAGGTTGCCGTAAAGTACTCTCTGGACTGCCTTATTCTCGCTTTCTTTGCATCGCGGCATTCCTTACATCTGGTAGGCTCGTTTTCAAAGCCCTTCTCAGCGTAAAACTCCTGCTCGCCGGCTGTGAAAACGAACTCCTTGCCACAGTCCTTGCAGACTAATGTTTTGTCTTCAAACATACCAGTTCCCTCGCTTGATTTAATTTTTAAGCCACGCCGGACTTACACCGACACCTTTGCCAAACCTACAAGATTTACAACGCTCTGTTTAAGCTAGATGGCCATATATTTTAAGCCAGCAATACCGTTCTGAGCTTTTTGCGAACACGCTGCATTGCATTGTCCGCCGCCTTTTCGGTAATGCCAAGCTTATCTGCTATTATTTTACAGCTCTCGTATTGCAGGTACATTTCAAGCACCGAAAGCTCCATTTCCGACAGCTCCCGTGACGCCTTTTTCATAACCTCATCAAAACGCTCTTTTTCAATGAATATCGCTTCCGGACTTTTTAAGTCAGCGCCTTTAGTCGAAACTCCACCGTCCGCACAGTCGGTTACTCGCTGCCGTCTGCCGGCAGAAGTAAGCATTCTGTTTGTTATGCAGGTATCCGCATAGGTCGAAAAAAGTGCGCCTCTGCTTTCATCATAAGTCCTCACCGCGTAGAAAACCGCAACAAGTCCCTCGTCAATAAGGTCATTAAGCTCCGCATCTTTGTTTTGCTGACACAGCTTTTTTGCCTTTATCTCAACGATCTTTTTGTATCTCACAATAAGTTCAGTAAGGGTAGTGTCGCTCAAATTCCTTATAAGCTCTTCGTCCGAAGCGCTGTCGCTTACCCTGTCACTCATACTGCGCATCTCCCAAAGGTCTGCCTTCCGCACTCAAACAAGTCGTTTCCCATAGCGTCGTTTGCCACAACAAGCGGAAAATCCTCAATCTCCATACTCTTCACCGACTCGCACCCCAGCTCGTCAAAGGCTATTACCTCGCAGCTTTTTATACATTTTGACGCCAAAGCACCCGCACCGCCCGTAGCACAGAGATAAACCGCTTTATTTCGCTTTACCGCCTCTCTTACCTCGGCGCTGCGCTCACCCTTTCCTATCATTGCGGCAAGACCTAGATCAAGAAGTCTGGGCGCAAACCTGTCCATTCTGCCGGAGGTGGTAGGCCCGCACGCACCTACCGCCCTGCCCTTAGGCGCAGGAGTCGGGCCCGCATAATAAATAACCGCTCCTCTTATGTCAAACGGAAGGTCTCTACCCTCGTTTAAAAGTGCGTCAAAGCGTTTATGAGCAGCGTCCCTTGCCGTGTAGATAACACCCGAAAGAAGTATCTTTTCACCCGCCTTTAAATCCTTTGCCCGATCCTTCAAGTCGCTTGTATTTATTCTTTTTATCTCATCCATCAAGCTACCTCTAGTCAAAAAGGCATCTCACAAATATCCTTGCGAGACGCCTCGAAAATCAAATGTTACTTGTTCTTAATAATATTAAATATGTCGTCATAGTAATTCGGGTTGTCTGGAGCCTTAACTCCTGCCTTTGCCATCGCCTCTGAATCAAGCTTTGCCGAGGAAACAGGGGTTGTAAATCTTCCTGCGTCGCCTGCAAAATCAGCAGCGATAACGGTTACGCTGATGCAGTCGGTTGCGTCAGACGTATAGTCAGCACCGAAGATAATTGTAGCGTCAGGGTCAACAGCCTGTGTTATAAGCTGAGTAAGCTCGTCCATATCGCTTGTGATAATGTCGTCGCTCATTACTATGTTTACAAGAAGTCTTCTTGCACCGCTTATCGAAGTTTCAAGAAGCGGAGAAGATATAACCTGATTTGCAGCGTCCTTAGCCTTATCCTTGCCCTCGCCGTAGCCGATTGCGATGTGAGCCTTTCCGGCATCTTTCATAATCGTGGTTACGTCTGCAAAGTCAACATTCATAAAGCCGTTTCTCAAAATCAAGTCAGCAATGCTTTTTACACCCGTCTTTAATACGTTATCTGCCAGCTTAAACGAATCTCTCATAGTGAGTCTCTGCTCACCCGTCAAAAGCTTTTGGTTAGGAATTACTATAAGCGAGTCAACGTGCTCCAGCAACTCTGAAATACCCTTTTCCGCCTGTGCTATCTTCTTTGATCCCTCAAAATCAAAAGGCTTTGTAACAACTGCAACAGTCAAAATTCCAAGGTCCTGAGCAATCTCGGCAACTATAGGAGCTGCTCCGGTTCCTGTTCCGCCGCCCATACCTGCGGTGATAAATACCATATCTGCATCCTTGATAGCATCCGATATCTCTTCCTTGCTCTCCTGAGCGGAAGCCTCTCCAACCTCAGGTCTGCCGCCCGCTCCTAAACCTCTTGTAAGCTTAGAGCCTATCTGAATCTTATCTGTTGCCTTTGAGCGCTGAAGCGCCTGAACATCTGTATTTACGGCTATGTAATCAACGTTTCCGATCATTCCCTCGTCAGCGATGCAGTTAAGAGCATTTCCGCCGCCGCCGCCAACTCCGACAACCTTGATCTTAGCTCCGAATAATTCCTCTGGGCTAATAGCAAAACTCATAATTTGCAGTCCTCCTAAAATAATTTACGGTAATTGATTATTTTCTGAATTTTTTACTTACCTATACTCTTATATGATAGCACAAAACATTTAGTTTTGCAAGACTTTTTTTCAACATTTTTCGCAAATGCAGCGGTAAAATTATCGCTTTTTGCCGTTTTTTGTTAATAAAAAGTCCTATCTAACATAGTTGTACCAGTCTTCTTCTGTTGCAGGCTCCTGTGTTTCTTCGTTAAAAGTATCCGTTTCTTCGGATGTTTCCGTCTCTGCGACAGCCTCGGTAGCATCCGGAATCGCTGAAATTCCGCTTTCCGCACTATGATAGATAAGCGTGCCCGAATATTCCTCTCCTATCCGATTGATAACCGACTTTACATAGCTTAGCTTAAACGATATGTCCTGTGAGCTTCCAAGCTTAATTTTTATAGTACCGTTATATACAAGCCTTATATCCGTTCTGGCGGTAATATCTATCTGCGTTATTTTGTCAAGCTCAAGCTTTCTGCTTTGCGCGATGATTTCGTCTAAAATCATCTTTTTCATATCGTCGTCGTCGCTGTACTCCATACCAACCGAGGTCTCTGTCATATCCATTCCGTAAACCTCAGCAGTACCCTTCTTTGGAGAGGTAAGCCCAGTCTCAAGGATTTTTCCCTTTGTACTTACGACCATAAACTTTGTGTCTCCGTATTTTATAGAAACCGCGGGTGTAGCTTCAACAAGCTCAATATTTACCGTTGAAGCAAGCTTTCTGCTTACAGACGCACTTTCAAAATACGGAAAAGCAGAAAGTATTTTGCTTTCCACCTCAGATGTATTCGTTCTAAAAAGATTATCTCCTATATTTATTCCTGAAACCTCTATAATCTGATCGGCAGTATAGAGGGTGTTTCCCTTTACGTTTATCGTATCTATCTTAAACAGGAAGGTGAAGGACAAAGCTATCATTGCAAGGATAACAAAAACAATTATCAGCAAATAATAAAGAGAAAAGTTTCTTCTTCGCTTTTTTCGTGAAACAACGACCTCTTCTCCGTTAATAATTTTAACCTCTTCCTGAGTCTGGTCGCTCTTTACTATATCCTTCAACATCCTCACCTCTTTTTTAAATTCTTATTATACTTGCCCCTACCGAAGACAAATCGGTTTCTATCGACTCATATCCCCGGTCTATATACTTTACGTTGCTCACTATCGTCTCGCCCTGAGCTCCCAGCCCCGCAAGAACAAGTGCCGCGCCGCCTCTTAAGTCGGTTGCCATAACGTTTGCTCCGTAAAGTGTTTTTACTCCGTCTATTACCGCAACTCTGCCCTCGGTCTTTATTTTTGCGCCCATCCTGCAAAGCTCATCTATATGACGGTATCTGCTTTCAAAAATATTCTCAACTATAACGCTTGTTCCCTTCGCAGTGCAAAGCGGCGGCATCATGATAGCCTGAGCGTCTGTCGGAAAGCCCGGATAGGGCATAGTCCTTACGGTTTTTACCGCGCTTAAGCGCTTTTTTGCGCTGATATAAATATTATCCGCAAACGGAAAGACCGTGCAGCCCATCTCTTCAAAAACTGGGATAACGCTGGTCAGATCGTGATAATTAACCTTTTTTATATTAAGCTCCGAGCCGGTTGCCGCAGCCGCGCTCATATAAGTACACGCAACTATTCTGTCCGGCATTACGTTATAATCACAGCCGAAGAGCTCATTGACCCCTAAAATTACAATTCTGCTTGTGCCGGCGCCCTTTATTTTTGCGCCGCACCTGTTGAGAAATCCAGCAAGATCTGCTATTTCCGGCTCTCTCGCTGCATTTTCAATTACCGTTTCACCTCTTGCAGTGCTTGCGGCAAGTATTATGTTTTCTGTTGCGCCGACCGACGGGAACGAAAGCGATATCCTGCTTCCCCTAAGCCCCGAAGGCACTTCGCAGTCCAACAGCCCGTATTCCTCTTTTATAACTGCGCCGAGCTTTCTCAGCGCCTTAATGTGAAGATCAATAGGACGGGGACCAAGCTCACACCCACCCGGAAAAGACAGCTTACATTTTCCGCATCTTCCCAGAATTGCCCCGAGAAAAACTATTGACGAGCGCATTTCTCTCATCAAATCGTCCGGCACGTCAAATCCGGAAAGTCCGTCTGTATTGACTATTGCCGTATCGCCCTCTCTTTTGCACTTGCAGCCTAGACAGGACAATATTCTGAGCGCCGCATACGAATCGCTTAATTTAGGGCAATTATGTAATACCGTTTCTCCTTTTGCCAAAACGCACGCCGCAAGCAAAGGCAGCGCAGCATTTTTAGCTCCGTGAACGCAAATTTCTCCCGAGAGCTTTCTGCCGCCCTCGATTTTAAGCCTCTGCATAACCCTCTCTCCTTTTCATATTGCATAACACATATTATGCAGATAAAAGTGATTAGGTGATACACGCTTATATTTACACTATGCCTTTATAAGCTCAGACAGCACGGAATAAATTCTGTCGTTTGTGTCGGATATATATATTTTCTTCGCATTTTTTGACAGCTCCGACAGCCTGTCCCTGTCACTTATAAGCTCTGACACGGTTTTGACTATCCTGTCATCTGTCAGATCCTTTTCTTCTATAACAACCGCTGCACCTGCGTTTTGCAAAACCATTCCGTTATAATACTGATGATTTCCCGCAACGTTCGGCGAGGGTATAAGCACCGAGCCCCTGCCCATGCTCTCAAGCTCGTACAAGGTACTTGCTCCGCACCTGCTGATAACAAGATCGCTTGCAGCCATACACACCGACATATCCACGTAATCCGAGATGATAAGGCGTTTGCTGTGTGTATCTATGCCCTTTCGGGAAAGCTCTGAAACATAATCCTTATACCCGGGATAGGTTCCGTAGGAGTGTATGTGATAAACCTCCCTGCCGCTTTCCTGATACCATTTAAAAAGCGCTGATGCCGCATTGTTTATGGTTCTTGCGCCCAAACTTCCTCCCGTTGACAAAACACAGATCGCGTTACCGGGAATCCCAAGCTTTTTTCTTGCGTCTGATTTTTCCATTGCCAAAAAAGACTTTCTTACCGGAAGCCCCGTAACAGTGCAGTCAGCAGAGGAATCGAGATACTTCTTTGCCTCACTAACAGTAAGCATAACCTTGTCGGCAACCTTAGAAAGTAGCTTATTCGTCACACCTGGGAAAGCGTTCTGCTCGTGAATGGCGGTTTTTATCCCTTTCTTTGCGGCAGACCTTACTATCGGCCCGGCAACATATCCGCCCGTTCCGATGACAAGATCCGGCTTAAACTCGCTTAAAATTTTGTTTGCTCTTTTTCCCGCTGTAAGAAGATACGAAGCAGCTTTTACGTTTCGTTTTATATTGTTAAAGTTAAGCTTTCTTTGAAAGCCTTTTACCTTTATCGGATAAAACTTATATCCTGCTTTCGGGATCAGCCTTGATTCCAGTCCGTCGGGAGTTCCCGCAAAGGCAAATTCGGCGTCGGGGTTTTTATCCTTTATTATCTCGGCAATAGCAAGCGCAGGATTTACATGTCCTGCCGTTCCGCCGCCTGCAAGCAAAATTCTAAGCATCAGAGTCCTTCCTTTCCAAATAAACTTAAAGGCTTTATATCTACGGCGATTTGTTCGCCTGTCTTGATACCGACAGCAAAACTCCCATTTCAAGAAGCTGTATCAAAAGCGCTGTTCCTCCGTAGCTGAAAAACGGCAGCGATATACCCGTGTTAGGAAAAGCGTTTGTAGCAACCGCAATGTTTAAAAGCGCCTGAGAGCCAATCTGTATGGTTATTCCCGATACAAGCAGCATTCCAAAGCGGTCTCTCGAACGGGAGGCTATATAAAAGCCCCGAAGTATAAATATAGCAAACAGAATTATTACAACGCACGCACCGACAAAGCCCAATTCCTCGCATATAATGGAGAAAACAAAGTCGTTTTGAGACTCTGACAGATACAGATACTTCTGCCTTGATTCGCCGAAACCAAGACCGAAAATTCCGCCGGAACCGATCGCAAGCAGCGACTGATACGTCTGATAGGTACTTCCCTGCGGATCAGACTTAGGATTCTGCCACGACTCAAAACGCTCGGTTATGTATCCGAAGCCTCCGTCGCTGTCTAAAAGCACCTTGTATATCAAAAACAAAGCCAGTGCTATGCCAAGACATCCTATAAACCGCCAGAAATACTTTCTGGGCACACCGCCGACAAACATAAGCGACAGTCCGATTATTCCGAAAATCAAAACTCCCGACATATGTCTCTGGGCCGCCACAGCCACCGCGCAAAGTCCCAAAAGCACCGCAAAGGGTACAATAGAATAAAGCCAGTTGTCAAATCTTTGCCAGTTCACCGCAAGGATATACGCAAATATTATGATTACCGCTACCTTTAATATCTCAGACGGCTGAAACTGCATTCCCGCAACGGTTATCCATCGCCTTGCGCCGGCTACCTCGTCTCCGATAAAAGCCGTTAAAAAGTTCAACAAAAGCGCTCCTGCAAACAGTGTAAACGCTATTTTGGTATTCTGATAAAAATGATAATCAAGATAGGAGACGAAAAACATTCCCACAAGGCCTAATATTCCCGAAAAAAGCTGTCTTTTTATGTAGTAGTATCCGTCGTCTGCGTCGTAAAGTCCCCATGCGTAGGACGCCGAGAACATCATAACAAATCCAAAAAGCAAAAGCACCAGAACTATTATCAGAAACGGACGGTCTATCTTATCCTTTACAAATCGAAAGTTAAGCTTTTTTCTTGCCTGCGCAACCGGCTGGTGCGTTGGCAAAAGCCTGGTTTTTATCTTTTTTTGATTTATTTCCAAATGCTTTCACTCCCCTGCCCAAAGCGGCTACAGGCCGTCTTAATTTACACGGCTCAAAGCCTTTCTATTACCTCTTCCAGCTTAACCAGACGGCTTGCTTTAAACAAAAACGCATCGCCGTCCTGCTTTAGGTTTAAAATATATTCAATAAGCTTATCCTTACTGTCAAAATGCTTTGCGTTATTTTCATCAAAACCCGCTTTCACAGCGCCCTTTATTATGTATCCTGTGTCTTCACCAAGGCACAGCAGTATATCAACGCTGTTTTTATAAACCAACTCGCCAACCTTCTTATGAAGCTCCTTAGACATTGAGCCCAATTCCTTCATATCTCCCAAAACGGCTATCCTTCTGCCGGACACACTAAGCGATGACAGAATGTCAAGTGCCGACTGCATAGATTCATATGACGCATTATAGCAGTCCTTTATCACTGTGACAGAGCCTATCTTTTCAATATTCTGCCTTATTCCGTCAGGTTCAAACTTTGCAATGCCCCTTACTATATCCTCTGCGTTCATACCGAGATATCTGCCCACGCAAAATGCGGCAAGTGCATTTTTTACGTTGTGAACTCCGGGAACATTTATACAAGCGTCAATGCTTTCCTTGCCGTCAAAGCATATCCTAAAGCTTATGCCGGAATCATTCTTAACGATATCATCTGCGAAAACATCCGCCGATTTACTCTTTACCGAATAAGTTATAAGCTTTCTGCTTCTTGCGTCAACGCCTGACAGGTACTTATCGTCGAGGCTGATGATAAGTGGTGCGGATAAGTCTGCACCGTCAAGTATCTCAAGCTTTGCTTTGAGTATGTTTTCCCTTGAACCGAGGTTTTCTATATGAGATGTGCCTATATTTGTTATCACGCATACGGTTGGCGCCGCGCACTGAGAAAGTCGGGAAATCTCCCCCTGATGATTCATTCCCATTTCAATAACCGCCGCCTGATCATCTGAAGAAAGCCTGAGGAGCGTTTGGGGAAGTCCTATATCGTTATTTTGGTTGCCCTCAGTCTTAAGCGTTTTGAAGCTCTCGCTCAAAGCGCGCCATATAAACTCCTTTGTAGTGGTTTTTCCGACACTTCCCGTAACGGCAACAAGAGGTATGTCAAACCTTTTTCTGTATTCGTGCGCAATATTCAGATAAGCCGCTCGGGTGGAGTCTACTATTATACATTTTGCGCCGTCTACCGCTCTTTCGGTAACCGCACACTCAGCACCTTTTTCTATCGCCTTCAGTACAAAGTCGTGGCCGTCAAACCTTTCTCCCTTTATTGCTATGAAAACACTGTTTTTCTGCACTTTTTCAGAGTCTATAGTTATACTGTCTATGTAAACGTCGCTTGCGTAGCCGTAACTTCCATCGCAGGCGTTTACTATTTCGCTAAGTTTTACTTTGTCCATTTGTTTCTCCGTCAATTACTTAAGTTTTGAAAGAGCGTCTTTTACAACTTCTCTTTCGTCAAGGTGAATCTTTACGCCACCGGAAAGTATCTGATAATCCTCGTGGCCCTTTCCGCAAAGCACGATAACGTCGTCCTTTCTCGCGTTTTCCACCGCCCAGTGGATAGCCTTTATCCTGTCGGTAATAGTTATATACTCTGTTTTTTCTCCGTCTATTCCGGCAAGTATATCCTTAATTATAAGCTCGGGATCCTCGTTTCTCGGATTATCCGAGGTTACAATAAGAAAGTCCGCGTACCTTGCTGCCGCCTTAGCCATAAGCGGACGCTTTTGCGCATCTCTGTTTCCGCCGCATCCAAACAGGCAAACCACTCTTCCCTTTGCGCTTGCTTTCATTGCGCTTAATATGTTTTCGATTGCATCCGGAGTGTGAGCGTAATCGCATATAACGGTAAAATCCCGTCCGGTAGGTACTACCTCAGCTCTTCCTCTTACTCCCTTCTGAGAATTCAATATCTCAACAGTCCTTTTTAAGTCAAAGCCCAGAACCTCAGCACAGGCTATAATACAAAGAGAGTTTGACACGTTAAACTCTCCCGGCATATTAAAGCTTACCGGGATATCAAGCTTTCCGTCTGAAAATGTATACCTTACGCCGCTTGGCAAAAGCTCTGCACCGCTTGCGGTAAAATCAGCCTCACCGCGCGTGCTGAAGGTTTTGATATTGCAATTGATTTCGCTGATATACCTTTTTCCCCATTCGTCGTCCGAATTTATTACAGCCGTATCCGTCATTGAAAACAAAAGCTTTTTTGCCTGATAGTAGTTCTCCATTGTCTTGTGAACGTCCAGATGATCCTGCGTAAGGTTTGTAAAAGCACCCAGCTCAAACCGGCACGGCCCCAGCCTTTTTTGCTCAAGACCCTGAGATGAGACCTCCATAACAACGTATTCGCAGCCTTCGTCCGCCATATTAGCAAAAAGCTCAAACAGTTCATACGCCTCCGGTGTTGTTCTTTCAGTGTGAAGCACCCTGTCGCCAATCTCATTATGACAGGTGCCGATAAGCCCCGTCTTTTTTCCAAAGCCCGAAATAACGGCCTTTAGCATTGTTGTAATTGTAGTTTTACCGTTTGTTCCCGTAACGCCTACAAGCTTAAGCCTTTTTTGCGGATTGCCAAACCACTCAGCGCATATATAAGCGTATTCCGCTCTGGTATCGGGAACGATTATCTGTTGCTTAAGGCCCATATCCTTTTCGGTTAAAACGGCTGCCGCTCCCTTGTTCAGCATATCCGGAGCAGCGGTATGTCCGTCAAAGGTCTCGCCCTTTATGCATACGAAAAGCTCTCCGCCCTTTATTTCACTTCTGCTGTCAGAAAGAATCCCCGTTATCTCGATATTTTCAAGCTCTGTCCTTGCATTATCTCTTATAAGGTCGTAAAGCCGCATTGTAAATCTCCCCTTTTGTCTTTTTAATATTCCTCGTCGTAATATGCGTCTTCAAAAGATTCATTATATCCGTCATCGTAATAAATTTCTTCGTTATAGACATCGGCGTTATTGTTCTGTTCTTCCTGCTGAGAATTTTCAGTTGTTTCCGGCCAGGCAGTAGACATATTTACCGTCACCACGGTTGAAGCATACGCCTCAGCACCGTCAAGAGGTGTCTGCTCTATACAAAAAGCTCCTTTTGCCTCATAATCTCCGATAAAGGTCACGTTAAAGCCTGCCTGATGCATAGTCTCCTGTATGGCGTCTTTTGACATTCCTATCACGTTGGGTACGTATTTAAGCTCGGGTTCTATGCCTTCCTCGGTATACAGTATCACCGTGCCTCCGCGCTGAACTGAGCCGGACGACGGAGTTTGCTTAATTACCTTTTTGCCCGATCCTAACACCTGAACATTAAGTCCCACTTTTTCAATAGAGGTCTTTGCGTCGTTTACGCTTTGATTCATAACGCTTGGAACGTATACCGCAAGAGTACTCAGTTCCTCCTCAGAATACTGCGGATAATACCCCAGATACGGCAAAATGTTCTTTAATGCATTTACGCATACGGGAGCCGCTATCTGGCTTCCGTAAATTTCTCCGCTTTCAGGAGCGTCTACCATAACAAGCATTACAAGCTCCGGCTTATCGGCAGGATAAAACGCACAGTAGGATGCTACGTGCTGGCGTCCCTCCTCGTCGATAACGTCGAGCTTTTCACTCGTACCGGATTTACCGCCAATGTTATATCCCTGGATATATGCGTTGCTGTCCGGCTCTGACTGCACTACGTTTTCCAGAACCTCTCTCATCTTTTTAGAGGTTTCCTCAGAAATCACCTGTCTTTTTATTACCGGCTTATAGTCCTCAACAACATTTCCGTTTGAATCTATTATTTTATCGACCATCTGCGGTGTAACCAGATATCCTCCGTTAATTACCGCAGAATACGCCGTTATCATCTGTATGGGTGTTATCTTGTTCGCCTGTCCGAAGGAAGAAGTCGCAAGCTCTACTATTCCCATGGTGTCTCTGTTATATGTAATGCTTGACGCCTCTGCCGGAAGGTCTATTCCCGTCATCTCCCTGAAGCCGTAGGCGTCAAAGTAATCGCAGAATTTATCTGCGCCAAGCGCAAGACCTATCTGAATAAACGCAGGGTTGCAGGAATTTGTCATAGCCTGCGCAAAGTTCTGAAGTCCGTGGTCCTTTGTGCTCCAGCATCTGATGGTCGTGTCCGCAACCGTATAGCTCGTGTTGCAGCTGAACGTCTGTTTAAGGTCTATTGCTTTTTCCTCAAGAGCGGAAGAACCGGTTATTACCTTAAATACCGATCCGGGATAGTAAATTTCAGAAACCGCCTTGTTCTTCCACTGAAGACTCCACGCTGCGTTTAAAGCCTCTTCATAAGTCTGTTCTTCATCTTCCTCTTCGGTAGGATTTTCAATTGCGTTTCCGTACTCGTCGGTAGCCTGCTCTGTTTGATCCGCCTCGGTGGCCTCGGTTGTTCCCGCTATTTTCTTTTCTTCTTCCTCTTGTCTGAGCCTCTCTATTTCTTCTCTTGTCTCTACGTCATAAATCTCTGCCGGGTTGTTCAGATCGTATCCGGGCGTTGTCGCCATTGCCAAAACCTGACCTGTGTTGGGATTCATAATAATACCGCAGGCTCTGTCTCTGGGCTTATGAAGCTCAACTGCCTCTTTAAGTGCCTTTTCAAGATAGCTCTGAATATTTACGTCCATATTCAGCACCAGCGTTGAGCCGTCTATCGCATCGTAATTCTGTTTGTATCTGTACGGCATCTGAGTGCCGTCGCGTCCCTCTGCGGTAACTGTTTTTCCGTCCGTACCCGCAAGGTAATCGTCGTAGTACGCCTCAAGTCCCAAAAGCCCGTATCCGTCGTAGTGAATATGGCCGATAACTGCCGCCGCAAGGTCGTTCTGCGGATAATATCTCTTTGTCATAGGAACGGTTCCTATAGCTCCGCAGCTGATTTCGCTTTTATATTCCAAAACCCTGTCAAGGGCTTCCTTTTCAACACTTTTTTTAAGCTCCTCATAGCTTGAGGCCTTTAAGCACTTTTCCTTTACCTTTTCAGGCTCAAGCTCTAATATCTGAGCAAGCTTATTCGATATTTCATCAACCGTAGCCTTAGGGTCGCTTGCAAGGTAGACTTTAAGAGTGTTCGGATCTATAAACACTGTATAAACGGTCGCGCTCTGGGCTAAAATCTGATTGTTGCGGTCAACTATCGAGCCTCTGCTTGCCTTTATCGTTGTGCTTTTAAGCTGCTGCGCATTTGCAAGCTCTCTGTATTCCTCGCCCTCTACAACAGAGGTTTTGAAGATGTTTATGATAATCCAGACTATTACCGCAAGCATTACAAGCCCTATCCATATATTCAGGCGCTTTCTCATAAGCACCGTAGGCTTATCTCCCATATTTATGCTCCTTTCGCCCGATTTCGATTCCCATAAAAAAGCGTAAAAAAGCTAAGTTTTAACTCTTTGTCACTGACACAAGTAAAAGCTTAACTTTTCCACTAATAAATCCTATTCTTTATGCTCCGATATATTCCAAAACATTTTGAAACCATTTCTTGATGGCTACAAAAATATTCTCATCAGTTTCAACAGGCTCAATCACCGCGTCGGTCTTTACCTCTACGTATTCCACCTGAGATTTATCAAGCTTTTGCAGTCCGAGTGTTTTTTCTGCATACTCCTCAACCTGCGACAAGCCGGTCTTTGATTCCAGCTCAGACTTAAGGCTCAGGTTAGCCTCTGTGAGCTGCGAAAGCTCTGACTGAAGATCTGACTGTTCAGAATATATTTTGCTCAGCTCTACCCTTCCGAAAACAATCGCCATAAGCAAAAGTGCCGTAATAAAACCCGTTATCGTAATCCGAATGGATTTTGACGCCCTCGGCTGCAATTTCAGATTTCGTATATGCTTGATTTTCGGGCGGAACTTTGGCTCTGCCATCTGATCATACTCAGAATAATCATAAGCGAGATTATTTATTTTCGCCATTTCCTTGCCCTTCCGACAATATAAGTCCTTACTTTTTTGTTTCCCTTTTCGTTTTGTCTGTCTTTTCTTTTAAGCTTTAGTTTTTCTTTTTATCTTTGTTGTTTTTCTGCTTTACTTTCTTTTTTCTGTTGTTGTCTTTTCTTAAGTTCCAAAAAGCTTTTATCTTATCTTTGTTCTGCTTTTCGGTTAAATTTGCAAACTATCATTCCTTTATCTTTTCGATAATTCGCAGCTTTGCGCTTTTGCTTCTTTTATTTTTCTCAAGCTCCTGCGCTCCCGGTTCTATCGGTTTTCTGTTCACAAGAGCGCCTCTCGGCGTTTTTCCGCACACACAAACCGGAAAGTCCGGCGGGCAAACACACCCTCGACAAAACTCTTTGAACCTTTGCTTTACAAGCCTGTCCTCCAGCGAGTG
Source organism: uncultured Clostridia bacterium (assembly GCA_947625195.1). GTDB lineage: Bacteria > Bacillota > Clostridia > Oscillospirales > Ruminococcaceae > UMGS1601. The sequence goes on along the minus strand of CANQNK010000014.1, from coordinate 16,849 downwards.
AAAGGATATAACGCAAAGCCGCCCTCCGACGCTAAGTGCGTCGAATGCCTTGTCAAGAGCAGCGCTTATGTGACCGAGCTCGTCATTTACCGCAATCCTTATCGCCTGAAAGGTCTTTTTACAGGGATTTTTCTCTCTCCTTGCCTTTTGCGGAACGGCGGACCGTATAATGTCCGCAAGCTCTGAGGTCGTCTCAATTTCTTTTTCCTCTCTGTATTTAACAATGGCATGTGCAATTTGCCTTGAAAACTTTTCCTCACCGTACTCAGAAATGACTTTCGCCAAGCTCTCATATGAATATGTATTCACAACGTCCTTAGCGCTCATTCCCGCCTTGCTCATTCTCATATCAAGCACAGCGTCTGCATGATAAGAAAAGCCTCTTTGAGCATCGTCAAGCTGGTGAGATGATACCCCAAGATCAAGTAAAATTCCGTCTGCGTTCGGTATATTTCTCTCTTTCATTATACCGTCAAGATCAGAAAAATTAGCCTCGATCACCTCTGCGTTAAAGCCCTTGAGTCTTTCCCTTGCAACACATACTGCCTCAGGGTCTCTGTCTATCCCGATAAGTCTGCCCGTTGTAAGCCGCTTTGCGATCTCCTTGGAATGACCTGCTCCTCCAACGGTGCCGTCGATGTAAACGCCGTCCGGCTTAATGTTAAGTCCGTCTATACACTCATCAAGCAAAACGGGGATATGATTAAATTCCAATCGTTACACCAACCCTTACGGTCTCAGACAAAAGCTCCATCAGAAATCGAGCTCCTCCATAGCCTTTAAAGCACATTCGTCGTCAAACACGGCACTGGCTGTCTCCCATCTGTCCTTATCCCAGATCTCCGCCCTGTCTGTGACTCCGGCAACAACTATGTCCTTTGAAAGACCTGCAAGCTTCCTTAAATCCTGCGGGATCAGGATCCTTCCCTGTTTGTCCGCTTCAACCTCTGTCGCCCCCGCCATAAAGTGCCTTTGGATCTGTCTTCCCTTTGAGATGGGAAGATTTCTTATCTTATCGGCGATAAGCGAAAAGTCCTCAAGCGAATAGACAAACAAGCATCCGTCAACTCCTCTCGTGACGATGAACCTCTCGCCGATTATCTCCCTTAACTTTGTAGGAAAGCTCATTCTGCCCTTTACATCCATAGACAGATAGTATGTTCCCATTAAATTTGACGTCGGCAATCCGTTCACCTCCCAAACAAGCGGTTTAGTCCCGGTTTGGGAATTATCACCACTTTTTTGCACAATTAACCACTGCAAGCTAATTATACACTATTATTTAAGGAAATGCAAGCCCAATGTCAAAAAAACTTGTAGACAAATTGCCTAATAAAAACCTGCTCGTTTATACAATATTGCCAAATATGGGTATAAATTCACAGAAAATTTACAATTTGGGAGCGGTTTGATAAAACTATTCTATCTGACATGACAGATTATCGCACAATCAAGGTAATATATAGCAACACACAACATATAGTATATCTCCGCTAAAACGAAGAACGTGCGACAAAATTCTCGTATTACATATATTTTACCACAACATATAGTATGTGTCAACCCAAAACAATCTAAATAAACCTTGTTTTTATTACCTTGATTTAACATATTTATGTTATGTGCAACTACTATATATAGTTTCAAAACCATTTTGACTGTACAAACATCAGAAATTGTGAAGCAGTTAACAAAAAATGGAATAATTATAGAAGCTGCCGCTAATTAAAATAGTTTTTCATGTAATCAGGTAAGTTAAAATTATATAAAAAAATTTGACGTTTCCTTTGTATGGATAAAAAAAGAGCCATATTGCTATGGCCCTTGCGGTTAATAAACAGTAAAACATATAAATTTGCATTCATCCTGCCTGAAAATACATTTAGGCAATTATTATAAAGTAATTGATTGAAATTTTTAGTTGTCTTTATTTATAGAGCTTTTTTATCAGCTCTTCAATGTTTACGGGCTTGGTGATAAAATCATCCATGCCGCTTGCAAACGCTTTGTCCCTTTCTTCTGAAAAGGAGTTTGCCGTGCAGGCGAATATACGGACTGTTTTTGCATCATCCCTGTTAAGCGCACGAATAGCTTTTGTAGTTTCAAATCCGTCCATTTCGGGCATCAGCAGATCCATAAGAATAACATTGAATGTATCGGGCGCTGAATCTGCAAACATCTGCAAAGCTTTTTTTCCGTTTTCCGCAAGCTCTGCTTCAAACCCTTCGCTGCGCAGAAGCTCAATTATTATCTCTCCGTTGAGTTCGTTGTCCTCAGCTACCAATACGCGCGGACGCACCCTCTCCCGGTCAAATATCTTAACCTTCGCCTTTTCAGAAGGCTTGACAGGCTCTGCGGCAAAAGTGAATGTAAATGTACTGCCCATACCCTTTTTGCTTACACAAGTCAAATCTCCGCCCATTAGCTGTGCAAGCCTACGGCTGATTGAAAGTCCTAAACCTGTTCCCTGATTTCCCTTGGATACGGTTTCAAGCTCCTGTGAAAAGACGCTGAATATGTGTTTTTGAAATTCCTCGCTCATACCCCTTCCTGAATCAGATACGGTAATTGTGGTAAGCACCTTATTGCTGTCCGTTTTTTCCTGTTTAAGAGAAAGCTTAACGCTGCCGCCCTCCGGTGTGAATTTGCGGGCATTGTCAAGCAAATTCAGCAATACCTGCTGAATACGGACCTCATCTCCCATAACACAAGGATATATCAAATCTGAATGAACGGTGTATTTAAGCTGTTTATCTGTCATAGCGTTTTGTTCTATTGAACTTACGGTTTCTATAACAAGCTCAAGTTCCACCGGGTGAATCATCAGTTTCAGTTTTTTCTCCTCAAGCTTTGAAGAATCCAAAATATCGTTTACAAGCGACAAAAGATACTTTGCTGTAACAGAAGACTGCCGCAGATATTCTTCCATTTTTTCTTTGTCCTCAAGTTTATGAGACATAAGATAGTTAAGTCCGATAAGTCCGTTCAATGGCGTACGGATCTCGTGACTCATTGTAGACAAAAAACGTCCCTTTGCTTTAGCGTCAGCCTTGCTTTCAGCAAAACGGATACGCTGACGTACAAGCAAAATCGCCAGTATTAAAATAACAAAAGACGATACGACAAATATTCCCACTGAATAACGGTAGCGGCTAATGAAATCCCACAAAGTATACTCATACTGATTTTCCATTACTCCCTGTATTGTGTAGTTGCCGACCTCATCATCGGTAATAGCCGCTATGGCTTTATCAAGAATATCTATAAGAATCTGTCCGTCCTGCTGTGAGGTTCCTGCCTGATTGTCAAACGCTACAACAGCGGAAAAGCAAAGGCGGTCGTCAAGTCCGACAACTGGTATTACGTTTAGTTTTTCATATTCGGGTTTTGAAAGCCAGTATTCAACAACATACTGATTTTGTATCATAAGATCGGCATCGCCTGTATTTACCGCATCGAAACAGTCTGATATCGTATCGTAATCTTTCAGTTCAAAATTCGGAAACATCTTGGCAAGCACATTTCTAAGTGTCTGTGAGCCTGTTGAAACTGCAACAGACCAGTCTGCATCATATCTGAACTCCAGATTATCTCTTGCAACCACTACCTTACGGCTTGAAAAATAGGGATTGCTGATAAGTATTCCCCGCGCTTTTTTATTCTCCTCGTTATATTCTACGCTTGTGACAAGATCAAAGCCCTCACCCAGAAGATAATCGTACGTGACATCTCCGGATGGAAGAGGTACATATTCAAACTTTATTCCCAAAAGCTCACTTACGCGATCAAATATGTAGCGTGATATCCCGTCCGCATCTCCATCCTCATTTGAAAAAGATACGGGTATACGGTCCTGTACATAGCCTACTTTAAACGATTCATGAGATGATATATAGTTTTTCTCTTCGGACGTTAAAGACAGCGTATTCTGTTCTTCATTGGCATTGACCTGCGGTACCGTGGCGCAAAACAATGCCAAAAAAGCTATTATAAAAGCGGAAATAAACCGAAATCGTCTGCAAATCACAACTAATCCCTCCTATAGGATTTCCCTGTAATTTTATAAAGTAAACCATATAGTATACCGCATATTTATATATGCCGGATGGCGATTATCAATATTACATCATGTTTTGCAAATTATAATACACTGATAAAGGCCAAACGGCGTCAATTCGATTTTTTAATTATTAAGCTTTTCTATACTCTCTTTTATTTTGGCCATTTTTTGCATTGCAGTTTCAAGCTTCGCCTTTTCTTTTTCTATAAGCTGCTTTGGAGCCTTTGCCAAAAAGCCCTGATTTGAAAGCTTTCCGCTTAAGAAATCTATGTCCTTTTTAACGATCTTCATTTCCTTGTTAAGGCGCTCGGTTTCCTTATCCTTGTCAACTATCTCGTCAAGAGGAATAAATATCCTTGCAGAATCGGTAACTACCGTCAGAGCTTCTCCTTCGTAGGCGATGTCAGAAACCTCAACCTCGCTCGCTGAAGCCAGACGTTCAAAGAACATCGTTCCAGACTCAAACACCTCGGCAAAAGGCGTTTCAATAAACACCTTTGCTTTTATGCTTGGCACAACATTCATCTCAGCTCTGCGGTTTCTTATTCCCTTTATAGCGTCTATTATCTTTTCAAAGTCCTTTTCTTCCTTTTCAAAGCAAAGCGACTCGTTGTATACCGGAAAGCTTTCAAGCATAAGCGGACTGCCGCCCACTAAAGTCTGCCATATTTCCTCCGTGATAAACGGCATAAACGGGTGCAAAAGCTTAAGCATTTCCTTCATGACCCATACAAGCACTGCCTGAGCCGTCTCTTTAGTCTCTGAGCCCGCTAAAAGTCTTGGCTTTGTAAGCTCTATATACCAGTCGCAGTAAACGTCCCAGATAAAATCATAAAGCTTTTGTACCGCAACGCCTATTTCATAACTTGCAAGGTTTGCGTTTATATCCTTTGCAAGCGAGTTTATCTTTGAAACTATCCACTTATCCTCCGTGGTGAGATTATCCGGAAGATCAGTTATCTCATACCCGTCCGGAAGATTCATCATAATAAATCTTGCCGCGTTCCAGAGCTTATTGGCAAAGTTTCTTGAGGCCTTTACCTTATCATCGATATATCTCATATCGTTTCCGGGCGAATTTCCCGTTGCAAGCATAAACCTCAATGCGTCAGCTCCGTACCGTTCGATAACCTCAAGGGGGTCTATTCCGTTTCCTAACGACTTAGACATTTTTCTTCCCTGGGAATCCCTTACAAGGCCGTGTATGAGCACCGTGTCAAACGGAACCTCTCCCGTCTGCTCAAGTGCCGAGAACATCATTCTCATTACCCAGAAAGGAATTATATCATATCCCGTAACAAGTGTGTTTGTGGGATAGAAATACTTAAGGTCCTCCGTCTTGTCCGGCCATCCGAGCGTGGAGAACGGCCACAGCGCAGAAGAAAACCACGTATCAAGCGTGTCCTCGTCCTGACGCATCTTCTTTTTGCACTTAGGACAGAACGCCTCGTTTTCTTTGGTAACGACTGTCTCGCCGCAGTCGTCGCAGTAAAATGCGGGTATCTGATGTCCCCACCATATCTGACGGGATATGCACCAGTCACGGATATTTTCAAGCCAGTGGAAATATATCTTTTCAAATCTTTCGGGAACAAACTTTGTTTTACCGTCCTTTACCGCCTTTATCGCAGGACCTGCAAGCGGTTCCATTTTTACAAACCATTGTGTTGAAACTTTCGGCTCTACCGTAGATGAGCAGCGATAGCAGGTGCCTACGTTGTGACTGTAATCCTCAGTTTCAACCAGATATCCGCCCTTTTCAAGGTCATTTACTATCTTCTTTCTGGCCTCATACCTGTCAAGTCCGGCATAATCGGGATAGTCGTCAACGATTTTGGCGTCGTCGGTAAGAACGTTTATAACAGGCAGATCATGTCTTTTTCCGACTTCAAAATCGTTCGGGTCGTGAGCAGGGGTGATCTTAACAACTCCCGTTCCAAAATCCATTTCTACATAATCGTCCGCAACTATCGGTATCTCTCGTCCAACAAGAGGAAGCGTAAGCGTTTTTCCGACAATGCCCTTATACCTGTCGTCGTTTGGATTTACCGCTACCGCCGTATCTCCCAAAAGCGTTTCGGGTCGTGTTGTAGCAAGCTCAACAAATCCGCTTCCGTCTGTAAGAGGATAGCGTATATGCCAGAAGTGTCCCGCCTGATCCTCATATTCAACCTCTGCATCTGAAATAGACGTTTTACAATGCGGACACCAGTTTATCATTCTCTCGCCGCGATAGATAAGGCCCTTTTCATAAAGACTTACAAAAACCTCTTTTACAGCCTTGTTGCAGCCCTCGTCCATGGTGAAGCGCTCTCTTGACCAGTCGCATGAAGATCCGAGCTTTTTTAGCTGCTCAACGATTCTTCCGCCGTACTGCTCCTTCCATTTCCAGGCGCGCTGCATAAACGCTTCTCTGCCTATGTCCTCCTTGGCAAGTCCTTCCTTGCGCATTGCCTCAACTATCTTCGCCTCTGTTGCGATTGCGGCATGGTCGGTTCCCGGAAGCCAGAGTGCTGAATATCCGCTCATTCTTTTCCACCTTATCAATATATCCTGAAGCGTTTCATCCAGAGCATGTCCCATGTGGAGCTGTCCGGTGATATTCGGAGGCGGGATCACGATAGTGTAAGGCTTTTTTTCAGGGTCTATATAGGCCTTAAAGCAGTCGTTATCCATCCAGTATTTATATATCCTGTCCTCAAATGCGGCAGGATTGTATTGTTTTTCAAGTTCTTTTTTCATAATATCCGTCCTTTTCAAATTGTTTTTTGAGTTGATTTAAGTACAGGTCAGACTCACGTATCCATCAAAAAAAGAAAGGTCGTTTTGCTCATAACAAACAAAGCCACATTTTTTCAACCCTTTCAATATATCAGTTATAATTATTATTGCACAAGTGATAAAAAATGTCAACCTCAGCCGATCAAATAGCCGCTGAAAACCCGTAAAGAAACAGCTTACATGAATTATCTAAAAAAGCTTGCATTTTGCAAAAATGGGTGATATAATATGTAAAAGTGAGTACGGGCCCATAGCTCAGCTGGGAGAGTGCCGCGTTCGCAATGCGGAGGTCGAGGGTTCGATCCCCTTTGGGTCCACCAACAGGCAGTGCCTCACTGATGCCGCCCCTGATTTGAAAAGGGCGGTTATTTTATGCCACATCAAGCACATTTACTAACTTCAAAAATAAAATGTCAGGTTTTTTTGCCTGACATTTGTTTTTTATGATTTCTGGGGATCGAACCCGAGAGGGAAATTTTCGTTAATAAAACAGTCCTGTGGACTGTTTTTAGAAAATTTGGCGCAGCGACTTGTCGCAAGCCGTTAGCCTGCGAAGCAGACGGCGATCCACTTTGGGTCCACCAACAGGCAGTGCCTCACTGATGCCGCCCCTGATTTGAAAAGGGCGGTTATTTTATGCCACATCAAGCACATTTACTAACTTCAACAAAATAAAAGGTCAGGCTTTTTGTCTGACCTTTGTTGTTTATCTATTCTCCTTTATCGCTTAACTCGTTTTGCTCATCGCCCTCGTCAGGTTCTGTTTTCTCGGATTCTTCATCGTGAAAATACGGGTTTTGCACCCGCCAGTCAACATCGGGAAATCTCTTTTTGTAAATTATGTGCGAAATACAGTAGGTTATCACCGATATCGCCACAGGCGGAATTATCCCTACAAGCACCGCAAGCATATAGTCGTTATCAAATAATGATAAGAGCCACTTGCACGGGAAGTAAAAGCCCTCAAAAGCGATAAGCACATTACCGCCCGCCTTGTCCATAAACAAAACAGGAACAAAGTATACAGCAAACATAAATACAGCAGTTATCGTTATCGTGAACATATCAAACATTCCGTATGCCGAATGCTTTTTGCCATCCTTGTAAAAGAGGAAGACAAGCATTGCGATAAGCAGCACCCAAGCAAGAACAGACCATACCCCGCTTGAGAAAAACCTCTGCTTGAAGTTGCTGTCTCCGATGGACGGTATTAAAAGATTGAGTACCCACGCAAACAAAGTTATTGAAACTATCGCAGAAAACACGTTTATAAGCAGCAGCATAAGAACTCTTGCTATTGCGTAGAATAAGCCTTTTGAATAAGTCATGATAATTTTCCTTTCAATAATAAAAGGGCGCAAAGTAAAACGCCCTTAGAAATAACTTAGATCACTCTCCCCAGAGGTTATCGGGATAAACTCCCGCGTCGACGAGCTTTCTTATTTCGCTCTCAACGTATTCCTTGTCCTCAGCGTATGTAACACCGAACCATTTGTCGTGAGACTCCAAAACATCAACGCTTACCTTGCCCTTCTTCAATAACTCTCCTATCAAAATCGGAACAAGGTACTCGCTCTTCATTTCATTTCCGTGCTCAGATAAAAACGTCTTGAACTCGTCCGCAAGAACCTGCATGAACTCAGGGGTGCAGCCCCACATATTCATAGAAACAACGGCGTTTTCACTTACTTCTGTTTCTTTGCCCTCACCGCTTACTACTCTGCCGTCAGGAAGTCTTCTTATCTCATAGGTTTCCTCAAGGCTTTTCAGCTTTCCGTTTTCTGCGGTACAAACGCCTCTTGTTACAGAGCCGTTGTCGCTGAGCGTATTTTTAAGTATAAATCCGACAAGGCATAGGCGTAAGCTCTGCTCGTCAAAATCGTCCGACACCAGATAATCATGCACCAGCTTAAAAGCTTCTCGTCCGTAATAGTCGTCCGCATTGATGATCGCAAACGGCTCGTTCACATAGTTTTTAGCCGCAAGCACAGCCTGACCGGTTCCCCAGGGCTTGGTTCTTCCCTCAGGACAGGTAAAGCCCTCAGGCAGATCCTCAAGCGCCTGAAATGCGTATTCGATATTGACATGCTTTGAAATTCTGTTGCCGATGATTTCTTTGAAGTCCTCTTCAATATCCTTTCTTATAATAAACACAATTTTGTTAAACCCGGCATTTACAGCGTCGTAAACCGAGTAATCCATGATTATCTCATTGCTCGGCCCTATTTTTGCAAGCTGTTTTATGCCCTTTCCGTAACGGCTTCCAAGGCCTGCCGCCATAATCACAAGCGTTGTGTTTTTCACAATGATCATCTCCCGTTTTATGCAGATTCCTTTATTAAACCCAATTCTGTCATTATTTATGTAATAAGTATACCACAATGTTTTTTTACCGTCAAGGAATTTGCAGTAAAAACTCGCTGTTTATTGCATCTCTTGTTTTCCAAAAGAATCGGTAAATGCTTGGCTGCTGTCATAACCTGTTAAAATATCTTGTCGGAAGTAAAACTGCCGCTTGATCCGATATCCGTACAGCCAAGTCTAAGCATAACGGCCCACAAAAAAACAGTTGCCGCACCGCAACCGTTTTTTAATTAACATCTCTTTTTCTATTTTTCTCCCCTGCGCATAAGACCTGTTTTATCAAGAAGTATTGCAATAAGCGGAAGTATAACTATAATGACGATTATTCCGGGAATACAACCGTAAAACACGTCGTTTAAAAAGCTCTCTGCCGAATATGCGTTTGATAGAAATTTCATCATAAATTCGTAAGCGGTTTTTCCTATGTACATAGACAACAGCAACGATACATATACGTTTTGGTACATCGTTTTGTAAAGCACTCCGCACATCACTCCGAAGAACACAAGCTCAACCGCAAGCGCATAGGTGTCCGGATACATTGCGGGTGAATTAAACAAAAGCGAGCAGATAAACGGAGCTGCCACTCCCGCAAGTCCGCCCAAGACCGGACCGCACAAAAGCCCGCAAAGCAGGATAGGCGCCTGCATAACGCACAGGTATCCGCCGAAAATCCTTACCGAGCCGAAAAATTTATATAAAGCTACCGACAGCATAAGTAAAAGTGCTGCCACAATAAGATTTTTTACACTTACTTTCATATTTTGACCTCACTGATCATATTACAAACGATAAAGCCGTCCGCTTTATTTTAGCACATATATCAGGAAAAAACAAGTATCAAATAAACTTTGACGCACATTAAAATGTACGCCAAATGACTTTTAACATACTTATAGTGATACTTTTCGCAGTATGATCCGGCAATCGCCGTTACTCCTCTCCTTGCTCAGATGAAAGTCCTAAAATGGCGTCACTCTGCGATGTCTCGCTCAAAGCGGTTACGCTTTTTAATTTACGGTTTATGGCTCTGGTACGAACACCCACGAGCTTGTCTAGCTCATCGTTTGCGGCGATGATTTTCTTCTGCGTTGCGTCTATAACGTCCTCAAACCGGGCAAATTCGGTCTTTACCGCAGAGAGAATATCCCAGACCTCACTCGAGCGCTTTTGGATGGCAAGCGTTTTAAAACCCATTTGCAGGCTGTTTAAAAGCGCCGCCATGGTGCTCGGCCCCGCTATGTTTACCTTGTAAAGCCGCTGAAGCTCTTCCACCAGACCCCTGTTGACCGATTCTGCGTAAAGCCCTTCAAACGGAATAAACAGGATTGCAAAGTCAGTCGTGTCAGGAACCGATATGTACTTGTCGTGAATATCCTTCGCCTCTGACTTTATGGTGGAAACAAGGGTCCTCGCCGCTGTATCTATCTGCTGCTTGTCGCCCGTATCATACGCCGATACAAGAGCCGAGTACGAATCTCCGGGGAACTTTGAATCTATCGGCAGATAAACGTATCTTTCGTTATCTGCGGGAAGCTTTATTGCAAACTCGACCCGTTTTCCGCTTCCCTTTTTGGTCTCAACGTTCTCCTCGTACTGCTCCGGTGCAAGTATCTCCTTGAGTATTGCGCCAAGCTGTATCTCGCCCAGGATACCTCTGCTTTTTACGTTTGAAAGCACCTTTTTCAAGTCGCCCACATTTGAAGCAATCGCCTGCATTTCTCCAAGGCCCTTGTAAACCTGCTCAAGACGTTCGCTTACAAGCTTGAACGACTGGCTCATCCTGTCCTCAAGGGTCTTCTGAAGCTTTTCGTCGACTACCTGCCGCATCTCATCAAGCTTCTTTGAGTTTTCATTCTGAAGCGTGTTGAGCTGCTTTTCCACAACCCCCCTTATGCCCTCAAGCTTTTGCTCATTAAGCTCAGAGAAGGTTCTGAATCTCTGCTCCTGACCGGTAAGGTTGTCCTGAACGGACTTTTGCAAAGCGGACTGCTTATCCGATAGATTTTTGTCCAGCGTTTCTATCTTTTCATTTACAGTCTTGTTAAGGTCCATCTGGTTGCCGCTTATTATTTTACCCAGCTTTTCTATTGAATCGGCGGTAGTGCGGTTTATTTCCTGTCTGAAATAAGACAGCTCCCGCCCTTGCTGTTCCTTGAGCAGCTTTAGTTCCTTTAACATTGCAAGCTTGTCGCTCTCAGCCATACTGCTGTTTGAGAGCTTTACGATACAGACAACCCCGGCAGCCGCCGCGATAAAAGCGAGCGACAGCAAAGCTATAAGCCAAATACCTGACACAGCCTATTTCACCTTCCTTGACTTTTTACTTTTTTTGTGTGATAATATAGGTACTAAGCAATGAATTCTTTCGCGCTTTCGCCCTTTTCGGCTGTATCTGCCGCAGTATGAGACTTGTCTGTCTCAGCCTCCTGCTTCGGTTCATAAAAAGCCAGCTCAAAAAGATTAACAGCGCACGATACTAAAATTGTGCTCAGTCCTAAAATCGCAATCAACTCAAACATTTTAAAATCCTCTCCTGTTAATGTTATTCAGGGTAGCTTTATTTATATGTTGCTCCCCGTGTATTATCATAACATATAATTTGTCCAAAAATCCGGACTAATTGTAAATTTTGGACTGTATGTACATTTTTTTGTACATACAAGTATCTTTGGATTTAATATTCTATATCTTCTTATCCGGCCATATATATCATACCACATATTGTCTTAAAATGGAAGACTTTTTGAAAAATTTACTAAATATAGAAACGGAGAATTAAAATGAATAATGCCGAAAACAGTGCGGCAAAGGGTTTTCAGCTTATAAACGGGATTTCTCTGTCAGACACCCGCGGCTTGGGCGAATTTTATAAAAAAGCCGACAGCGGTTTCTGGATTTATCCGTCTGCCGAAAATATGTGCGCTCTGGCTTTGAGCGTTGTAAAAGAGCTTTATGAGCCTATGTTTTTCTTTTTGGAGCTTCCCTGCCGGAATGACGAAGACGCATTTGACCTATACTATCTTGAATGTACAAAACCTGTTGCGGAGGCGATAATCAAGCGTTACGGCGATCTGCTCATAAACGACGGGATATCCCGCTTCGGCTTTGGCTCTCACAAAACGGGTGATGAAATTTATTTTCATTTATTTCAGAGAGTGTTTTTATTTACGGAAAGCACAGAGAAATATGAAAAGATATTAAAAGCTCTTGAAATTTCCGATGATCCGGCAAATACTGTTGCAGACAACTTTGACCCTGACATGGACGAGGTTATGCCTGTGGAACTTGACGGCGAAACGGTTTATGACGCAGTCGAGAATTTAAAGTCGGCAGGGCTGTATTTTGACAAAAAAATAAAATTTTGAGGAGTGGATTTTATGAACATATGGCACAACATTTCACCGAAAAGAATATCCAAAGACAGCTTTATGGCTGTTGTTGAGATCCCGCAAGGCTCAAAGATAAAGTATGAGCTTGACAAGGAGACGGGCGTATTGATGATGGACAGAATACTTTATACATCCACTCACTACCCTGAAAACTACGGATTTATCCCAAGAACTTACGCAGAGGACGGTGATCCTCTGGATGTATTGGTACTATGCTCTGAGGTTCTGTTCCCGATGTCGATTGTAAAGTGCTATCCGATAGGAGTTATTAAAATGCTTGACAACGGAGCGGCCGATGAGAAAATCATAGCAATTCCTCACAACGATCCCACCTTTAATCCATATACGGACATATCCCATCTTCCAAAGCACATTTTTGATGAGATGAGCCACTTTTTCTCGGTTTATAAAACACTTGAGGGAAAGCAGACTGATGTAAACGAAATAGAAGGTGCAGAAAAAGCCAAGGAGATAATACAAAACTGCATTGACAGATACGTTGATAACTTCTGCAAATAGTCTGATTGCCTACTTAGCCTACTTATAAATATCCGACATTCAAGCGGAAAGGTCCTTTCTTTCCGCTTTTGTTCTGTTTCGGCTGTTGATTAAATTTTCATCTTGACAAACGCCTTAAAACATGGTACTATATACCTTGTTCGGAGAAGTCGCCTAGCCCGGTTTATGGCGCACGACTGGAACTCGTGTATGCGTTTGTAGCGCATCGAGGGTTCGAATCCCTCCTTCTCCGCCAGATTCTAAACGACAAAACCCCCGATTTTTCGGGGGTTTTTAAATTTACGTCTGCAACCTGTCTGCAATAGAAATTTTATAAATAAAAAAGTTTTTGCCACACTAAGTGAAACAAAAACTTTTATTTTGTTAGTTATTAATTGATCGTTAAAAAATAAACTGATCAAGCTTATATAAACTCTCAAAAGTTGCTTCGCTTAAATGTGTGCAAACCTCTTTGTTATTGATTGTATTAGCATATGGAAACAAAAGAAATAATTGTGGTCTCAATATGTGTGCATACTGTCTCATAATGCTTATATCAGGTAAATGCCTATCACATAAATCATTATAATATCCAACCCAATACTCATTGGTATTAGGATCCAATTTTATATCGAAAGGAAATAGTCTGCAATCAACAGGTCTCATGTCATATATTTTACATCTATTTTCATTATAATCATAAAAATGACAATGTTGTCCATTAAGACCACTATCTTTAGCAATGATTTGACGTATAGTTGTATTACCAATATTCCGAGAAAAATCACGCATCCGTTGATGTCTAGGGCTTATTGACTGAATTTTTCTAGCTTCACTTGGTAATAAAACAGGCATATCAACATCTGGAGAAGCACAGCAACACTTTTTGCGTTGATTATGACATTCGGTGCAAAATTCATAAGTACCACTAATTAAGCTTTCATCTTTTCCAGCTATCCAAACATATGGGCTCATTCTTATTTGATCATCGTCCACTTTAGAGGTTTTGGAAAAGGAGCAAAAGCCGCTTAAGATATTTTCCGATATCAGTTTTAAATTAATTGTTCCTCTTTCATCAACATATTGACCCATAGATGTAAATTCGCCTGTTAACACACGATTTTTAAATGTTCCCGTAAGGTGGTATGTATTATTTGTACCCAAATATACTTCTCCCTCAATTTCTCCATCGCCCTTGTTAGTAATATTAATTGTTTCACTATGAAGTTCTCCTTTTTCGGCAAATAATGAGGTGTATTTTGGCTTTAATATTATATTATTATAGTCACTATTATTTGATGCTTTATCATTGCCACTGTTCAAGTTGGTTTCCTCATTTTTAAATTCCTTTTTTTCTTTTCTCCAATGTAAATAAGCAGTTAGCAATCCGATTATAGCCACAATGAGAGATATTACGGCTATAATGATTTTAATATTATTTTCCATTATACACCTCAATTATCGTATACTGCAATCTTAAAAAATATTTCTTCATATCAATTTTTCACATTTTGACTGATTTAACCATAAATTGTAATTTATTACATATTGCTGTTATTTCATCTATAGCTTAAATCTATAGTTTTTATATCACAATAAATTAAAAAATCAAGAAATATGTCAAAATCTGTCGTTCAAACGACAAAAAAGGAGCTAAACTCGTAAGAATTTAGCTCCTTTCTCTTTGCCCTTAGGCTTGTCTTGTATACTGTTATCCTTTGTGGATTATCTCAAATACTCATTACTTACCCAACCGCCGGCTTCTGGCGAGTAGCTCCAGCCGTTATTCTCCTGCGTAAATACAAACTTCTGTCCTTTCTTTACGCTTCCGCATACTGTTCCACCTGCTGTTTTGCGCACATTGACTCCGTCGCCTTGCACCGTGCCGTACACACGGATGTAAAACACAGAATTGTTATTGACGCATATCCAGCCGCTGGATATTTTGCCCCATGTTTGCGTACCTACATATTTAAACTCGGATATGTAAACTGATGTACCCTTGGCTAGTGTTTTGATAGCCTTATATCCAAGCCCGCGCACAGATTCTATTTCGAATTCCTCCCAGCCCTCAAACCGTTTGCGCAGCCGTCCGATGTGAACCGTCACCGTTTCCCAGCCGGTATCGCTGTCAGCGCCCCAGATTTCATCCATCAGTTGAATCCGTGTAAAAATCTTTCCGGGGTATGACAGCAGCTTATAAAGCAGCAAAAATTCCTTTTGTGGGAGTTCCTGTGTTTCGCCGTTCTTGGTCACGGTAAAGGAATCGTAATCCAAAACTACGCTTCCAATCGTCATTTTATGTTCGTTGGCAATCTGAGCGCGGCGTAGGAGCGCTTTGATTCGCCAGAGCATTTCTTCCTCATCAATCGGTTTTGTCATGTAGTCGTCGATTCCTAACGAAAAACCTTTATGCTTATCTTCGGGAAGCTGTTTTGCCGAAACCATAAGAATGGGAAGATTATCCTTGCTTTCACAGAGGGTCTTTGTAAATTCATATCCGTCCATTTTCGGCATCATGATATCAAGGATCACAAGGTCAATATACTCTTTATCCATTACATCGAGGGCTTATTCACCGTTTGCAGCAGTAAATACGGAATAATGCTCCGTTTCAAGCACAGCTTTGAGCAGCCTGCGTGTATTTTTATCGTCGTCAACAACAAGAATTTGGAACATCGTTTCCACCTCCTGAGTAAGAATAACATTCTTTTCTAAACTGAAACGAAGCAGTTAGAAAGTCCTACTGGACAACTAAGCCGCACAGCATAGCTTCTGTTTGTTTCATCAGCTCATAACGGCTGCCGTATTCTTTCTTATAATCAAAAGCCATAATTACCTCCACTATACTTCGATTTTTCGTTCTGCTCCACTTTCCGTCAAATAGGAAGTTGTCCTTATGTTCACTTTGCCAGCAAGTAACTTTCATCCACCCTGCGGCATATTTCATCCGCCGAAACCGTTCCGTCCAAAATGATTGTGTACCAATGTTTCTTATTCATGTGCCAACCGGGGAAGAAACGAGTGTTATCAATAAGGTCCTCCATTACTTCCGGTGCGGTGCGCAGGTCGATGATCTCCACAATCTCATCTGATGGGGCGCCGAGTTTACGACGGGAAACAGTCAGTAACGCGCCGTACCATTTTTCATTGTCCTTCCGACGCCATACGGCATTATCGGGAAATTTATCCCATAGATATTCAAGCTCGTCCCCGTATTTTTCACGAACATAGGCGATGAGCGCAACGGACTGCTCCGCCTTGAAGACCGCCGTTTCATAACAGCGATCGGCGATACCCTGCAAGATGTTTGTTACAGCCGTTCTGACCTCGCCGACAAATGCGCCGACCGCGTCTGTTTTGTAAAGGACATATTCCTCGCCGGTGGAAATTTCCGTCAGTTTCGTATCCGGCACTTTTCCTTTGCCGATTGTGATCTCCAACGCAAAGGCATTGTCCAGAATATTCGTACCGTATCTGTAACCGCTTCGTATTTTCTGAAAGCCGTAACTTTCCAGCCTTTCGGGAACAGCCTTTTTTCGCAGAAAAATATCTTCAAACATGGTATCGTCATCTCCGTAAAGCCCGATTAGGTGGGTTATTCCCAAACGTCAAGTTTCCTGTCTTTATAATAGAACTCCCTGTCCTTTTCACCGATTTCACGAACAACCTGACAGGGAACGCCAAAGGCGACTACATTCGCAGAAATATCATGGGTCACAACGCTCCCTGCTCCGATAACAGAATTATCGCC
>CANQNK010000013.1 GCA_947625195.1 uncultured Clostridia bacterium | reverse complement strand
ACACCGCAAGCGGAAATTACACCGCAAAGGCGCACTTTTCAATTATTCCTCGGCTTTGTATCAAACTCTGCAAGATTATATCTATGTTGTTGGTTATTTTGATACAAACATTCTCCGACACAGAAATGCAGAAAACGCTTGAAATGCGGGCATTTCGCTGACTTAGGAGGCCTTTGTTATATGTGGTTATAGGTGTGTCTGCAAATGGATGCAAGCCGCTGCCGTGACATTGGGGTATCACCGTTTCCGTAATAATAAAAAGGTACGAAGCAATAATTGAAAAACGCAGGAAGAATGGAAAGGTTTAAGGCAACCGTATGTCATCTCGTGTCATTTGGTACTCCAACCAGTCAAGGAGTTGCGCTATTTTGTATTCATCCTCTTTTATCAATTTAATTTCATCCAAATGAAACCACCAAAACGAGTTCATATACCGGAATAAAATCGGGAAGACCTTTTTTTCCAAAATGCTAAACTCGTAGTTTTCTTTAATATAGCTCATATTTTCCAAGAACAATTTTATCCGAAGTTCGTCCAATGTCTCATCATATAAATACAGCCTGCTGCCTTTTTCGCCAAACAATCGCTTATCGGAAACGCCCCATAGCGCTTCCCGTACAGCATAGTTAAGAACCGGCTCTTTCCCACATAAATTGAAATCAATTAAACCCACAAAATGATTGTTCTCATCGAGAAGTATATTACTATCGTTCAAATCAGCTTGAAAACAGGACGTCGGCAACAAAGGATATACCGTGCTTAATTCTTTTTGTCGTTTATAGAACATTTCCAAAAGAGTCTCAGCCCGCGGCAAATGTGCAGGGAGATTTTCTCTTATATATTTCACAAAAGCAACCGCACATTCGGTTGCTTCGTCGGTCGTATCGGGAGCGCAGAACGGCTCAAGAAGACAGTATGCGGAAGGCCAATCCAAGATGTCCGATTTTGCTGCGGCAATTTTCCCCAAGGAACGCATAACATCCGGGGTGTAGCAATCGTGTCCCAGAGCATCTCTGTATTTTTCCTTACCAATGTGTTCGGCTGTTTCATAAACGGAATATTCTTCGGCAAACGTATAATAATCACGCCCGTCTATTGTATCGCAGTGAAGCAGCTCTCTATTGCGATTCGGTACGACAGCAGGACAATACAATCCCGTTTTACGGTATTCATCCATCAGATTGAACCATCCTTCGATTCTGCGTTTGTCGCTGAAAGCGTTGGATAATTGTTTAATTACAAGTTTTCGTTGCCCATCCGTCACAAAATATATTTTTCTGTAATCATCATTCCCACGACATAAATCTAATGTTTGGACATCGGATATTTCTGTATCATAGTAAAGCGAAATAGGGTAGTCCATAACACACTTCCTCACATTTCATCCTTGATTCCGACTTATACGCCGCAAAAAAAAGAATATACCCCAAGCCAAAACTTATACTCCTAAAGCGAACTTTTCAATTTTTCCTCGGCGTTGTATCAAAGTCTGCAAGATAATATCTATGTTTCTGCTCAATTTTATAAAAATAAAAGCTTTTTATATCGGAGCGAGGAGTTTTTCTGGTTGCTTATTTTAATAAACGGAATGATGTCTTATCATATTGTTTTAACAAAAAGCTGGTCTACTGTGCCATATATCGTTTCGTAATCTCCCAGCTTCTTAAAACCGTATTTTTCATATAATCCAATTTCTCCACTCATAATGTATATTTTTTGATACCCCAATTCACGCGCATAGGAAACTGCGTTATCAATCAATAATTGCGATAATCTTTTGCCGCGATATTGTTCGTCAACAAAAACAAAACCTATAAATGGTGTAAAGTCATATTCTAATGGCAACTCATCCTTTTCCGTTAATGTACAAAAGCCCACCACTTTTCCATTTTCAACGGCACAAAATACTCTTTCCCATTTGAGAAATTCATTATTTGCCATTTTTTGAGACAAGTAATGTCCCGCTTCCCATGAGCATTTTGCAGCCAACGATAGAGTATCTTTCCAATATTGATGTTCTTGAGACATGGCGTATATTTCTATCATATAGGCTCCTCCGCAAATCATAGTTAATCATGCAAACATATCTCCAACCCTATATAAATCAATCGCTGCCAACCCGGCACACATTTTATACCCCAAGCGGAAAATTACACCGTAAAGACGCACTAGTTTTCCTCTCTCAAACTGTGTGATGCGAAAATACTAGTGTTTTAAGCAAACATCACACCGAAGATTCAAACTCCCGCAGAAACAGCATATTCTCAATGGTAATAGTAGATTTACACCAGTTTTCTGCTACGTACCACTCCTTGTAGTTGCACCATTGCCATGGTACATAGAACGATCCGTCATCAAGCTGAGTGTTTTTTATATAATCACACTCAGCACGGCATAGTTCTTTCAGACCCTTGTTGTAAAACCTGCAATTTCGTGAAGTAATAAATGTTGACGGCCTTGGAATATATTCGCCCCAGCGTGAAACATCTCGACAGATACTTTTGTCAACAATTTCATTAAGTTTTGACAAAAACGCAGCATCATCAAAAGGAATTGCACCGGCATCTTTGCAGTCATCATACATAGTGATAAAGCACCTTGCAATATGCTGCTCTATCGGAGCATCTTTTATAAACCAGTCCGCAGCTTCTTTCACAATTTGAAACCCCTTTTCATAAAGAGCATTCCCCTTTTTTGCGTATCTTACAATGGATCCTGCAAGCGCCGCAGTCGGGTTGTATTCAAATAGGCTGCCGTTTTCGGTATACTTCCACCAAAATGCACATGGGTAGTTGTTGCTTGACGGAACTGTATTCATCCACTGATTGTGGGATTCATCAAAACCGTCACCACTTTCGAGATAGCGTAAGATTCCTTGAATGATCGGATGTTCCGGCTCAATTTCGCCGATATCACGGATATACTCAGTCGCTTTCCACACTCCCATTGGCAGCGAGTTTGGGTTGAAGTTGTCGGCTTCTATTCCCCAACCAAAGCCGCCATCAGGATTCTGATAGGCAGACAATGCGGTCAGCACATCTTCACGGGAACCATTTTCAAAGTGATACTTAAAGATCGCCAAGTCTACGGGTCTGGCATTGCGGTAGATAAATCTGCGGGCTTTTTCAAAAGTTATGTTTTTCATATTCTATTCTCCTTTGTTATCAAATTTCTCTTCCCTTGTTTTCGCCCTTATAAGGGGTAATGGAAAGGGTTACTTCGAGTGAAATCGTATCAAGGGATAAGGCAAGCAAACTGCGATAAATGCTTTTTTCAAGACTCCCCGCGGATTTTAATATCACCCTGTAATGGTCGGTAACAGCTTAAAATTTTGACGGTTTCAAATCCCGATTTGCCTGACAGATGCAATTATCTTCTCAAAAACTTTCTGTATGCCCAACTAGTAAATCTTTCGGGCATAATGAACATTAAAAGCTGTGCGGTGGTAGGAACTAAAAAATCCAAAAAAGAAGAAAATCGCGCTTTATAAAGCCCCCAACGCACCTTTATAAAGCTTTTGGTATTAGACCAGTTTTTGCGGCGCTTATAGTTATCCTTAGTAACGCGGTATCTCACCAACACCTCAGGCATATTTTCGCCCACAGCTCCCGCCATAAGCATCTTTGTTATAAACTCATAATCCTCGCACCGTTTAATATCGGTATATCCTCCTACCTTCTGTGCAAAAGATTTTCTGTAAATAAGCGTTTGATTGTTAAAGGGGCTGCGCCTGCGTGCGTATTTTAAAATTTCCTCATGAGAAATAGGAGTTTTCTTTATTGCGATAGGCTCTTTTGTGGTATCGTCAAACTCTTCTATATATCCTCCTACCATATCAAGCTTTGGATTTTTCAAAAACATCATAAGCTGACGCTGAAATCTGTCGGGAACGCAAACGTCGTCCGAATCCATCTTAGCGATAAGCTCATTCTGACACGCCTTTATCCCTTCGTTGGCTGCCATTCCTGTCCCGACGTTTTCCAGAAGGCGCACCGAACGAAAGATTTTCTGATACTCACTCTCAAAAGCTTTTATTATTACGTTGAGTTCATCGGTCAGCTTTCCGTCGCAAACCAAAATAAGCTCGTCCGGTGGAACGGTCTGCAAAAGAATGCTCTCTAGGCTCTCTGAAAGATTCTGAGGCTTTTCCTTTTCATAAACCGACATCAAAACGCTGTAAGGCGGCAGATTTTTTCTTATAAAATCCATATCCATATAAAATTACCCGCTTAAAAATTCATTGTAAACATTTTACTATATAACGGGTATTTTGTCAATGAATTCTGATAAGACCTATTTCTTATCATTTAATAACCTTTATATTTTATCTTCAAAAAGTCCGCAAGCCCTTGAAAATGTTAAATTTATAGTGAGTGAGCTTGCCCTTAGACTTTCCTTTGTGTTATATCCTTTTCCCTTACGTTATGAACTCTCATAAGAGCAAAAATAAGGGAAAGAAAAACCTGTAACAAATTATAACATATTATGGACAGGGCAGAAAGAACTGATTGAAATGCTTTCAAAAATTTTAAGGAAAAGAGGATGATTGTAAAATGAACATCATATATGCTGAATACAACATACACCACAACAGCATTGATATAGCAACTGCCGCAGGCTATCTTCTGCGGATTGACTGTTGGGAAGCAGAAAAAGATTTAAAGATTATTCCCGGTTCAGAGTGCGCATTAAATGCACTGGCTATTGATGAGCCATTGGAATATGCCCGTCTTTATCTTGATGGTAATTTACAGGTGCGGATAGATGCGGAAGATTCTTTTGAGTTACTCTAGTTCATCGCTTTTTGGCGGATGTACCATTAAGTATTTGTCGATATGGAATAGGCTTCATGGCGGCTACCTCCTGTTAGCCGTCGTATTTATCGGGAATAAGCCTTTGTCTTGATTGGGGGACAAAAAGAAGCAGCGGCTTAATCTAAACTGCTGCTTGCCAATAGATTTGTAATTTGAGCGTAGGAAATTACCTGCCCGGCAGCGGTTTTTTTCTTTTCTGCCGCTGGGCAGATCAGTAAGAATATGAAATAAAAGCCGACGATCCGTGAGGGTATCTCACAAAATCATCGGCTCTTATTATATAATTTATCCTGACTTAAAAGAATGCAAACACGGCTGCAAGGGATATTGCGTTTCCGAGAATGTGCGAAAAGGTGCTGATAACGCAATTACCCGATTTATGATAAATCACCGAGAAAATCAAACTGTCAATTAATACAGCGGCGACATCATAAAGCACGACTCCTTTGTTTCCTGCGGAAATATGCCCTGCTGCGAAAGTAAGCGATGAAACCACTGCGCAGATCCAAAATGGAAATATCTTCATACCTTTCCCAAGGAAGAAACCCCGATACGCGATTTCTTCGCCAAATGCCGTAACGATAACCTGACCTATTAGCAGTGCTGTTTTATCAAAAGACAGGTTAGAACTCGTCCGTCCCATTACATGGTCAACAAATTCCCCACCGAAAATCAGATTTCCAGTAACAAGCGTTACAATACCGCTCACACTCGGCAGCAGCGCCCATGCAATTACACCCGGCTTTTTAATATCCTCCAAAATTGTTTTAAAACGCAATCCCGATTCGGCATTCGGTGTTTTGGCGACTGCTTCTGTAATAAAGAAAAATGCAATCCCCACAAATACGGAATAACCTGCTATTTTCGAGGACGGCACAACTTTCGTTGCCGTCAATAATATCATTATTGTCACGCCTATAACCGTGAGTACAACACTTTTTTTGTTATTCTCAATAACCTGTTGACCATTCATTTCTTTTCCTCCTGCGCTGCCAATATTGCGCCTCTGTATGCCCGCTCCAAATGAGATTTTATGAGCTCCTCGTCGAATTCCAATGAATTGTTAGCGATGATACTCGCATATCCGTGAGCAAATAAAAAAACTGTCATAAAGATTTCTTTTACTTGCTCTATGCTTCCTCCGACTGCTCCCTGCATTGCTAAAAGAACAGGAGCAAGTTCTTCGGCGTCTATCATTTCAAGCAAAGTCGTTCCCGCAAAAAAGTTTGATTGAAAAAGGAAACGGAACAAATGCGGTTCTTCAATCGCAAAGCGGATATAATTCAACCCAATTCCGAGCATAACGCCTTTGTGCGGGCTTTCAATATTCATCAGGTATTCAGAATGATAGCAGTCTGCTTTTGCATAAGCGGCTTTTTTCAATTTCTCAATTGTTGAAAAGTGGTACATAATAGGCTGCGTAGAACAGTTCAACTTTTCTGCGACGGTTCTTGCATTGATGTTTTCCCAACCCGTTTCACGGGCAACCTCAAAGGCAGTGTCAATGACCATATCTTTTGTGATTTTAGGTTTTGGGGGCATGGTTTTCCCTTCTTTTTTAATAACTATCGTTATATAACGATAGTTATATTATAAGCCGTAACACTAACTTTGTCAATCCCTCTGAATGAAATTTCACCTTTTAGAAAAATGGCATAGCGTTAGTGGGAATTTGCAGTGATGTCTATTTGACAAAAAACTTAGATATAAAAAATTTAAATTGCATTTTAATAAACTTTATGGTACAATTATATTGTATGTATGTTATATCGCGATCAAGAATAAACTGATTATAACGAAAATAAAAAACGGAGAGTTACGCGCCTTTGCGCATACAAAGGTTTTACGGCAGCAAATCACAGAGCAATTTTCTGCACAAGAGGGTGTTTATATGGCAAAAAAAAGAGTAGCGGTGATTTTCGGAGGGAAATCAAACGAACACAGCATATCGCTGATTTCGGCATCTAATATCATAAGGAACATCTCAACCGACAAATATGAGATAGTTATGATAGGAATCACCAAAAAAGGCAGATGGCTTTTATATACCGGAGATGTAGATTCAATTGAAAACGGATTGTGGGAGTCAAATCCCGACAACGTGTCCTGCGTTTTAAGCCCCGATCCGATACACAAGGGTTTTCTGGCGATAATGGACGACGGTGCGGTTCAGCATATAAAGGTAGACGTGGTATTCCCTGTTTTGCACGGAAAAAACGGGGAGGACGGAACCATTCAGGGGCTTTTGACGCTTGCGCAGATGCCGTTTGTCGGCTGTGACCTTATATCATCGGCGAACTGTATGGATAAGGATTTAACTCACATAATTCTTGAGGCAAACAAGATTAAGACCGCAAAGTGGTTGACTATAAAAGCGAACGAAATAGATTCAATTAACGAATTTGCCAAAAAAGCGGACAGAGAGCTTGAGTATCCCATATTTGTAAAGCCTGCAAACTGCGGTTCTTCTGTTGGAATTTCCAAGACGGGCAATATAGACGAGCTTATTGCAGGGATCAAAACCGCCTTTTCTCACGATGCAAAGGTGATTGTAGAGCAGGGAATATCAGGAACAGAATGCGAGTGCGCGGTAATGGGAAACTCTTCGATTACAGCGTCAACCGTCGGTGAAATTGCGGCAGCAAACGAGTTTTACGATTTTGACGCAAAGTATCAAAACGCTGAGAGCAAAACCTACATTCCCGCTAGAAACATGTCTCAGGAAAAAATTGACGAGATAAGAGAGATAGCAATCAAGGCATATAAGGTTCTCGGCTGTTCGGGTCTGGCAAGAGTTGACTTTTTCTGCTGTGAAAACGGCGATGTTTATCTGAATGAGGTAAACACGCTTCCCGGACATACAAAAATCAGTATGTATCCTCAGCTTATGGAACACTTCGGACTTACTTTGCAGGAGCAGACGGATAGGCTGATAAATCTGGCGTTTGAAAGATAGATCGGGAGACAGACACAATGAAAGACTATGCCATAGGCGTTTTTGATTCGGGAGTAGGCGGACTTACCTGCGTAAAGGAACTAAAGCAAATACTTCCTAACGAAAATGTGATATATTTGGGAGATACCGCGCGTATTCCTTATGGAACAAAGTCAGGAGATACCGTTTACGGATATGCCTTGCAGGACGCCAGATTTCTGGAGGAGCACAAGGTTAAGATGTTTATAGTAGCCTGCGGAACGGTTTCTTCTGTTATGATGAAAAGACCGGTCTTTGACAAAAAAAAGCTTTGCACGGGAGTTGTTTATCCTGCCGTGGCAGAGGCACTAAAGAAAACCAAGAACAAAAGAATAGGGGTTATAGGAACAAGTGCAACTATAAAATCAAAGGCATACGAGCAGGCAATAAATGATATTGCACCTGATGTTAAAGTTGTAACAAAGGCGTGTCCTATGTTTGTTCCGCTTGTTGAAAACGGTTACACCTCGCCCGACGACCCGATATCCACTGCCATTTCAAGAGATTACCTTAATGTTATGATCGATGAGGAAGTGGACACGCTTATTATGGGCTGCACACATTATCCGCATTTGAAAGGCGTGTTTGAAAATGTATTGGGCAGCGGTGTTTCTCTTGTTTCTTCCGGCGCAGAGGCGGCAAAGTTTGCAAAGCGTGTTTTACAAAACGAAAACCTCTTGTCAGACAGAAAGGAAGAGGGAAGACTTGAGCTTTACTGCACAGACAGCGTAGAGCTTTTTACCGAGAATGTTGAAACATTTCTCGGACATAATATAAACGCGGCGATTTCGCAGTGCGTATTGAAATAATTTTTTAAGAGGCAGGAATATGGAAGAAAAAAACGTTTTGATAACCTTTAAAACAAAGCAGTACGACGGTAACCTAAGCGAGGAGACCGAGATAATAACCGGCGGACAGTTTTTTAAAACCGACGATGGCTATGTTATAAGCTATGATGAGACGGAGGCTACGGGCTTTGACGGCTGTTCTACCACGCTTACCGTTACGGGAAGCGATAAAGTGGTTTTAAACAGAACGGGAGCGGCGCAAAGCCAGCTTATAATAGATAAAAACAAAAAGCATTACTGTCGCTACGGAACTCCGTACGGAGCTATACAGATGGGTATTCAGACCGGAGATATTAAATCTACACTAGGAGATAACGGCGGAGATTTATTTTTTAAATATGTTATAGATGTTGAAGCAAGCCTTCTCGGAAATTACGAGGTTTCTATAAATGTAACTGAGGCCTGATACCGTACAGCATAATAATGTGAGCAGCTTCACACACTGCGAGAGGAGAAGTTTAAAATGAATATGATAAATGAGGCAAAGGCCCAGGTAAAGGAAATGGTTTTGCGTGCGCTGAGGGAGCTTATTTCAGAGGGCGCGCTTGCAGATGAGCCTATACCGGAATTTAATATTGAGATCCCCGCCGACAGCAAAAACGGAGATATGTCTTCAAATGTTGCGATGGTCTGTGCAAGAGCGTTTAAAAAGTCCCCAAGGGATATTGCCGATATGATATCAAAAAAGGCTTATCTCGGTTCGGGCTATTTTGAAAAGTGTGAGACCGCTGGTCCGGGGTTTTTAAACTTTTTTTTCTCTCCAATATGGTTTTCAAAAGCCGTGGGGGAAATAATATCATCAAAAGAGCATTACGGTGAGACCGACACCGGAAAAGGAAAAAAGGTTTTGGTTGAGTTTGTTTCAGCTAACCCCACAGGGCCTATGCACATAGGAAACGCAAGAGGAGGAGCAATAGGTGACTGTTTAGCGTCTGTTATGCAAAAAGCCGGATATGATGTTATGAGAGAGTTTTATGTAAACGATGCGGGAAATCAGATAGAAAAGTTTAAAACCTCGCTTGAAGCGCGCTATCTTCAGCTTTATAAGGACGATATAGAAATGCCTGAGGACGCATATATGGGGGAGGATATAACCGAGCACGCCAAGGCCTTTTCCCAAAAATACGGCGACAGCTACATAAATCGCAGCGCCGAGGAGCGCAGACAGGCGCTTTGTGACTTTGCGTTGCCAAAAAACATAAAAACGCTTGAGGAGGATCTTTCAAAGTACCGGATCACCTACGACAGGTGGTTTAAGGAAAGCGAGCTTCACGAGAGCGGCGCGGTAACCGAAATAATACAAAAGCTGAAAGCAAGCGGATATACTTATGATAAGGACGGAGCGCTATGGTTTATGTCGTCGAAATTCGGCGATGAAAAGGACAGGGTGCTTGTCCGGGATAACGGCGTGCCGACCTACTTTGTGCCGGATATAGCCTATCACTACAATAAGCTTGTCACAAGAGGCTTTGACAAGGCAATAGATATACTCGGTGCGGATCACCACGGCTATATTCCCCGAATGAAAGCGGCTATGTCTGCTTTGGGAGTGGACGCAGAAAAGCTTGATATGGTCATAATGCAGATGGTGAATCTGGTCAAAGACGGAGAAAGGTATAAGCTTTCAAAACGTTCGGGAAAGGCGATCACTCTGTCAACATTGCTTGATGAAATTCCGATAGACGCCGCAAGGTTTTTCTTTAACCTGAGAGAGCCTAATTCGCATTTTGATTTTGATCTTGATCTTGCTGTTAGCGAAACAAGCCAGAATCCTGTTTATTACGTTCAGTACGCCCACGCAAGGATATGTTCGATCATTAAAAATCTTGAGGATGAAAACATAAGCTTTTCGGAGTACGACGAAGAGGCTGTAAAGCTTCTTTGTCAGCCGGAGGAAAAAGAGCTAATCAAGTTTTTGGCAAAGCTTCCCGACTGCATTGACGAATCTGCCAGAGATTACGATCCGGCGGGTGTTACGAGATATGTCGTTGAGGCGGCGACACTTTACCATAAGTTTTATTCAGCTTGCAGGGTAAAGTGTGATGACGCTCGTCTTATGCAGGCAAGGATCTCCTTGTGCTTAGCCGTTAAGCAGGTTATCAAGAACATTTTGGATATGCTTAAGATCACCTGCCCGGAGCATATGTAACAGATGCTTAATATAAATTCTTATCTTTCTCTTACCTCTTCTTGGGAGCGGCTTAAGGCCGAAACAAGACCGATATTCATCTACGGTATGGGCGATGGCTGTATTAAGCTTTTGCGGCAGTTTGAAAGGTTTGACATAAAACCGAGCGGGATTTTTGCGAGCGATGAATTTGTGCGTGGACACAGCTTTGAGGGCTTCAAGGTAAAAAGACTTAGCGAGGTTGAGAAGGAAAACGAAGATTTTGTAATAGCGCTTGCCTTTGCCGCAGGCTATGAGGAGCTTATCAATAAGATTGATGCCATTTCGAGAAAGCACACTCTTGTTATGCCTGATACGGCTGTTTATGGCGGAGAGCCGTTTTTAAAGGAGACGCTTACTCGGAATTTTGAAAAGGCGAAATGTGTTTTCAACAGGCTTTGTGACGATAAGTCAAGAGAGGTTTTTGACTGCATATTAAAATACAAAATAACCGGGGATATAAGCTATTTAAAGAGATGCGAAACAACTCCGTCAGAGGCCTATGAAAATATACTCAGACCTTGTAAAGAAGAAATATATATCGACCTCGGCGCATATAACGGTGATACGGTTTTAGAATATATGTCGTATTCAAAGGGCTATGAAAGGATATTTGCTGTAGAGCCTAATGAGAGAAATTTTAAAAAGCTTTCAAATACTTTGGACGGATATGAAAATATAAGCCTTATAAATGCCGCCGCTTGGGATAAGGAGGACACTCTACTTTTTTCAAAGGGTTCCGGAAGACAGTCGAGAGTATCTGATCGCGGCGTTATAACAAGGGCTTTGAGCGTAGATTCAATTCTTAGCGGTCAGCTAGCCGATTACATAAAATATGATGTAGAGGGAGAAGAGGAAAGAGCTATCAAAGGGAGTGCAAACACCATTAAAGAATGCTCACCAAAGCTTTGTATTTCTGTGTATCACAGGCTTCTTGATATGTTTGAATTGCCGCTTCAGGTGTTAAAGCTCAATGATTCCTATAAGCTTTATTTAAGGCATTATCCTTACTATCCCGCGTGGGAGACAAATATGTTTTTTGTGTAAAATAATACTATTGAAATTATCTTGCAGGGTTTGATACAACAGCCGAGGAAAACCCCAAAGTGTACCTTTGTGGTATATGTTGACGCTTGGGGGTGTAAAATGTGAGCCGGGTGATGTGCAACAGCTGGGTTATATACATTTTTGGTATGGCTGATTAAAGGGCGGATATATACCCGCACAATGAATAGGGATTTATAGGAGGAATTAAATGAAACGAGAACTCGGAATAGCACGCTGCGGACTGGCATGCTGCTTATGCAGCGAGAATGAACATTGTTGCGGATGTAATTCGGGAGGATGTCCTGACAAGGACTGGTGCGAAAACAGAAAATGTTCTATTGAGAAAAATTATACACATTGTCATGAATGTAAAGCTGAATGCAGAAAAGGATTGCTATCCAAAATCAAACCTTATGGGTTTACCTTGTTTATCAAAAGATACGGAGAAAAAGAACTTTTAGACTGCCTTGAACGAAATGAAAAAGCGGGCGTTGTTTATCATCGGGAAGGAATTTATGGCGATTATGATGACTTTAATGATGTGGATGAACTAATCGACTTTATCAAAACAGGGAAAAAATGAATTTCCGTTTATCAAAATATAAAGAGTTTTTCCTTGCTGTATCAAAATCGCCAACAACATAAAGATAACCTTGCAGAGTTTAATACAAAGCCGAGGAAAACCCAAAAGTGCGCCGTTGCGGTATAATTTTCCGCTTGCGGTGTAAAACGTGCGCCGGGCTGATAGCGGTAGATTTATTTCTGATTTTGTGGTATGGTTTAACGAGGGGTGGATATATGTCTGTCCGGTGAGTCGTCATTTGCTGACTTAACGACAGTGTTAAGTTAAATAACGCTTTGCGTGCTGGTTTTTGAAGTTGTGCAGTGCTATCATAGTGATACAAAGTTCAGGAGGTCATGCATGGATATTGGCAGAACAATAAAGGAGTTAAGACAGAAACGGGGAATTACACAGGAAGAATTCTCGGAAGCGCTACGAGTGTCCGTCCAAACCATTTCCCGTTGGGAAAACGGAGTAAACGCTCCTGATCTGTCTATGCTCCCCCAACTTGCCGTATATTTCGGAGTGACCACAGACTATTTACTGGGCTTGGAAAGGAATGATACTATGGCAAAGCTGATAAGAACCACTGAAACATTTGAATTGGCATCCAAGCAGGAGGCTGAGGAAATGGTGCTGAAGTTCAAAGGCGAGAAGTTTCCCGTCTTAAAGGACTATAAGATTATCCCTGATGGAGATAGGGTAATGCTTGAAGTCACAAAGGAATTCAATAGTGAATTGGATAATATGAAGTTTAACTAATGCACAAAGTTCAGTCGATTTACATTTATTGAAAAGAACAAGCAGAAAACTCCTCACCTCCGAAGTGGCAAGAAGCTTGCCGCTTATATAAGAAATATTGAAGCCGTCTGTTAAATCAGGCGGCTTTGTTGTATTTTTTTAAAAAGTATGATAAAATAAATTAACCGGGGATTTACGTTTTTTGTAAAGTTATTTGAGGACACTGAAATAAAACAGTTTGCGGGGGTGAGGCTTTTTGGATATTACGTTATCAAGCGATATCAAGTATTTAAAGGGCGTTGGGCCAAAGCGCGCGGAGTGCTATAATAAGTTATCGGTAAATACCGTGAAAGACCTCATTTATCACTTCCCGAGGGGTTATATAGATCTTACGTCCTGCACGCCGATAAAGGACGCCTGCGTGGGTGAGATATGCGCTGTTGCGGGGCGGATTGCAAAAAAGCTTCCGCCTGCAAGAATAAGAAAGGGAATGACGATTTTTAAGGCGGTGTTCACCGACGATGAAGAGGATATGACCGTAGTTATCTATAACAGTGAGTATCTCTTTAATTCTCTTTCAGAGGGAGAGCCGATAATCTTATACGGAAAGATTTCCGGGAACCTTGTAAGAAAGGAAATTTCTTCACCAACCGTTTTTAAAATAGATGCGTCTAAGACTATGCAGCCGGTTTATCCCGTTACGGAAGGTTTGAGCCAGACTCTTGTGCGCTCAACGGTACAAAACGCCCTTTCTCTTATAAACGACAGGATATACGAGCCTGTGCCGAAGGATATATTAAAGCGTATGGGGCTTTGTTCACTTGCGTATGCGCTTTATAATATACATTTTCCTCCTGATGAGTACAGTATGCGCACGGCAAAAAGGCGGCTTGTCTTTGATGAGTTTTTGACCCTGGGACTGGGAATGATGTTGCTAAGGGGCAGAAACAGAGAAAAAACTCCCAACAAGCTTTACAGCGCAGATTTAAAAGAGTTTTACAAAAATCTGTCGTTTGAGCTTACCGCCTGCCAGAAGCGATCAATAAAAGAATGTGTTGATGATATGCAGAAAGATCGCCCGATGAGCAGGCTTTTGCAGGGGGACGTCGGCAGCGGAAAAACCGTTGTAGCGGCGGCTCTGGCATATTTTGTTTTCAAAAACAAAAAGCAGACGGCCCTTATGGCTCCGACGGAGATACTGGCTTCTCAGCATTATGATACGCTCAGGGAGTTTTTGGAGCCTCTGGGGGTAAAAGTGGGGCTTTTAACAGGCTCTGTCAGTGCAAAAGAAAAAAAGATCCTTTATGAGAAAATTTCGGCAGGGGATATTGATGTTGTCGTAGGCACACAGGCGCTTTATCAGCAAAGCGTTGAATTTTGCGACCTTGCTTTGGTGATAACGGACGAGCAGCACCGTTTCGGAGTTGAGCAGCGGGCGTCTCTTTCTAAAAAGGGTGAAAATCCGCATATTTTAGTAATGTCGGCAACTCCGATACCCAGAACACTTGCTTTGATGATTTACGGAGATCTTGATATATCGGTTTTAAACGAGCTCCCGAAGGGCAGGCAGAGGACAGAAACCTATGCTGTTACGGGAAAACTTCGCCAAAGAGCATTCGGCTTTATAAAAGGAGAGCTTGACAAGGGCAGACAGGCGTATATAGTGTGCCCGGTGATAGAGGATAACGAGCAGGACTTAAAGAGCGTAAAATCATATGCGAATGAGCTTTCTCAAAATGAATTTTTCGGCTATTCCTTGGGGCTTTTACACGGAAAAATGAAGCCTAAGGAAAAGGAGGAGATGATGCTCAGGTTCAAATCCAAAGAGCTACAGGTACTAATTTCCACCACAGTTGTCGAGGTAGGGGTGGACGTTAAAAACGCCACCGTCATTCTGATAGAAAACTCAGAGAGGTTTGGGCTTTCACAGCTTCACCAACTAAGAGGAAGAGTCGGGCGTGGAAGCGAAAAATCTTACTGCATATTAGTCACTGACAGCCCTACCGAGGAGTGCAAAAAGCGGCTTAAAATCATGTCAAAAATATCGGACGGCTTTGAGCTTTCAAGGGAGGATCTAAAAATGCGCGGACCGGGAGATTTCTTCGGCTCGGCACAGCACGGACTTCCAAAGCTTAAGATAGCCGATATGTCAGAGGATATGGAGGTTTTGCAGAAAGCACAGCTTGAGGCTCAGATGATTTATGAAAGCGATCCTGAGCTTTCAGAACCTCACCACAAAGGGCTGAAGGCTATTATAAAAGAGCTTTTTGAAAGGCGCTATGACTAAGGAGGGCAGGAATGTTTAATAGCAGGAAAAAAACGGATATCAAACCGATAATCGACCTTCTTTATCCGGATAAAGAAAAGAAAAGCCAGATGGATAAGCGGCGGTTTATGCTTTCAAATCTACCGGAAGACTATATTTCAAATCTTGAGGTGTCCTCCGTAAGCGAGCTAATGTGTCCGAGAAATCAGTATTTCTGCACGCAGATTTTAAAAGAGCTTTGCGATGATGCGGATATTATTAAATACCGACAGGACGCTCTTGACGACTTCATAAACATAAAAACTCTTTTGCCGACACTTTACTCAACTATAACTGATATGCTTACAAACGACAGGGCAAACGTTCACAATATCGAATCAGTCCAGAGCTTTACTGCGCTCAACGGTCAGATAGCAGCGCTTGACTGTTATATTGAGTGTATCGACAGACTTCACGAGTTTTATTGCAAAAATAAAGATAGCATAAAATCAGAGGCGATAACAAAGCTCTTTTCTCACTTTGAGGATATTTATTTATCGGATGAGTATTGTCACATAAAGGATTGTATGGCCGAGCTTCACAAGGCGGTGGATAACCGTGTGAGAAGCGTTACAGTAGCAATAAATTTTGACGAGGAAATGCTTCCCGTTTCTGCGGGAATTGTTGACTATTCAACAGTTCCTGCGGGGATAAAGCCGAGCGTTTTCGACAGAATAATTTACCGGGGTGCAAAGTTTCCCGAAACTATTGTCAAGGGAAAGCTGTATACGAAATACATCCCCACAAAGACGGTGACAAACGAAACCGATATAAACGAAGTGGACAAGGCACTTTTCAATGAGCTTGAGAGAATAACAGACAGGTATATAAGAACCCTTTCGGACGCTATGGCGACTTACAGAAAAATCGGCTTTGAGGAGATTTACGCGCTTGAAACACAGCTTGATTTTTACAGCGGAGTGGTGAGATTCATTGAGTCTGCGGCAGCGAGGGGAATTGAGATGTGCCGGCCCGAAATTTTACCGGCGGATAAGCGTTATTGTGAGATAAAGGGACTGTTTGATGTCGCCTTTTACAAGCGCATATCCGCGATAAACCACGACAAAACGGGCGACAAGCTAATAGTGAGAAACGATATTATATTTGATGATTCTGCGCGCTTTTATATACTCACGGGAGCTAACAACGGAGGAAAAACTACCTTTGTAAGAGCTGTCGGTATATGTCAGCTTTTAAGTCAGGCGGGGCTTTATGCACCTGCGAGGGAATGTAAGATATCTCTTTGCGACTATATTTATACAAACTTTCCTAAAGAGGAGGAGGTCGGAATAAATTCCTCTCGCTTTACTACAGAGATAAAGGAATTTAAAGAGATAAGCAAGACCATAACCAATCAAAGCCTGCTTTTAATGAACGAGTCAATACAATCAACAACTCCGAAAGAATGCGTTGAGATAGCGAGTGAGCTGGTCAGAATATTTGCCATAATCGGTGCAAGGGGCGTTTTTGCAACTCACCTTACCGATATCGCTCGTATGTGTGACGAGATAAACAAGGATGAGGATATCCGCTCAAAGCTTTTGAGCATTGTTATGGCGGCGGACGAAGCGACGGGAGAAAGAAAGTACAAGATAGTAAAAGGACTTCCGACAGAGCACAGCTTTGCAAAAACGGTTTTTAACAAATATGGAATAGACATATCATATATAAGAAAGAAAGCAAACAGCAGATGAGAGAGCTCAAGATAAAAGATGTAAACATAAAAGGCTATGCCGCGTTAGCGCCTATGGCTTCAGTTGCGGACAGGGCATACAGAGAGATGTGTAAAAGCTTTGGCTGCGCTTATCTCACAAGTGAGATGATTTCCTCAAAGGGACTTGTTTACAAGGATAAGAAAACGCCCAAGCTTTGTGAAATAACAGATAACGAGCGGCCAATGGCGCTTCAACTGTTCGGAGAGGATCCGTACTACTTTGCAAAAGCGGCTTATATGCTGCTTGAGTATTCTCCCGATATTATCGATATAAATATGGGCTGTCCGGTTCCTAAAATAGTTTCAAACGGCGGAGGTTCTGCGCTTATGAAGGATCTAAAAACCGCAGAGAGAATAGTAAGAGAAACGGTTTTGGCTGTTGACGTTCCCGTAACTGTAAAGATAAGATCGGGCTGGGATGAGGACTCGGTAAACGCACCTGAGCTAGCAAAAGCTTTAGAACAGGCAGGGGCCGCCGCAATAACCGTCCATGCACGAACCAGAACGCAGATGTATTCTGGAAAGGCTGATCTTTCTGTAATAAAAAGGGTCAAGCAAAGCGTTAAGATACCAGTTATAGGAAACGGGGATATTACATCGGGCGAGGACGCAAAAAGAATGTACGATGAGACCGGGTGCGATTTTGTGTCAGTCGGCAGAGCAAGCTATGGAAATCCGTTTGTGTTTGAGCAGATAAATGCTTTTTTTGAAGGGAAAGAGTATAAGCCAAAAACTCTTCTAGAACGCGTTGATACAATGCTTTTACACGCAAAAAAAATAGTTGAGTATAAGGGTGAGCATCAGGGAATGAAGGAAGCCAGAAAAAATATAGCGTGGTATGTAAAGGGACTTTCGGGTGCTGCCGGTATTAGAAACAAGTGCTCAGAGCTTTGCACACTTGATGACCTTTACCGCCTATGTGAAGAGATTTTAAAAAACGGAGAAAGTGTATGACATACGATGATCTTACCTATGAGAGGCTCAGCGAAAAGCTTTCGGTATGCGTTTCAAGTGAGCACAGGTTCGGGATAGACGCATTTTTGCTTGCGCACTTTGCTAAGGCCAGAAGAAAGGATACGGTGTGTGATTTTTGCAGCGGCAACGGAATCGTAGCGCTTTTGCTTGAAAAGTTTTATGAGCCCAAAAAGCTTTATGCAGTCGAGATACAGGACAAGGCGTATTTTCAGCTTGAAAAAAGCAAGGAGGCCTCCAGGCTTTCAAAGCTTGAGACCTTTCACGGAGATTTAAAAAACTTCAAAACGAATAAGGAGCTTGATCTTATAACCTGCAATCCTCCGTATAAAATTTCGGGAACGGGAATTTTAAGCGCAGATCAGGCCGATAAAATAGCACGGCATGAAACTCTTTGCACGATTGACGATGTATGTATATCGGCGGCGAGAAATCTTCGCTATGGCGGCAGATTGTGCATAACTAACAGACCGGAACGGCTGTGCGATGTTTTATGCGCAATGAGAGAATACGGCATTGAGCCTAAGCGTATAAGATTTGTTTCAAAGCGCAGAGGAGGCACGCCGTGGCTTATGCTTGTTGAGGGGAAAAAGGGTGCAAAGCCGTTTACTACAGTAGAAGAAGGCCTGTTTGTTTATAACGACAACGGTGAATACAGCGAGGAAATAAACAAAATTTACGGGATAAAAACGGAGGCTTAAAGTATGAAGATTCTAGCCATTGACGCAAACAGTATAATGAACAGGGCGTTTTACGGAATAAAGGCTCTTACAAACTCTAAAGGATTTTACACAAACGCTCTTACCGGATTTATGAATACCTATCTTAAAACGGTAAACGACACAGATCCTGACGGAATTGTCGCTGCGTTTGACGTTCACGCTCCCACCTTCAGGCACAATGCGGACAAAACCTATAAGGCAAACCGAAAGGGTATGCCGGATGAACTTAGGGAACAGATGCCTGTTATCAAGGAAATTCTTAATCTTTTGGGAGTAAAGGTAATAGAGATAGAAGGATATGAGGCGGACGATATTCTGGGATCGGTGGCGTCGGTTTTCTCAAAGGGTGAAAACGAGTGTATTATACTAACGGGAGACAGGGATTCACTTCAGCTTGTAAACGACCGAGTAACTGTCTATCTTGCCAAAGTAAAGGAAACAACAATATACACTCCCGAAAGAATAGCTCAGGATTATTCTCTTGAGCCAAAGCAGCTTATAGACGTAAAGGCTTTGCAGGGAGACGCCTCTGACAACATAAAGGGAGTGGCGGGAATAGGTGAAAAAACCGCGCTTTCCCTGGTGCAAAAGTTCGGCTCGCTTGATAAGCTTTACGAGAATTACGAAACCTCCGACCTTACCGAAAGGGTAAAGGAAAAGTTAAGAAACGGAAAAGAGGACGCATATCACAGCAGGTGGCTCGGAACGATTGTGCTTGATGCTCCGATAGATAAAAAATTATCCAACTATGAAAAGGGAGAGGTAAAAAACGACGAGCTTTGCTCGCTCCTTGCAAAATATGATATGTTTAAGCTTATCGAAAAGCTTAAACTGAGCATTCCGTCCGAGACAAAAGGCACATATAATCAGAAAACTTTAGATGAAATGAATAAGCTGCCGGTATCAGATCTAAAGGAAAAGGATATTAAGCTTATGTGTATAAGCGGAAAAACCGCATACTTTATTTATCTTACCGATAAGCTTGATATCTGCTTTGACAATACGATATACTGCACATCTGATAAAGAGATGATGCTTAAGTTTTTTACAAGCGATATTCAAAAGGAATGCTTTGAGGGCAAGCAGGCGCACAAGCTTTGCTTTGAAAACGGATGCGAGCTTACGGGCGTTTCGTTTATTGCCGATCTGGCGGGATACCTTTTAAACTCCCAGTCAAGCGAATATACGGTTATGAATCTTTGCTTGGCTTACAAGGTTCTTTACCGAAAGGATATGGGCGAATACGCGGATATAGCTTCACTTGAGCTTTTGTGTGATAAGCTTAAAAGTAAGATTTCAGAAAACGGACTTGACAATGTGCTGTATGAAATTGAGATACCTCTGTGCGAGGTTCTTGCCAGCATGGAGAATATCGGAGTAAAAGCGGATGCCGACGGAATACGGGCGTTCGGAGAGGCACTTACAAAGGATATAGAAAGCCTTGAGCAGACGATTTATGAGTATGCCGGAAGGAAGTTTAATATAGCTAGTCCAAAGCAGCTTGGAGACATACTTTTTGAAGACCTCGGGCTGCCGTTTAAGAAAAAGACAAAGCACGGGTATTCCACAAGCGCCGAAATACTTGAGGAGCTTGCCGACAGACACCCGATAATTCCGGCGGTTCTGGAATATCGAACGCTCACAAAGCTTAGCTCCACCTATGTGGAGGGGCTTTTAAAGGTTATAAAGAAAGACGGCAGAGTACACTCCTTCTTTAACCAGACAGAAACGAGAACGGGGCGAATATCCTCAAGCGATCCGAACTTGCAGAACATTCCCGTTAGAAAGGAAATCGGCAGGCAGATGCGCAAGTTTTTCGTCGCAAAGGACGGTTGTGTGCTCCTTGACGCGGATTACTCCCAGATAGAACTGAGAATCCTGGCGTCAGAGTGCGGAGACGAAAATCTGATAGCGTCGTTTATGTCGGGCGAGGATTTTCATGCAATGACTGCAAGCAAGGTTTTTGATATGCCGATAGATTTTGTTACCGATGAGATGAGAAGAACGGCAAAGGTGGTAAATTTCGGAATAGTTTACGGAATAGGAGCATATTCTCTTTCTAACGACCTCGGCGTTTCAATGGCTGAGGCAAAAAGGTATATCGATCAGTATAACGCAACCTATCCCGGCGTAAAAAGGTATATGGAAAAAACTATTGACGATGCAGTAAAAGCTGGCTGCGTTACTACGATGTTCGGCAGACGGCGCTATATTCCTGAGCTTACCGCAAAGAACAAAGCGGTGCAGGCATTCGGCAAGCGTGCGGCAATGAATGCGCCTATTCAGGGAGCTGCCGCCGACATAATAAAAATAGCGATGATACGGGTTTACAAACGCCTTAAGGAAGAAAACCTTAACGCGAAACTTATTCTTCAGGTTCACGACGAGCTTATAATCGAAGCTGATGAAAAGGATAAGGAGGCAGCTGCAAGGATTTTGTCAGAGGAGATGAAAAACGCGGCAGTGCTAAAGGTGCCGCTTATAGCAGATGTAAACGAGGGCAAAAGCTGGTACGATGCAAAGGGTTAATTTCTCATTTAAAGTAAAACACCGCCGAAAATTTCGGACGGTGTTTTTTGATATTTTTCAGCGAAGTAAAGAGAAAGGCTTATGTTAAATCTTTAAAAACTGCGCTTTTCGATTTTTATAATAGGTAAGATACTTAAAGCCTGCCGTTTTCGCCATTTCGGCACACTCAAAAATTCCCTTGCCCAGGTCATCTGCGCAGTGCGCGTCAGAGCCAAGCGACAGTATCTCTCCTCCAAGTTCCTTGTAGATATTCAAAATCTCCCTGTGAGGAAACGGTTTGCCGTACTTTTGCCTGAGTCCGGAGGAGTTTATCTCTATTCCTTTGCCGTTTTGGATAAGCTTCTTAAAACACTCTCTTATGATTTCCTCAAAGCGTGACATATCCACCTTTATTTCGGCGTCGCCCTCAATGTAACGGAGCGTATATGTTATATGACCTAAAACATCAAATTTTCCCCAGCAGCAAAGCTTATAAAGCTCTTCGTAATATTCCTCTATAAGAGCCATAATGCCGTCATAGGTGTAGTTTTCATACTTTATAAAAGCAAAGTCATCATTGGTTTTAAGCTGATGCATAGAGCCGATAATAAAATCCAGGCGTTTGTCCTGCGCGACTTTTTCAGAAATCTCATAGTCATGGGTCGCCTGCCCAAGCTCCACCCCGCAGATAAGGTTTATTCTGCCATTGTATTTTTCTTTCATTCTGGTTATGTAAGAAACCGACCGCTCGTAGTCTTTGTTAAAATTCCACGTATCGTAACCGTTTTCCTTTGCGCCGTAGTGCTCCATAGAGTACCAACGGTTGCACTCGCAGTGATCGGTCACGGCGTATGCGGATAGCTCCAAGGCGATTGCCTTTTCTATCATTTTTTCGGGGGCCTCGTTTGAGTCGGGAGAAAAGTGAGTATGTGTGTGACAGTCGATAAGGCCGTTAAGCTTCATAGAAGTCTCTCCTTTTTTGAATTTTGCTTTGATGCTTTCAATAGATATTGTATCATATAAATCATTAAATTAAAAGCACAAAAGTAAAAAATCTCAAAAATGCTTTGCAAAATCTGTTTTTTATGATATACTGTAAATGAGTATAAATCAGCTTTTTTTGTAAGGAGATTAAAAATGAGAGCAGTTATAACAGTTGTAGGAAAAGACGCTGTGGGAATTCTTGCGAAGGTTTCGGGAATATGTTCTGAGTACAACGCAAATGTAATTGAGGTTACGCAGTCTGTTTTACAGGATATGTTTGCAATGATAATGCTTGTTGATATTTCAAAGCTAAGCATTGAATTCGGCGCATTATGCGATAAGATGACCGCAACAGGTGATGAGATGGGACTTAAAATACACACCATGCACGAAAGTGTGTTTAACTGTATGCACCACATCTGATGCTTAGGTAAGTGCGGTAATTTTTTGGGAAAGGTTTTATTACAATATGCTTAACGCTTACGATATACTTGAAACTATAAGAATGATTCAGGACGAATGTCTTGATATAAGAACCATAACAATGGGAATATCCCTTTTAGACTGCATAGACAGCGACATGAACAAGGCGTGTCAAAAGGTTTACGACAAGATAACCGAAAAGTCAAAAAACCTTGTAAAGGTGGGCGCGGATATAGAAAAGGAATTCGGCATACCTATTATAAACAAAAGAATTTCCGTTACGCCTATATCAATCGTTTCTGCTGCATGCGGAGGAAACCCCGTGCCGTTTGCAAAGGCTCTTGACGATGCCGCGGAGGCGGTGGGCGTAAACCTTATAGGAGGTTATTCCGCACTGGTGCAAAAGGGATTCTCCGCAGGAGACATTGAGCTTATTGAATCTATACCCGAGGCTTTAAGCGTTACCGAAAGAGTGTGTTCCTCGGTAAACGTAGGCTCGACCAAGACCGGAATAAATTTAGACGCCTGCGGTATTATGGGCAGAATAATAAGAGAGTGTGCCGAAAAGACGGTTGACAAGGCGTGTTTCGGAGCGGCAAAGCTGGTGGTATTCTGCAATGCGGTAGAGGATAATCCGTTTATGGCGGGAGCTTTTCACGGAGTAGGAGAGCCGGACTGTATGATAAACGTGGGGGTTTCAGGCCCGGGAGTTGTGCGCAGCGCGCTTTCAAAGTACCCCGAGGCGAATATTTCCGAGATAGCGGATATAATAAAGAAAACGTCTTATAAGATCACGCGTATAGGACAGCTTGTTGGAGTAACTGCATCAGAGCGCCTTAAGGTTCCTTTCGGGATCGTAGACCTTTCGCTTGCGCCTACCCCGGCTGTCGGCGACAGCGTTGCACATATATTGGAGGAAATCGGTCTTGAAAGGTGCGGAACACACGGAACCACCGCAACACTGGCGCTTTTAAACGACGCCGTTAAAAAAGGCGGAGTAATGGCGTGCTCCAGGATAGGAGGGCTTTCGGGTGCGTTTATTCCGGTGTCTGAGGACGCGGGAATGATAGACGCGGCAAAGTCGGGAACATTAACTGTTGAAAAGCTTGAGGCTATGACGGCGGTTTGCTCCGTGGGGCTTGATATGATCGTAGTTCCGGGCGACACAACGTCAGATACGCTTGCCGCAATAATTGCGGACGAGGCTGCGATAGGTATGGTAAACTCAAAGACCACGGCGGTAAGGATAATTCCCGCAATCGGTAAAAAGATCGGAGAAGAGCTTGACTGGGGCGGACTTTTCGGATGTGGACCCGTTATGCCGCTTAAAAAGGAGTCGGCGTCTAGGTTTATAAATCGCGGCGGACAGATTCCGGCGCCTATGCAGTCGCTTAAAAATTAGTTATGCAATCTAATTCCGTGAGATTTTTAATACATAAATTATATGGAGGGCTTTGCTTTGAAAAGTAGAATCATTTGTGTCGTAATATGTCTTTTGGTAGCTGCCTTTGGACTTTGCGGATGTGAAGAAAAAAAGGCGACAATTTCAAAAGAGGAGAAGGTCACTCAGGAGGCTAGCGAGTCCGGCGTTATTGAAAGCGGAATAGTTCAGTCGGGCGTAACTGAGAAAAAGGCGCTTAAAAATGAAAAAAGCCGTATTAGCAGATACATGGATATTGTAAACTCAGGAACGTTTACTTTATCGGGAACGGTAAAAAATCATTCAATGGGACTCATTTCTGAAAATCCGATCACAATTTCCGCGCTTGACGGAGAAAAGTATCATTACGATGTCTCCACCGTGGCGACAAGACAGGAGTATCTTATAACAGACGGCAAGGCATATGTGTTTAACGATTCAGACAAAACCTATGCCGAATGCGAATCAAAAACCTTAGACAGTGTAAAAAGCGGTATAAACACATATCTGCCAAGTCTGACAACTCTTAAGCACCTTGACACCTATGAGGTTGAGTATGACGGAAAAAGCTATGTAAGAGAACGATATGAGCTTAAAAACAACGTCGGAGAGGAGCAGACGGTTTCCTACTTTTTCGAAGGAGACACCTTGAAGATAATCAGACACGATTCCAACATTCTTGAGACGATACTGCAATCTGATCTAAGAGTTGTGGAATTTGAGAACACGGCGGATGAAAACGAGTTTGAGATTCCAAACGACTATAAAAAAATCACGGAAATCGAGCTTGAGCAGAACAAAAACAATACTGTTTCGTCCGATGAATACATTCTTGCGCTTTTTGATTCTCTTGGAGTAACCGACGAGGACCTGAACAAAATGGGTTATACTAAAGAGCAGGTACTCGAAATGAGCGAGTCGCAGCGCAGCGTATTTTTGGCCGAGCTTTTCGGAGAGGATCTTGAATAAATTTTATAAAATCACTTGCAATTTAAAAGTGAATGTGATATACTATAATTTAACGTTGCAAAAGTTAATTTTGTATAAGTAAATTTATCGGAGGTTACAAATATGACAACACTTGAAATCATCAGCGGAATACTTTTACTTTTAAGCTGTGTGGCAATAACTCTTATAGTGCTTATTCAGGAGAGCAAGGAGCAGGGGCTTAATTCGGCGATAGGCGGCGGTTCCAACGACTCGTTTTTCGCTTCAAACAAGAACAGAACCCGAGACGCAAAGCTTTCAAGAATAACAAAGGTTGCCGCGGTTATTTTATTTATTGTAACGCTGGTAGTAAACTTTATCGACTACAGACTGTAAAGGTAAAAGGCCCTGTGTTTAAAGCGCGGGGCTTTTTTATTGATTTTTGTGGGAACAATAGCTAAGACCGGGACTTAGTTTATTTTCAGGAGATATAAAATGAAGAAGTCAAAAAACCAAAACACAAAAACGCCTGATTACTCTAAAAAGATAGTAAAATATTTAAGGGAGAGCGGTAAAAAGTTTGTAAGCTATAAGGCTCTTTTAAAACAAATGAAGGGCAAGAGATTTAATTTTACGGAGTTTTCAAAAAGCCTTGAAAGTTTAAAAATGAAGGGCGCGGTTATTGAAAACGGCAGAGGTATCAGTCTGGCTGATAAAAAGGGGCTAAAGCTCGCAAAAATAGTCAAGCTTAATAAAACCTTCGGCTTTGCAAGAATCATTGATACAAACGAGGAGGTCTTTATAGGAGGCAAAAATCTTCTCGGCTCACTTTTGGGAGATATTGTTAAGCTTCGCACCTACAAAGGCGTCGGCGATTCGCCCGAGGGCGAGGTAGTAGAGATAGTGGAGGAAAACTTCAGCGTGTTCACCGGCGTTATTGTCGGTGAAAACTTTAATCTTCTGATCCCTGATATTCTGCCGCAGTACGAAATGATCTTTTCAAATCCCGGATTACTTTCACTACACACTAACGATAAGGTTACTGCCAGAATAGTAAAGCGCGGCAAGCGCCATTCCGAGCACAGGTGCGAGGTTTTGGCAAGCTTCGGAAGTGCTCAGAGGGCTTCTGCGTGCGTTGAAAGTATGCTTGCTGCAAACGGCGTGAGCACAGAGTTTACAGAAGAGGTTATAAAGAACGCAAAACAAGCCGAGGACTATGAGGAAATCAAAAGAGAGGTAAAAAACAGGACAGACTTAAGACATCTGCCGATTTTTACTATCGACAGCGCATACACAAAAGATATTGACGATGCCATAAGCGTGGAAAAAACTCTCGATGGTTATAATCTCGGCGTACACATCGCTGACGTATCACACTATGTCAGGCCGAACAGTCCGCTTGATAACGAGGCCTTTGAGAGGGGCACGAGCATATATTTTGCAGACAGGGTAGTGCCGATGCTGCCACCTGAACTTTCAAACGGTATATGCTCATTAAACAGTGGAGAGGACAGGCTTGCGTTTTCCTGTTTGATGCAGATAGATAAAGCGGGAAATCTGATCGACTTTGAATTTAAAAAAACCGTGATAAGGTCAAGGGTCAAAGGCGTTTATTCTGAGATAAACGAGATTCTTTCAGGCAGGGAAACCAAAGAACTTTTGGGAAAATACTCAGATGTAATTGGCACGTTTTCTGATATGAGAGAGCTTGCGGGAATTTTGAAGGCAAACAGAGTATCTCGGGGTTGCCCTCAGATAGAAAGCGTTGAGGGCGCTGTGCTGCTTGACGAAAACGGCATATGCGTAGGAGCGGTCAGGCGTGAACGCGGAGAAAGCGAGGAAATAATAGAAGATTTTATGCTTATGGCAAACGAGGCGGCGGCGAGGTTTGGCAGGGAAAACGGCCTTCCGTTTGTTTATCGTGTTCACGAGGATCCAAACCCTGAAAGAATACAGAGCCTGAGTGAGGTTTTATCGGTTCTGGGTGTTCCACACAGCTTTGAAAAGGGCGTTTCTCCGAAGGCGCTCAGCGGTATTTTGGAGTATGCAAAAGGAAAGGAATCGTCCGTGGTGATAAACTCTCTTGTGCTCAGAAGCATGGCAAAAGCGAGATACAGCGACGAGCCGCTGGGGCATTTCGGGCTTGTTCTTAAAGACTACGCTCACTTTACTTCCCCGATAAGACGTTATCCTGATTTGGCGATTCACAGGATCATGAGCGATTTTCTGTCCGGAACCGATAAGGGCGAGTTGAAGCGAAGATATTCAAGATTTGCACATGCCGCGTCTGAGCGCTCAAGCGAGGCGGAGGTAAACGCCATGAGCCTTGAGCGCAGCTGCGACGACTGCTACAAGGCGGAGTACCTTTTTGGGAAAATCGGAGAAGAGGTTTCGGGAATCATCTGCTCTGTAATGG
The DNA here is from genome assembly GCA_947625195.1 of uncultured Clostridia bacterium. Classification (GTDB taxonomy): domain Bacteria; phylum Bacillota; class Clostridia; order Oscillospirales; family Ruminococcaceae; genus UMGS1601. The sequence goes on along the minus strand of CANQNK010000013.1, from coordinate 37,966 downwards.
ATTTCGGCTTTTTCGTAATGCTCGACGACACCTGCGAGGGCCTTGTGAGAATTGAAACGCTCCCGAATGGCCAGTATTATGTAAACGACCTTATGACGTTGAAAAATAATCTGACGGGAGAAAAATATTCGGTAGGAGAGCGTGTCATAGTTAAGATATTAAATGCAAACGTAAGCAGCGGAAAAGTCGATTTTGAGTTTGTTTCAAAGGTTGATGCCGGCTGTTTGGCATAATTTATTATATTAAATATGTAATTAAAAGCCCCGCAGAGATTTCTCTCTGCGGGGCGGAGGTAAAAATAGATTCAAATCAAGAAGATTAGAATTGTTGTACGCTTTTTGCAATCTTATTTATAAGTCCGACTCCACCGTGAAAATTTAGTCAATTTTTGACTATAATATATTATAGTCGTTTTTTGACTAAAAGTCAATAGACAAATTGCGACTAAGTATAATAATTTATAGATTGTTCTTTGGAGGTGTGTTATGAGAAAGTTTGCCAGAATACGCAACCTTCGTGAAGATAAGGACCTGACTCAGGCGCAAATGGCAGAAATTTTGCAAACCACACAGAGAACATATTCTCGTTATGAAAATGCAGACAGCACCATTCCGTTGGAAATGCTGATAAAGATAGCAGATTTTCACAAAGTAAGCACAGATTATCTTTTAGAGCGAACGGATATATTAACAATGTATCAATAAAACCGGTGAAGTAAAAAACAAACTTCGCCGGTTGTGTTTTTAATAAGGATAAGGGCATATTAAATAATGTGGTAAACGCGATAACTATGTTTTAGAAAAAATTTTTAAAAAAGTATTGACAAATGCAAAAAAGTGGGTATAATAATAATTAGCACTCAAGGCGTATGAGTGCTAACACGGGAAGTGTTAAAGTGCTAAGGGAGGTAATGATGTGGACGCGAGAAAGCTAAAAATCCTTTCGGCGGTAGTTGACGAGTACATCGTCACGGGAGAGCCGGTCGGCTCAAAGGCGATAGTAAAACACATCAACGCTTCTTCGGCAACGATAAGAAATGAAATGGCGGAGCTTGAAAAGCAGGGGTATCTGGAACAGCCTCACACATCTGCCGGAAGAATACCGACCTATAAAGGGTACAGGCTTTACGTCGATACGCTTATGAAGACCAATCCGCTGTCGGACGAGGAAAAAAGCCTGATTGATTCTATGTTCCCGACAGGTGAGCTTTCCGAGGATATAATCGTACAGTCTGCGTCGACAGCTCTTGCAGAGCTTACAAAATGCGCGACGGTGGTTGCCAGTGAAACCCCGAAGTTTTCGGTCATTTCAAAGGTTGAGGTAATACCCACCGGAAAGCGTATGTATGTGCTGCTTCTGATAACCTCAAGCGGCGCGATAAAAAACAAGGTGTGCAGATTGCAGTTTGACCTCACAAATGAGCAGTTGGACTTTTTCTCAAACTTTATCAGAGAAAACGTTGAGGGGCTTGCGGTTGAGGAGTTATCAGATGAGCTGTTAGAGCGGCTTCAGACTGCGCTCGGAACTTATATGATGACGCTTTCGCCGCTGTTCGCGGAGATATGTAAAATGTCTCAGGAATTCACGCAAAAACGGGTATCGTTAAGCGGTGCGACAAATCTGCTAAGCTGCCGGGATTTCGACCAGAACGAGATAATCCGTTTTATTAACGACAAATCGGAAATCACCAAGCTTGTTGAAGAAACGTTTTCGGGGCTGCACGTTATGTTCTCAAGCGAGGACGAGGGCTTTGTAATAAACAACTCGTCGTTCATATCATCGCAGTACCGGAGAAAGGGAAAGCCGGCCGGTACGCTGGGATTGATCGGTCCAATGCGGCTTGACTATGCAAAGTTTATCCCGTATCTTGAATACTTTACAAATAAAATTACAGACTTGCTTGAAGAGGAGGAAGACTAAAGAGCTTGACTGACGACATAATGAAAGGGAGTGATCAGGTGGAGGAAAACAAAAAGGAACCCGAGGAGGAAGTAAAGGAAGCTTTTGAGGGAAATGAGGAAGAAACAAAGGATGAAACAGAAAAAGTCCCGGAAGAAAAAGAGCCTGAGGACAAGAAAGCTGAGGAAGATAAACTCAGCGAGGAGGATAAGCTGAGAGCCGAGCTTGATGAGCAAAAGGACAAATACCTGAGGGTAGTAGCCGAGTATGACAACTTCAGAAAGCGCACTGCCAAAGAACGGCTTGATCTGATATCTACCTCAAAGGCTGACGCCATTACGCAGCTTTTGCCGGTGGTAGATAACTTTGAAAGGGCGCTTTCGGCTTCGACTCAGGATGAGACCTACAAGACCGGAATAGAAATGATAATGAAGCAGCTTAAGGAGGTTTTGAAGAGCCTCGGAATCGAAGAGATAAATCCCCTTGGTGAAAAGTTTGATCCAAACGTGGCTAACGCCGTAAATCAGATTGAGGACGAAAATCTAGGAGATAATGAGGTCGCACAGGTATTCCAGAAGGGATACCGCATAGGCGACAAGGTTTTAAGGTATGCGATGGTAGTGGTTGCAAATCCTTAATTTTGCAGGAAGTCAGCTTATTTGATTATTTAATGTGGAAAGGATTGATTTATTATGGCAAAGATTATAGGAATTGACTTGGGAACAACAAACTCTTGCGTTGCCGTTATGGAGGGCGGCGAAGCGGTAGTTATCCCCAACAGCGAGGGAGCAAGAACTACTCCTTCTGTGGTAGGAGTTTCAAAGACAGGAGACAGACTCATAGGTCAGGTTGCAAAGAGGCAGGCGGTAACAAACTTTGATAACACCGTCATCTCAATTAAGAGACATATGGGAAGCGACTATAAGGCTAAGATGGGCGGAAAGGAATATACTCCGCAGGAGATTTCCGCAATGGTGCTTCAAAAGCTTAAGTCTGATGCAGAAAGCTATCTGGGTGAAAAGGTAACAGAGGCTGTTATAACAGTACCTGCATATTTTACCGACGCACAGCGTCAGGCCACTAAAGACGCCGGACAGATAGCTGGACTTAACGTAAAGAGAATCATAAACGAGCCTACGGCAGCGGCACTTTCATACGGAATCGACAAGGAAGAGGATCAGAAGGTCATGGTTTACGACCTTGGCGGAGGAACTTTCGACGTATCCATAATCGAAATGGGCGACGGAGTTACTGAGGTTTTGGCAACAGCCGGAAACAACCGTCTTGGCGGAGACGACTTTGACCAGAGAATAATAGACTGGATGGTAGCTCAGTTTAAGTCTTCTGAGGGAATAGACCTTTCGTCTGACAAGATGGCTATGCAGAGGCTTAAGGAGGCGGCGGAAAAAGCAAAGATTGAGCTTTCTTCAACCGCAACAACAAGCATAAGCCTTCCGTTTATCACGGCTGACGCAACAGGGCCGAAGCATATGGATCTCACACTTTCTCAGGCTAAGTTCAACGAGCTTACGGCAGACCTGGTAGAGGCTACTATGGGGCCGGTTAAGCAGGCTCTTTCCGACTCAGGACTTGCTACCTCTGACCTGAGCAAGGTTTTAATGGTCGGCGGTTCATCGAGAATTCCCGCTGTTCAGGAAGCGGTTAAAAAGCTTATCGGAAAGGACCCGTTCAAGGGAATCAACCCGGACGAGTGTGTAGCTATGGGAGCCGCTATTCAGGGCGGAATCTTAGCAGGAGACGTAAAGGACGGACTCTTGCTGTTAGATGTAACTCCGCTTTCACTCGGACTTGAGACAATGGGCGGCGTATGCACCAAGATCATCGAGAGAAACACGACCATTCCTACAAAAAAATCACAAATTTTCTCAACCGCTGCCGATAACCAGTCGGCGGTTGACATCAACATCCTTCAGGGTGAAAGAGAATTTGCAAAGGACAACAAGCAGCTTGGAATGTTCCGTCTTGACGGAATCGCACCGGCTCCTAGAGGTGTGCCTCAGATTGAGGTTACCTTTGATATCGACGCTAACGGAATCGTTCATGTTTCGGCGAAAGACCTGGGAACAGGGAAAGAGCAGGATATCAGCATAACGGCGTCTACAAATATGTCCAAGGAGGACATAGATAAGGCCGTTAAGGAGGCTGAAGCGTTTGCGGCTGAGGATAAGAAGAAAAAGGAAGAGGTAGACACACGCAACGGCGCAGATCAGATGGTATTCCAGATCGAAAAGGCGCTGGGCGAGTTCGGCGACAAGGTTGACGCTAACGAGAAGGCTTCTGTTCAGGCTAAGGTTGACGCCTTGAAGGAAGCGCTAAAGGGCACTGACATTGAGGCTATAAAGGCAAAGCAAAAGGAGCTTGAAACGGAATTTCAGGGCGTTGCTCAGAAGGTATACAGCGCTGCGGCACAGCAGGCTCAGGCACAGCAGGGCGCGGGTCCGGACGTAAATGCATCTTCAGACAACGCAAAGGGAGACGACGTTATCGACGCTGATTTTACTGATGCTGAAAACTAAACATACTTGCAGAAAATGTTGTCCGCCATTTTCGGCGGATGACATTTTGGCGGTTTACAGGATTTTTTTATCGTAATGGAGAAAACATATGGCACAACAAAAACGAGATTATTATGAGGTCTTGGGGGTTACCAAGGGCGCTAGCGAGGACGAGATAAAAAAAGCGTTTAGAAAGCTTGCCAAGCAGTATCACCCCGATCTTCACCCCGGGGACAAGGACTGCGAAGAAAAGTTTAAAGAGGTGAACGAGGCTTACGAGGTGCTTTCCGATCCGGATAAAAAGTCAAGGTACGACCAGTTCGGCCACGCAGGCGTTGATCCCAACTTCGGTGCGGGCGCAGGAGCAGGCGGATTTGGAGGCTTCGGAGGATTTTCGGATATAAGCGATATATTTGAAGGCTTTTTCGGCGGCTTCGGGGGTTCCTCAAGAAGAGCTAACCCTAATGCCCCAAGGAGAGGTCAGGATATTTCCGCAAGCGTAACCATAGAGTTTATGGAGGCCTGCAAGGGCAAAAGGATAAGCATAAGAATAAACCGTTTGGAAAAGTGTCCCGAATGCGGCGGTTCGGGAAGTGAAAAGGGCTCGTCTGTAAAGACCTGTACCGAATGTCACGGAACGGGCAGAATACAGGTTCAGCAGAGAACGCCGTTCGGAGCAATTACAAGCGAGCAGGTCTGCTCACGCTGCGGCGGAAAGGGTAAAATTATCGAAAAACCTTGTCCTGCCTGTTCGGGAAGGGGCAGCGTTAGAAAAGCGGTTACAAGAGAGATAGACATACCCGCCGGAATAAACAACGGACAGACTTTACGAGTTGCCGGAGCGGGTGACTGCGGAGTAAACGGCGGAGCCAACGGAGACTTAAACGTAACCGTTTACGTAAAGACCGACAAGATGTTCGAGCGCGACGGCTATGACATATGGACTGAAGTTCCGATAACCTATGCACAGGCCACTCTCGGAGCGGAGATAACAGTTCCCACAATAGACGGAAAGGTAAAATACACTCTTCCTGCGGGGACTCAGACTCATACGGTTTTCAGACTTAAGGGTAAGGGCATCAAAAAACTCAATCGCACGGATTTCGGAGACCACTATGTAAGAGTTATAGTTGAGATCCCCAAAAACTTAACTAAGGAACAGGAAAACAGATTAAGAGAGTTTGACAAGGCATTAAGCGACAAAAATTATCAGAACAGGGAGACGTTTTTCTCAAAGCTCAAGGATATGTTTAAATAACACACAGTAAAACAGCGAACAGCTTTTAACGGGCTGTTCGCTGTTTTTGTTTTATATTTTATCTTTAGTTAGGCTTATATTCTCCGCAATCTTTACAAAATTTTTGATTTGATAGATTTGTTGTTCCGCATTTAGTACAAATCCACTTATTTGAGGAGTCATTCGTAATTTTAATATCATTAAAATATGATTTGTTATCTTTCGCTTGTTGAAAAACTTGTTTTTTTGAGTTACTTAATAATTCTTCTTTTCTTTCATTATACTCATCCTCTGAAATTGCACCAATATCTAGTAACTCTTTGTATTTCTTTAATATATCTAAATCATGTATATTGTCTTTTCGTGAGTTGTTTGATGATCCTTGAAAATTATTGATAAAGGAAAAATCTTTATCAGATAAGTATATTACTATAGTTGCAGCAATAGTAAATAATACAAAAAAGAAAACTCCAACTGGAAATTCTTCGCTAGAAGCAATAAGCGATATAGCAAATATAGCACTTAACGTATTTATGATAATTGGTGTTGTTTTGTTTCTCGCCAACGCAGTGAATAAAGACGCAATATTTAATATTACAATAGCAAGTGTTAAGTAAAAAGAGTGATTATCATCGCTTGCGTATATCATATATGACCATAGAGATACGCCGGAAAGTAATAATAACACAGCAGAAGAATAAACCATTTTAGGTTTTTTGTTATCTTCATGGGTATAGTAGTATCGATTTTGGTATTTTTTTAGTTTTTTATACCAAAACACTATTAAAACTATAGTGATTATTATTAAAAAAAATATACCTTGACGTAATGTTTCTCTTTGGTTTTCTCTAATTGCGGTAAGTAAATCATCAGGATTCTCATTATTATATAATTTATAATAATTCAAATTCACTATAAACACTCCTTATTTAATGATTTTATACTTTTTTTCTATTTATCATTCTTTAGAGGATATATTGCATTATAGCACAAATGTATACATATGTCAACATATGTATACATAATTTTCTTTTAAGTGTTATATAATATACCTATCTTATAGAGGGCGGTGAGAGAGTGCTTGATTCTAAATTGGTTGGGAAGATTATTTCGGATTTCAGAAAATCAAAGGGCTTATCTCAAGAAATAGTAAGTGGGCTTGCCGCTATAGGAAGAACTCATTTAAGTATGATTGAGCGCGGAGAAAGGAAACCTACGCTTGAAACATTTTTCAAACTTTGCAACGCTATGAATATATCGCCAAGTGAGGTTATAAAAGAGATAGAAAAGAAAAATCAAAAATAAAAAGCTGTACATTCAATGGTCGAATGTACAGCTTTTTGTTTTATGTAAGTACGTGTTCGGACTAATCGCATTTCATCGGACAAACGTCAACGATCTCTCCCATCTGATCTCTTGAAGCGCCGACAGCGTTTGACTCGTCAGTGTCTATGTGCATAGCCTTTGAAAACTTGTCAGATACTCTGCAAACGACATCTCCCAATATAGCTTTTCTCTCCGGACTTTTGATTTTAACGCAAACTATGTCCTTATCCTTTACGCCCAGTTCCTCGGCATCGGCAGGCGTAAGGTGAATATGTCTTTTTGCAACGATAACACCCTCTGAAATCTCTATCTCGCCCTCAGGGCCTATAACCTTGCAGGCGCCGCTTCCCTTGATGTCGCCCGACTCACGTATAGGAGCATCAACCCCGATGCTTCTCGCGTCGGTTGCAGAAAGCTCGACCTGTGTGGCAGGCCTTACAGGTCCTAAGATAGAAACGCCCTTAAGCTCCTTTTTAGGGCCGACAATGGTGACTCTCTCTTCACAAGCAAACTGTCCCGGCTGAGAAAGATCCTTTTTCTTTGTGAGCGTTGCGCCCTTTCCGAAAAGTATTTCAAGGTGCTCTTGAGTAACGTGAATATGCCTTGCAGAAGTTTCAACTATAAAATTTTTAGCCATAATTTACCTCTCCTTAGTTTTAATTTACAGTATAATTTTACTACTATATCGGTGAGAAGTCAATAGCAGTTTGTTGACTTCTATTCGATAATATAATACAATAAAATAAAAATTACTTTAAGGAGGAGTACAATGATTTACCTGTCATACTTTTTGATCTATGCGATAATTTTTATTTTCGGAGCGATTATCGGAAGCTTTTTAAATGTTTGCATATTAAGGCTTCCTACCGGAGAGTCAATAGCTGCGGGCGGTTCTCATTGTATGAGCTGTAAGGCGAAGATAAAAAAATACGATCTTATACCTATCGTAAGTTACATAATTTTAAGGGGAAGATGCCGCAGCTGCGGAGCAAAAATCTCGCCGAGGTATATGGTGGTCGAGCTGTTGAACGCGCTTTTATATGTGTTTACATTTTATTGGTTCGGATTGACAGAGGTGACTTTGGAATCGGCGATGGTGTGCGTTGTGCTTTCGTGCCTGATAATAGTGTTCTTTATGGATCTTGACACACAGCTTATAAATATGCCGGTCGTTTTTGTGATAATCTTAATGGCGGCGGCAAAGCTTGTGCTTGCACTTACAAGTGTTATTACACCCGTCAATGTGTATACGTGGCAAAGCGCGCTTATCGGAGCGCTTGTTATAAGCGTTCCATTTTTACTGATTTTCCTTGTATCCAGGGGAAAAGCACTCGGTTTTGGAGATGTTGCGCTGATGTTTGCAGGCGGCGCATTCTTGGGCGTAAAGGCGGTTATTATCGCCGCGTTTATCGGACTTATCACAGGCTCTGCGGCGGGGCTTATTACAAAATATAAGTCCGGAAACAGTGCTTTTGCATTTGGGCCGTGGCTGTCGCTTGGAATCGCCGCAGCTATCTTTTTCGGCGACTATCTTGCAGACCTTTATCTTAAAATAAGCGGACTTCAATGATATCGGATAAATTGTTGTGTTATACCTGCATATAAACGCTTTGGCAAAAACGAAGAGCTGACAGTAATAAAAATCCAAAATAAATAGTCGGCAACTGTGAGGATAAAACAGTCAGTAAATTCCAAATATTATTCTGAACTTATGGCAAAATGAGCATAGCCGATGTCGAAATAACAATATATGGGTCAAATTTCGCGATAATTATTCTGTAAATACAATATACAGTTTTGATGTAATTAACAAAAAGTTCAAGATTACGCGATATGTTTTTGTTGACTATTTTGAAAAATTGTGGTAAAATCAGTATAAGGGTAATTTTAGCCACTGACAGATAAGTGCTGAAATTTTGCAGTTTTTCAGAGGGGAGGGAAGTCGTATGCCAAATGCAAATCATAAAATAATGTTCGGAATTCCGTGCGCCGAAATATATGTTGATGTAAAAACGGGCAAAGTTATTAAATTCAATGACGACTTTCTGACCATTTCAGGGATCGATCCGGAAAAGACCGACACTGACAATCTGTATTTAAAAGACATTCTGGACAACTCAGAGAGATATGATCTTAAAGACATTTACAAAAAACGTATGAGAGAAAACAGTACGTCAGGCGGAATATGTTATCTTCACCGCCTGAGACGGCCGGACGGCAGAAATGTCGCTGCAATCGGCATTACCAAGCTTTTATCGGAGGATAAGAACGTGGCGATGACCACGATAATAGATGTTTCTGATTTCTATGACGGTGAAGCAGCGCCGCCTGAAAAGGAAGACGGGCAATATTTGTCAGACGCCATTACGTTTTTTAAATTTGATTCAACTGATTTTGACAACGACGGGTTTATTTTCTGTTCTGAAAAATATATGTCGGAGGAGCGTGTCGGTTCGTTTAAAAAGCTTTATATACTCGAGGATTATAGAAAGCATTTCTTTGAGGTTATGAAGCACTTCTGCACTGATGCAGAGGTTTCGTCTGATACCTTGGATTTCAGAGCAAGCTTTGATCAAAAAGAATACAATATGTACCATGCAGAGTTTTACGCCGTTTCAAAAAACGTCGGAGAAACAAGAAGTGTTGTGGGCAAAATTTCAAAGCTTGGCACAGGCTTTGAGGCAGACGACCGCATAACAGTAAACAGGGCGGCGTCTATCGACAATTTGACGGGACTTATAAATTTCAACAGATTTAAGTCTGCGGTCACGGCATATCTGGGAATAAGAGACAAAAGCCGTGTGCTTGCAGTGATATATTTTGACATAAACAACTTTGCGTATATAAATGAAAACTTCGGCTTTGCGGCCGGAAACCAGATTTTACGCGATACAGCAAGGCTTATAAAGAACAACGAAAGCGTTGTAGCTGCGTCCAGGATTCATTCTGACTTTTTCGTAGCGGCAATTGAAAGCTCAAGCGAGGATTCGGTAGTACAAAAGGTGAATAAGCTAGGCCGACTGTTCTCAATTCTGCACACCAGAAAATACCCGATAAATGACATAAATCTGACGGCGGGAATATACTTCTTTGAGCCGGAGGACACAAGCGTTCGTGTGGCGATTGACAACGCCAATATCGCAAGAAGAAGCATTAAGGGGAACCGTCAGCAGTGGCTCTGCGTGTTTGATGATAAGATAAAGGCTCAGCGCCTTGCCGAGCAGGAGGTACGGACTAAAATACATCAGGCTATCGAGGACGGAGAGATTGAGGCGTTTTTGCAGCCGAAGTTTTCGTTTAGAAGAATGGAAATAATCGGGGCGGAAGCGCTTGCACGCTGGAGAAACGCAGACGGCAGCTACAAGCAGCCGTACCTTTTCGTGCCTATGCTTGAAAAGGCGGGGTATATAATAGACCTTGACTTTGAGATATTCAGACAGGTACTGGCTCTTATAAAGCAGTGGCAGAACGACGGAATAGAGCCGTTGCCCATATCGGTAAACTTTTCAAGAGTGCACAATAACTACAAAAACTTTGTGACCAGGGTAGAGGAAATGACTACCGAGTACGAAGTCGATCCCAAGTACGTTGAAATTGAGATAACCGAAAGCATTATAGCAAAGGATCCCGAAACGGTAATAAACAATATGAAAGCGTTTGCCGATTTTGGATTCAGAATTGATATGGATGACTTCGGAACGGGATACTCATCTCTGAGCTTTTTAAGAGATGCTCCCATTGACATAGTAAAGGTTGATAAAACATTTGTCGATCAGGTGCTAAGATCTCATAAGGATAAGGAGTATGTAAAGCAGCTCTGTAAGCTTATTGAAACCACCGGAAAGGACGTTTTGTTTGAGGGCGTTGAGAATATTGAGCAGGCGGAGTTTTTTAAGTCCTGCGGCTTTGATATGGCTCAGGGCTGGCTGTTTGATAAAGCTATTCCGATAGCGGACTTCAACAAAAAGTATATGTATAAGTAGTTTTAATGCTAGTCTTTTAGCTGACACAGGCTATGGGGGAATGAAAAACCATCCGCATTTTATATGCAGATGGTTTTTTCATACTTAAGTTATCTTATCAACAGCGGTCGAGATGAACGCCGGAGCAAACGAAAAGATAATGCAGATAATTACCTGGGATGCGTTTAATGCACAGGCGCTGAATATAACCGCAAGCGGAGGATATGTTACACAGAAGATAAGAGCTGCGAAAGAGATTATATTTGCTGCTATGAGAAACGGGTTGTTTAAAAGTCGGGAATTTAATACAGAGCCTTTTTCGGCCTTGCACTCAAACGAGTGGATAAGCTGAGTAAGCACCAGTGTTATCAAAGCGGCGGTTCTTGCGGTATCAAGACTTGAGGATATCTTCAAAACAGAAACAAACGCGCCTATTGTGCACAAACCGATAAAAATACCCCTGAAGATGATTTTTGAAAGCAGACCTCCTGCGAAAAAGTTCCTGTCGTTTTTGGGGGGACTTTTCATAACGTCGTCCTCGGTAGGTTCAAGCCCCAGAGCTATTGCGGGAAGGCCGTCCGTGACGAGATTTACAAGAAGTATCTGCGTAGGCAGAAGTGCCGGTGGAAGTCCTATGAGTATGCCGAACAGCATCGTGATTATCTCTCCCACGTTGCAGGAGATAAGGTACCTAACAAACTTGCGTATGTTTGAGTAAATACCTCTGCCCTCCTTAACTGCGTCCACAATGGTTTCAAAGTTGTCGTCAAGAAGAATAAGGTCTGCGGCTTCTTTTGTAACGTCCGTGCCGTTTTTGCCCATGGCTATCCCTATTGTCGCTTCTTTTACCGCAGGAGCATCGTTTACGCCGTCGCCGGTCATAGCGACATTTTCTCCCAGACTTTTAAGAGCTCTTACAATTCTCAGCTTGTGTTCCGGAGTAACTCGTGCAAAAACGGTTTTCTCCAAAACGATGTCACAAAGCTCCTCGTCGGAAAGTTTATCTATTTCCTCGCCCGTAACGGCGCCGTCAGAAGATGTGAGTATTCCGGCTTTTTTTGCAATGGCGCGAGCAGTCAAAAGATGATCTCCCGTCAGCATCAAAACCCGTATGCCGCCGCGTTTGCACATAGCAACGGCGGAGGGTATATTTTCATGAAGATTATCAAGCATTCCTACAAGTCCCAGGAAAACTATGTCTTTGCCAAATGCCTTTGAAAACGCCAGCACTCTGAGCCCCTCTGCTGAAAGAGCGTCGGCTTTTTTGATAAGCTCTCTTTTCATACGGTTGTCAAGAACTATTTCGTTTTCGCCGTCAAGAGCCTTTGTACAAAGTGCGATAACAACCTCTGCCGAACCCTTTGTGAAGGCGTATTGTCCGCTTTTGTCGCTTGCAAAAACGGTCATCATCCGTGTCTTTGCCTCAAAGGGGATTTCGTTTGTCCTCTCAAAGCCCAGCTCCTGCTGGATCACTCCCGCCTTTGCAGCCATTATCAGCAAAGCGGCTTCCGCACTGTCGCCTACTGCTGTCCACTCTCTTTCGGATTTCGCGCGGTTTCGCTCCTTTGAAACTGCGGTGCGGGCGATAGCGGCGTTGTTGCAAACGCAGGCACAGGTGATAAGCTCTGACAGATCTTTGTGTCCGTCAAGGCTAACAGGAGATTTGTTCAGCGTTATCTCGCCTGCCTGAGAGTAGCCGGAGCCTGAAACCGAAAAGCTGTTTTTGTATGTAATTACCTTAGTTACGGTCATTTTGTTTTGTGTTAATGTTCCTGTCTTGTCGGTACATATTACCGTTGCAGATCCCAGAGTTTCAACAGAGTGAAGTTTGTTTACCACAGCGCCCTTTTTTAGTATTCTGCGTACTGCAAGCGCCAGTGCGATTGTTACCGTTGCGGGAAGTCCCTCCGGTATCGCCGCAATGGCTACGGTAAGACCTGTCATAAGCATATCAAAAACATTTTCGCCTCTAATGATTCCTGCGGCTGCAACCAATATACAGGCAATAAGGCATATAACAGCAAGCTTTTTTCCAAGGTCGCCCAAACGCTTTTGCAGAGGAGTTCTTTCGTTTGAGATGTTTTCTATCATTTTGCTCAAGCGTCCGGTCTGTGTGGCTTTGCCAATAGCGGTGGTTTTGCATATGGCATTTCCTCTGGTAACAACGCAGCCCATATACACCATATACGGAAGATTAAGTCTGTCTGTGTCCTGTTCGTTTTCATACTCGCTTTTTAATACGGATGAGGATTCTCCCGTCAGAACAGACTCGTCACAGAAAAGGGAGTTTTGAGACAGTATCACCGCGTCTGCGGGAATTTTATCTCCCTCTTCTATTTTAAAAACGTCTCCCTTTACTATATCCTCTGCGGGAAGTGTTTTTAGAACGCCGTCTCTGAAGATCTTTGCTTTAGGCGAGGTCATTTTGCTTAGAGCTTCAAGCGTTCGTTCGGTGCGATACTCCTGTATAAAGCCGAGAGCAGCATTTAGCATAATAATTATTATGATTGTCAAAGCGTCGTAAATTTCGCCAATGGTTATAGATATAAGCGTAGCTCCTAGCAAAATCAGAACCAGTACATCTCGAAACTGGTTTGAAAATATTTTTAAAGCGGAGTTTTTCTTTTTGGTCTCAAGAGTGTTTTTGCCTTCCTTTTGTCTGATTTTCGCCTCCTCCTCTGAAAGCCCGGGATAGTCCTGAGTCGGTCTCACTTCTCTGTTTAAAATCTCCAGCATTTTAATTCCTCCATATAACGTTTTAGCTTTGTCCTTTTTAAAGCTTATTCACAACCGCGCGGGTATATTCACTAAAAACATATTTACTTTTTACAAGCAATGTGATATACTGATATATGTATTTTAAGAATTTAATGCCAAAGTATTTTCCAGTGCGGCAGGGGGGTAAGAACTTTGGCAACACAAATAAAATTTGAAAGGTGATGAGAGCTTGGATAAGGCAAGCACCAAAAAGGCAGGATTTTTATCCCGCCACGAGGACGGCGCGGCGGCTTTGAAAATGCCTGAGCGTGCTAAAAAAATACTTCAGAAAAAGGGCGTAAAAATAGCTGCTAATTATTTTTTCGTTTTGCTTTCTTTTATCATACCGTTTGTTTTGATGGCAATGGCATTTGCTTCTCTTAACATTCACGGATTTACGTCAGACGGAGATCAGCAGTTTCTGGTTTCAGACGGATGGCATCAGTATTTTCCGTTTTTGCAGGAAATGCAGGATAAGATACAGTCGGGCGGATCGCTTTTATATACCCTGAGAAGCGGACTGGGAACGAATTTTCTTTCGGTAATGTCGTATTACACCGCAAGCCCATTAAATTTCATTACCCTGTTTATCCCGACGGAATATTTAAGGGATGTTCTGGCTCTGTTCGTATGTATAAAGGTCGGCTGCGCGGGACTGTTTATGTCGCTGTTTTTAAGAGGCACGTTTAAGAGAAACGATTTTTCGATAGTGTTGTTTTCGATCCCGTACGCGCTGTGCGGATATCTTATGGTATTTTATTGGAACATTATGTGGCTGGATACCGTTGTCATTGCGCCGCTGGTGTTTTTGGGAACCTATGCGCTTGTGCGTGAGGGAAGATACAAGACATATGTTATAGCTCTTGCCATTGCGTTTTTCTCGAATTACTACATCGGGTATATGGTTTGCGTATTTGTAGCGATAATGTTCTTTGCAGTGAATGTTATACTCAGGCCTTCAGTTAAACAGTTTTTTAAAAGGTTGGGACAGATTGCGCTTTATACGGTAATTTCGCTGGGAATTACGGCTGTTTTGGAATTGCCTATGATTTTTTCTCTGGCAAAAACCTATTCGGCAGGTTCAACCTTTCCTCAGACAACAAAATTTTATAAAACCGTTGCCGAGCTTTTGTCGAATGTTCTTGCATTTTCTGATTTGGCCGGTTCAGATGAAGCGTCTCCCGCAAGGGTAAATCAGATAAATCTGTACTGCGGACTGCTTGCAATTTTATTGCTTGGTGTTCTGATTATGTGCAACAGGATATCAATGCGTGAAAAGATCGTATATATAGTAGTGGTCGGATTTCTGATTTTGAGCTGTAACTACAATATACTTGATTACATTTGGCACGGATTTCACTTCCCGAATCAGATACCGGCAAGGTTTTCATTCCTGTTTGCCTTTGCGGTGCTTGCCATAGGATACAGAGCATTTACCAAGCTTGACAGGTCGCACTGGATGTCGATTATAGGCGGAGCTGTTGTTTTAGTGATTTTGCTATATATAGCAAAGCTAGCGGGAGTTTCAGATTCGACCTTTAAAGGCAATTTGTTCCTCGGGCTTGGATATTTGGTTTGCCTTGCTCTTGTAGCATTTCGATTTTTAAACACCAAGGCAATAGCGTTTATATTGCTGTTTCCGATGGTTTTTGAGCTAAACGCAAACGTAAAGGAAGCAACGCAGGCAGTAGGCTCGTCATCGTATGAATCCTATTTTTCATCCAGAGACGATATTGATAAGCTTGTTGATGAATACGGTTCGTCAGATGACAGCTTTTACCGTATGGAAACTCTATTTCAGGATGAGGGAAATCCTCGTACGATAAACAATCCCGCTTTGTTCCAGTATAGGGGAGTGTCGATATTCTCATCTATGGTAAACAGCGAAACGACGCAGTATATCAAAAACTTAGGACTTTTGGCTTCAAGAGCCGGCAACAGGTATTATTATACAAGAACAACGCCGTTTATAAATGCAGTCCTGAATATAAAGTATACAATGTGGGTATCGGGAGAGCTTCCTGCCGATACTAAATACAATAAGCTTATTGATACCGAGGGCAGTGTAAAGCTTTACGAAAACGAGGCTTATCTGCCGCTTGGATTTATGTGCGAGGACGACATAGAAAATATGGATATTATATCAACAATCCCGTTTTACTATCAGAACCAGTTGTTTAAAGCAATGACGGGGATTGACAAATATATTTTCTATTATGTACCTCTAACCTCAACTGATGGCTGCGCAAACCTTGCCGTAACAAGTGAGGAAAAGAACACGGGCACCCACACATATGAGCCCGATGGTTCAAACACGGGAGCAAATGGAACATTGTCGTTAAAATACACGGTTGGAAAGGACGGCTGGTATTATGGCTGCTTTAAGTTTGACCAGATAGACAGCATAAGCATTACAACAACTAATTCTCAGAATCCCATTCAGACGCTGGCTCTTAAGTCTACAATGCCTTACGCCTGTCAGATAGGATATCTTAAAGCGGGCGAGACGGTTACGATAACGGGAACTACAAAGAGTAAGCCTGAGGGAAAAAACACTTTTACAAGCTGTGTTTACCGCCTTGACGACGAGGCGTTTGACGAGGGCTTAGAAAAGCTGAGATCAAACGGAACGCTTGACGTGACAAGCGTTAGCGACACGGAAATAAAGGGAAACATCAAGGTAAATCACGGCGGAATTATGTACACATCAATTCCGTATGAAAAGGGCTGGAGCGTTTATGTAAACGGTGAAAAGCAGGATGCTGCAGCGGTGTGCAACAATACGTATAATGAAAACGGCGTTAAGACACACGCGGGAAGTATGCTGGGAATCCGACTTGACGAGGGCGAGTATGAGATAGAGCTTAAATACTCTCCTGAAGGCTTTACGGCGGGTATTGTGATAAGCATTGTCAGCCTTGCGGCGTTTATTGCATTGATAATTTACAATCGCCGCCGTGCAAAATCTGGAAAGGTGATTTATGATATTATACTTTCTCCGGAAGAGAAAAAGGAGCAGGATGCCAAAGGTAGGTCCGGCGGCAAAAACCAGAAAGATATATCAGACGTAGAAATAGATTTTTCAAAGAAGATAAAAAAGAAGTAGTTGCAAAACAAAAAAGACACAGGCGATGGATTATCGTCTGTGTCTTTTTATGTAAGGCTTGATGCAAGCGGAAGTTTTCTTATTGTCATACCTCAATTTCGTTTTGCTTTGCAACAACGCTTTCGCCGCAGTAAATGCTTCTCAGCTTTGGTTTTTCTATTTTGCCGGTGGCATTTCTCGGAACTGGCGCAAAGATTATCTTGTGCGGTCGTTTGTATCTGGGAAGTCCTATGCAGAATGCGGTTATGTCGTCCTCGGTAAGGCTGTGACCTTCCTTTACCTCGATTATAGCCGCCGCAATCTCACCCAAACGCTTGTCGGGAAGTCCTATTACCGCAACGTCCTTTATGCTTTCGTGACTTCTTAAGAAGTCTTCTATCTGAACCGGATAAAGGTTTTCGCCTCCGCTGATTATAACGTCCTTTTTGCGGTCAACGAGGTAGATAAAGCCGTCGCTGTCCTCTTCCGCCATATCTCCCGTAAAAAGCCAGCCGTCCTTTAAAACCTCTGCGGTTGCGTTCTCGTCTTTGTAGTAGCAGGTCATAACACCCGGGCCTTTAACGCAAAGCTCGCCTACTCTGCCGGGCTTAACGAGATCGCCGTTCTCATCGACTATTTTTACATCCCAACCAAAGCCCGCCTTTCCGATTGCGCCTACCTTGTGAATGTTTTCAACTCCTAGGTGAACGCAGCCCGGGCCTATTGATTCCGAAAGTCCGTAGTTTGTATCATATTGATGATTCGGAAAGACCTCTTTCCAGCGCTTTATAAGGCTCGGCGGAACGGGCTGAGCGCCTATGTGCATAAGCCTCCAGCTTGACAGGTCGTATTTATTAAGATCGATGTCGCCGCGTTCAACAGCATCTAAAATGTCCTGCGCCCACGGCACTAAAAGCCACACTATCGTGCATTTCTCCTGATGTACCGCCTGTATGATAAATTCCGGCTTGACACCCTTTAAAAGCACCGCCTTTGAGGCCGACAGCAGACTTCCGAACCAGTGCATTTTAGCTCCCGTGTGATACAGAGGAGGAATGCAAAGAAACACATCGTCCTTTGTCTGTGAGTGATGCTTTTGCTCAACCCGGCAGGAGTGCATAAGGCTCTCGTGATTATGCAGTATCGCCTTTGGAAATCCGGTAGTTCCTGAAGAAAAATAAATGGCCGCGTTGTCGCTGTCGGTAAGCTCAATATCGGGGTCTGAGCTGTGACAGTTCGCAGCCAGACTGTCATAATGTTCGGCAAAGCCGGGACAGCTTTCCCCGACATAAAACAGATACTTCACTCTGACGATAAGGTCAGCAATTTCTTCAACCCTTCCGATAAATTCCGGGCCGAAAACCAAAACGTCAACGTCCGCAAGATCAACGCAGTATTTTATTTCATCTGCGGTGTATCTGAAATTAAGCGGCACCGCAATAGCTCCCGCTTTCAGAGCACCGAAATAAATTGGAAGCCACTCAAGGCAGTTCATAAGAAGTATACCTACCTTGTCTCCTTTTTTGATACCACGCGATATAAGAAGGTTTGCAAAGCGGTTTGCCTTTTCATCAAATACCGCCCATGTAATTTCCCTGCGGTAGTAATCCTGAGCAGCGGGCTCTATAAGGTCAAACTCTCTCCAGGTCCTGCGCTTGTTTTCTCTTATTGACGGATTTATCTCGACAAGACAAATGTCGCCTGGGTAGTTTTTTGCATTTTGTCTGAGCAGATCTGTAATAGGCATATTATTATCACCTCGTTAATATACTGTTTATTGCTTTTTCATTTTAACACATAAAAGCGCAAAAGTAAAGACATACGTGATAAATTTAATCGGATTTATTTCTTTGTGTACGCAAAAGATGGTATTAGGCATTTTATAAAAAAATTAGACTCGGGGTATTGCAATTTTTGTTAAAATAGTATATAATTAACTAAACGCTTTTAAATATTGGCGATAACTAATAATTCAGATAGGAGCAGAAAAAATGAAAGCATATGACAGCACAAAAATCAAGAATATAGCGATTGCCGGCCATGCGGGATCCGGAAAGACTTCGCTTACAGAGGCTTTGCTATATAAATCCGGAGTGTCTGACCGCTTGGGAAAGGTATCAGACGGCAACACTGTTTCCGACTATATGCCGGAGGAGATCAAGAGAAAATGCTCGGTGTATACATCTCTATCCTGCTTTGAAAAGGACGGCTTCAAGGTTAATATTCTCGATACGCCAGGACTTTTTGACTTTGCAGGGGAGATGATGGAGGGTATTTTTGCAAGCGGTTCGGTTATCATCACCGTTTCGGGAAAGTCAGGAGTAAAGGTAGGTACTCATAAGGCTTACGACTATGCAGTTGAAACGGGCAAACCGAGAATGTTTGTCGTTACAAAGCTTGACGATGAAAATGCAAACTTCAACAATGTGTTGACTCAGCTCAAGGCAGAGTTCGGGCCTACCGTATGCCCTGTTGTAGTTCCGGTAATCGCGGACAGAAAAATAGTTTCATACGTTAATCTAATTGAAATGAAGGCGTATAAGTACGATGAAAACGGAAACGCCGTTGAAACCGATATGCCTACTGCCGAGGTATCCGAAAAGATGGGGTACAGAATAGACGGACTTATCGAGGCGGTTTCTGAGGCCGTTGCCGAAACTGACGAGGCGCTTTTTGAAAAGTTCTTTTCAGGCGAACCGTTTACTCAGAAGGAGCTTATCGACGGAATACACAAGGGAATGAACGAGGGAATCATAACTCCCGTAACCTGCGTTTCGTCGACTACGCTCGCGGGTGTTGATATGCTGTTGAAGGAGATATCGTTGCTTCTTCCCGCGCCGAGCGAGAAGGAGAAAAAGATAGGCGAGAGCGCTGAAGGCGATATGGTCGAGATAGAGTGTGATGAAAACGCTCCGCTTTCTGCGTTTGTTTTCAAAACCGTAGCAGATCCTTTTGTGGGAAAAATGTCTTATATAAAGGTGTTCAGCGGAAAGCTCTCTACCGGCAAGGAGGTTGTAAATGCTGAGTCCGGTGAGCGTGAAAAGGTAGGAAAGCTGATGATTTTAAACGGCAAGAAGACCGAGGAGATTTCCGAGGTCGGCTGCGGTGATATAGCGGTTGCCGCTAAGATGAGCTGCCAGACCAATGACACCATATGCGATCCTTCACGCGTGGTCAAGCTTGAGAAAATAGCATTTCCAAAGCCTTGCCACAAAATGGCGATAAAATCAAAGGGCGGCGATGAAAGCAAGATTTCCGCCGCAGTATCAAAGCTTTTGTCTGAAGACCTGACGATAAGCTATGCTCAGGACGAATCTACAAAGGAGATGATTTTAAGCTCTCTCGGTGGACTTCATCTTGACACTACAATAGGAAGGCTTAACAGGGATTTCGGCATAGATGTTGATATTACAGTTCCAAAGGTTCCGTATAAGGAAACCATACGCAAAAAGGTCAAGGTTCAGGGCAGACACAAAAAGCAGTCGGGCGGTCACGGTCAGTACGGCGATGTTTGGATCGAATTTGAACCGTGCGTTTCTGACGAGCTTATTTTTGAGGAAAAGGTGTTCGGCGGAGCGGTTCCTAAAAACTTCTTCCCGGCTGTTGAAAAAGGGCTTCAGGAAAGTGTTAAAAAAGGAGTTCTTGCGGGATTCCCTGTTGTAGGACTTAAAGCTATTCTTGTGGACGGCTCTTACCACCCTGTGGACTCTTCGGAAATGGCGTTTAAAACCGCCGCCGCTATCGCCTACAAGGAAGGGCTTCGTCAGGCTGACCCGGTGCTTTTAGAGCCCATAGGTTCGCTTACCGTAACCGTTCCCGACGACAACACCGGTGACGTTATGGGAGAACTCAATAAAAGAAGAGGCCGCGTGCTCGGTATGAATCCTTCGGACAAGAAGGGTATGACGGATATTATCGCGGATGTTCCTATAGCGGAGATGTCTGATTTTACTCTGTATCTTCGTCAGACCACCCAGGGCAGAGGCTCCTTTGATCTTGAAATGGCAAGGTACGAGCAGCTTCCACCGCAGCTTGTTGCCGAAGTTATCGCAAAAAATTCGGTTGAATAGAATGAGTTTACGTTAATCCGCTGTCGGTTTCAGACGGCGGATATGTCGGTAATTGAAATACTCTGTTCTGGTTTTTGTTTCTTTTGCATAAAGCGTGCATATAAACATTGTTAAAATAGTCAATAGAAAAAAATAAGAAATAGTGGTATTATTTAATTATATCTTTGTATGTTAAGGAGGAAGATTATGAAGTTCAAAAAAATAATCAGTAGCTTATCTGCTGCTGCATTGGCTGTGACGGCACTATTTACGTCATATTCATTTACAGATAATTCTGTTGCAACGGCGGCGGATACTTTTACTGATATGGACCAAGACAGTATTGTAGCCGCTATGGGTGCGGGCTGGAACGTTGGAAATCAGCTCGAGGCGGCATCAAACGGTACACCCAATGAGACCGCTTGGGGCAATCCGGTAATAACAAAGGATCTTATTCAGGCTGTTAAAGACGCGGGCTTTAATACGGTAAGAGTACCGATTTCTTATCTTGGCTACATAGGCGACAAGGCCTCAGGCTATAAGATCGATGAGAGCTGGCTTGCCAGAATAAAAGAGGTCGTTGATTACGCATACGATCTGGATATGTATGTAATTATCAATATGCACGGAGACGGTTATAACACCGTTGGTGGCGGTTGGCTTTTGTGCAATGCTCCCGACAATGAGCAGCCGGCAATAAAGGAAAAATATGAGGCTTGCTGGAAGCAGATCGCAAATAAGTTTAAGGACTATGATGAGCATCTTATTTTTGAGTCTATGAATGAGGAGTTTGACGGAGAATATCATAATCCCGTTAAAGCGTACTACGAAAACATTAACGCATATAACCAGATTTTCGTTGATACCGTTCGTCAGACAGGCTCTAATAACGCAAAGCGCTGGCTGCTTATCCCGGGGTGGAACACAGATATTGATTATACGGTAGGAAATTATGGCTTTGCTTTACCTACTGACACACATAGAGATTCTTCAATCACCAAAAACAGAATTATGGTTTCCGTTCACTATTATGCTCCCTGGGACTTCTGCGGAGGCGGCACAAGTACAAGCTATTCTCAGTGGGGAAAAGATTCTGATCCATCGAAGAGGGCGCCATGGGATGCTGACGAAACTTACATGGCTGGACAATTTAAAAAGGTATATGATAAGTTTGTAAAAGCAGGCTATCCCGTTATAATAGGTGAATACGGATGTATCAACAAATCTTCGAATGACACTGAAAACACAAAGTTCAGGGCATATTATGACAAGACGCTTTGTGAGTATGCAAAGCAGTACGGATGCGTTCCCGTTTACTGGGATAACGGAGCGGTTTCAAACAGCTTCGGACTGTTTAACAGAAACACAAAAACCGTAGTAATGCCGGAGATAGTAGAGGCTATAGTAAGCGTGTTCTCCTCAGCTAAGGACAATTTGCAGAGAACAGTTGATATGGTTTCCGAGCTTTTGGAAGAAAACTATACTACCGAAACATGGGCATCTTTAAAGTCGGCTTTGACAGAGGCACAGAATCTTCTTAAAAACAGCGGTACAGACAGCGAGTACACCGCTGCTTACGATAAGCTTGTTAAAGCGTACACAGCTCTTGAAAAATCTGCAAGCTATTCTGAGGAAATCGTAATTATTTCAGAAAATGATGATTTTGAAAGCTCAAAAGAGAACACGCAGGCTGACTTGTATATCAAGAGCGTAGCTTCTGATACGGCGGACATAGGCAAAGTTAATAAGATTACCCTTAAATTTACAGTTGACAGAGAGGTTTCTGACAGCGAAAAAATGTTTAACATCAAGCCTTATGACGACGAAACCTGGAGCGGTTGGGATGACAACTTTGTCACGATAAGCGACTGTACCTATGACGAGGCAACAGGTGAGTATACCGCTGTGATTGAGGCTCAGGGAGTTCTGGCAACCTACTCCGGTTCAAGGGCGAACGGCGGCAACGCATTAAATCTTTACTATGTATCTAATGATTGTGACATTAAGATTACCTACTATTCAATAATGGTTACTGAAGGTCACGTTCACAACTTTAAAATAAGCGATAAAAAAGAGGCAACCTGCACAGTGGACGGATATGAGGTTTACGTTTGTGATGACGATAAGGCAGAATATAACAGGGTGCTGGTTGCAGGTCATAAATACGCTCTGTCGGATAGAGTTGATCCAACGGAGACCGAGGACGGATACAGACGCTATACATGCTCGGTATGCGGCGACACCTATGATGAGGTTTTGCCTGCAACCGGAATTATACCGACCCCACCTCCTACGGAGCCGGATACAATGACATTGAGCGGTACGATAAACGCCCCCGGAGGAGATGATACTCCGGTAACCGTAACGATTACAAAGGAAGGCGAGACAGAGCCTGTTTACACAGGTACTGCGGCTGGTGATATGACCTATAGTGCAAAGCTTGAGGCAGGTGCTTATATAGTTGAATTTTCAAAGAAAAACTTTGTAAGCAGACTCTACGAGATAAACTTGGTTGATAAGGATGAATCCATGGACGCAGAGATACATCTTGTAGGAGATGTCAACGGAGACGGCGAAATAACTACCGCCGATGCAGCACAGGCTAATGCTCATGCAAGAGAAGTTGTACTGCTTATCGACTACGACTTTGCGGTTGCTGAGGTGACTGGAGACGGCAAGGTAACTACGGCTGACTTCGGAAAGATAAACGCTCATTCAAACGGCGTAAGCTTTTTGTGGTAAAAGTTGATTCACTAAAAAAGCAATGTGCCAAACAAAGCTTTTTTATAAACGATCATACAACGAAAACTCCTTTCGGTATTCCGAGGGAGTTTTTTTATTGAAGTATATTCGGAGAAAAACATAAAAATAATAAAACAGGCGATTTATTTCGACCTGTTTTTTATTTTCTGCGTGTTATGATACAGTCAAGGAGTTGAACTAAATGGCGCTTGATATAAAACTTAACAAGGATAAAACCAAGCTTTATGCCTTCTTAGACGGAGAGATTGATCACCATTCGTCAGTCTTTTTAAGAACGGATATCGACTTGAACATAACCCTTTATAAGCCAAAGGCTTTGTTTATAGACTTTTCTGCCGTTACCTTTATGGACAGCTCCGGTATTGGTCTTGTTATGGGAAGATATAAGAAGATGAACGAGATAGGCGGCAGGGTTTATATTCAAAATCCCCCGAATCACATAAAGCGTGTTATGCTTCTTTCAGGAGTGAACAGGCTGGCAAAGATCGTGAACGCCGATATGATAAGCGAGGAGGTTGAGACGCTTGAAGAAGGTGCAAAATGAAGTAAAGGTACGCTTTTTGAGCGCTTCGGAAAACGAGAGCTTTTCAAGGACTCTGGTGTGCGGCTTTGCTCTGTCCCTTCGGCCCAGGGTGGACGAGCTGGGGGATATCAAAACCGCCGTTTCAGAGGCGGTAACAAATGCAATAGTTCACGGTTACAGGTCAACCGTGGGATACATAGATATGCTGTTAAGAACATATGACGACAGATCACTTTACATAAAAATACGGGACAGAGGCTGCGGCATTGCAGACGTTAAAAAGGCTATGGAGCCGCTTTTTACCACTGCGCCCGAGGAGGAGCGTGCCGGTCTTGGCTTTGCCGTAATGGAAAGCTTTATGGACAAGCTTTTAGTAAAAAGCGAGGTCAATAAGGGCACGACGGTGATCATGATAAAGAGGATTGTCGGAATTGACGGTTACAAAACAGAAAAACAAAATTGACGTTTCTGAGCATCTTGGATTGGTGCACCTTTGTGCAAACAGGTTTAAAAACCGAGGAATAGAATACGAGGAGCTGTACTCCGCAGGGTGTCTGGGACTTTTAAAGGCAAAGGAACACTTCGATCCCGGCTTTGAAGTGAAGTTTTCTACCTATGCTGTTCCCGTGATTTTAGGCGAGATAAAACGCCTTTTCAGAGACGGCGGAGCCATTAAAGTTTCGCGCAGCTTAAAGGAGCTGTCTTTGAAAATTACCAGGATCCGGGAGGATTATCTCGCCCGCCTTGCGAGAGAGCCTGATATAGAGGAAATATGCTCGTTTACAAATGAGACGCCTGAGCGGATCTGCGAGGCGATAAATGTGGCGCTTCCGCCGATAAGTCTTACTCCGGCAGATGATGATTCTAAGGAGCTTATGATTCCCGTTTCGGCTCAGGACGAGAAAATAACTGACATATTATCGCTCAGGCACATTATTAGAAAGCTTGAGCCGGAGGAAAAAAAGCTCATTTATTTAAGATATTACAAAAACTTAACTCAGGTAAAAACAGCGAAGCTATTAAACCTTACTCAGGTGCAGGTATCGAGAAAGGAAAAAAAGCTTCTTGAAAAAATGCGCCTTGCTCTTATTTGAGTTTCTAAATATGTTCTACTTTTTTCGGGTGTGGATTTTTTAATCCGCACCGTTTCTTTTATTTTGGAAAGTGTTATGCAGATTTTTATTCAGTCTGTTTTTACGTAAGGCCGTAATAATTTGCCGCTTAGCTTTTTATCAGAATACTTTTTTCATAAAATCCTCGGTGCTGACGCCGCTTTGGCGGTTGAAGCGCCCAAGACACCATAAAGAGCTTTCTTCGCGGGAAATTTGATTTGTTCTTTCCTCACATCCAAGCGATATTTTAAAGCCACAGGTTCTTATCAGGTTTTTGCTTTCCTCACTGATAAGGCCGTATGGGTATGTGTAAATACTGGGAACAATCTGCGCTTTCTCTTTCGCGGATGTAAGAAATTTATTCGTATCCGACAAAAATACGCTTCTGTAATCGGTGTAGCTTTCGTCTGCGTTTATTGTTGCTCCCAGTCTGCCGTTAAGAGTGTGAAGATTATTTGAATGGCAGGCAATATCCACAAACCCGCTTTGATAAAGCTTTTTTACCTCCTCCCAGCTTAAGTATGAGGAGTTGTCTCGGTTTTTCTTTGTTTGCTCTCTGTCACAGAACTCTCCGACAATAGAAAACACCGCTTTCATTCCGTATTTTTCAAGCAGGGGAAAAGCATAAGTCATATTGTCAAGACACCCATCGTCAAAGGTCAGCATAACAGCCTTTTCGGGAAAATCCGCCCCTGTGTAAACGTAATCGATCAGCTCTTTTGAGGTTATGCAGGTATACTCGTTTTCCTTTAGATATTTCAAATCCTCCTCAAGCTCCTTTGGAGAGACCGAGTATTCTCCGTGCTCAGCCTCGTCTTCTGAGACGCTGTGATATAAAATTATCGAAAGGCTTTCCTTTGAACTTCGTTCAAAAGCTGCAACTCCTATTTTTATTGCGTATACTACTATAAGAACCGATACTGCCGCTATTGCGATAACGGTTTTGTGTTTTAAAAAAGCTTTGAGAAAAAGCATTGTCACCACTCCTTAACAAAGTATATTCGGCATATGCGTTTTTTTGCATAAAAAGGCTTGTATTTTATTAAGCGATATGGTAAAATTTTTTATGTGGAATACGCTGTTATATAATAGATCGGGAGGCTTTTTTATGAAGAGAAGAATCGGAATTCTTACAAGCGGCGGAGATTGTCCGGGACTTAACGCTACCATAAGAGGTGTTGCAAAGGCCTGTTATGAAAAATTCGGCACGCAGGATGTTGAGATAGTAGGAGTGCTAAACGGGTATTCGGGACTTATTAACAACGAATGTGCTGAAATGAAGCCTTCTGATTTTTCGGGAATACTCACGCGCGGAGGAACTATTTTCGGAACAAAGAGAACGCCGTATAAAATGATGCAGGTGATAGGAGAAGACAACATCGACAAGGTCAAGGCGATGAAGGAAACCTATAAAAAGCAAAGGCTTGACTGCCTTCTTACACTTGGGGGAAACGGCACACACAAGACCTCTAACCTTTTAGCAAGCGAGGGGCTTAATGTTATCGGACTTCCCAAAACTATTGATAACGACATTTACGGCACAGACGTTACGTTTGGCTTTCATACGTCTGTTGATATTGCTACTGAGGTGATCGACAGGCTTCACACAACGGCAACCTCTCACGGAAGATGCCTGGTGGTGGAGATAATGGGTAATAAGGCGGGCTGGCTTACGCTTTATTCCGGAATAGCGGGAGGAGCGGATATAATCGTGATTCCTGAAATTCCGTACGATATAAACAAGCTGTGTGAAGCCGTTGAAAGAAGAAACAGTGAGAAAAAAGCCTTTTCTATAATCGCTGTTGCAGAGGGCGCTTACGATACCGATGAGGCGGCTATGAAAAAGCGTGAAAGGGCAAGGAAAAGAGCCGAAGAGGGTATTACTACCGCAACTTTGAGAATTGCTAAGCAGATAGAGGCTAAAACCGGTATGGAAGCAAGAGTGTGCGTTCCGGGGCATATGCTAAGAGGAGGAAGTCCTTCGGCTTATGACAGGGTTCTCGCCACCAAGTTCGGAGTTCGGGCAGCACAGCTTATAGCTAAGGAAAAGTACGGGTATACAGTAGCCATGGTAGATACTGTTGTAAAGGAAAATAAGCTTGAGGATATTGCCGGAAAGACAAAATTTGTTCCGGCAGACGGTCAGCTTGTTAAAACTGCAAAGGATATAGGAATCGCTTTTGGAGACTGATGTTTTAGCATAAACCGAAATCAATGGGGGTAAGCGGCGGATGGCACAAAGGTTTGAAATTGAGCCTGTTAAGAATAATATTCTTACAAGAAAGGTAAGCTCGTTTTGGAGCTGGGTCATAATTATTATTGCCGCCGCCACCGTTGTTTTAATAGCAAAATACGTTCTTGACGCGGCGCTTGAGAGCATAAGCTACACCTATGGTCCCGTTCAGGCAACTCCGATTTCTGAGGACTATTTCGACTATGAGATAAACGAAGCGGACGGCGAAAGGTTTATAACCGTGACCGGATATCACGGTGACCTCAGAGAAGTTAATATTCCTGGAGAGATAGACGAACTCAAGGTTCGTGAAATAGCACGCTTTGCGTTTATGTCAAATGATACCGTTTACACTGTCAGAATCCCTGAAGGAGTCAGGGTTATCGGTAATATGTGCTTTTTTAACTGCTCTGAGCTAAAAAATGTTTACATACCTGAAAGCGCTGCCGACATCGGCGGTTGGTGCTTCGGCAAAACAGAGAATATAACAATTGAGGGAATAAACGGCTCTGAAGCACAGGAGTATTGCAAGCAGCGCAACATCTCTTTTGAGGGGTATTCGCCGAATTATATCAAGTAAAGTTTTATGGAAAATATTGCAATTGATTAAAAAATAGTATATAATAGATATGTGCAAATAAGAAATATTTATTGGAGGTATATACTTATGCTAGTTTCAGCAAAGGACATGCTTAACAAGGCAAGAGACGGCAAATACGCTGTCGGACAGTTTAACATCAACAATTTGGAGTGGACAAAGGCTATTCTGCTTACCGCTCAGGAGCTTAATTCTCCCGTTATACTCGGAGTTTCCGAGGGGGCGGGCAAGTATATGTGCGGATATAAAACGGTTGTAGGTATGGTAAACGGTATGCTAGAGGAGCTTAAAATAACAGTTCCGGTTGCGCTTCACCTCGATCACGGTTCTTACGACGGTGCAAAGGCTTGTATTGAAGCGGGATTTTCGTCAATTATGTTTGACGGCTCTCATTATCCTATAGAGGAGAATGTAGCTAAAACTACGGAGCTTGTAAAAACTTGTAACGAGCTTGGCCTTTCCTTGGAGGCTGAAGTTGGCTCTATTGGCGGAGAAGAGGACGGCGTTGTAGGTATGGGAGAATGCGCGGACCCCGACGAGTGCAAGGCTATCGCAGACTTAGGAGTTACTATGCTTGCTGCCGGAATAGGAAACATTCACGGAAAATACCCCGAGAACTGGCCGGGACTTTCTTTTGAAACGCTCGCTGCGGTTAAGGAAAAGGTAGGAGATATGCCGCTTGTACTGCACGGCGGTACGGGAATTCCGGAGGATATGATAAAGAAGGCAATTTCATTAGGAGTTGCAAAGATAAACGTTAATACTGAGTGTCAGCTTTCTTTTGCTGAAGCAACCAGAAAGTATATCGAGGCAGGCAAGGACCTTGAGGGCAAGGGCTTTGATCCTAGAAAGCTTTTGGCTCCCGGATTTGAGGCTATCAAGCAAACGGTCAAGGAAAAGATGGAGCTTTTCGGCTCTATCGGAAAAGCCTGATAAAGCAAGTCTTAGGTATTTTCATGGCTTTTTAAAAAGTCAAGCATTGTAATAATAAAAAGAATCAGATCACAATATAAGCGGCAAAGACAATCTGCCGCTTAAATATTGTGGTAGGTGTCGCCGGCAGGCTTAGACACTTACCATTTTACAATTAAACAGAGTGTAGCCCAGGTACCACTCAATAATAAAAACAAGGAGATTTTTTTATGTCTGAATTTAAGTTCTCAGGGTATTCACTTACGGTCAAGAGACTGGCTATACTGGCAGCGGTAGCGGCAGTTTACATTGCGGTTACGCTCGCGCTTGGAGGTCTTGCATACGCTAACATACAATTCAGGATTTCAGAGGCGTTGGTTCTGTTGTGCTTTTACAAAAAGGCATACTGCGTTTCAATGGTTATAGGCTGCTTTATAGCAAACATAGTTTCAACCGTTGGGGTTATTGATATGTTTGTAGGAACGCTCGCAACGCTTATAGCTGTTTTGGGAATAGTCGCTTGTTCGCAATTTATGCCGAGGTCTTTTGAAAGATCGGGAATGAGCAAATACAAAGCTCACATAATCAGTATGATAGCGGCATCTGTGTGTCCGGTTATTGCAAACGCTGTTTTGGTCGGACTGGAATTATACATAGTGCTTGATCTGCCGCTTATTATCTCTGTTCTTGAGGTCGCAGCGGGAGAGCTTGTATGCGTAAGTATTCTAGGAACAATGATGTTTTTGTGCCTTGAAAAAAACAAACAATTTATGAAGCTTATAACTTCGGTGTAATTAGAGTCGGCTGTATTTAAGTATATAAAACCTGCTATTTTCTGTAAAATTAAAAAAGCCGGCCTATCGGTTACTGCACAATCTGGGGCAGTTCAAAAGACAGGTCGGCTTTTATAAATATAATATTTTTGTCTCTAAAATAGCAGATATAACTTTTTCAAATGATTTGATTTTTACAATCGGGCAAAGAGTATAACGGTCGTTTGCATATACTTTTGTCAGAGCTTAGCAAATCAGAACAGGCTTGTCAGAATCCAGTATATAAGCCCATATAGCACTGCTGCTACCGTTCCGTAAAGAATTACGGGCCCTGCAATTATAAATACCTTTGCGCCCAGTCCTAAAATGTATCCTTCGGTCTTGAACTCAATAGCGGGGGAGACAACAGAGTTTGCAAACCCTGTTATGGGAACCAAAGTTCCCGCTCCGCCATGCTTAGCGATTTTAGGATAAAGTCTCAGTCCCGTAAACAAAGCAGATAAGAACACAAGACAAATAGATGTTAATATACCCGCGTTTTTTTCGCTGAAGTCAAGATACTGCCACAGGTTCAAAAGCGCTTCCCCCAAAACGCAGATGAGTCCGCCGATAACGAATGCCTTTGGTATCGTAAGATAGCTTTTCGTGCCGGGAGAGGCTTTCTTGACCATTTTATCGTATTCTTTTTTTGATATGTTCATAGCTTTTCTTCCTTTCAATGCTATAGGCAGATCATGCCTTTTCTGTATTGTCCTCAAATTTGCGGGAATTATTCTTAAAATGTAGCTGTTTAGTTTAATTTGCACAAATATTCAGTCTTAAAATTATCTAAAAAACATATATTAAATACAAAACAATTATGGTATACTTATTCTACAAAGACATTAAAGCCATACTATGAGTATAGTTTAAATTTTTGAAAGGAGGAGTGCTTTGCCTTTCGGCGGGCACGAAAAATTATGAAATCAATTATTACAATCAGCCGTGAATTCGGAAGCGGCGGAAAAGAAATAGGGCAAAAGCTTGCCGCAGAGCTTGGTATTCCCTTTTACGATAAGGAGATTTTGTCGCGCGCATCAAAAGACAGCGGCATTTGCGAAGACCTCTTTTACAGAAACGACGAGTCCCACAGCAACAGTCTGCTGTACTCTCTTGTAATGGGAACATTTCCCACAAACGGTCAGGGTAAAATAAGAGCCGATATGCCGCTTAACCACAAACTGTTCATAGCTCAGTTTGACACCATAAGGACTATTGCCGAGGAGGGGCCGTGCGTTATTGTGGGAAGATGTGCTGACTACGTTTTAAAGGAGGACAAAAACGTTTTGAACTTCTTTATAAATGCCGATCTTGTAAGCAAGAAAAAGCGTATTCTTGAGCGCTATGACATAGAAAAGGACAAGGTGCTTGACTTTATAAAAAAGACAGATAAAAACAGATCAAACTACTATAATTATTACTCAGATATGAGATGGGGAGAGGCGAAGAATTACGACCTGTGTATAAACTCAAGCAAGCTGGGAGTTGATGGCACGGTGAAAATACTGAAAGCCTTTATTGAAGTTAAAGAGGCGATGTAAAGTATCTTATCGGCCGGATTTTAAGTTTGATTAAATAATAGCTGAATTGAACTTTGTTTTAGGGACCCGGGTGTTTTCTAAAACAAAGTTCAAAATTTATGAGAAAAACAAAAACCGCAGAAAGTCATTTTCTGCGGTTTTGAGGTTTTTTTATGTAATTTCTTATTGCTCAGCATCTTCAGAAACTGCCTTTTTTACAGCCTCTGCAACTTGGTCGTCCTTAGCCTCAGATGCCTGCGGCTCGTCCGCCTTTTCGCCTGATTTGTCGAACTTTGCCATAAGCTTCTGATTTTCTTCCTCGCAAAGACGAAGAAGCTCTTCTATCGCGGTGTTGCTTGCAGATTGCTTGATCTCTTCTTTGATCTCAACTATTTCCTCAACGGGGGTAAGCTCTGCGTTTTCTTTGGTACCTTCTGCAACGGCGTTTGCCTCTATAAGCTCTTCCTTTTCCTTGATAAGCCTTTCAACAACCTCGGTCTTTTCGGCTTCAATCGCCTCAACCTGACGTTCAAGCTCTTTTACCTTTTCACGGTGGCCCATATATTTTTTAGCGTTGTTTTTCTGTTTCCACCACGAATGAAGAGCAAAGAAAACTATCATCAGCAAAAGCGGAGTCAAAACGAGCAAAAGCATTCCGTGAACCGTTCCGGACTGCACTATTGCCCAGCCGAGGAAATGGTCCATTTTAGTTGCAATTCCGACTATCTGAGAGGAGTTTACAACGTAAGTCTTATCTTTGCTTGTATCGTAGCCGACCTGATACATAACAGTGGGTTCGGTGATTATGCCCTTAAGCCTCATAGCGGTGGTGCCGCGAGTGGATACATTATCAATAACAAGAACTTTTCCGATATCCTCCTGAGTAGGCGTAGTGTTGTTAACAAACAAAAGAGTGTCCTTCTTTATATCGGTGTCATTGCCAGCCTCCATCTCGGCGGTTCTCATAACGTATAAGCTTGTCTTGTCGATAGACGGAGTAACGTTCTGATTTTTAAAAACCAACTTAACGGTTATTACCCAAGCCGATGTAAGAATTAAAATAATAAGGCATAGTATTCCTAACACCTTGAACGGCGAGGTTTTCTTTTCTTTTCCGGGCATTTTTGATTCCTCCTGAAATCAGTTGATATTTGTATCTGAAATAATGTACACTTTAAAACAGTATAACATAAATAAATAAAAATTTCAAGGTCTTAAAAACAAAAAATGCCGCACGGCGGTGAACCGTACGGCAAAAATATTTTTTTACTTTTACGAAACTGAAAGTGTAATTAGGCTGACCTTATTATCGGTAAGATTAAACCGTATTGCACTCTGACCGTTAGTAACGTAAATAGAGCTTCCGGAAGAAGACCCGCCCGGATACTTTGTAACCACCTCGTCTCTTGAAGACCCGATTTTAAGTCCCGTTTCGGTTAAAACGCTGTCGCCTGTAACGGTAATCTGAATAACGTATCCAGAACGAGCGGTAATTTTGCAGTCGCTGTACGAATAAATCGAAATATCTCCGTCGTGAGAAACGGTTGCCTCAAGCTCTCCAAGCTGTGCTATTTTATCTGAGATATCCATACCAAGCGTCACATCATTTCCGTTAAGGCTTACCGAATATGAACCAAGAGTCATAGTAAATTCCGTCTGCTCCGTGGTAGGCTGCGTGGCTAAAGTAGTGGTGGTCGTAGTTGTAGTAGTTGTGGTAGTGATTATTGTCGTGCTTTGATAAACGGGTTTTCTTGTCGCCTGAGTAGGAATAGGCGTGCTTGAGGTTTTCTTTCTGGTGGTGGAAGAAGTCGTTTTTGAAGCAGTAGCCGTGGTTTCCTTTTCGGTTGTCGTGCTCAGCGTTTCGCTTTCAGAAGAAATGTCTTTGTCAGAAGAATTTGAATTTTCATTGTCAGAGCATCCCGCAAAAAAACAGACTGCCATAATAACTGATACAATAACCGCCAACATCTTTTTCATCGCCGGAAATTTCCTTTCCGCCCTAATGCCAGAAGGCTGAGGGCTGAGATTCTCTAGGAAATTATTGTACCACAATTTATTGGCTTTTGCAATATAATTCTGAAAATTTTTGCTTTAACAGTAAAAATATACGCATATTTTGGCAAAAACCGTACGATTTTGCCAAATTATGCTTGTGCGGTGTATCCCAGGTGTATCCAGCCACCGGAGATTTTTCCCCATTCAGAGCTTACAGCCGTCACGGTAACAGTTTGGCCGCGTTTGAGAGTACCTGTGATTTTAGCGCTTGTAGAGGCCTTTTCTCTTACGTTTAAAACGTCGGCGGTAACGCTTCGCTTAACTGTAACGTAGATTTCTCCGGAAAACATAATTGCGATCCAACCGCTAGGAATTTTTGCCCAAATTTCTCTGTCGGAAATTTTTTTGATTTCCTGAGCCGTAACAACGGTTCCCGCTTTAAGGCAGGCGTATTGCTGCTGCAAAGCGTGAGCCATTCCGTCTGGAGTAAGCTCAGTTCTCAGTTTTCTGGCAAAGCCGGTTCCTGCGCCGTAACGAACGTTTACATTTTCGCTGAGGGTATAGTTTAAACCCTTTTTAAATTCAATTTTTCCACTTACAGCGGTTTCTTTAGCTGTGGCCTGAGTGCTTGTAGCATTCTGAGACTTTAGATAAACAAATCCCAAAAATGACTTGTCAGCCAAAAGCGCCTTTAAGCTGCCCTTTTTTAGTATTCCGTCGTCTGCCGATACCTTAGCGTCGTTGTTTGAATTCGCCTCGGTATAAAAGTAGTCGTCGCCGGAAATTCCCTCACAGAAATAAGCGTGACCCCATACGTCGCCGGGATATCTGCCGTCGTTGAAGACAATAAAGCTGTCTGCAGCAGCGTCTCTGCCTGTTTTGTAGCCTCTCTGCTTTGCAACCTCTACAATCTGCTTTGCGCTGTCAAAACCGCCTAAAAATTCCACGCCGAGCTTTTCCTTAGCTCTTCCACGGATATAAGTCACGCACTGTCCCTGATACGGGCCGCTTGAAAAGCCTGACCAAGAGTATGCGGCGTTGCTAAAGTCGCCCATTCTTTTTCCTAAGCTGTCATATAAACTCATATTTTTCCTCCTTTTGCTTGTCCTGCGCACCAAAACGGTGCGTACTTTAATATATGCTGATCAGCGCATTTGGTGATTTTTTTCAAATGCGCCATCTAGAAAAGCCTCTCATTTATAGGGGGCTTTAAGTCTTTATTTGCACGCGTATGTGCAAACAGAAATAAAATATCTGAAATACATTCATAAAATGTTTACATCGTTCATTTATGTTAATAATATAATTTCATAAATATAAGAACTAAAATTCTTATTCTGTATATCTTAAAGACAAGTATATAACAGGTGAAAAGCTTTTTCATTTTTCGCTTGACAAAATCTATTTGTCGTTATATAATGTAATACTGCAATCTCAGGGAGGTGACCGAAGTGACGCAGATAAAAAAAGGTACGGCGACTGTTGCAGACAACAGAAAAGCAAGGCACGACTATTTTGTGCTGGAGACATACGAAGCCGGTATTGAGCTTGTCGGAACTGAGGTCAAGAGCATAAGACAGGGAGGCGCAAACCTGAAAGATGCCTGGATTTCAATAGACAACGGTCAGGCATATTTAAAGCAGATGCACATATCTCCTTATGAAAAGGGGAACATATTCAACCGTGATCCTATAAGGGAGCGAAGGCTGTTGATGCACAAACGAGAGATCCTGAAGCTTTTCGGTCAGATAAAGCAGGAGGGACTTACTCTTATACCGCTTGCTTTGTACTTTAAAGGCTCAAGGGTAAAGGTTTCCGTGGGAGTTTGCAGAGGTAAAAAGCTATTTGATAAGCGCGATGATATGGCAAAAAAATCATCACAGCGTGACATAGACAGAGCATTTAAAGTGAGAAATCAATAGCCTATAATTTTAAATGGGGGCGTAAAGGCTTCGACGGGGATTTTGAAACGGGATAAGCGAGTAGAGCTGTGCGATCTCTTAAAAGCGCACACGTTTTAAACTAAACGACAAAAATAGTTATCAATTAGCAGCTGCTTAATTGCTGCTCGCCGACTCAGGGCTGCCTGCGGCTCTGAGCCTCGGCGTCGATTCAGCAGGAACGGCTCTTGCAGATCGCCTTTGCTGCAATAGTCTATTTTAAAGGCTGCCCCTGATTCGGCGTGTTTGTTTGCCGCTTCAGGGGGAGATAATATAACAAACTACACTCGTAGAAATTCTCGGGGATAGGTTTTCGGACACGGGTTCGACTCCCGTCGCCTCCACCAACGGGGTATTACACGAACCTTTTTATTTTAACGGCGGCTTTGCCGTTACGATCTGGTTCAAATAATACCGACAAAAAATGGACGTTCCGGCATAGGAGCGTCCGTTTTTGTTGCTCCGCCTAAACGGCAAAACAACTGAACAATTGATAGCGAATATATTATGGCAAACTTGACGCAAAAATGCAAACCTTTGTTTTCGCTTTCTTTTGTCCGTGGACAGTCTGCGGACAATCTGCGGAAAGTCCTTTTTTTGCTTACTGCTTGGTAAGAATTTTCCGCTTTTCAGAAATAAATTATTAAATTCGGAATAAATCACACAAGCCCCGTTCCTTCTGCTATACTGTTTTTACTGCCAGACGGCAGACAATACACACAGGAGGAAAATACCGTGATTAACAATGAATGCGAAGACCTTTTCTTGAAGATCAGAGCCACAGCTCACGCCCTCGATAAACTAATAGAGGACGACACAAGCTCAGCGTCGGAGGATATAAACGTCCTGTCCCTTATGCTCGTTCGGCTGGTTGACGAATACGACGAAGCACGAAAGAAAAACCGATGACAAAGAGAGCGGAGGCGCACGACCTCCGCTCTTGCTTTTTGTGGACGATTACAGCCCCGTGACGCGTTCTTTCAGATTTCCCCGAAGAGAAACACACCCGAAGCATTACGGCGTTATCTGCGGCGCTGAAGGGCTGTTATTCTCTGTCTGTAAATTCAGGTATAGCGGCGACCCATTCATCCGTCAGAGTATGCACCGCTTCTTTTTCGGCAATCAGGTATTCAAGGCGCTTCTCGTAAATTTTGTACTGCGGATTTTCGCCCAGAATATCGCGCACGAACTCGGCGGCTTTCAAATTCCCGTCCGTTGCCATTTGAACAGCTTTTACCATTATCAACATAAGGTTTGTACAGTCCTGCTCGGCTATGCCGTACTTCTTTAACAGCTCAGCTTTTTCGGCGCTCACAGGTGCATTTAAGACGATCTGCGCGGCTTCCTTCATTGTCCGCTTGCGTCGTCTCGCTTTGCCGCTTTCAATCCCGCCCTTACGGGCAATCTCCCTTTGTTCGTCCTCTGTTCGTTCATTCATCGGGATCAGGTTATTTTTACCCGCTGCCATTGTTTCACCTCCTGTAGTAGTAAGAAGATACCCCGCCGACAGGAACAAAAGCCCTTCTGAACCTCCCGCCGGCGGAGCACTTTTCAGCGCGGGGTATGCGCTACGAAGCATTGAGCAAACGCTTCAGACGTGACAGCTGTTGCCCTCCGCACCGTACTCAATTTGTAGTAGTGAGTAGCTCTGCGACCATCTTTTCAAGCGTTTCAGCCTGTTTAACTGCGATTTCCTCCCCGATCAGCTGAGAATATCCGTCCATAGGAACGGAGAGCTTTACGCCCGTTGACGTGTATTCCGTTTCCGTTTCTGCCTTTTTCCGAATGAAAAGGCGTTCTACGGTTGCTTCCAACTCTTCAAAAGCCTCGACCAGCTTCTCGCATTTCTCCAACCGCCCGAAAGTGAGCGGAAATGTTGTTCTTCCGTATGCGTCGGAGAGCTTTTCCTCTTTCTGATGTTCAATCACGCTGCGAAAGCGCCGCATTGTTTCAACGTCCCCCTCGAAGTCGTGAAGAATTTGAAAAGCTGTTGCGTCGTCGATTTCCGCGCCCTCCACCTGTACGAATTGCAAAGCATTGTTCACCCTAACGGCATAATCGGAGGGCTTTTCCATTTCAGACAAGGCGGGAATGATCTTCTTTTTCAGCTCGGAAATGTAGCTTTTTGCTTTGGCGTTCAACTGTTCTGAAGCTTTGTAAAACTTATCCGTAGCAGTTCCTAACGCCAAATCAAGGTTTCTCCGTAGGTGTTTATCTGTGTAAACACCGCGTAAGCTGTCGTCCTTGTACTGTTTGTTTGCTGTCCTGTAAGCCGTTTCAAGCTCTTCGTTCAGCTCGTGGTATTCCTTCGCCAGCTGTTCCAAATATGCCCTAAAAAGAACAGCTGTCGGCGTTTTGTTGATAATAACATTCATTGAATTTTCCTCCTGTTTCTGCGGCGCTGCCGCTCGTTTTTTCAAGAGAAAGAAGCAAAGAGAACCGCGCCTTTTCTTTTCCTGTCTTATCTCTTCTTTTCTTCTCTTATCTTATCGGCTTTTTTCATAACCCAACTGTAAAGCTCGGTTTTTTGAAAAACCGCTCGGTTTATTGAAAACCGCTCGGTTTTCATTCTTTGAAGGGATTTTCTGCTTTTGACGGTCTGCCGCCTTTCGCGCCGTTTTCGGCGTTTTTTCTGCATTTCTCCTCGTATGCTGCTCTGTCCCTGTCCATCTGCGAACGAATGAAGGAAAATGCCATAGCAAGCGCCCCTGTGAAGTTTGGCAAAGC